>JAFDVL010000109.1 GCA_018268995.1 Acidobacteriota bacterium | reverse complement strand
CTAATTCATCATACCGTCTCCTTTATTTTTGTGGTTGATTCTCAGGCGACGGCGAGGGAGACGCAGTGGCAGAAACAGAAGGTGACGTCGCCACAGAAGGCGAGGCCACGGGACTGGGCATAACAGAAGCACTGGGCATTGGGGAGGGCGCGGCTGGCGTTTGTCCCGTATAACGATTCAGCATTGCTTGAAATTCTTCATCCGTCATTTTCACACTGGTGTTCGGCTCTGTTGGGACGCGCCATAAATCGGCGGGCGAAGTTGTGTGCATTTCCCCACGCTGAAAGTCGTAGATTACTTTGGCGGGCAGTTCTTTGTCATCCACCGTGACAAGCATATTGAGGTACACCGCGCGACTGTCTGCCAGCCATCTCTCTTCGGTAATCCTGTTTACGCTCACATTGCTCAGGTCGAGCGTTGCATTGCTGGAACTACTGAACAAGCTGGAATCGCTCCACAAATTTAATCGCATGCGATCTCGAAAGCGATACTGATCCAGCGAATACCCCCAATCTGCCGCACTGGTTTTCCGTTCGCCGCTGGCGATATTTTTTGTGGAGTTGAAATATGCCCAGATAAACCCAACCACAACCAGAAGCCCCACCAACACACCTAAACTTATCAACTTGTGCAGGGCGTTTCCCATTTTGCTCCCCAATGATTTGCTGTTGAGCCGCGCAAGGGTCGGGCCGCTAAGTAAACGTCCTACTTCTTCCAATTGACTATCGGTGAGACGGTTGAGCGCGGACACAGCTTCGCCTACAGGATTTGCAAGATCAACGGGATTTTCGGTCATAGTTATTCCTTTTCCAGCGCAATTCGCTGCGCTATGGTTGGGCAAATCGTCTATATCGCGTTGTGGTAAAGACCTGTCTTTGAATTCAGAGAATGTTCAGTAGTCAGTGTAATTATTTGTATTCTGCGCGTGGCTTGCAAGCGTTGCACTGGGAATTCACCAGAACAGGCCAGCAATGAATATGCATTTGTTAGAAAAGCTGGTGCCTATTTTTTCCGGGCGGTCTTTTTCTCTTCAACAACTGGCATCGGTTGCAGATGTTGCGTAAACAGTTTGAGGATACGCTTGTATTCATCCGCCCAACTGGAAGCGCGCTCAAATCCGTGATCCTCAACTGGGTAGGCCGCGAGTTCCCAATTTTCTTTTCTAAGTTCAATCAACCGCTGCGCGAGCCGCACAGAATCCTGAAAGTGAACATTTACATCTACCATGCCGTGACAGATCAACAAGGCACCTTTCAACCCCTGTGCGAAATAAATCGGCGAGCTTTGCTTGTAAGCTTCAGGGTCGCTTTGTGGATTGTTCAGGATGTTCGATGTGTAGGGGTGATTGTAATGCGCCCAATCTGTCACGGGACGCAACGCCGCACCTGCCGCAAAAACATCCGGTTCAGTGAACATCGCCATCAGCGTAATGAATCCGCCGTAGCTGCCGCCATAAATGCCAATTCGTTTTGCATCTACGCCGTGCTCGCTGATGAGGTACTTCACGCCGTCTACGTGATCGGTCAAATCCTTGCCGCCCATATGCCGATAAATTCCTGTGCGCCAGTCCCGGCCATAACCCGCCGATGCACGGTAATCAATGTCCAATACTAAAAAGCCGCGCTCCATCAGCAAGTGATGAAACATATACTCACGAAAATAACTGCTCCAATATTGATGCACATTCTGCAAATAGCCTGCGCCGTGAACAAAGACGACAGCCGGGCCACCGCGCTGATAATTCTTCGGCTTGTAAATTCGTGCCGGAACAAATGCGCCATCGCGGGCTTTGAATTGAACGATGGGCGGCGCAATCCAGTTGTAGCTGGCAAATTCATCGCTTGGCGAAGTCGTGATTTGCTTCGCTTCGGCAGTTGCGCTATTCGCCACCAAATACAATTCTGTGGGCTTGTTACTGTACGAACGAATCACAGCCAACATTGACTCATCCGGCGCAACCGTTGCCTGATTACTGCCTTTGAGATTTGTGACACGCGCCTTGTTGCTGCCATCAAAATTCATCGTATACAAATGGCGCGAGAAACTGCTGATGTCATCGCTGGTGAACGGGCTGCTGATTGTTTTCCAATCTTGCGTCGCGGAATACTTGCCCTCGCTTGAGGTAAAGTAAAACTTCGTCTTATCCTCTGAAAGCTGTACATCTGAGATTTCGTACGCGCCTTTGGTGAGTTGTTTGGCTTCACCGCCGTTCGCATTCATCGTGTACAAATGCGAATAACCATCGCGTTCTGAAACAAAGTAAATTGTCTGATTATCCGGCAGCCAGCTCATTGCATCTGCCCCAAATCCACCGCCACCGACCCACGCATCATCATGCAGATGATCCAAGACAGTTGCTTTCGCCGTGACCGGATCAAGCCTCATAATCCAGCGGTCTTTGTTATCAGCAGAGCGGGCCATCATGACGGCTTTCGTTCCATCTTCTGACCACCTAAGAGCAAAGAGTCGCACATCTCGCTCCCGTGGTTTGTCGGATTTGTCTGCTGGGTCTTTGAGTCCATGATCCACATACTTCACTTCGCCGGTTTGGGCATTAACAAGTGCGAGTTTGGTTTTGCCCTGTACATCGCCGACCTTATTGCGGGCTGGAATATCTTCGGTGTAGGCCGATTCAGTCACATAGTTCGGCACAATCGCATTCTTGGCGTCGCGCCCTGGCTCAATCACGGAAACGACCACGTATTTTTCATCGGGAGTTAACGACAAAATTCCTGGAGCTTGTCCAGGCGGCAAATTGAACGGTTTGCGGGTTTCGCGCTGCTTGCGTTTGGCTTCCTGTTCTTCGCGGTATTCGGCACGCTCCTTCACAGCATCAAGTAATTGGCGCTCTTCTTTTTTCAGATATTCCTGACTATCTGTGCCTTTTTTGTTGGGATCAGGCGGCGGCGGGCCAGTGCGAATGTCCGTGATTTGCACCAGTGCGCCATCCGTCAGCGAAAGCGTGTAGAGATTATTTTGCCGGGTGAAATAAATGCGTTTTTGATCGCTAGTGAAATGTGCGTTGTTTTCGCTATCGGTTGTTTTCGTTAATTGGCGACGTTCGTTCTTTGCGTGATCGTAAAGAAAAATGTCGCCTTCATCTGTATAAACCGTCAGCTTTTTATCCTTTGATAACTCGCCCGAATCCGGCGGCGCAAGTTTCGCCTCGGCTTCTGTCAGCTTGCGTAATCCACTGCCATCGCGATTGACAATGTACAAATCCGGTTGTTTCAACCGTGGCTCCCCTGCTCGCTTCCAACGAAAATACACACGCTGAGAATCACGCGACCAATACACGCCGCTCGGCGCATAACCCACTAAATCCGGCCCACGCATAATGCTATCTACTGTTAGCTCAAATTTTTTGGCACTAGGCTGTTGGGCCAGAATGGGATTGGAAAGCAAAAGGAGAATCAGGCAAAGAGAGGTGAATTTGCGGAGCGGCATATGTCGTTGAATAGTAAATAATGAGTTTATGTTGAGCTTACGAAATTTCAGACTTCGCAGTCTGGACGGCGGTGGCTTCCACTTCAAGCAGAAATTCTTTTCGTGCTAATGCCTGCACGCCGATCAATGAACACGCGGGCAACTGTCCCGCCGGAAAATGTTGTCGAATTAATCCACCTATGACTGCGGCATGTTCGTACTGATAATTCACGACGTAAATATTCAGTTTGACGACATCTGCAAGGGTTGCATCTACACTTGCTAAGGCTATGGCCAGATTAGCAAACCCTTGTTTCGCTTGCGCAGGAAAGTCTCCGGTGCCAACTAAATTTTGCTGCCTGTCTACGCCAACCTGTCCTGAGATGTAGATGGTTTTGACACCGTGATTTTCCACGGTCACCACCTGTGTGAAGAAATCTTTCCAATCAGGCAGGTTTTCGGGCTGGATGAATTGCCTCAGCAAAAGTTACCTCTCGTGGTCGTCCTCTTCTTTTTCAAGAGCGTAATTTATTCCAGTGATTCCGACGTACAAAAAGAATAGGCCAAATACAACCCCACCTACGGATAGAAGCATTGCGTACCAAGCAGTTCGGCTTTGTGCCAGAGCGAAAGCAAAGATCAAACTTCCTACAATCCACAATGAACCAACAACGATAGCCCCTAGCCGGAAGATAGGTCGAAGTTTTCTTTCTTCAGCCATCATGGCTCGTAGCGAGATTAGACGAAAACGACTTTGCCATCCCCTTCGACGACTTCGCCAACTTCGTAAAACGCCTCGCCTGCTTGCGTGATGCTGTCTTTGACCAGATCGGCGTATTGTGGGCTGATGATGACAATCATTCCCAAACCGAGGTTGAAGGTTCGCAGCATTTCTTCGCGGGACACATTACCAATCTTTTGCATCAAGTCATAAACGGGCAACACGGGCCAGCTTCCCTCACGTAGCGCGACATCTACATTCGTGGGCAAAATGCGCGGGATATTTTCAACCAACCCGCCGCCAGTGATATGTGCCAAGCCTTTAATCACGCCTTCGCGCCCAATCAGATGTGTGAGGGCAGGCAAATAGCTTTTGTGATTTTTGAGCAACTCTGCGCCGACAGTGCAGCCCAGTTCTTCAACGTAGGTGTCTATCTGGTAGCCCGCAACATCCAGCAAAATCTTGCGCGCCAAACTGTAGCCATTCGTGTGCAACCCAATCGAAGGCAAGCCCAACACAACATCTCCCGCCACAATGCGCGAACCGTTGATGACTTTGCTGCGATCCACCATTCCGACGATGAAGCCTGCGATGTCGTATTCACCATCCGCATAAAAGCCCGGCATTTCCGCAGTCTCGCCACCGAGCAGGGCGCACCCACCTTCATTGCAAGCACGCGCCATGCCTTCAATGATCTGCTCGACCACTTCCGGTTCCAGTTTGCCTGTGGCGATGTAATCCAGAAAAAACAGCGGCCTGGCTCCCTGCACCAGGATGTCATTGAAGCAATGCGAAACTAGATCGTAACCGACTGTGTTGTGAATGCCCGCAGCAAACGCGATTTTGAGTTTTGTGCCAACACCATCACAACTGGCCACCAAAACAGGATCGCGTGAGTCGGTAAAGGCGGCACTGAACATTCCGCCGAAGCTGCCTATCTCAGATAACACACGTTCGTTGAAGGTGCGGCGGGCAATTTGCTTGATGCGAGAGGTAGTTTCGTTGGCAGCGTCAATGTCTACGCCAGCGTCTTTGTAACTGATTGCTTGGTTCATAACTTAATTTCAGTTTCTGATTCGTTTTCTTTTGTAAGTTCGGCTTGCAATGCAGCAACTCGGTCACGTACTGCAACCGTCGTTTCAGGGTCAACTTCAAATGTTAGTGTCAGATGATCGCCTTCCCGAAGATGAGTTGGCAAAAACTGGAGTGGAAAATCGAAATGAATCTCGCTGGCTTCGCTTAATACAATCACAGCCAGACCATTTTCAATCCGGTCAACAAAGGCTGAAACAGAATTCCTGACAGTATCTATGTTTTCTTTCGCGCTCTTTTTCGACATTAGGGATTCACCGTTAATTCATTGCGCACAGGTTGGCGGCCTGCCCAGGTTTGTGCAAGTGTTGCTTTGCGCGAAGGCCGAGCGTCAAAGGCTTTCCCATCCGAGAAAATTTCGATTTCGCCGCTCAAATCTGTGCGTAGCGTTTTGATGTTTGCTTTCTTTAGCCGATCCATTGTCAATTGTGCCGGATGCCCGTAATCGTTATTCGCGCCCACAGAGATGATGGCGAATTGTGGGGCAACGGCGGTCAGGAATTTCCCGCTGGTGGCGTGGCGTGAACCGTGATGCCCAATTTTCAAAACATTCGCCTGCAAATTTGCTCCTGCCTTCATCATTCGATCTTCAGTTTCAAACTCGGCGTCCCCGGTGAACAGCATAGCAAACGAACCATAACTCAATCGCAGCACCACGGAATTTGCATTTTGGACGCTGCGGTCTGCGCCGATGTCAGATTCTTTAAAGAGCGGATCAGGTGGGCCATACACGTCGAATTTCACGCCCGGTTCAAGTTCAATGGATTGCCCACGCACGGCCTTGATGTAGGGCGTTTTGTTCTCTTGAATTTCGCGCAACAATTTCTCATACGTCGCACTGCCGTAAGTTTGCCCACTGTCCAGAAACTTTCTGACCCGAAACGAATCAAAGACCTTTTTCATCCCGCCAATGTGATCGGCATGTGGATGTGTGGCAACCGCTAAATCCAATTGCTTCACACCATGATTGCGCAATGCCGCAACCACTTCGTCGCCCGCCTCGGTTGGCCCGGCGTCAATCAGTACCGTTTTGCCCTGCGGCGAAATCACCAGCAAACCATCACCCTGCCCAACATCCAGCGCGTAAATTCTGAGGTTGCCGCCCGGCGCAGGCTCATCCGACAACGGCTTGTCGTGGCCTTCTTCTATTTTGGGGCGACAAGACAACAGCCCAAAAGTGAAGAACGCAAGCAGAAATATCCCAAAGAATTGTCGCCCCCATAATTGCATAGAATGCGTAAAAGGGAGCGTCAAGAGTTCAAGCTTTAGCTTGAGTTTGATTGAGGAAAAGACAAGCTAAAGCTTGAACTCTTGACGCCCGCTCTTCAGACTTACTCAACGATCTTTCCGTTCTCAAATAGCGCTCGTTGTCCGGCGCGCGCACTGGCGATTTGCACGGGTTGATTTTTCAGCTGCGTCGGGTATTTTCCTGTGTAGCAGGCCTGGCAGAATTTGCTGTCACTTTCATCGCCGACGGCTTCGCGCAATCCCTCAAGGCTCAAATACCCAAGCGAATCTGCGCCGATAAAATCGCATATTTCCTGCACCGAGTTATTCGCCCCGATCAACTCTTCGCGCGTGGGCGTGTCTACGCCATAGTAGCAAGGCGAGATCGTTGGCGGGCAACTGATGCGGAAATGAACCTGTGTTGCGCCTGCATCACGCACCATTTTGACAATTTTCTTGGAGGTCGTACCACGCACCAGCGAATCGTCAATCAGCACCACGCGACGGCCTTCGATTAAATCGCGTACCGGATTCAGTTTGATTTTAACGCCGAAATGTCGGATCTGTGATTGGGGTTCAATAAACGTGCGACCAACGTAGTGATTGCGCACTAGACCAAAACGAAACTTGAGGCCAGAAGCTGCCGCATAGCCAATTGCTGCCGCAACGCCAGAATCCGGCACGGGCACGACGATGTCAGCATCCGCCGGATGCTCCCGCGCCAAAATGCGTCCCATTTTGTGGCGGCTTTTGTTGATGCTGCGTCCAAAAATCAGTGAATCAGGACGCGCAAAATACACGTGCTCAAAGATACAATGCGAAACGGGCTTGGGCGCAAACGGATGCAAAGAACGCCGTCCTGTTTCATCCACAATCACGACTTCGCCGGGTTCCACATCGCGCAGATACGTCGCACCAATTAAATCAAAGGCACAGGTTTCTGAGGCAAATACGGTCTTCCCCTCAAGCTCCCCCATTGCCAGGGGGCGAAAGCCACGGGGATCACGCACGGCAATCAAGCTGTTCGGCGTCGCAAACAGCAAGGAATATGCTCCGTCGTGTTGCTTCAAGGCATCAATAATTGCATCTGGCAAGGTCGCCGCACGCGAACGCGCAATTTGATGCAGCAAAACCTCTGTGTCAGAAGTGGATTGAAAGATCGCGCCCTCCTTCTCCAATCGGTCACGTGCTTCTATGGCCTCCGGCAAATTGCCATTATGACAAAGCGACAGCGCGCCAAAGCTGCAATTCACTGTAAAAGGTTGCGCTTCGGCCAGACTGACCTTGCCTGCTGTTGAATAGCGGTTGTGCGCGATGGCAATGTGACCGGGCAAGCGATCCAGACGGTCTTCATCAAAGACATCGCTGACGTGTCCCATTCCTCGTTCGGTAAATAACTTCTTTCCATCTGAGCTCACAATGCCTGCGGACTCCTGCCCGCGATGTTGCATGGAATACAAGCCCAGATAAGCCAGCCGCGCTGCTTCTGCATTGCCAAAAATGCCAAACACGCCACATTCTTCTTTGAATTTATCGAACATAATTTCATGTACGACAGGCAGCTTGCCTGTCAATTATTACGACCTAAATGACAGGCAAGCTGCCTGTCGTACATTGTTATCGTTTGAGAAACGCCATTGCCTCTGCGCGCAGGATTTCATCCGTCCGAAAGACGCCGCGCAGTGCCGAAGTCACCGTTGTCGCACCAGGCTTTTTAATGCCACGCATTGTCATGCATAAATGAACCGCTTCGATCACAACCAGCACGCCATTGGGCTTGAGCGGGCCGTCGTAAAGCACATCTGCAACCTGGGTTGTAAGCCGTTCCTGCACCTGTGGCCGCCGCGCAAAAATGTCCACGATGCGGGCAAGTTTTGATAAGCCGACGATGCGCCCCTCTTGGGGAATATAGGCTACGTGAGCCACGCCCGTAAACGGAATCAGATGATGCTCACAGAGCGAATTTAAAGTGATGTCTTTGACCATCACGATTTCTTCATGTGCTTCTGACGGTAGCACTTTGACCTCTGCACTGGCATCTTCATAGAGGCCACCACAGATTTCCGCGTACATTTCGGCGACACGCTCAGGCGTTTCCTGTAAGCCGGGGCGATTCGGGTCTTCGCCCATCCCTTCCAGAATCAACCGCACGCCGTCGGCAATTTTTTTTAAATCAAAAGAGGATTTTGTTAGTAAAGCGCTGGTCGCTTCTGTCGTCTGGCTCATCGTAAAGTAGGTTAACGAACGTTGTGATGATTTCTAAGTCAGCATTATCGGCTGGCACGATACAGAAGGCAAACGCGTGTCGCAAATTCTTTTTGCTGTTGACGAAGCAGGGTAGAATCCTGATGATTGGCAATTAATTTTTGAGCGCCGAGGACATCAACTGAAATCATTATGGAAATTCCGAAACAATACGAGCCTAAAGACGCGGAAGGACGCTGGTATCCTTTTTGGGAACAAAACAATTTCTTTGCACCAGAAACACAAACCGAGGCGGATGCGCCCGTATTCACGATGGTCATTCCACCGCCAAACGTGACAGGCTTTTTGCACATGGGGCACGCGCTAAATCATACGCTGCAAGATGTTCTGGCACGGTGGCGCAGAATGAACGGCGATAAGGTATTGTGGTTACCGGGCACCGATCATGCTGGCATCGCGACGCAAATGGTTGTGACGCGACAGCTTGCTGCCGAAGGCGTTGATCGTCGCGACTTAGGCCGCGATAAGTTCATCGAAAAAGTTTGGGAATGGAAGGCGCATTCCGGCGGCACAATCCAGCGGCAAATGCGTATCCTCGGCGATTCTGTAGACTGGTCGCGCGAACGCTTCACGATGGATGAAGGACTGTCGAATGCGGTCCAGGAAGTCTTTGTGCGCTTGTACGACGAAGGATTGATCTATCGCGGCGAATACATGGTCAATTGGTCTCCGGGACTGCAAACTGCGATTTCTGATCTTGAAGTCGAAATGAAGCCCGTCAAAGGCAATATCTGGCACATCGCCTATCCAATCGGAGCAGACGCGCAGGACAGTACCGCGAGCGGTAGCGAGCGGGTCGAGGGCTTAGCCGAAGCCTACGCCGCGCTCAACGAAGGCGAGCAAAAATCCGGCCTACTCAAAACGCCTCAGGGCGATTTCGTCGTCGTCGCCACCACACGCCCGGAAACAATGCTGGGAGACACTGCGGTTGCATTCAATCCTGAAGACGAACGCTATGCCGAATTGATCGGCAAGACAGTAATCCTGCCGCTGGTCGGGCGCGAAATCCAATTTATTCAAGACGCCATCGTCGAAAAAGAATTCGGTACAGGCTTAGTTAAAGTCACGCCTGCGCATGATCCGAATGACTTTGCGATGGGCAAACGCCATAACCTCGAATTCATTCAGGTCATCAGCAAGGAAGCGAAGATCACCGATGCCGCACCCGAAAAATATCGCGGAATGGATCGTTTCGCCGCGCGCAAAGCTGTCGTTGCTGACTTAGAAGAAGCTGGGTTACTACTTAAGATCGAAGATTACACGCACAACGTCGGCCATTGCCAACGCAGCGGACAAGTCGTCGAACCATTACTCTCGACCCAGTGGTTTCTGAAAATGAAGCCGCTGGCCGAACCTGCGCTACAAGCTGTGCTGGACGGGCGCACCAAAATTATTCCTGAAAGCGTCTCGAAGATTTATTGCAACTGGCTGGAAAATATTCAGGACTGGTGCGTATCGCGGCAACTGTGGTGGGGGCATTTGATTCCGGCGTATTACACGCCCGATGGCACGATCATCGTGGCGCGCGATGAAGTCGAAGCCCGCGAGCGATTGCTGTCCGAAAGGCTTGATCCGAACACGCCGCTAACGCCGGAAACCGATGTCCTGGACACGTGGTTTTCTTCGCAGCTTTGGCCGTTTTCGACGCTTGGATGGCCGGAAGAAACGGAGGACTTGAAGAAGTTCTATCCGACCGACGTTTTGGTCACCGCACAAGACATCATCTTTTTCTGGGTCGCGCGGATGATGATGATGGGCCTGAAATTTATGGGCGATGTGCCGTTCCGCACCGTCTATATCAACGCGCTCGTGCTTGATCCGCAAGGCCAGAAAATGTCAAAGACGAAAGGCAACGTGATTGATCCGCTCGACGTGTTTGATAAATACGGCACCGACGCGGCACGCTTTGCTTTGACCGCAGCCTCGACCACCGGCCTAACGCTCGCGTTGCAGGAATCCAAGCTCGAATCCGCGCGCAACTTTGCGAACAAGATTTGGAATGCGACGCGCTTTGTACTGTTGAATTGCGGCGATATTTTCGAGGATCAGGAACCGATTGAATGGGAAACCACCTTGTCCGAGCCGAGCCTTGCAGATCGCTGGATTCTAAGCCGATTGAATGCCGCGACTGGTGAGGTAAATTCAGCCTTGCAGGAGTACCGCTTCCACGAAGCTGCCGCAACATTGTACCAATTCTTCTGGAATGATTTCTGTGATTGGTACATCGAATTATCGAAGCCATTTGTGACGGACAAGGAAATCACGGACGAAAATCGCGCCGTCAAGCGTCGTATCATCCACATCCTTGAGCGCAGCCTGACGTTGTTGCATCCACTGATGCCCTACATCACGGAAGAGCTATGGCAACGCTTACCACACAAGGGAGAAACAATTTGCCTGAATCAGTTTCCAACCGCAGGGGCACGCGACGAACAAGCCGAGCAGCAAATGGAACTGTTCACTGGATTGGTGTCGAAGCTTCGCAACATTCGCTCAACCTTCAACATTGCGCCGTCCGTTTCAATCAATGCGAAAGTTGCGGCGGCAGAGGCAACCAGTCAAGCAGTTATCAACGCAATGAGCGCACAAATCAAACGCCTCGCACGCATTGAAAACCTTGAGGTTGTTACCGCTATCGAAATCCAAAAAGGTTCCGTACGCGACGTGGTTAGCGACATCGAAATCGCAGTGCCGCTGGAAGGTCTAATAGATTTCGAGAAAGAAAAGGCGCGATTGGAAGGCAACTTAACGAAACTCAGCAAAGAGCTGGAAGGCCTGCAAAAACGCCTCTCAAATGCTGATTTCGTGGCCCGCGCAGCGGCAGAAGTCGTCGCCGAATCCCGTGCTCGTGCAGCAGAGTTGGAAGATCAAATTACAAAATTAAAAGCCATGATTGAGGCCATGTAGTAGCAAGATAACCAATTGCTCTCTATAATGCCCCCGATTTAAAGTATACGTTAAATCAATCTTAAGTTAAGAACTACTTAACTTGCTATCTCTCGTTGCTTGATATAGGTTTCGGCCTGTCCAGCTTAATGAGATGTTCTGTGTTTCCAGCTTTACGCTGGCGTATATCTCTTCTTGATTATATTAATTGCAGAGGCCCCACGATGAACCGCAAACTTTGTCTCTTGACCGTTCTTTTTCTATCCCTCTTTCTTTCCGCAACGATTGCTCAAAACAAAACTGAGAACGTGATTTTGATTACCTTTGATGGTGCGCGAACCCAGGAAGTTTTTGGCGGGATTGATCTGGACATTCTGAAATCCAAAACCACGCGCGGCAAAGTCGAAGACACGGCGCTGTACAAAAAATACTGGGCACCGACTCCCGAAGAGCGACGGATGAAAATGATGCCGTTTTTCTGGGGCACGCTGATGAAGGACTATGGCTCCATTGCCGGGAATCGCGCGCTCGGCAGCAGCGTGATGACGACGAATAAAATGTGGTTTTCGTATCCGGGCTATTCTGAAATCCTGACCGGACAGGCCCACGATGATGTCATCAACAGCAATGATCGCAAGCGCAATCCTTACACAAGCGTACTCGAATTTTTGCAGCGCAAATTGAAGCTGAGCAAAACGCAAGTTGCGTTGTTTGGTTCGTGGGATGTTTTCAACTGGATTGGTGAGCATCAGGAAGGCGCGATCACTATCAACGCCGGGCACGAACCGTATGACCTGATCAACGATTCCGAAATCCGCGCGTTCAGCAAATTACAAAATGAAAAACTCAGCCCGTGGGACAGCGTGCGATTTGATTATTTCACGGTCAAATTTGCGCTGGCGCACATGAAAAAATATCAGCCGCGCGTCGTGCATATTGCCCTCGGCGAAACCGACGATTGGGCACACGGCGGCGAATATGCGCACGTCTTAAATTCTTTTTCCATCAACGACCAACAGATCAAACAGATATGGGAGTTCCTACAAAATTCACCTAAATATAAAAATAAAACCTCCATCATCTTTACCACCGATCATGGTCGCGGCAATACAATCACCGATTGGACTGGCCACGGTGAGAAAATCCCGGAAGCGCAAAACATCTGGATGGCCTTTGTTAGTCCTGGTCTGAATTTGCGCGGCGAATGGAAGAATGCCGAACCTATTTACCAAAACCAGGCAGCGGCAACCTTATGCCGTTGGCTGAATCTTGATTACAGCGAAAACAATGCTCAGGCAGGCAAGCCAGTTACTTTTCCTGTCAACTCGAAATAATTCTCTCAACCCATAACGTTCTTTTTCAAGGAGGAATCTGGTATGCGCTCTACGAGTCCTACTATACCCATCGTATTCTCTCTGTCGTATCAAAAGAGATTCAGAAACGTTCTGATCCTGATGTTGTTTTGCGTCATCGCAACAGGTTCACTGATCGCACAATCTACGTTCGGAACAATCCTTGGCACAGTCAAAGATAGTTCCGGCAGTGTTGTGCCCAATGCCACTGTGCTGATCATCAACATTGATGAAAATACCAGCCGTAGCGTAATGACCAATGCCAATGGTGATTATGAGGCTGTTAACACCAAGCCTGGTCGTTATCGCATTGAAGTTTCGGTCTCCGGTTTTGAAACCTTCAAGACGACCGAAGTGCCGCTGGTCGCGCGCCAAACGTTGCGTATAGATGCAACGCTCAGCACAGGCCGATTAACAGAACAGGTTAATGTTACGGCGAACGCGGGCGTGATCACGACCGAAACCCAAACGATTTCGTCGTCCTTTGAATCGCAGAAGATCATGAACCTGCCCGCCAACTATCGTGCTGCAGGGAGTACCAGCCCGTATGCGTTGATCTCAGCGCTGCCCGGCGTGCAATCCGACAACGGCGGCGCGTTTTCGATTCAGGGCGCTTTGCCGTCACAATCGCAATTCTCACTGGACGGCATTTCAACCACCAATGTCACCGGCAATTCGCCGCTGCGCCAGGCGTTTCCTTCGGCAGAATCCATCGCCGAAATCAAAGTGCAGGGTGTGGGCAACGCAGCGGAGTACGGTCAGGTCGGCGACGTGACCACCATTTCAAAAAGTGGCACGAATGACTTTCACGCGACAGCCTTCTGGTTCCATCAAAACCGGGCGCTGGATTCAAACGCGTACGGCGCGCTGACAAAACCGCAAAAGATTGCCAATGATTATGGCGGCAGTGGCGGCGGCCCGATTCGGTTTCCGAAGTCGGTGTTTGGGCCACTCGGCGGATATGAAGGCCGTGACAAAACCTTCTTCTTTGGCACGTTTGAAGGCTTCAAGTTCCCACGCGGGCAAACAGTCCAAAACACTGTGCCGACCGAAGCCATGCGCAACGGTGATTTCAGCGCGCTAACAAACGTCACCGTCCGTGATCCACTGACAGGATTAGCATTCGCTGGCAATCGCATTCCTGATGGTCGCATCAGCCCGATTGCAAAATCTATTCTCTCGCTGTATCCGCTGCCGAACGTAACCAATCCGACGCAATTTCGCGTGGCGAATTACATTCGCAATAGTTCCAGCAGTCTCAATTCCAATCAATACGATATTCGCGTTGATCATTACCTGACCTCGAAACAATCGGTCTTTGGCCGCTGGACGTGGAAAGATGTCAAGCAGGACAGCCCGAACAATCTGTCTTTGCCGTCCAATACCAATTACGACCGCTACAAAATTTTCGTGGTCTCGCATAACTACACGATCACACCGCGCCTGCTGAACGAAGCCCGCTTCGGCCTGACGCGCAATGACAGTGGGACGGCCTTCCCCTTTGACGGACGCGATTTCACAGCCAAACTCGGCTTCACAGGCATTGGGCCGACCTTTCCATTCAATGGATTGCCCAATATTGATTTTGCGACGGACGTCACCGATCTGAACCGCAATCGCGCCGATGGCGCTTCGCAATCACGAACATATCAGTTCAATAACAACCTGACGTGGACGAAAGGTCGTCACACGATGAAGTATGGTTTTGACCAACGTTGGATTCGTGCGGTGTCACCGCTCGGTTTCATCGGTGCCGACAACTACGGCAACTCCAGCTTTGACGGCACGTTCAGCGGCAATGACTTTGGCGACTTCCTGCTCGGTATTCCAGTGCGTACGTCGTACGCGATCATCACGCAAGACAATGATGGACGCACGACGCACTATCACTTTTTCGGGCAGGACAGCTTCCGCGTCAATCAAAAGCTGACCGTTGAGTTCGGTTTGCGCTACGAATATCACCCGTCATACACCGATGCGGGTGGCAACATTGGCAACTTCGATCCGAGCGTACCGCGCACGGGTCGCGTCGTATATCCGACCGGCCAACAGGCTCGGCTCTCGCCCGGCTTCCTGAAAACCTTCAATGCCTGTCCTGCGCCTGCGGCAAACGGCGCAGCTTGCACGCCCGTACTTTCGGCACAAGAAGCAGGGCTGCCGGAAGGATTGCGCACTGTACCGAAGTTGCGCTTTCTGCCGCGGTTCGGCTTTGCCTTCCGTCCATTCGGCGATGACAAGACGGTGGTGCGTGGCGGCGTGGGCGCATACAACGGCACTTTGCTCGGCAGCATTTATTTCTCGCTGACGGGTACGTTGCAATCTGACGTGCGCGAATTCACCAACCTCAATTCGGGTGGTCGTCCGCTGTATCAATGGCCAGCGATCCAATCGGGCGGATCGGGCATCACGACGGGACAACTCGGCACGGCTTCGTTCCGCACGGCGAACGACATCAATTACAAAGACCCGTATTCGGTGCAATACAACTTGTCTGTTGATCGTTACGTCGGCTTTGGCGTCGGCGTGCGCGTGTCGTACATCGGGATGAAGACGACGCAGTTGGCCTGGGCGCCGGACTTGAATCAAATGCGCAGCTCGACCACCTTTGCCATCAACCGTCCGCTGAGTGATCGTCCGTTCCCGAATTGGGGCATCATCTTCACGCGCACGGCGGGCGCAACCGCGTATTACAACGCGCTGCAAGTCGAAGCCAATCGCCGCTTCTCGAATGGCTTGACGTTCAATTCGACCTACACGTGGGCGAAGAATCTGGCGGACAATGGCGGGCCGAGTTCGACCAGCTTCACAGGCGAAACGGGCGGCGGACGCGCGGCGGATTTATACAATCGGCACGCGGAATACGGCAACGATTACGCGACGCGGCGGCATCGTTCGATCACGACGCTGGTCTATGATTTGCCGTTCGGAACGCGCGGCAAGTTTGCCAACCAGATTCATCCGGCAGCGAATGCCATCATTGGCGGCTGGCAGATGAGCGCGATTTTCCTTGCACAAACAGGCCCATTCCTGACGCCCACAGTTGGTAGCGTAGACCCGTCTGGCAGTGGTTCAGGGCTATCACGCACGCAACATCCTGACCGCATTGCCAATGGAAATATTGATAATCCGACGTGGTATCAGTGGTTCGATGTGAATGCGTTTGTCTGCCCCGGCCTCAACACGCGTGTCGCAGGAAACTGCCGCATCGGTGTAAATCCGGCGCGTGATGCTGCGCCCATCGGACGTTTTGGCACAGCCGGCGTCGGCATCCTGAGAGGCCCAGGCACAATCAATCTGTCGCTCGGTTTGAATAAAGCGTTCTTCTTAACCGAACGCCTCAAACTCGAAGCGGGCGCGTCATTCACCAACGTGGCCAATCACACCAACCTGGCTGACCCGCAAATGAACGTCACCAGCACGGCGTTTGGCCGCATTACCAGCGCACGTAGTTCTGAACTGGGCGGGAGCCGCACAGGCCAGGTCACGATGCGTCTGAGCTTCTAAAATGCATGGAGTACAAGCTTTAGCTTGGTTTTGCGATAATTGAAATACTGCCAGGCTGAAGCCTGTACTCCATACTTTCTCCTCTCATTCAATGACAGAACATCCCCATCACGACGCGAAAGAAGACGCGCAAGACCTTGGTAAACTTGGATATGCACAGGAACTCTTTCGCACAATGGGCGGGTTTTCCAACTTTGCCATCTCGTTCTCAATCATCTCGATCCTGACCGGAGCGGTAACGCTTTATGGGCACGGATTGAAAATGGGTGGCCCAGCGCAAATGTCGTTAGGCTGGCCGCTGGTCACTTTTTTTACCATGATGGTGGTGATGAGTATGGCGGAGCTGGCCTCAGCCTTGCCAACCTCCGGCGCAATGTATCACTGGGCTTGCGCTCTGGGCGGCAAAGGCTGGGGCTGGTTTACTGCGTGGTTCAATATCATCGGACAAATCGCCGCAATTGCCGGAATTGATTACGGCTGTGCGTTGTTCGTGACGCCATTGCTTGGTCTCGAAGCGACGACACAAAACCTCCTGCTGGTTTACGGCGCGATTTTGCTGTCGCATGCGCTCATCAATCATTTCGGCATCAAGCTTGTCTCCTGGCTGAATGATTTCAGCGTCACCGTGCATATCATCGGCGTGATCGTGATTGTAGGTGCATTGCTCTTATTTGCGCCGAAGCAACCTGCCAGTTTTTTCTTTGCCCGCATCACCAGCAACGACGAAGGCTGGTCATACGGCTGGGCATTTGTGATTGGGTTGTTGCAAGCGATGTGGACATATACGGGCTACGATGCATCGGCGAGCGTTTCCGAAGAAACGGTTGATCCGCGTCGCCGCGCACCGTGGGGAATGGTGATGGCGGTCGTGGTGTCGAGTATCGTTGGCTATTTATTACTCATCGCGCTGACCCTTTCGATTAAAGATATTTCCGGCGTGCTGAGCGCCAAAGATGCCAGCGGCAACGATGTTCCGGCAGTGATTGCCATTATGATTGGAGCCTTGGGCGCACGCGCGGGCAGTTTGTTTTCGTGGCTTGCGGCGATTGCGATGTGGTTCTGTGGCCTGTCCGCCGTGACGTGGAGTTCGCGCGTGATCTGGGCTTTTGCGCGTGACGAAGGAATGCCGATGTCGGCGCTTTGGAAAAAAGTCAGCCACAAACACGGGACACCGGTAAATACAATCTGGCTCTGTGTGATCGCGGCTTTTCTGGCTGCGGTGTACAGCGGCGCATATGCGGTTATCACTTCCATCAGCACGATTGGACTTTATCTTTCGTACATCATTCCTGTCTTTCTACACGTCCGCGCCAAACAAAAACTGGAGCGCGGCCCCTGGCATTTAGGAAACTACAGTTTCTTCATCAACGTAATCGCCATCGTGTGGGTGATCTTTCTGTGTGTGATCTTGAGCCTGCCCGATAATATGCGTTCTGGAAAATCTATGCTTGCCGTCATCATATTGCTCGGCCTGTGGTATGGATTGCGCGAACGCAAGCGATTCGCTGGCCCGGCTTGGGCAGGAAATGAATGATTTCCGCGCTAACGAAGCGTGTATAATCCGGCATGGGGATTTCAATGATGGATAAAGAATTATTGCCACCTATTAAAGTGAAGCGAGTGCTTTCGACACCGCCTCTTTTTGATGAGTCTGAAGAGAAATCTTATTGGCTTTCTCGCCTTCCGCAAGAACGATTGCAACACGTAGAGTTTTTACGCCGGATCAATTATGGAAACCGCGCTACCGGAAGACTTCAAAGAGTTCTTACGGTTGCTACATGCCAATGGAGTTGAGTATCTGCTGATTGGCGGGTATGCCATTGGCTACTACGGATATCCACGAGCAACCAATGACCTCGACATTTGGATTGCTATCGCGCCAGGAAATGCCGAGCGCATGGTTAAGACTTTGCGCGATTTCGGGTTTGACGCTTCCCAGCTTTCCACCGAAGTATTTGCGAAGGAAAAGAGTTTGGTGCAAATGGGAGTGGAACCATTAAAGATTGAGGTTACCACTTTTATCTCAGGGGTCAGCTTTGAGGATTGTTACGCAGAACGGGTCGTCGGGATGATTGATGGAATTGAAATAAATCTTATCAGCCTCTCAAAATTGAAGATCAATAAGAAAGCGAGCGGCAGATTCAAAGACCTCAATGACCTTGAGCATCTGCCTTAAAAATATTGTTGCCCATCCAGGATAGTTTATGAACAAAAATTCTTTTCGCCTGTTTATTACTATTGTTTTACTCGTATTTACGTTCCTGTCCATCCAGGCACAGGATACAAACGCCAAGTTTGATGAATACCTAAGTGCCATCACAAAACAAGATCGTTTTAGCGGCTCGGTGCTGGTGGCCCGTGATGGCAAAGTTTTATTCAGCAAAGGCTACGGCCTGGCGAATCTGGAATGGGACATTCCGAACTCGCCACAAACCAAATTCCGCCTCGGTTCGATTACGAAACAATTCACCGCCGCTTCGATTTTGCTGTTGCAGGAACGCGGCAAATTAAGCATCAAAGCCCCGATCTGCAAATACGTCGAGAATTGCCCGAAGGCGTGGGAACCCGTCACGATTCATCACTTGCTGACGCACACGTCCGGCATTCCCAGCTACACAGAGGTGAAATCACCGGATGAATTTCGCCTGATGAGTTTGCAGCGCGTCACGCCTGCTGGCTTCGTGGATTCGTTTAAGAGCAAGCCGCTGGAATTCGCGGTCGGGGAAAAGATGAAATACAACAATTCGGGCTACTTCATCCTCGGTCACATTATCGAAAAAATATCTGGCCAGAGCTACGAAGCATTCTTGCAGCAAAATATTTTCACGCCATTGAAGCTTGTGAATACGGGCTACGACACGGCCACCCGCATTTTGAAAGCACGCGCCACGGGATATGCCGAACGCGATGGAAAGATAATCAATTCAGAACAAATGGATATGACGATTCCCTATGCGGCGGGATCGTTGTATTCCACCGTCGAGGATTTGTTCGCCTGGAACGAGGCGCTCTTTTCAGACAAAGTGCTCACGGCTGAATCGCGCATGGCAATGATGACGGTGGACAAAAACAATTATGCCTATGGCTTGACGGTCAATCAGCAAAACAATCGCAAAGTCGTCAGCCACGGCGGCGGCATCAATGGCTTCAGTACCTTTCTTATGCGGCTGCCTGAAGAAAAAGTCACCATTGTTGTTTTGCGGAACCGCGAATATGGGCAACCCAATCCCGGCAAAATCAGTCAGGATTTGGCAGCGATTCTCTTCGGCGAAAAATACGAAATCCCGCAAGCAAAAATTATCGCCCAAGTTGATCCGAAAATTTATGATGCGTATGTGGGCGATTACCAGCTTGCACCGAACTTCATTTTGACGGTAACGCGGGAAGGCGACCGGTTGATGACGCAGGCAACAGGGCAAGGGAAAATTGAGATTTTTCCCGAATCTGAAACCAGGTTTTTCCCGAAAGCCATGGAGGCACATCTCGTCTTTGTGAAAGACGCAAGTGGGAAGGTCTCCCATCTGATCCTGCACCAAAACGGCGAACATCAGGCAAAGAAGATTAAGTAAAGGCAGGGCGGCAAATCAGACAGGATGAACAAGATTTTTTTCAAGATTTACAAGAATAATACTTGTGCATCTTGCCCTTAATCTTGTTAATCCTGTCAAAAAACTCCGTGCTGCCGTGATTATTTTTGGAGGTATATCTTGACCCAGCTTAGAGGAATGCTCAGCGTTGAGCGGCTGCGCGAACTGGTCGCGCAGGAACAGATTGAAACGGTCATCGTCGCTTTTACGGATCATTACGGGCGACTGACAGGCAAACGCTACGATGCCGAGATGTTTGTCGAAGATACGATCAGCCACGGCACGCATGGCTGCGACTATCTCTTGACGACGGATATGGAAATGGAACCGGTGCCGGGCTATCAGTTTGCGAATTGGGAACTCGGCTACGGAGATTTTCATTTGGTGCCGGAGATGAGCACGCTTCGACTGGCGACGTGGCTCGACAAAACAGCTTTGGTGTTCTGCGATGTGAAAAGCGAAAAGACGCATGATTATGTTTCGGTCGCGCCGCGTTCGATTTTGCGAAAGCAGCTCGCTGCTGCAAAAACATTGGGCTTTGAAAGTTTCGCTGCTTCTGAGTTGGAATATTACCTTTTCACCAACAGCTACCGCGACGCACAGCAACAAGGCTTCAGCAACTTGGAACCCGCCGGATGGTATTTGGAGGATTATCACATCCTGCAAGGCACGCGCACCGAAGGCTTCAATGCCGCCGCGCGGCGTCATCTAAAAAACTCCGGCGTTCCCGTCGAAAATTCCAAAGGCGAATGGGGCTTAGGCCAGCACGAATTGAACGTGCGCTACGCCGAAGCGTTGGAGATGGCGGATCGTCATATCGTTTACAAACAATGCCTGAAAGAAGTCGCCGAAGCGCAGGGATTGAGCGTCACCTTTATGGCCAAGTTTGCGAGCGACCGCGCGGGATCAAGCTGCCACATTCATTTCAGTTTGTGGAAGGATGGACAAAACGCTTTTGCGGGCGATAACGAATTCGGCCCCGTCAAATGCAGCGATACATTTCGCTATTTTCTCGGCGGCTGGATGGCGCACGTGCCCGACGTGATGCCGTTTTATGCGCCGACAGTGAATTCTTACAAACGCTATGTGGATGGTTCGTGGGCACCCACGCGCTTGGCGTGGAGTTACGACAATCGCACGGGCGGCTTTCGTGTTGTCGGCAACGGGCCAAGTTTACGAATTGAATGCCGCATTCCCGGCGCAGATGCGAATCCCTACTTAGCCTTTGCTGCTTCGCTGGCTTCGGGCCTTGACGGCATCGCCAACAAAATTGCGCCTCCCGCGTGTTTTGAAGGCGACATTTACGCCGCGCAACATTTACCGCGCGTCCCTTACACGCTCGGCGAAGCGACAGACAATTTTGCCAACAGCGATTTTGCCAAACGCGCTTTTGGCGAAGATGTTGTCGCACATTACACCCATTTCTTTAGAACAGAACAAAAGGCTTTCAATGCAGCGGTCACGGATTGGGAGCGAAAACGATATTTTGAAAGGATATGAAAATAGATGCTGGATGCTAGATGCTGGATGCTAGGTGAAAGCCCTTGCCAGCATCCAGCATCTAGCATCCAGCATCTCTGACCTATGAGACTCGAAAACAAAGTTGCCCTCATCACCGGAGCCAGCGGCGGCATTGGCCGCGAAACAGCATTGCTCTTTGCCAGCGAAGGCGCGTCCATCATTTGTACCGACGTGAATGACAAAGAAGGAAAAAAGACTGTCAAGCTCGTCAAAGACGCTGGCGGCGAAGCTGCTTACAAACATGCCGACGTATCCAAAGCCGAAGACTGCGCTGCGATGGTCAAGTTTGCCGAAAAGAAATTTGGCCAGCTCAACATTCTCTTCAACAACGCCGGAATCATGCATCACAGCGATGACAATGCCGTCACGACCGAAGAATCCATCTGGGATTTGACGATGAACATCAATGCGAAAGGCGTGTTTTTCGGCTGCAAATTCGGCATTCCCGCGCTGCTTCGTGCGGGCGGCGGTTCGATCATCAACACCGCTTCGTTCGTCGCTGTGCTCGGAGCCGCAACGCCGCAAATCGCTTACACCGCCAGCAAAGGCGCAGTGCTTTCGATGACGCGCGAACTGGCGGTCATTCACGCCCGCGAAAATATTCGCGTCAACGCGCTCTGCCCAGGGCCGCTGCGGACTGAATTGCTGATGAGCTATCTGAACACCGAAGAGAAAAAGCAACGCCGCTTGGTTCACATTCCGATGGGACGCTTTGGCGAAGCGAAAGAAATTGCGTACGCCGCGTTGTATCTTGCTTCGGATGAATCATCGTTTGTGACGGGGACGGAGTTTTTGGTGGATGGTGGGATCACGGCGGCTTATGTTACGCCCGAATGATAGCGAAGTTCTTAGATGTAAATGTCCGCCGCCAATAATTCCCGAATAGCTGTTGGGCGTAAAAGCGTGGTTCAGGATCGAAATCCGTAAATAAAAAGGATTGACCATGCCTAACTTAGACGGACTTTCATTAACTGAAGTGGCAGAGCGCCGTGCTCGTTATGGCCCGAATGCTCTGCCTGTGACGCGATTTCGCTTGCCCTTGCTGATTCTTCGCCAGTTTCAGGGCATCTTCAACATCTTGTTGTTGGTCGCAGCGGGTGTGACCTTTGCCCTTGGTGAGCCGATTGATGGATGGTTTATCCTGTTGTTTGTTTTCCTTGGTGTCGCGCTCAATGTGTATCAGGAATACAAGTCAAATGCGGCGGCGGACAAACTCAAATCCTATCTGGTACGCACGGTCACAGTTCGGCGTGAGGGGCAGGATCATGAAGTACCCAACGATGAAATTGTCCCCGGCGATATTCTGAAGCTCGAATCCGGCGACATTGTTCCGGCGGATTCCATCATTCGACAAGCACGCAATCTGCTGGTGGATGAGACAACCTTTACTGGTGAGAGCATTCCGATAGCCAAGCAGGCTACCACCAACCCAACAGACGCTGACGAATTTCACCTGCTACAGGGCGTAGTCATCATTCGTGGCAATGCGTTGGCAGAAGTCACTGCCACTGGCACCCATACGCGCCTGGCTGCAATTGCCGCCACCACTTCATCGGTACAGGCAGAGAGCGAACTGGTGATTGGCGTTGACCGCATTAGCACCTTCATCCTGCGGGCGACGCTCATCACACTGGTATTCGTTGTCCTGGCAAACATCCTCATCAATGGCCGAAACACGGATATTCCTCATCTTCTGATCTTTGCGATTGCGCTGGCAGTGTCGGTGATTCCCGAAGCGCTGCCCCTTGTCCTGACGTTTTCCCTCTCACGGGGCGCGCTCCAATTTGCCCAGAAGCATGTCATCGTCAAGCGTCTTTCCTCAGTGCAAGACCTTGGATCGGTGAATTTGCTCTGCACAGACAAGACCGGCACAATCACCGAAAACCGTCTGGTTTATCGCAACAATTACCTTGTTCCAGCCTCACGCTTCCATCCGCTGGTGCTGGCGCGTCTGGCAGCGTATCACTTGGAGAAAGAAAACCCAGAGCCGTTTGATCGTGCGACTGACGAAGCGATTTCTCCTGATCAGCGGGCAGAGGTGAATAGCTTTCATCTGCTGGAAGAAGAAGCATTCGAGCCAGCCTTGCGCAGCAATGGAGCAGTGGTCGCCCGCGCCGATGGCCTGCGGTTGCATATTCGACGTGGCAGTCCAGAGTATTTTTTTGAGCAGGGGCTGATTAAGCAGGAACAGGTGGCAGCCTGGCTGCTGGACGAAGAAAGACAGGGTCGGCGTGTGTTGGGTGTCAGTTACGATGACAGCAGCGGCGCGCGGTTTGGCGGGTTTGTCTCTTTTGTTGACACGCTGAAAGCGACTACCGCCGCAACGGTCGCGGCGGCCAGAAAGCTGAATGTAGCAATCACGATCATCACGGGTGATGCCTTGATGGTAGCTGAAGCCGTTGGGCGAGAAGCCGGGCTGGTCACAAACAGCGATGAAGTTATGCGCGCGACTGACTTTTTAGCCCTGCCCAGCTCGGAGCAACGGAAACGTGTCGGCAAGATTCGCGTCTTTGCGCGCACGTCGCCTGAGCAAAAGCTGGAATTGATCGGGCTGCTCAAAGAACAATTCACGGTTGGCTTTTTGGGCGAGGGCATCAACGATGCGCCCGCGCTGAAGGCCGCGCATGTTTCGATGGTGGTGCAATCCGCCGCAGATGTGGCGCGCGAGACTGCCGACATTGTGCTGCTGGAAAACGATTTGCGCGTGATCGTTGATGGCATCCGTCTGGGGCGCGAAACACACGCCAACACGCTGAAATATATTCGCGCCACGCTTGTGTCCAACTTTGGCAATTTCTATGCGGTGGCAATCGGCTCACTGCTCGTCAGCTTTTTGCCGATGCTGCCCAAGCAACTGCTGCTGCTTAATCTGCTCTCCGATTTCCCGATGATGGCCATTGCTTTTGACCGCGTCTCTGAGCAGGAAATCGCCCGACCGCAACGCTGGGACTTCCGTTCGCTCTACATCATCTTCATCACGCTGGGGCTGGTCAGCACCTTCTTTGATTTTGTCTATTTCGGACTCTACTATCGTATCTCGCCGGGAGTGCTGCAAACCAACTGGTTCATCGCCAGTGTGATTACCGAACTACTGCTTCTGCTCTCGATTCGGTCACTGTTGCCAGTTGAAAAAGCCGGATGGCCAGCGCCCATCGTTGTGATTCTCTCGACAGTAGCGATTGTCCTGACGCTGGCATTGCCATTGATTCCGTGGACTGCCGCCTTTTTTGAATTTACGAGACCTGCGTTGACCGACCTTGGTCTTATTCTGTCACTCGCGGTGCTCTACCTGATTATTACCGAATTGGTAAAGCGACCGCTTGCCCGTTACTTGAGCAAGCACTAGCAATTCGGATCGAAAGGCGTCCAAAGTATCTCTGGTAAGAAGCCGTGGCGAGATACAACGCGGCTCAGTCAAGTCAGCATTAGGCTACACTTCGACGCACTTGTTCGCATTTATCAAAGGGAAATATGATGGAATTTAATCTCAATCACGCGATCAGCCTGTTAACTCGCACGCCGAACGTTCTGAGGGCAATGCTTGAAGGTCTGCCTTCCGAGTGGATCAATAGCAATGACGGCGAAGAAACCTGGAGTTCCTACGATGTGATCGGCCACCTCATCCACGGCGAGCGCGCCGATTGGATTCCGCGCGCCAAGACCATTCTGAAAGATGGAGAAAACCGCGCTTTCGAGCCATTTGATCGCTTTGCGCAATTTGAGGAGAGTAAGGACAAATCCATCGAAGAATTGCTGGAAACATTTGAAAATTTACGGCGCGAAAACATTGAAAACCTAATGGCGATGAATCTCACGCCAGAGGATTTAAGCCGAAGAGGAGCGCATCCGGCACTAGGATCAGTAACGCTTGAGCAATTGCTAGCGACGTGGGTTGCGCACGATCAATCGCACCTTGTCCAGATCGCACGCACGATGGCGCGGCAATATCATGTAGCCGTGGGGCCGTGGCAGGAGTATTTATCCGTGATGAAAAAATGAACCGGGAGTGTATATGTCAAAACATCTACTGATTGTCATCATGCTGCTATTCCTGCCTTCAATCGCAATTCTTCTGTCAAGCTCATCGCATTCGGCGGGACTGCCGAAGCTGAAGACCACAGGCGCGGATGCAATTGATCAAATGTTCGAGGCCGCTGTCGCCAACAAAGAACTCTCCGGCGTAGTCGCTGCGGTTGTGAATAAGAATGAGATTGCGTATCTCAAAGCCTTCGGCAAACAGGACGTCGGCAAAAATATTCCGATGGCGAAAGACACGGTGTTTCGCATCGCTTCGATGACCAAGCCTGTGACTTCGGCGGCGATTATGCTGCTGGTGGAACAAGGCAAGCTGCGGCTTGATGATCCAGCCAGCAAATATCTGCCCGCGCTCAAGGGCCGCGAAGTCATCGCCACTTTCAACGAACAAGACAGCACGTACACGACACGCCCGGCGAAGCAGGAAGTGACCATTCGCCATCTGCTTGCGCACACGTCCGGCTTTGGCTACGGCTTTGCCAATCACACGGTGGCGAAGCTGCAACAGAAAACCGGCAAGCCGCCGCGCGATCTGCCGCTGCTGTTTGATCCCGGCAGCAAATGGCAATATTCCACGAGCACGGGCCTGCTTGGCGACATCGTCAAACAACTCACCGGACAATCGCTGGAAGACTATTTCCAAGCCACGTTCTTTCGTCCGCTGCGAATGCCAGACACATCTTTTTATCTGCCCGAAGCAAAACTGGCGCGATTGGTAACCACGCACCGACGCACAGAAACAGGGCTTGTCGAAACCCCAAACCCCGCAAAATACACGGGCACAGAATCAGGCGAAGGCGGATTGGTTTCGACGGCTGCGGATTACGCCGCCTTTGTGCAAATGTTGCTGAATGAAGGCACGTTGCAGGGCACTCGTTTTCTCAAAGCCGCTTCGGTGCGTCAGATGACCTCCAATCAAATCGGTGCTGTCGTTGTTGGCGAAATGCCTGCGGCCATTCCACAGGTATCCGCGGCCTTCCCCTTCGGCGCAGGCAAAGATAAATTCGGGCTGGGCTTTCAGATCACGATGACCGAGGGCAAAACCACCAACGAACGCAGCGCGGGAAGTTATACCTGGGCAGGCATCTATAACACGCATTTCTGGGGAGACCCGAAACGCGGCATCGGCGTCGTATTTCTGACGCAGGAGATGCCGTTTTATAACGCCACGACGATGGGTGTGATGAAACGGTTCGAGCGATTGCTTTATCAGAACTTGCAATGAGTGCGACGCCACAAATTTCTACCGAAGTTGCACGACATTTGTTTCTCGGCGCACAGGGTTTGCTCGCTGATCCGACACGCAAGACTACGAGCGCGACGCTGGCCAAGCTGATTGAGCAAATGGGCTTTGTCCAACTGGATTCGATCAACTACGTCGAGCGCGCGCATCACCTGACGCTCGGCAGTCGGTTGGATGCGTACCGGCACGAACATTTCGCCCATCTACTCGAAACCCAGCGGCATTTGTTTGAGCATTGGACGCATGATGCTTCAGCGATTCCGACCGCTTGGTTTGCCCATTGGAAGCCGCGCTTCAAACGCTATGAAGACAAGCTGCGCAGTCGTTCGTGGTGGATGCAGCGCATTGGGACGAAGCCGGACAACGTGCTGGATCAAGTGCGCAAACGCATTGCCCGCGAAGGGCCGTTGCGCTCGCAGGATTTCGAGCATGATCGCAAAGGGCAGGCTGCCGGATGGTGGGATTGGAAGCCGCAAAAAGCTGCGCTGGAATATCTGTGGTTCACAGGTGAATTGATGGTTGCGCGGCGCGAAAAATTTCAGAAGGTCTACGATCTGACGGAACGCGTATTACCGAATCACGCGCCGCTTGCGCATCCATCCGAAGCCGAACACATCGAATGGGCGTGCCACACCGCGTTCGAGCGATTGGTGATTGCCACGCCAAAAGAAATCGCCGATTTCTGGCATTCGATCACGCTCGCGCAAGCGCGGCAATGGTGCGAACAAGCAGCAAAATCAGGCGAGCTTGTTGCGGTAACGATTGCGGCTACGAACGGTGAAAAACCGCGCGCCAGCTTTGCGCTGCACGATTGGCAAGCGCGTCTGCGCAAGTTGCCGGAACCGCCGGATCGAATGCGCCTGCTGTCGCCGTTCGATCCCGTCATTCGTGATCGTGCCCGCGTCGAGCGGCTGTTCGGCTTCGACTATCGCTTTGAGGCCTTTGTGCCCGAACCGCAGCGCAAGTACGGATATTATGTCCTGCCGATTTTGGAAGAAGACCGTCTTGTGGGGCGAATCAGTCCTAAATTCCAGCGTGATCAAGGTATATTGGAAGTGCAGCAGGTGTATTGGGAACCGGGCTTGCGCGTCACCAGGTTGCGGCGGCAAAAACTGGACGAAGCGTTGCAGCGATTAGCAAGTCTGATCGGTGCTGAACGATTCACGCTGCCGAAAGATTAATCCCAACTGCTGCTGAAACTGTCACTGCCACTACTTTCCCAACTGCTATTACTGCTTTCCACGCTGTTGCTGAACGCGCCACCACTTAAGTGATGAGTAAAGTTGTCATCGCGGTCAAGGGCACTGCCGAAATCGCTCGTACTCTGATGGGATGGCGCGCGGGGTTTGCGTTTGCGCACAAGCAAGAAGATGACCAGCGCAATCGGGCCGCCAATGAAGAAAAGGCCGAACATCAGCAAAATGAATAAACCAATGATCCCTGCGATTAGCTCTGACATAAGTACACTGTAAATTAAGTTTT
>JAFDVL010000108.1:19546-165495 GCA_018268995.1 Acidobacteriota bacterium | reverse complement strand
CACGATGCAGATGTTTGATTGTGTCGCTCAGGATCAGGCGGACTATGTGCGACTGGCGACAGAGATCGCCTGTCGCCCGGAGTATCGGGAGCAATTGAAGCAGGAGATTCTGGCGCGCAACGCAGTGCTCTATGATCAGACCGACTGGATCAAACCTCTCAGCGATTTTCTGCTGGAAGCCATCGCCCAGCCTTCGCTTCCGACTTATCAGTAAAAAGGAAAGAAATGGCCAAAGTAATTATTTTCGGCATTAAAGATTTTGCCCAACTGGCGCAATTTTACTTGCAACACGACAGCGAACACGAAGTCGTCGCGTTCAGTGTCAACGAACAATACCTGCCCCCTGAAAAAGAGCTATGGGGAATTCCCGTCGTCGCTTTTGAAAACATCGAAACGATTTATCCGCCCGATCAATTCGCCTTCTTTGCGCCGCTCGCGCCAGCGCGAATGAACCGATTGCGCGAATCCGTTTACCTGCAAATCAAAAGCAAGGGCTACCAACTCATCAGCTACGTCAGCTCAAAAGCGACGGTCTTTCCCGGCACGCCCATTGGCGACAATTGTTTCATACTGGAAGACAACACGATTCAGCCATTCACAGCGATTGGCAACAACGTGGTGCTATGGAGCGGCAATCACATTGGGCATCACAGCATCATCAAAGATCACGTCACCTTTACTGCCCACGTCGTCTTGTCGGGACATTGCATTGTCGAGCCATATTCCTTTTTTGGCGTGAACGCGACGGTCAGAGACGGCACACATATCGCAGAAGGCACGTTGGTCGCAATGGCCGCCGCGATTATCAAAGACACAGAGCCGTGGGGCGTATACAAAGGCAATCCTGCGATCAAAGGCCCAACCTCCAGCCAGGACATTAATTTCTAACTATGCGATGGAATAAACGCGGGCTGATTTACGAACCCAACCGACAATATGATTGGAATCAATCACACGCCGCAGTGCCGGTCGTAGATCAGCTAAACGACAAAGTCTGGCGCATCTATTACGCCACGCGCGACAAACTCAATCGAAGTCGCATCAGCTACATTGAAGTCGAGGCTGGACGACCGGAAAAGATTCTCTACGAACATCCTGAACCCGTTTTGGATTTAGGCAACCTCGGAGCCTTTGATGATTGCGGCGTGATGCCGTCGTGGGTGGTTGATGCTGGCGCGCAAAAATATCTTTACTACATCGGCCTGACCGTCATGCAACGCGTGCCGTATCACAACTCAATTGGCTTAGCGATCAGCAACGATGGGGGGCGAAGTTTTACGCGTTATGCAGAAGGCCCGCTCTTTGGACTAACTGCACAGGAACCCCATTTTACAGGCACTTCCTGCATTTTACAGGAAGACGGTGTGTGGAAAAACTGGTATCTCTCGTGCGTCAAATGGGAAGTCATCGAAGGCAAACCAGAGCCGTTCTACCACCTTAAATATGCCGAATCACCCGATGGCATTCACTGGCAACGCACAGGTAAAGTTGCGATTGATTTTAAGTCCAGCGATGAGGCAGGCATCGTCAAAGCTTCGGTATTACGCGAAAACCATTTTTATCGCATGTGGTATGCCTATCGTAGCGCCAATGAATATCGCACCTCAACTCAAACCAGCTATCGCATCGGCTACGCTGAATCCTTGGATGGAAAAGACTGGACACGGCTGGATGAACAGGCAGGCATTGATCTTTCCGAAAGCGGATGGGATGCCGGAATGATTGCCTATCCGCACGTCGTCACACATCACGGCAATTTGTATCTGTTTTATAACGGGAACGGCTTTGGACAATCAGGCTTTGGTTATGCAGTGGCAGAGCGTTTGTAAGAAGGAAACTATGAACTCACTTTTATCGCAATACCATCAAGATGGCTTTATTCACTTCAAAGGATTCTTTTGCGCTGACGAAGTAGAACAAGTACGCAAAGATGCGAAACAGGTTTTTATCAAGCAAATGCTTCATCAAAGCATCCTGTCAGACGCCTCGCCAGAGGAATCGCAATTTGAAGCGGCAATGACAAAATACTTTCGGCAGGATTTGCCCGGTTTTATTAACTGTGGCAAGACCTGTCAGCATTTGATTAGTCTGCATCGAATGTCGCTCAGCGAAAAGCTCGTCCAACAGTTGCAGGCGTTGGGCGTAGAAACGCCGGTAATTTGCACGCGGCCAGTGATCTATTTCAACTCGCGGCATCTGGCACAGGCGGAAGTGTATTACCGCACGCCACCGCATCAGGATTGGCGCAGCATGCAAGGTTCGCTGAATTCAATGGTCGTCTGGGTTCCGCTGGTAGATGTGAATGAACCGCTCGGCGCATTGGAGATTGTGCCGGGAAGTCATGTGTGGGGATTGTTGCCGTCAGAGCAGGATGAATGGTATCGCAAGGTTTCAGAAGGAGATCACTTCAATTACCAATCGGTTGAGGTCACGGCAGGAGACGCGTTGTTCTTTTCTTCGTTTCTGCTGCATCGCTCAGGCAATAATATTACTGATTCAATCCGCTGGTCGTGCCATTTCAGATACAACGACATCAGCGAAGAAACGTTCATTGCGCGCCGCTATGCACATCCATACGTCTACAAAGCACAGCAGGAATTGATTACAGAAAACTTCCCGACAGCGGAAGATTTACAACGCGTCTTTCCAGCCAGAGTTCAAGCGACAGCAACTTGATGGGCGCGGCCCAAACGACGTTTGACTTCGTCCGCGTTCGTCAGGGCGAGGCGGATGATCGCGCAGACTTTCGCGATTTCTGTCGGGCCAACAACCTTTCCCGTAGGCAATGCCAGCACGGTATCAGACAAACGTTCTGTCACCGGCAATGGAGTTGATTGAGGTTGCGAAGCATACGGCTCCATGCGATGACAACCTGGATAGAAATAGCGACGTGCTCTGATACCTTCTGACCACAGCACTTCCAATAACTGGTCTCTGGAAAGTCCATCGCCCTGTACTTCAGCAATCACATATTGATAATTGCGACTGCCAGGCTCATCAAAGGAAAATAGCCGCAGCCCTGACAATCCAGCCAATCGCAGCGCATAGGCTTCATAGTTGAGCTTATTCGCTGCCATAATTTCGTCCATCATACTCAAGCTTGATAAGCCCATCGCGGCGGCAACTTCGCTCATCTTGGCGTTGGTGCCTACACTGACAACATGGTCGGGTGCATCAAAGCCAAAGTGCATCATGTGCCTGATTCTATCGGCTAATTCGTCATCATTGGTGACTATCGCCCCGCCTTCAAATGTATTGATAAACTTTGTGGCGTGAAAACTGAACACTTCGGCGCGCCCAAAAGAGCCAATCATTTTCCCACGCGAGGAACAGCCAAACGCATGTGCGGCATCGTAAATAACCTGCAACCCATGTCGGTTGGCAATTTGCTCCAACTCCTCCGTCGGACAGGCATTGCCCCATAAATGCGTGGCCACAATCGCACTCGTGCGCGGCGTAATCAATTTCTCAATCTGCGCAGGATCAATCGTATGACGAAGCGGATCAACGTCAGCAAAAACAGGCGTCAAGCCAATCCAGCTCAGCGCGTGTGCCGTTGCCACAAAGGTAAAGGATGGAACAATGACTTCGCCGGTAAAACCGCAGGCTTTGGCGGCAATTTCTAATCCGAGCGTTCCATTACAAACGGCAATTGCGTGACGCACGCCCGTGAGATGAGCCAGCGTCCGCTCAAACTCGCTGACCAATGGCCCATGATTTGTGAGCCAGCGGCGATCCAACATATCGTTGATATGCTGAAAAAGCTGTTCCCGGGCTGCGCCCTCTGGAACATTTGGACAACCAACGTGCAAAAGCTCAGGAAAAGCTGGCTGCCCGCTAAAGATGCTTAGTTGCGATAAAAACTGCTTCAAATTAACACCTAATCTTCGGGGACTAGGATTGATACTTTGTTCCGGGGTGAGCGGTAGACATAAGTAGTGTATTCGTAAAGGCCGTAGTCATTACGAATGACAAAATGGCGACTGAGTTCACGCGTGAGAAAGCCGGCCAATAAATCCATCGGCAAATGAAACAGGTCACGACGTTCCCAATCCACTTGCTTTGACATCACGTTGAAGGCAATGCCTGAACGTGCTTTTGCAAACACCGCTTGCAGAAGCCTTTGCGTGTACGCCCACATTTCCTCAAAACTCATTGTCAGCTTTTCCGTCAGCACTCCGTTGAGAATGATGTAGTCAAACGTGGGCAAAGTCATTTCGTCAGCGGTGAGAATGTCGAGATGATAAAACTGTATCGCAGGGAATTTGTTTTGGGAGAGTGAGAGGAATTGGGGAGAAAGTTCAAGCCCGGCGTAATCAATATAGTTTAGGTTTTGTCGTTGGATATATTCATACAAATGCGCCGCGCCACAGCCAAAATCAAGCAATCGGCTTTTCTCTTGCGCAGGACGAATCACGTCCAACATCACCTGGTATCGTGTTGCGGCATCTTGCGGATTCGGCCAGTCAACACCAAGATGCGAATCGCCGTGCTGAGCTAAACAATTCTCGTAATGCGTGATGAGTTGTTGATACGGCGCGCTCTGCGCTTGAGCTGTCATGCCACGTGCCTCCTGACCAGGTGCGCTGTAGCGGCAGGCTGCCGATAAGCAGGAAAAAACGAACTGTTGTGAGCATCACTTGCCTCAGCAAGCAGAGCATACGCTTGTGGATTGAAAATACGTCCACAGAGATAAACCGGACGCGTTTCTGTTGCCCAGCCACGCTTGAACCGTGTCAAGCCATCAGAGCCATCATTGTGAATTCCGGCTCCCGCTCCCAGCGCCATCCAGCGAACGCCAGTACAAGAAAAATATTCAATGGCTTGATGAAAGAGTGCATAAGACGCCTTGAGTTCATAGCCGCGTGGAGAATAAGCCGCAAGGTGGTAATACACACGATCTTCTTCCTGATACCAAAGCGTCATGCCAACCGTTTCGCCCTGATGAAGCGCACGAAATACCGTCAAGCCGGGCACTTGCCATTGCGCCGCAAATGAGGCGCGCGAAAAAGCTGCAATGCCTGTAATTTCATGGCGCTGAATCAGATGATTGTAAAGCGTAACCCATTCATCGAAAGCGGTACTTGGGGCACATCGTTCGACGCCAACCTGCGATAAAGCCTGACGGATATTCCGCCGATGATGCGCGCTGATGCTTTCTGACAATGGCTGTTGGAGATCAACGATAAAGTGCTCTTTGAAAGGCCGCATGAGATCAGGAAAGGCTGTGCGCAAATCGGCCAATTCATACCCTCCTAGCGGGTCTGTCACGATGGTCAGGCTGACCAAATCCTCCGCGAGTTGTGGCAGGTCTTCTGCGAGTTTGGGCCAGTTGCGACAAGCAAAGAGCGGGTAACATCCCATCGCATCACACAGGTTCGATCCAGGAATGGCGCGTTTGAGAATCCAGCCTTGTGATGCTGGCAAGTAACACGCCGAGCCAAAGGCCGTAAAGGCTCGCGCATAGTTTGCATGCAGATAACCAAATTCCATTCAGTAACTTTATCGGGCTACGATGCTTGCGGTAGGTTAACTTGTTGGGGCAGCTAAAAAAGGGCTGGGTTGAGTATTTGCTGAGTAATCGCCAGGGGGGGGGATTACTCTGGTTGCGAGGCGGGGGCATTATATGAATTGCTCGAACGCCCGTCAATCAATAGTATTTTTCTGTCTTCTTTGTGAACAGGCCTGCGCAGGCTTCCGTCAAATTGACCGATCTTTAGCGAGCGATAACATTTTCTGCTTGCATTACAAGCCGATTTGGCTAAACTCCCCTCTGCCTCGAACTCAACCCAGAAGCCCTCGAACTTATCAAACAGAATGTTTGGCAACGACTTCCCAACTAGAATCCGCCCTGTTCAGTGCCAGGCAATCTCACACGTCTTTGAGATTTATCTTTTGGACGAGCCAATGAATGGCTAATCTTCCTCTACTGGAGGTTGATCAATAGATTTTCCGCGCGTCTCAACAACCCCGCGCAAAGATTGTTTCCCCCATGAAAATACGGATACTCTTTGTCGAAGCTGATCTGCAAGTGCGCGAACTACTGTTGCAAACGGTGGCACAACAGTACCACGCCACAGCGGTGCGCAGTGCAGAAGAAGCAGTTGAGCAATTAGAAAAAGAAGCTTTCGATATTGTCGTTTTAGACCTGAATTTACCGGGCATGTCCGGGCTTGACCTGCTGCAACATTGCCCTCGCCTGAAGCCGGGCATTATCACCATTGCCATCACAGCACATGCCACAATTGAAACCGCAGTTGAAGCCATGAAGCGCGGCGCAACAGAGTTTTTAATGAAACCTCTGGTGCCCGAAGACTTGCTGAGTTCGCTCAGTGTGGCTGCAGAACGTGTTTCCCGTCAGGCGTTGAGCGCTAGCAGTGGGATGGCTCCTGTGGATATCGTGGCAGAATCGCCAGTGATGCACACCTTGCTGAATCAAGCCACCTCCATCGCGCCATTTAATACAACGGTTCTGGTCACGGGAGAAACAGGAACGGGCAAAGAACTGATCGCACGCGCCATCCACCAACATAGTCCACGTGCCAATAAACCCTTAGTCGCGCTCAACTGTGCCGCAATTCCCGAACAACTGCTGGAAGACGAACTTTTTGGTCACGTCAAAGGTGCATTTACCGGAGCGCACGCCGCCCGCATCGGACGATTTGAGCAGGCGGACGGTGGAACCTTATTTCTGGACGAAATCGGTGACATGAGTTTGCCGCTGCAAGCCAAATTGTTGCGCGTTTTGCAGGAGCGTGAATTTGAAAAACTCGGCTCTTCGCGCACCACAAAAGTAGATGTTCGTATCGTTGCCGCCACCAGCGCTGATTTGGAAAAGCGTGTCAGTGATGGCAGCTTTCGGGCCGATCTTTACTATCGCCTGAATGTTGTCCATCTGCGACTGCCTGCCTTGCGTTTGCGCAAAGAAGATATCCGGCCTTTAGCGCAACAGCTCATGGCGCGCTTCTGCCTAAGCGCAGGGTTGCCACTAAAAAGCATCGCGCCAGAAGTTTGGCATGTGCTGAACAGCTATTATTGGCCTGGCAATGTGCGTCAACTGCAAAATGCAATGGAACGCGCCGCCGCCTTGTCTGGTGCTCGGCTGGAAATTCAGCTTGCCGATTTGCCGGAAGAAGTGCGCGGCGGAGCAGAATATGGCGTCAGCACTCCATTGACGGATGTGACCCTGCCAACCGTTGGCACGGCCATTCCGACCACGATTCCCGATGAAGGCTTGAGCTATGAAGCGGTAGTAGCCACTGTGGAGCGTGAACTCTTGCTCAAGTCCCTGAAAAAAACAGGCGGGAACAAAGTGCGGGCAGCCAAGCTTCTGCAAATGAAAAGAACAACGTTTGCCGAAAAATTGAAGCGGTTGCAACCTGATTCAGAGAACGATTTGCTTGATGAATATCAAGCGAGTTGATCGCAAGCCACTGCGGGCATGCGTCCCTCATTGAGATACGCGGTCAGACCGCGCTGGACCTGATTAAGCTGTTTGCGTTCCAGGTCTATTTGCTGACGAACTTCCATCAGCAAAGGGCGCGTCACACTATCCTGCGCCACAATTCCATTCACCAATTCCGTGATGCGTGTCACAGTCGGGCTGTGCATCACCGACTCTGCGGCTTCCCCTAGCCGATGCCGCATTTCGGCAATTTGCCGATGATAGACTTCCAGTCTTTCCCCCAATGTAGACCGCTCGTCTGTAATGCGGATTACTTCCTCAAAATCACGCACCTCCACAGCTGACGCTTCTGCACGAGAAAGCCTGAGCAACGCTTCTAAGTCCACACATTGCGCGATTAGTAAATCAAGCAACGAGTCAGCTTCGGTGGTGATGTTCGGCAAAGAATGCATGGCGTTTTTCGTAGTCAATTTGGTTTAGGCAATTTTCTGATAGCTGCCCACAACTGGCTTGGCTCCGGCGGAGACAAAAGCAGCGGTTGCGGTAGGCGTTTGCATGGACCAGGCCTCTCGCACGGGAAGGAGCAATTCGGCTGCCTGTTTCATACTATGGCTATCAAGTTTTGCGCTCGCCTTAAGAATTTGCACGGTCAGGGTGGTATAGAAAACGTCCAGTGTAGGAGCCACTTCTCCACCCTTTTCAAAATCCAGAATGGACTGTAAATAGCTGATAATATCCAAAGCACGGTCGCTGTGTTCAGCTTTTGCGACCAGATCACCAACCTCAATATCCGCCGCCGCCAGTCGCAGAAATTTGATCGCGCCGTCATACAACATAACAATCTGTTGTATGGGATTGGTTTCGGCATTAGCCACCGTTCCATAGGCAGCCAACGGATTATACCTGCTAGACATCGGCCCGTTTCTCCTTAATAAGTGTTTCTACTTGGCAAAAAATCATTATTTATTGTTCGACGTATCCAGAGATTTGAGAAGATTGGTCAGCGCGGTGTTCTGATTATTGAGACCACTGATAGCAGCATCTGCCGCAGCAAATTGCCGTGATAAGGATTCTCGTAAAACACTAATGCGGGCCAGTTGATCACTGATGGACTTGTCCAGGCTTTTGATCGAACTTTGGTATCTGTTGATGGTGGTTTGGACAATGCCGGTAATATCGTCACTTAACAAACTGGCCGTATCATAAAGCTGATTGGCAATTCCGGTTTCGCTGGCACTGGCACCAGCCAGCAGCGCCTTAACATCATCCAATGAATTTGCCAATTGCTCATCCAGCACAGTGCTATCAAGCGTCAATTTGCCATTCTCATCACGCCCAATGCCAAGCTGTGTCAGATTGGTCAGCGCTCCACCATTGTCAGACGAACTGCCGCCGACAACATCTCGGAGCTGTCGCTGAACGGAACGGGCAATTGCATCGCCCAGGAATGCCCCGGCCTTGCCACTGCCATCTTTCCGGCTTTGACTTGAAATGAAATCATGCACGTCATTGTACGCGGTGATAAAAGCACGTAGTTTGGAGCTAATATCCGAGGTTGAAGCGGAAACTGAGATTTTGGCTGAGCCTTCATCCTTGAGCGTTAAGGTTACGCCCTCAACAGCATCAGTCACGGTGTTACTGGAACGCGTTAGAGTCAGTCCGTTAACATCGAACTCTGCGTCCAAATCAGAGAAATCGTTGGTGGCACCAGGCGGGTTCAGAGAAGTAAGATTGATGTCTGTGCCTGTGCCCGTAGCAGTTGTTTCGACCAGTTGCACCCGGCCTTCAGCCCCAGTGTCAGATGAGGTCAATACCAATTTATAAGACGTCCCAGCTCCATTGGTATCTACTATCGTCGCTGTTACCCCGGCATCAGCATCATTAATCGCATCGCGCAATCCTTCCAATGTGTCGTTGGCGGAATTGATGGTAATTTCTGTACCAGAGGTATCGTCACCTTTTCTCAATTCAAACGTAGCGGTAGTCGCGCCACCGGCAAGAACAGCATTCGTCTTTGAGGTGTAAACACGAGAACTTTGCGTCAGGCTGCTAGCTAGGCGTGTCACCGTGACATTTAGTGCGCCTTTAGCAGCAGTTGCATCTGCCGTAACAACCACTTTGTCAGTCGCAGAAGAGGATGCAAGCCGACCTGTCCCAAGGTCCTGATCGGTTAAAGCCTCAGCAGCCGAGGTGAGGGTCGCCAGTTTTGTATTTAGTTGCTTGAAGGCATCGCTGCGTTTCGTCAGGTCAGAACTCTTGGACTGTAAAAGACTGATCGGACGACTGCGTGCCGCGACAATAGAATCCGTCAATTTACTAAAATCAATCCCGCTGCCTAACCCGCTAAAGCTAACACTGCCTGCCATGAACTATGTCTCCGTGCAAACGATAGAAGAAGGATGGTGCGCCGGGGCAACGGTAATCCTTTGGTCAGATTGGACTGATTGCCTAAAGCGAATCAGGCTTTTCGGTCAAAAATTTGCCCTTGCAGTTTGCCAAGTACCGCAGCTAAATGTAGCACTGCTTTGGACGGAATCTGCTGCACCGCTTCGCCGGAAGTTTGATCTACCAGCTTGATCACGATACTGCCAGAATCCTCATCCCGGCTAAACTCCAGGGAAATATTCGAGCTTTTTACAGCTTCCTGAATAGAATCAATCACTTTTTCCAGTTTGCCATCTGGCGCAGGAGCGGCTTGAGTTTCGCCTCCCTGCCCGGCCACTGGCACATCCGGCAACGACGCGCCGTCTGCTCCTGAAATGGCCGATTTACTGCCCGACGCCACAGCAGGCGTCGAAGGAAGCGCTGATCGGATTGAATAGGATTCGACTTGCATTTTGCCTCCACAGATAAACGACTGGATGGCTTAAAGGCGAGCTATCCTTGCGAATAGCCCGCCTATCGCGTTTGCGACACTTAAGCCGTTAGCCCGTACGACTTTCAACTATCCTCGGAGGAGTGAAAGTACGGCTTGGCTGGCCTGGTTGGCCTGTGCCAAGGCGGCGACGCCGGCTTGCTGCAACACACTCAGACGAGCCAAGTTGGAAGCTTCTGCCGAGACATCCGCATCACGAATCCGAGAATCCGCTGCCTGGAAGTTGTTGATCTGTGAGGTGGCCAGGTCAATTGCTTGTTGCAAACGATTTTGGCCTGAACCAACGATACCTTGTACTGTACTGAGCGTAGTGATTGCATCTGAAATCGCGTCCAGTGCAGCTTTAGCACCGTCTGCACCACCCGTTCCAGTGCCATCGGTGATGGTCTTGGAACCCGCCGCAACGGCATTATTATTGCCCGTCGTTGCGTTGTTTTCAGCCGTTAAGGCAAATGCGCTCTGTGTCGAAACAACCTTCACAGTCGAACCAGTCGTGTTGATGGCGAAAACGCCTGCATCACGCAGTACCGAGCTGTTGTTGATGGCTGTGACGATGGCTGCCGCTGAGGCGGTCGAAGCAGTCGAGCTGGTCACAGAAACCTGATTGATCGTTCCGCTATCTCCAATCGTAAAGTCCAGATTTTGCGCGCCAGCCGCTGAAGCGGAAAGCCCCGTCAGTGTGGTGCTATCGGCAGCACTGGTAACTTGGACAGTTTGGCCAATACCAGTTTGGCTCGCAGCAGCTGTGCTGGAAACGACCGTGAAGAAATTGGAACTGGAGAATTGAAGATCCCCCGAACTATCAACGTCTGCGGTGATCCCCGCAGCTTGTAGATTTGTGTCAGCCTGTAACTGTGCCAGTGCTGAATTGGCCGTTTGACCAGCTGTCAAAGCGACTGTGGCAGTGGTCAACGTACCGGTAGCACCGACATACTGAAAGGTCAGTGTTTCATTTGCGGTTAACGTTGCAGTTGTGGAGGTAAAATCAATACCACTTGAAGCAGTCACTGTACCACTGGTTGCACCGATGTCCAATGAATTAAGGCCCAGGCTCGTGGAATCCACACGATTGGTCGAACCTGAAAGGTCAACCTGGACGCCGTTATTACCACCAGATGTAGCAAACGTGTCGCTGCCACCACCGATCACGGTGGTCAACGCGACGTTATTTGTGCCACCACTAACCAAGCCAATGTTCTCAGCCTGGCGCGTGATTTCACTCAGGATGTTGCTGAATTCGGATTGCAGAATGTCACGGCTTCCAGTGAAGGTGTCAGAAGCAGATTGCGCTGACAGTGTGGCCGCACGGTCCAGCAAGTTGGAGATCGTGTTCAGACCGCCGTCAATGATTTGCAGCGTCGAGATACCGTCATTGGCATTGCGGACGCCCTGGGTCAGAATAGCAACGTCACTGCGGTACTTGTTGGCGATTGACAACCCGGCTGCGTCATCGCCTGAACTGTTAATGCGTAAACCGGATGAGAGACGTTGAATGGTCGTATTCAACTTGGCACCGGTTGCATTTAAACGGCTCTGGGATGCAAGTGAACCGAGGTTGTTGATAAGTGAAATTGACATAATGTTCCTCCGTGAACGTTAAGAGCCGCAGCATCCTTGCTTTGGCGGTAGTTAAAAAGACTTGAGGAAATCCTTTCCTCTCGTGGGTACTTATCGAACGAAGGTGGGGAAAACTTGAGAAAAAAAGTGTAGGAGGAATTAATTTATTGCAGGGATTAAGAAAATAGGCGGTGAGATGACTCTTTGGCGAGGCGGATTAGTGAAGCAACGAGATAAAGCATCTGACAAAAGCGAACCGAGATGACGATCCACGATCACCTTTACAGTTAGGCTTCCGCCGAGTTTTAGACCTCAGTGCGCGCGCGAAAACGGTAGCCAATGCCAATGACGGTTTCGATAGAATCGCCGCAACCACTCAATTTGCGCCGTAACCCACTCATGTGAACATCCAACGTGCGGGCCTCTCCATAATATTCGAGTCCCCAGACGTGATCTAATAATCTTTCGCGAGGTACAACTCGCCCCTGATTTCGTGAGAGAATCGCTAAAAGTGCAAACTCTTTGCGGGTTAATTTTACTTCCTTGCCCTCGCAGATAACCGTGAAACCATGGTAATCAATCTTCAGGTGCCCATCGTCGTAATAGCTTTTTTCTTCTTCTTCATAGCCAGTGCGTCGCAATGCCGCTCGCATTCGGGCAACTAATTCACGCACACTGAAAGGTTTGGTTACATAGTCATCTGCGCCAGCTTCCAAACCACGGACTTTGTCGTTTTCATCCGCCATTGCCGTCAGCATAATGATCGGCAGCTTTTTGAGGCGTTCCTCATTACGCACGCGGCGACAAAGCTCAAAGCCATTGATGCCGGGTAAATGTAAATCCAGAATTACAAGAGATGGTTCCGGGTTTTCGCGCCGCTGTAAAACGCTCCAGCCGTCTTCGCCGCTGAGCGCAACCTGCGCCGTGTAATTGCCTGCGCGTTCGACATTGTAACGAATGCTTTCAGCAATATCGGGATCATCTTCGATAATCAGAATATGCGGCTTCATAATTGTAAGTAGAAAAGAGGGTGAATTGTTTAAGATACTGCTGACTGTGCCTTGCATGCGGAAAAGATAATTGTCTTCGGTCAAGTTCCTGTTAATGCAGCCTTAAATCTACCTTAAGTCACGTCCAAGAAAAAAGGGAACACCCTCTCCACGCGTTCCCTTTTCCATTGCCTTCTTTGGTCGCTAACGTCTATTGAGCGGCGAGCACAACAACCTCAAACACATTACTTTCGACTGTGGTTCCTCCACTGGTAGCCTTGATTTTGAGCTTCACCGTTCCTGTCGGAAAATCAGCAGGCAAAAGCAGGTTCACCTGATCCAGACCAGGAAACTGATTCTGGCTTCCCGCATAGACTGGAACGTAATCCTGAGTTGTATTATCAGCCTTGATGAGAGTTACACTTACCGAAGCCAAATCCGCAAACCGAATTCCTGTCCCAAACAGCAAGAGATAACTTTCCTGTAAATCTTTACTCACCGTACAAGGCGGCGGCGGATAGGTGGTGCCGATAACTGTACCGCTGGCATCTTTGGTAACCACCTGACAGGCCACCGCAGCAGAACCTTTTCCATCCTGAGTGATAGTGAAAATTCCCGGAGAGCTGGCAAGCACTTTGAATTTCCCCTTGGAGGCAACGCCCTTGTTATTCACAATAAACTCAACTCCGTCAGCGGCCAAAAACCCTTCGGGGATAATAAAGTTGATTTGGGTTGGCGAAACAAAAACCAGCCGCGCCGCAATTCCTGCAATCGCTACACTGACACCATTCAATTCGTAATCCAGATCAGACCTTATGGTGCTGGCTTGAGAATCAGCAAGTTTCGTCCCAAAAATACTCGCGATTGAGCCGGGTGCGGCAGGATTACTCGCGGGAGTTGTGCTGTCAGGAGAAGCAAAACTAGCCGCATTTACCAAAGCCGGGACGAAATCATTGGTTTGGGTGACCGGGCGAACAATTGCGCGATAAATTTCAAACGAAGTATCTGCATTTGTTCCTAATAAATTCACATCATCTGTAAAGAAAATGCTTGAGCCAGAAGCATTTGAATTCGCAAATAACAAAGCCTCGCGTTGATCCAGCACACGCACCGATTGCGGAGTGTATGTGATTTGCCGGAACTTCGCCGCCGTGACGTCATACCGAAAGATTTCGCGGCTGCCGTCAGCATTATCCGTCGCAGCGTTACTGGTTCCGCCCGAAGCAACAGGTACAATATTCAAAATTGAAGAAAGGAAAACGAACTTTCCATCAGGGCTAATGCCGGGCGTGAAGTTAAAATCTATCTTGGCTAAATCTTCTGATTTAGGGCTGCTTGATAATGTAGCGTTAGTCGTAAGTTGCGTGAACTTGTTCGTGGCGCGATTGTAGAGAAAAACCTCGCGGGTCTTGTCAGTGTTTTTGCCAGAGTCAAAATCACCCGCAGATTCAAACACCAGAAGGTTTCCATCATTACTCAGTCGCTTCGTATTTTGGTTGAAAATATTTATCGGCTGGCTAGGCGTTAAGATAATATTCCCTTGAAAGTCTTGACTAAGTGAAGCTGGAAATCCAGCAAAACCCGTTGTATTGGTGAGCTGAGTAGTGGTTTTCGCCACCACATCATACAGGAAGATTTCACCATTCAAATCCGAGTTGTTGACTGACGCAGTAGGCGCAAGATTAAACCCGGAAATAAACACCAGAACATTGCCATTGCCACTCAATTGAGGATTATTGTTGAAGGCTTTGAAGCTGAAACCTGAAGTACCATCCGCTTCATTCTTGTTCGTAACCTGCGTGAACTGCCTGATATTGGTGTTGTAAATCACAATCTGCCCAATCCCATCTGGATTTGTCACGCCGGGCAATTCCTTGCGATTTGTCACGAAGGCGATCAACGAACCATTAAAATTGATGGTTGGATTGTAATTATCAAAAACTTCCGTGGGGCCGCTGGCAACAGTAGAGGCCGCCGTCGTCGTGATGCGCTGAAAAGAGGCGCTGGTGGCATTCAAAGGGAGCGTGGCTAAAAAGATTTCCTGATTCCCATCATCATTTTTTCCGGCATCGCCGGGAATCAAAGTGCCGCTATTTGAGGAAAACACGATTCGCGTGCCATCGCCGCTGATCGCCGCGTTGTTTGCTGAAACTGAAATCAGAATTCTGCGCTGATTGAAAGGCTTGTCAGCATCTGCCGGATCGTAAACGTGTTGAGTGTTGGTAACTTGAATAAATGTGCGTTTATCAACTTCGTAGACGAAAACTTCCAAATTCAGATCGGGGTTTCCACCTGTAATATCGGCGGCGGATTCAAAGACCACACGTTTTCCGTCATCGCTAACGCCGCGTACGGGGCTGGCGGGCGTATCAGTAATATTTGTGGCCTGAAGAATTGAAACCTCATCACTGGTTTGCACATATTGTGCTTGTGATGAAAGATACGCGCCGAGAAAACAAACAACTGCTGAGGTTACGAAGAAACGAAAGAAAGCTTTCACTTGGATATGACTCCTCTGAGAACTATGCCCTGCAACGTGCAGTGCGAGAGCCTGCGAAAAGAATGTTCGCGCCCTTTTCAGGCAACGATACAGGCAAGATACGAGAACTGATTGCGACAAAGGCGGGAATTATAGCCGAGCGGTCAGCAGATTGTCGAACCGGGAACGATGAGAAAAAAATAAGGGATGCCAGAAGTGACATCCCTTTTCTAACAGGAGGCTATTCCTCACCCAAATTTTTACGCCGCTTTCGGGCTGATGTATTGGTCATAATGGCGTGCTTCCCATTCCCGGAAAAACTTTTTCTCAGGTTCCGGAAATTTCATTTCCATCTCAGCAACTTCCATTGCTTCCAAATAAACCCGATCCAGACTTTCCAACGGACATCCATTTTTTGCACAGGCGCGCAAATGGCGCTTCACGATGCTAATGACCTTGGCGCGCTTTGCATCTGGTAAGTTATTTACTTTCCGTAGCGTCTCACTTGAAACCGTTAATTGCATAATTCGCTCCCCCTCAGTAAACCCAAATTGTTAGAAATGTTAACCGCTTTTGGCTTGATGATAGCGAGCGAGTGTTTCTTCTTTGTCGAAGATTTGTGTCAAACCTATTAATTCATCCCTCAGCCTAAGCTAATCTCAGCCAAATAAAGCGACCCTTTAGTTGCGAGTTGGAGGCCAATGTTTGCCTTTGATTAATTATTTTGAGCTAATAAAGCAGAAAACAAGTGGTTTTCAACAATCTGTAGAAACCGGAAATCCCAGAGAGGGCGAGGGCTTGACCTCAGGCTGGGGCTAAGGCACACTGTCGCGTCTTCAAGATCACTAGCCCCCACGAGCTTTAACGTATTTTCAGCAATGCCGAAATTTGAGCATCATATTTTCATCTGCACCAATCAACGTCCGCCGGAAAACCCGCGTGGGTGTTGTGATCCGAACGGATTAGGACAATTACAATTACGTTTCAAACAGGAATTGGCAAAGCGCGGACTCAAAGGAACGATTCGCGCGAATAAAGCGGGATGTTTGGATCAATGCGAACATGGCCCAACCATCGTGATCTACCCTGAATCAATCTGGTACGGTGGTGTTACAGAGGCAGACATTCCTGAAATTGTGGAATCGCACTTGATCAACGGCATTCCGGTAGCGCGATTACAAATGCGCGATGCGTGTATAAATTCAGAAAGCTGCGAACACAAAAATACCCTGAAATGAACGATTTGAGGTTTGAGAACGATATGCCTGTTCTCAAATCCAAACCTCAAACCCATATGCAACCTGTGAGCACTCCCTTAAACCTCGTCGCCATTGGTGGTGGAACGGGTTTATCCACTTTGCTGACAGGACTCAAGCCATACTTGAATGCCGGACAACGCGCCACCGATCCGCTCTGCCCCGCAATTCGGTTGCAATCGGATTTACCCTTCAATCACGTTGAGCTTTCGTTGAATGCGATTGTGACAGTCACCGATGACGGGAAAAGCTCCGGGCGATTGCGCTCAGAATTTGGTGTTTTGCCGCCGGGAGATATTCGCAACTGTCTGGTGGCATTAGCACGCGATGATCGCTTTTTGAAAAACCTTTTCCGGCATCGCTTCACAGGCAAAGGCTCCCTCGGCGGACATTCGCTGGGAAATTTAATTATCGTTGCGCTCGCGCAAATGAATGACAATTTTCTGGATGCCTTGGATCAAGCCAGCGCCTTGCTGGGTTGTGCGGCACGCGTGCTCCCTTCGACTTTGGATTCGGTTGATCTGGAAGCGCGAATCGGAAATCAAATGGCCTATGGGCAACGTGCAATTAAAGCCTTGAGCGCAGCACGCGGCCTGCCGATTCGCAATTTGGCGGTCACGCCCGCCACAGCCCGCGCCTTGCCACAAGCGATAGAAGCCATTCTGGCCGCAGATTTAATTACACTCGGCCCCGGTTCGCTATTTACCAGCGTTATGCCCAACCTGTTGATTCCAGGACTTGCCGAAGCCATCAGCCAATCAAAGGCGAAAAAGATTTACATCTGCAACATTATGACCGAAGCAGATGAGACCGACGAGTTTTCAGCCGCAGACCACGTTTCAGAACTATTGCGCGTTTGCCCTACGCTAAAATTGGATTACGCTGTTTTCAATTCAACACCGATCTCTTCAGAAATGCAGGCGCTGTATGCTGAAGAAGAGGCAGTTGCTTTAGCCCCCCCGAACCATTCCCTTTTCGCCTTTGGTGATGTTAGATTTGTTTGTAAACCATTGGCTTCAGAGGCACGTTTCGTGCGCCATAATCCGGCAAATTTGGCTCGCGCAATTTTTGAAATTTACTATAATGCCTGATTGCGACATTCTTCCCCATCGCCCCCACATCTTTGTTTCAGAGGATTAACTCGTGAGTAACACAACCAACGTTTTGATTTTAGCTGCTGGTCTTGGCACCCGCATGAAAAGCGACCAGGCCAAAGTCTTGCATAAACTGGGCGGACAACCGTTGATCGCGCATGTGGTGCGCTCCGCTTCCGTCTTGAATCCCGAAAAAATTATCGTCGTCATCGGCCATCAGGCAGAAAAGGTTGAGGCCGCCGCTCGCGCTTCCCTGCCGCCCGAAATGGCTGAACGTCTTGTTTTTGTAATGCAAACCGAGCAACGCGGCACAGGGCACGCGGTAATGTGCGCCCGCGAAGTGCTGAAAAATGCCAGGGGATCATTGATTGTCAGCTATGGCGATGCACCGCTGGTCAAAGCAGACACGCTGAGAAAACTAATCGCAGAGCACGAATCCGGGCAGCATGCCGCGACGCTCATCACGATCAAAATGGAAATTCCGCCCGCGTATGGTCGGATTATTCGCGACAGCGAAAACCAATTCGTCAAAATCGTCGAAGACAAGGATTGCACGCCGGAACAAAAACAAATCAAAGAAGTAAATCCCGGCTTTTATTGCTTCGACATTCAAACCTTGTTGCCCGCGCTGGATCGCCTGACGACGCATAATGCGCAGGGCGAATATTACCTGACCGACGTACCAGAGATTTTGCGCGCTGACGGGAAATCCGTAGGAACTGTCTTGCACGACGATTACATGGAATTGCAGGGATTCAATAATCGGGCTGAAATAGCACTTGGCTGGAAAAAGCTACGCGGCGAAATCCTGCAAAAACTGATGGCTGACGGCGTGACCATCGTTGATCCCGATTCGACCTACATTGACGTAGATGTCGAGATCGGACGCGACACAACAATTCACCCGCAAGTCATCATTGAAGGCCGTTCGCACATCGGCAGCAACTGTGAAATTCATTCGTGGTCGCATTTGACCAACGTCGAAATCGGCGACAATTGCACCGTCAACAACTCGTGTGTTTTGGAGGATAGTAAGCTCACCGCGAACAACACTGTCGGGCCGTTCGCGCGTTTACGAATGCACGCTGTTCTGGATGATTCCGCCGTCGTTGGCAATTTCGTCGAACTCAAAAAGTCAAAGCTCGGTCGCAAATCCAAGTCCATGCACCTGACCTATTTGGGCGATGCGACGATTGGCGACCGTGTCAACATTGGCGCAGCAACCGTGACCTGCAATTACGACGGCAAAAACAAACACCAAACCATCATTGAAGACGACGTCAAAATTGGCTCGGACACGATGCTGGTTGCGCCTGTGAAAGTCGGACGCGGCGCAGTCTCCGGCGCAGGTTCAGTGATTATTGAAGATGTACCGGAAGATTCGTTGGTCGCAGGCGTTCCGGCGAAAGTGAAGAAGAAACTGAAATGATAATTAGCCACAGATTACACAGATTTTCACAGATTGAAATGCGGCTGAATGATCTCTAAAAATCTGTGTGAATCTGTGTGAATCTGTGGCTAAAAATTCTTGGAGAACTTTATGTGTGGGATTGTTGGATACGTCGGAAATCAACAGGTCGTAGATGTCGTCATCGAAGGCTTACGCAAACTGGAATATCGCGGCTATGACTCCGCCGGCATTGCCGTCATCAATCGCGATGGTGAAATGCAGGTGCGGCGAGCCGAAGGCAAATTGCGCAACCTTGAAAACGTCCTCGCCAAAAATCCAATCGAAGGGGATTACGGCTTAGGGCACACGCGTTGGGCCACGCACGGACGACCGACCGAAGAAAACGCGCACCCACATCGTTCCAGCGATGGGCGCATTTGCGTCGTTCATAACGGCATCATCGAAAACTATCTGGAACTCAAACGTGAGCTGCAAAAACACGATCATCGTTTTCAATCCGAAACCGATACCGAAGTCGTGGCACACCTGATCGAAAACCATTTGCGCCAAAATCCGAATCTCGGCTTGGAAGGCGCATTCCGCGAAACGCTCAAACAAATTCGCGGTATTTACGCCCTCGTCGCGCTTTCCGCCGACGAACCCAACAAGCTCGTCGCCGCGCGTTTAGGCCCGCCCGTCGTCATCGGCCTGGGCGAAGGCGAATCCTTCGTGGCCTCCGACATTCCCGCGCTGCTGGAACACACGCGCAATATGTTCTTCCTCAACGACGGTGAAATGGCCGTGCTGACACGCGATGGCGTCAAGGTCGAAAATGCCAAAGGCGAAGCCGTGACGCCACAAGTTCAGCGCATCACCTGGGACCCGATTCAGGCGGAAAAAGGCGGATTCAAGCATTTCATGCTCAAGGAAATCTATGAGCAACCGCGCGCCGTCCGCGATACCACGCAAAACCGCGTCTCGCTCGACACAGGCCGCGTGTACCTTGATGAAGTCAACATTCCCGCCGCCTACTTCCGTAGCTTTAGCGACATCAAAATCGCCGCCTGCGGTACGGCTTGGCACGCCGCGTTGGTGGGCAAATACTTGATCGAAGAACTCGCCCGCGTGCCCGTCGAAGTGGATTACGCCTCGGAATTTCGTTATCGCAATCCGCTGCTGACGCCGAGCACGTTGATGATGGTGATTTCGCAATCGGGCGAAACCGCCGATACGCTGGCCGCCCTGCGCGAAGCCAAAGAAAAAGCCTGTCGCTCGCTTGCGATCTGCAACGTGCAAGGCGCGATGATGACGCGCGAAGCCGACGGCACGATTTACACCCACGCCGGGCCGGAAATTGGTGTCGCGTCAACGAAAGCCTTCACCTCGCAAATGGTTGCCGCGTATTTGTTCGCCTTGTACCTGGCGCAGGAACGCAACACGCTGACGCAGGATCAATTGAAATGGCACGTCCGGCATTTGTCTGAACTGCCCGTCAAGATGGAAAAGCTGCTGAATAATCCCGAAATAGATTACGAAGACCTGTCGAAACATTTCGTCTTGTCGAGCGATTTTCTCTATCTCGGACGCGGCATCAACTTCCCCATCGCGCTGGAAGGCGCATTGAAATTGAAGGAAATTTCCTACATCCACGCCGAAGGCTACGCCGCCGGAGAAATGAAACATGGCCCGAACGCGCTGATTGATTCGCGCCTGCCCGTCGTCGTCATCAACACACTGGATTCTGACGACGAGAAGTCGAAACTGCGCTACGAAAAAACGCTCTCGAACATTCAGGAAGTCCGCGCCCGCGATGGGATCGTCGTCGCCATCGTCACCGAAGGCGATCAGGACACGCGCGACATGGCCAGTTTCACGATTGAGGTTCCGCCCTCCAGCGAATTGCTGTCGCCTGTCTTATCCACGATTCCCATGCAATTGCTGGCGTACCACATCGCCGTGCGCAGAGGCTGCGACGTGGATCAGCCCCGTAACCTCGCCAAATCGGTGACGGTCGAATAGGCAAACAAAAGCGCCAAAATCAGCGGACACGCGAATCAACAAACGATGCGCTGTCCGCTATTTTTTTGGAGGGGAGGATTCGCGTCCTACGACAAAAAGCTGGTTTGCGCAGGCGTGCGGTCGGATTTGGCTTTGCGCGCGGTGGAGGGTTGTGCGGCGCAAATGCGTTCCAACAAGGCCGCAGCGGGTTCGTAATCACGCCCTTCCCGCCGCGCCAATTCCGCTTCGGTCGGCACGAGTTCGCCGCGAAAGGCTTTCGCTAAAATGGATTGCTGCAACTTGTCCACCTGCGCCTGCGCGCGTTGGTAACGGGCTTCCAATTGGTCAGCCAGTTGGAAGAGGGCTTCGACACGGCGGACGATTTCTTGTTGTTCGGCGAGTGAACAAATCCGAACCTTGAGTTTGCGGAGTTGTGTAGTGTTGATTCGAGGGCGTGTCGCACCATGAACGCTGTCAACCAGTGCGTCATAAGAATCTTGACTGACCAATTGAAAGGTTAAGTAAGCCCGATCAACCAATGTTTCGATTGGACGTAGACAAAAGCAATCTGCTTTTGCAATGGCCGTTGTCGACAGCGAAGGTAAAACACACGCTCTAATTTCTTCTGCGATAAATGAAGAAAAGATGATGTCACCTTCTTTGACAGTATGCTTAGTCAGCGTCTCGTATTTTTCTTGGCTGATGTATGTTTCTTTGTCAGCAAAGAATTTCAAATGCCCAATGTTTTCAAGGCGAACAACTCTTACGCCTGCGTTTGTGTAATCTGAGGTCTTTAGGTTCGAGCCAAATGGGCCATCGAAAATGCCACCTTTAGGTAACAATTCTTCTATTGCAACTCGACTCCAACCCAAAGGCAATTCATTCTCAATCTCATCACTTTCCCGCCAATCAACCGTCAATGCCCCCGAACACGCCGCCGCCAGCACGGCCTGTCGAAAGCGTTTGAGGAGCACGGGAATTTTCGCCAGTCGCTGCTGACAAGCTTCCACTTTGCCGAGCAGCGTTTCCAACTTCGCTACGATGCGGCGTTGTTCGGCGAGAGGGGCAATCAAAATTGGATGAGCTTTAATGACTTCCTGGCTTATGTTCGGCTGCGCGCCACCTTGCCCTTTATCTATCAGAGCTTTTCTTTCTGATAAAAGATAGAAATACAAATAATCGCGATCCACTAAATTAAGGTCGGGAATAACATTCGCACAGGCTTGATTCGTTGCAGCAGGAAAGGTGAGAACGCCAAGCTTGCCAATGGTTGCGCCGTACATTGCTATTGAAATCGTGCCTTCAGGCATCAATTTGGCAGAACTATTTTTTAGCCCTAATGCCGTGATTTGTTCTTCCGTTCTCAGAATTAAGCCATCTGGTAAATCACCACTTTTGATCCAGGGAATTCCCTCACCAAAATATTCTCGGTTCTTACGGGAAGGCGTTCCACCAGATGCCCAATTACCAACAGTTCCAAGATTTTCTTCAATCCACCCCTCTGGCAATTCACTCACGCCGCAACCTCCCTGCCGCGTAGCGGCGCAATGAATTTAGCCGTGCGTTGAAACGCACGGAGAGGATGCGAAACGAACGCGCGTCGCGTCAGCGACGATTGAATCCTTGTGGCGCGCATTTCAATCGTCGCTGACGCGACGGGATGGATGGTGTGATCGCGTCCCGTGGATTGAAATCCACGGCTAAAGGCAGACACCGCTTCGCGGGGGAGTCGCTGAATCAAGGTGATGATTTCTTTCACTTCCTCAAACTTCATAGCGGTAGGCAATTCAGGCGGGAATGATCTCGAAATAATCGCAATGCGCGGGTCGGAGCAATCCGAAATGACGACGGTCAACGGTCAGAATGCGGGTAATCTTCATCCTCTCGGCCATTGCGGCGATTACGCAATCTACAAAATCCACGCGGCTGTCAGCGTATGTCGCAAGCAATTCCGTTGCGCGTTCCAGGTCGTCCAGAGTAGCGTCAATCAAAACCAACTCACCTGTGGTCACAGCACGTAGAAAACTTGTCAGCACGCCATAGCCAAGTTCGCGCAGAATCAAATAGGCGAGTTCCGGCAAAACAACATTGGGCAATAACGGAGCGATTTCTTCCTGCAAGGCCGCTGCACAGGATTCGTGCAAACTATCGTCTTCATCCAGCACCGCAAGCAGAAAGCCGGTGTCAAGCAAAGAGTTCATTGCAGACTCCACCCTTCGCGCCGATTGGCTTCCTGTAAAAGCGCCTCTGCTCGGCGCGACAAATCACGCTTGCCACTGCGCCCAATGCCGATAAAGGAATATTTCTGCTGGTTGCGCGTCGCCTGGCCTTTTAATTTCTCAATCAACGCCAGCACCTTGCGCTGTTGTTCTTCGGTTAGCGTCTGCACACCCTGCTGAATGCTGTGTTCTAAATTTGCTGCCATCGCTGAAACCTCCCTTTCAGGCCGATTCTACAATCATTCCCTCTTCCTTCTCAATCAACGCAATAATCTCGCGCAAATCGTCCACGACGGCTTCGAGTTCGGTGATGGCTTCGCTCGCCAAATCCTGCGGCTCCGGCAAAGCTTCGGCGTCTTCTAATGACTCGTCTTTCAGCCACGTGATGTCGAGTTTGTAATCGCGCGCCTGGATTTCGCTGATATGAAACTTGCGGAAGCGGCCTTCCGTGCCGGTGTCGTGGCGTTCGCTTCTGCCGTTCGGGTCTGCGCCGTAGCATCTTTCAAAATCGGCGAAATGTTCCGCTGACAACGGACGTTCCTTTTTCGTCACGCCCGGCACGTTGGAGCGTCCGTCATAAATCCAAACGTTCTCGGTCGGAAAGCCTTTTTGCAAAAAGATGACGTTGGCTTTGACGCCCTGGCTGTAAGGCGAAAACGTGCCGCGCGGCAGCCGCAGAATCGTGTGCAGGTTGCAAAATTTCATTAAATCTTCAAAGACTTCACCGGCCTTGTTTTCAAACAGACAATTGTCCGGCAACACGATGGCCGCGCGCCCGCCGGGTTTCAGAATCGTAAAAATGTGCTGCACAAAATTGAGCTGTTTGTTCGACGTTTCAATCGTGAAATCATTCCGCGTAGGCGTTTGATTTGCGCCCTTCGTGCCAAACGGCGGATTGGTCAGAACACAGTCAAAGCGGCGACTATCCGGGTCTTGGTATATCGTATCGCCGAGTTTGATTTCCGGTTCCAGTCCGTGCAGATACAAATTCATCAACGCCAACCGACGCGGACGCGGCACTAATTCCTGTCCGAAATACGTCGCCTTGCGAATGCGCTTCCATTCGTCCCGATTCAGCGCGGTCTTGCTTTGTTCCATCAGCCATTCGTACGCGACGACGAGAAAGCCGCCTGTACCGCACGCCGGATCGCTGATCGTGAAATCCCGATGCGCGCGCGGATCAGGCTTGATGCACCGCACGATGGATTGAATCAACACACGCGGCGTGAAGTATTGCCCCGCGCCCTTTTTGCCTTCGCTCGCGGCCCGTTCCAGTAAGCCTTCAAACGCTTCGGCTTTGACATCCACATCCAGCGATGTCCATTCCGTGTCATCAATCAGGCTGATGAGTCGTTTGAGATTGACCGGATTGCTGAAGCGCGATTGTGCACCCGCAAAAATGTCGCCGAGCAACCCGGATTCTTTGCCGAGCGCGCGCAAAACGTCCTGATAATGTTCGGTCAAATCCGTGCCGCTTTGTAATTTCAGCGTCGGCCAATCGCATTTGGTCGGCAGTTCGACCGCGCGTTCATCGGCCATTTTCAGAAACAGCAGATAGGTGATTTGTTCGATGTAATCACCATAATCAATGCCATCGTGGCGCAGTGTGTGGCAAAAGCCCCAGAGTTTTTGTACGACGTCGCTCATAATAAATTTGGGGTGAACGCGAAGCGCCTGGGAGCGCAAGCGTCCCGCTTGCTAAGCGCGTGCATACGCGCTGAAAACTGGGTAAGCGAATCGCTTTCATCGCAGCGAATACCTATCGCAAGACGTTGTCTCCGCTACCGCTCCGACAACAGCAAGCGGGACGCTTGCGCTCCCAGGCGCTTCGCGTCTCCAGGCGCTTCGCATTCCCATCACGCCGCAATCGCTTCGTTGATTTGTTTCAGCCAATCGCCCAACTGATTGCCAAACGCGCGATTCGCTTTGGCCCAGCCGCCAAAGCGCGTGAACACGGGCAATTCCTCAAAGTCTTCCTGTTCAATCGAAAGGTTTTCAATCAAGTGCGCGCGAATGCGTTCCAGCCATTGTTGCTGTTCATCCGTCAACGATTCGCTGCTGGTCAATTTCTGCAACGCCGCCGTCACACGCTCCTCGGCGGTCAGCAACGGAGCCTCTTCGCGCGCGGCGTGTTTGACCATTGAAATGATGTCCACGAGCGCTTTGTCGTAGCGTACGCGATGCGCTTTTTGCAGATTCTGAATCGTGAACCGCTCGGTGGTCGCCGCGAGTTTTTGCCGGAGTTCCTGCAAGGCGTTCGTGCCCCAATCCTGCGGACGATCCAGTAAAATCCGTATCGCTTCGACGTGCGCGGGATTCTCTTTCACAAAGCGCGAAAACGCAATCAGGTAGTCTTCGGGCTTGTATTCCCGGCCATCCAAACCGCGCACCAACCATTCAGAATTAACCGTATCTTCGGCTTCATAAGCGACGAGGAACGTACGTTTAGCACGCGGGTAATTCACGAGCAGATGCTGGAATTTCTCATCGCGCAACAACTTCATCGCGTTGATAAAGCTTTGCTGCAAGTTGAAGGCAAGTTCGTTGGCGTATTTGCCCAGATCGCCTTCGGGAATGTAGTTGGCAAACGCCTCGCGCGCGTCGCCTGACATTTCCTTTTCGATGCGTTGCAATCGTTTGGTCAAGGCGCGAATGTTGTAATCGCGGTCGCGGTTGGCCCAGATGTCATCAATGACTTGTTTGATCGTGCGGGTTTCACATTCGGGCGGTTCAGCAGTGATGGCTGTCGCTTTGCGAAAGTATTCAAGCAGTGTGCCGTCAAAACAATCAAAGACAACGAAGTGCGATTTGTCCGAAAACTTTTCGCCCTTGCGCGTGCCGCGTCCGAGCATTTGCTCAAACAAAATGCGCGATTTGACGGGACGCAGAAACACGATGAATTCCAGGTCAGGAATGTCTACGCCCGTTGTGAGCATGTCTACGGAAACGACGATGCCGGGGTCGGGGCGATTGCGAAATTCGCGGATGCGTTGCAGCGGACGGTCTACGCGCCCCGTGATTTTCTGGACGAAGGAATCACCGCGCTCAAACACATCACGAGCAAGATGGACAAGGTTGTCCGCGTGCGATGTATGCGGCAGATCGTTCACGGCGAAGATCAACGTTTTCGGAAAGCGGCCACATTGCTGTTCGTGTTCGTCGCAATATTGGCGGAGTTCTGTGAGGATTTTGCGATTGGAATCGGGCGCGGTGATTTTGCGTTCGACTTCGGCAGAATCGAATTGCCGTTCGTCTTCAAGCTGATCCAATTGCTCTGCGCCTGTGTGGGGATCAATGACGACGACCTGTTCGCCTTCGTTCAGAAACACGCCGTTGATGCGCACGTCGGAACTGATTTTCACGACATCGTAATCCACCAGAAAGCCTTCTTTGACGGCGCGTTCGTATTCATAGCGAAAGACGACATCCTTGAAATAGGCCTTGGTGTGCGCGGCAGGTGTGGCGGTTAAGCCAATCTTGATCGCATCAAAATGGTCGAGCGTTTTGCGCCAAACCGAAAGCTCGCCCGTCGTGTAGCCGCGATGGCATTCGTCCGCCACGATGACATCAAAGGCGTGAATCGGAATGTCGAGTTTGTCGGCGTCATCGTCAATTGGTTCGTCGCCCGTAGCAAAGATCGCATCGCGCCCCAGCAAATTGATCGTCATCCGCTGAATGGTGGAGATGTATAGAAATGCGTGACCGGGTTGCGGGTCAGTCAGATACGATTGCGGCAACACGTTCGGATCAAACTTTTCTTCTTCGCCAAAATCTTCGCGCTGAAATCGCTGACTGTAGACTTCATAAATCTTATCGAACTTCAACCCCGGCTCCGGCTCAAACGAAGCAAATGCGCGCACCGCCTGTGCCGCCAATGCACGACGATCCACCATAAACAGAATGCGGCGGCCAACACCGGATTTCATCAGCCGATAGATTTGATTCACCAGCGTAAAGGTTTTGCCTGTTCCGGTCGCCATCGCCACCAGCATTTCGCGTTTGCGTTTGGCAATGGATTGTTCCATCGCGGCGTTCGCTTCGATTTGATAAGGGCGCAACCGAGGATGATTGTTTTGATTTGCCGCCAGCCATTCGCAATTCGCTTCAAAGTTGCGGGCGAACATTTCGCGCAGGGCATCCGGCGTATGGAATTGTGTGATGCGGCGAGAGCGATTCAATTCGTACCGGACATCGTGAAACCAGATTAGTTCGCCATTGGTCGAGTACAGGAACGGCACACGAAAGCCATCGAAGTTGAGCGGATTGTTGATGAGACCGCGTGCATATCGTTCGGCTTGGGTCAGCACATTTTGCGGCCCCAGCGAAATCTTCTTGGCTTCCAATACACCCAGGATTTTCCCATCTACACAAAGCGCATAATCGGCTGGGCCATTGGCGGTGGGGTATTCCTCAATTGCGCAATTCTGACACCAACTCAGCGGCGTGGCCGGATTGTAAGGAATAATGCGCCAGCCACGCGCCTGTAATTGAGGATCAATGCGTCGTTTGCGTGTTTGCCGTTCGCTTTCGTAGTCCATCTGCGTTCCCCTGATTGTTTTGACCAAGCAAAACCGGGCTGAAATACATTTGAGGTTGCGTCTGCGTGAGGTCTGAGACAAATCGCAGCACGAATTACGGGGCAGAGGGGTCGGAAGTACGTGTATTGACAAATTGGGCGGGCAAGGATCGTTCAAAGCAACAAACAAGATGTTTGTTGTACATTTTCTGTGAACCTGTAAGGCCCCCTTCTGGGTTGCGATTCTAACCGACGCTGTCAATACAAGGGGTTACTATAGGGAGACGATGAGAAAACTGCAATCAAGATCATTTAGCGAGAAATGGCGCATTCGATTTAGTATTGATTGATACCAGTGGATCGCGTTTGGTCACGTAAAGGGACTGCGCTATGCTAAAGCCCTTCGCATTCGGTGAACTTCTCATTTCAGGTGAGTACGACCTGCGATTCGCCCGCGGTACGGTACGACGAGCGGTAGTGAGTTGGTGAGTCTGACACCAGGTCGCTACCGCTCGCTGTACCGTACCGGCCCGTCGGGCGCACCCACTTGAAAACCGCTATAAGCGCGCGACGTTCCTTCGAGGAATCAAAATGCTTCGTATTTCCTGTGCTTGCTTTCTGATCATTTTCCTGACAGTGGGTCTCAGCGTTTACCACCGCAAGGCCGAGGCCGATGCGGCCCAGGCGTCCAACCATCGTATCAATTCTACTGACGGCGCAGAGATGGTGTACATCTCGCCGGGCACGTTCCTGATGGGCAGCGATGCCGCCGAACTTGATCAAATCTGGCGCAAGTTCAATTGGCCAGAGGACTGGAAACAACATACAAAAAGCGAGCAGCCTGCGCATCAAGTTCGTGTGGACGGATTCTGGATGTATCGCAGGAACGTCACGGTTGCGCAATACCGCAAATTCTGTGCAGCCACGAAACGGGCGATGCCGCCTGCGCCGTCGTGGGGATGGGACGATGCTTATCCGATTGTGAATGTCAGTTGGGAAGATGCCAAGGCCTACTGCAAATGGGCGGGCGGACGGTTGCCGTACGAAGCGGAATGGGAATATGCGGCACGTGGCGGCAACACGGGATTGAATGGAAGCGCGCGCACCGTGTTTGTCTGGGGAGATGACTATCCCAGAAACAAGGTGGCGAATCTGGCCGACACCAGTTTCAAGCAGGCGAAGGTTTATCATCCGAACTATTCCATATTTGAGCAATACGACGACGGCTACACCTATGCCGCGCCGGTCGGTCTCTTTCTACCCAATGGGTTTGGTTTGTATGACATGGCAGGCAATGTCTTGCAATGGTGCGAAGATTGGTATGACAAAGAATATTATGGGGACTCTCCGGCGGCGAACCCACACGGGGCGAGCCGGGGCGAATTGCGCGTCTTGCGAGGAGGCGCGTTTGACACAATTCCTGCCATCACAAGAATCAGCCGACGCCTCGGCAATCGGCCTGACATCCACCATGACGAAAAGGGCTTTCGCTGTGTCCAGGAGCGTTAGCACAAACAGTACTTTCTGCCTAAAGTAAATAGCGTACAAAAATCACCCTGATTTATTTGCGGGACGACCAGCGCGGGCGAAATCTTTGCTACCAGCGTGCTAAAATCATGCAGTGATACTCTGCTGAGGACATCACAAATTGGGAGGCAGCCGCGGTGCCGGATCTCTGCCGAAGGCATGCAGCGATTGTCTCCCGGTTTAAATCCAATCCGATTGTTCGTGCCCCCACTGGCGGCAGCGCTGATCGCTCACTTTGCCAGCAACAAAAGAACCGGGACATCAGGCACGTATGTAGAACCACTCTGATGAAACCCGGCTTTTTGCTATTGGGAATTCATCACTTGAGGAGTGATGGTGAAGGACGCGGGGGATTGAAACTAAAAGACAGTAAGCATTTACTGCGTATCCATGTATAATCCAATTTCGACGGTTCCTTCAGCCCCCAACAGGTAAAAAATAATATGTTCCTCATCCTGCTGATATTATTTTCACTGCTGCCAAATCAAAATCCCCAGACCACGCCGCGCCAGCAACGAGAGGCGCAGATTGCTTACTATGACGGGATAAAATACCTGCAAGCACACGAATATGAGAAAGCATTACCCGCCCTTCAGCAGGCCATTACACTGTATCCAGATTTTGCCGAGGCGCATCTGGCACTGGGCGTAATTTATTACGTTCAATTCAAATACAAGAGCGCGTCCGAATCCTTTGCCGAAACCATCCGCCTTCGTCCGAATGGTCTTCCGCCTTACCTTCTGAAAGCAGAAGTGGATATTGGTCGGGGGCAGGCAGGACAAGCCGAAGCAACCGCAGCGCAAGCGATTCAGGTCAATCCGAAATCAGCAGAGGCTCATTATTGGCTCGGTTATGCGCGTGACACCTTAGGCAAAACAGACGAGGCACTTAAATCCTACGATCTGGCGATCACACTCAATCCCAAATATGCCGCAGCCTATAATCGAAAAGGGATGGTTGCTTCGATCCAGGGCCGTGCAGCAGAAGCAATTGCATTGTACAAGCAGGCGATTGAAGCAGATGGGAAATATGGCGACGCCCATCTCAATCTTTGCCGCATCTACATCAAGCAGAGGGAGTTTGACTTGGCCCGGACAGAGGTGCAGTCCCTCACAACGATTGAGGATCCCAATGCCAAGTTCGTCAGCCACGAATTACAATTGGCTGAAAAGAAGGATAAGGCCGAGCGGGCGCTCAAGGTAAATCCCAAAAATCCACAAGCACTCTGTGATCTGGGAATGGCGATCATGGAAATTGATCCATTTATCAAAAACGACCGCTTCGAGCGCGCCACAGCCCTCTTCCAACAAGCGCTTCGCCTCAGTCCCAAGCATGCAGAAGCCCATTTCGGACTGGGTCTTTGTTATGTCGAACGCAATGAAACAGCGTTGGCGCAGAAGGAATACGCCATCCTGAAGCGACTTAATCGGGAAATGGCAATGAAGCTATCCCAAAGGATTCAGGAAGGGCGATCTCGGCTCCCGGCGATAAAATTCCCCAATAACTAACGCTAAAATTGCACGGCTTTCTTTTTCTCATCGTAGTAAATAACAGCCCAAGCTCAGTTCATTGATGGGCAGAGAATTATAAATTTTTATCGCCCCGTTCCATTCGCTGACTGATTTCACGCCCCCAATAACACACGGTTGAGGTTATTTTATGCAGGAAGAAAAAACCTATCTGGAATTGTCTGAATCTGGTGGCGGGTCGCACAAATTTTACGAAGCAGTCGTCACGGGTAATGAACTTACGATCCGCTTTGGCCGCATTGGCGAAGCGGGGCAAAGGCAATCCAAAAAGTTCGACGATGCTGCAAAAGCGCTGGCTGAAGCAAAGAAGAAAATCAACGAGAAACTCAAAAAGGGTTATGAACCTGCGGTGCAGGGCGTGCGGCAAAAGCGTACGGTGACGCGCCGCGCCGCGCTCGTCACAAATACAGCGCCGGTTCGCTCTGGCCGCAATATTCCGCCCGCGAAACAAGCGCCCGTCCTCTGGAAATTTGAGTCAGGTATCAATGCGTTCGGCATTTTCATTGACCACGAGCGTTGCTGGGTCGGCAACGAAGCAGGCAATATTTTCGGCCTCAATCATCAGGGCGAAGTGCGTTCCAAATTCAAGTTGCCCGACGGCGTCAAATGTATCGTCGCCGATGGCGCATGGCTTTATGCGGGTTGCGATGATGGCAATGTGTACGATCTGACGGGGAAGGTTCCGCGCGTGGCGTATGAAATCGCACCGGAAGTGGATATTTACTGGCTGGATATTTTCGACAGCGTGCTGGCGGTGTCGGATAATCGTGGCGGGGTGACAACCATCAATCACGAAGACGAATCGCAATGGACTAAAAAGAGTACAGGCGAGAGAGGTTGGATGGTGCGCTGCGATGAAATCGGCGTCTATCATGGCCACAGTCATGGCGTAACCATGTACGATTGGGTGGATGGCAAAAAGCTATGGGAGCGCCCGATTCCGGGACAGGTACTATTTGGTTGGCAGGAAGAAGCTTTTGTCTATGCTTGCGCTAGTGGCTGCGTTCATAGCTTCACAAAAGCGGGCGAGGCGGGCACAATCTATGAATGCGATGCCACGCTGTTTTCCTGCGCCACGGCAGAAAACGGCAAGTACGTTTTCGCGGGCGATAACCGAGAAGCGCTGTATTGCTTCAACGAAGCGGGCGAGCGACTGTGGAAACTGGCGAGTGGTTGCGGTGCCGCGTACTCAATGCAGTTTTTCAATGATCGGCTTTATATCGTAACAACAAACGGAACGCTTGCTTGCATTGATGCCAGCGAAGCAGCCATCAACGCGGCACAAACCGGCACGGTGCCAACAGCTGTTATCATCGCTGCGCCGACGGTGGAAGTGGTCTCGGCAACAGCGCTCGAAACCACGCGCGACGCAGGTACAGGCATTGTGGTCGAATGTTACAAGGAAGGTGCGCGGCTGCGTGTTCGCGTTGTCTCCGCAGGATTCGATCAAACCTGGCATTGTCAATTCCCGAAGGGTATTCGCGAGGAAGGCGCACGCTACGTCGTTGACGAGGTACGCGAAGCGCGCAACGGTTTCTATCGCGTATTCGGCAACATCAAAAAGCTGAGCGGGTGAAATTGCGATGCGACGGTATGACACAACCGTAAGGAAGCAGCGACATCTATTTCGATTTCAGGAAAGGCTACGCTGGTGGAACTCTCATTCCTCTTTCAGCAATTGGGAGTCGCTCTTGGACTAGGACTGTTGGTGGGCTTGCAAAGAGAAAGCACCGCTTCGCCATTGGCTGGCGTGCGAACGTTTCCGCTGGTCACGATTTTCGGCACGGTGTGTGGATTGCTGGCACAGGCGTTTGGAGGATGGGTAATCGCGGCAGGTCTGCTTGCCTTGGGTGGAATGATTTTTATTGGCAAGCTGGAGGAAGGGAAAAAAGGACATCCCGATCCTGGGCTGACGACGGAGATCGCGCTGCTCTTGATGTTTGCCGTCGGTGTGTATCTTGTCATCGGACACCGCGCTGTCGCAATAGCCATTGGCGGCGGCGTAGCGGTGCTATTGCAATTCAAAGGGCAACTGCATGGCTTGGTGGCACGACTGGGCGAGAATGACCTGAAGGCGATTATGCAGTTCGCGCTGCTCTCGCTGGTGATTCTGCCCGTGCTGCCCGACCGTGCGTATGGCCCCTATGCCGTCCTCAATCCACGTAACATCTGGTTCATGATTGTATTGATTGTCGGCATCAGTCTGGGCGGGTATATCATTTACAAATTCTTCGGGCAGCGCGCAGGTATCGTGCTGGGAGGCATTTTGGGCGGAATGATTTCGAGCACGGCAACCACCATCAGCTATGCGAAACGTACCGTAGGAATGCCAGAAAGCGCAGGATTGACGGCTATCGTGGTGATGATTGCTTCCGCCATTGTGTTTGTGCGATTGCAAGTGGAAATCGTGACGGTTGCGCCTGCTTTTTGGTCGTTTGCTGCGCCGCCCTTAACCATTCTGCTCTTGCTTCTGATCGCAGCTTCCCTGGTGCTGTGGGTCAAGAACCGAAGCGAGCAAAATGATATGCCGGTGCAGGAAAACCCGTCAGAGCTGAAATCAGCCTTGCTGTTTGGTTTGGTTTACGCAGTTGTGCTGTTCATGGTTGCGGCGGTCAAAGAACATTTTGGCAATCGGGGTCTGTATCTAATCGCCGGAGTCTCAGGCTTAACGGACGTGGATGCAATTACGCTTTCGACGGCGCGTCTGGTTCACGAAAACCGTTTGAGTGCGACAGATGGATGGCGTGTGGTGGTGGTGGCGGCAATGTCGAATTTAATCTTCAAAGCCGGAATCGTAGCGTTTTTAGGACATCGCCGTTTACTCATCCAGATCCTTGCCTTCTATGGGATTGTCTTCACTGCGGGTGTGCTGTTGCTGTTGTTCTGGAATTGATCCTCCCTGCTGGTTCCGAAAAGCTCGCATTCCCTTCAAACCTTTCACTGATTTTAGTCTTCGCACTGACAGACGATTCCACTTCATCCAGAGATTAGGATAGGATACGCATTCTTCCAATAACCGGACATAAAACGAACTCACAAAAATCGCCTGCTTCAAGTGAAACAAGCGATTGGGCGCGCAAAGGGAGCAAAATATGATTCTCACGCAAGTGCTGAAACGTGGTGCGGCATTCTATCCGCATCACATTGCGACGATTGATGGAGAACATCGGCAAACCTATCAGGAAATGCGCAACCGCGTGACGGCGTTCGCGGCGGCGCTCCAGCAACGCGGAGTCAAACAGGGCGACCGCATTGCCATCCTCATGCTCAATGGGCACGAGTTCGCCGAAGTCATTTTTGCCTGCTGGGACATTGGCGCAGTGGTGGTGCCATTGAATTATCGGCTGGCAGCAGAAGAGCTGATTTTCATCATCAATGATGCTGAATGCGTAGCAATGATTTCAGATGATGTGATGCTGCCGATGACGGTTGCAATGCGACCACGACTGGAAGGCATTCAGCATTACATTGCCACAGCCCCGGCAGAAAATTTTCTCGGCTACGAAGATTTGATCGCCAATGCCACAGCTTCGGTCGTCACGCCTGAAATTGCAGAAAACGATCTGGCAGGATTGTTTTATACCAGTGGGACAACTGGACTGCCGAAAGGCGTCATGCTCAGCCATCGGAATCTGTGGATGAATTTACTGCATTCGCTGGCAGCGATTCCTGCGCGTGAGGGTGAAGTGTATATGCACGCTGCGCCGATGTTTCATCTGGCAGATTTTCCTTCCCTCATGAGCATCACGCTGCATGGCAACACCCATGTGATGCTGAAGAAATTCGACCCGGCAGGGCTGCTGGAACTGATCGAACGCGAACGCGTCACCAGTGTAACTCTGGTGCCAACGATGATTAATTTCATTATCAATCACCCTGACGTGCATCGGCGGGATTTAAGCAGCCTGACACGCATTGGGTACGGCGCTTCGCCCATGCCTGCTGAATTGCTGAAACGCACAATGCAAACACTGCCCGGTGTTGAGCTATCGCAGGGTTATGGGCAAAGCGAATCTTCCCCGCTACTGACACGGCTTTCCCCGCAAGACCATGTCCTTGAAGGGCCAGAACACCTGACGCGCCGTCTGGCTTCGTGCGGTCGTCCGATTATCGGGGTGGAATTGCAGATCTTTGATGATAGCGACCAACCCGTGAAACAAGGGGAAGTCGGCGAAATCGTCGCGCGCGGGCCAAACGTCATGCTCGGATACTGGAAGCGACCGGAAGAAACCGCGCGAACGCTGCGCGGCGGTTGGCTACACACAGGCGATGCAGCGCGGATGGACGAACACGGTTTCTTTTACATTGTAGACCGTACCAAAGATATGATCGTCACAGGCGGCGAAAACGTGTACTCCACCGAAGTCGAAAATGTCCTTTTCAAACACCCGGCAGTGCGCGAAGTCGCAGTCATTGGCACCCCCGATGAAAAATGGGGCGAAGTCGTCGCCGCAGTCGTCACGTTGAAATCTGGCGTTATTGCCACGGCTGAAGAATTGATTTCGCATTGCGCTGAACATCTGGCGCATTACAAAACGCCGAAGTTAATTGAGATTCGAGACAGCGAATTACCCAAAGGCGGCACAGGTAAAATTGATAAGAAGGTGTTGCGCGAACCATATTGGAAAGGATACGCACGACGAGTGAATTGAGTATGCAAATTACGCTTCCAGATGTCTCGCTGGTGTTACTGATTGGCGTGTCAGGCTCTGGCAAATCCACTTTCGCAAGACAACATTTTGCACCGACTGAGATTGTCTCATCAGATCATTGCCGCGCGCTCATCTGCGACGACGAGAACAATCAAACCGTAAATCAGGACGCGTTTGAATTGCTACATTTGATTGCGACCAAACGATTGGCGCATCGCAAGCTGACTGTGATTGATGCAACCAATGTCCAATCGCAGGCACGCCAATTTTTATTGGGCGTGGCAGCGGCGGCGCAGATTCCCGCAGTGGCAATTGTACTCAATGTGGAAAGTACCATCGCCTTTCAACAAAACGAGCAGCGCAGCCACCGAATCGTAGACCAGGAAGTGATCCTGCAACAGCAACAGGATTTACAAGCGGCCCTGGCTAATCTCTCCCAAGAAGGATTTCATTCCATTTACGTGCTTACTACTCCGACAGAAATCGCGGCGACTTCTATTTTGCGGGAAATTATTCACTAAAGAAGCCGACTGCGAGGTTAGCCGATACCGAATCAATTGGTTCAACACTATTTCTTGCGAAATAACTCCAGCAACATCGTTGGCTTATCGGTCTTGATGGCATCCGCGCCAAGCAATGCGACAGCTTGCGCAATGCCAGGATCATCCACAGTCCAGACCCAAACTTCAACGCCGGCTTTGTGTGCCAGGTCTACGATTTCCCACGATAGTTTTTTGTAGGAAATTGAGAGGGAATGTGGTTTGAATTCAATTACTTTTTTGACGGCAACATCATAGGGGACAGACGAGTCATAGCCTGGATTGATGTGTAGCTTAAGTTTGCTCCCCAATCCGTCACGCAGCTTTTGCGCCGTTACGAGATCAGGTGCCTCAAGGACAACTCGATCCAGCGCAGGGTGATTCTTTAAGATTACAATCGTTTTTTCCACCAATTCATCAAACCGTGGGCACCGCTTCAATTCAACATTCAGCAGCCCCGAAGTCACCTGATCAAGCACAGCTTTGAACGTAGGAACCTGACGCCCGCCTTTATCATCACCCACGGGCTTCAGCGTTTTTGCCTTCAATTCCTGATAGGTAACATCCGCCACCAGGGGGCCTTTTTGGGCAAAGGATAGCCCCTCGACCCGCCCAACATTGTCATCGTGGTAAATTACCACTTCACCATCTTTGGTTAAGCGAATATCTGTTTCACTTCCCAGTGCACCAATTTGGGTGGCTCGCTGAAAGGCTTCGATAGTGTTTTCGGTAGACTCTTTTGCGCCTCCTCGATGAGCAATGATCGCAGGCCTGACTTGCGCGGCGACAGGAAGGACAAAAACACTCAAAAGAAGTAGGAAAGATAAGGTTCGTTGATGCATAGGCATCAGTATATCCATTCGCTGCGCAAATTAAAGAGCAACCGCTTGCTTTCGCCCTCGCACTCAGGTACTATCCTCGGCTTAATGGAGTGGGCACAACGCCCACTTTTTTCATATGGGCAGTTAGTTTGCTCGTAAACAACTCCCGAAGCCGCGTTTTAGAAATAGTGAAGTTAGATCAGCGTATCCACGAAATTATTGAGCGAGTCGCCACCCGCGAGGGCTTGGAATTAGTCCATGCAGAAATGGTTGGAGGGCGTGGGAATGCAGTTCTGCGGATCTATATTGATAAGCTCGGCGGTGTCAATCACGATGATTGCGCAATCGTCAGTGAGCAGGTGGGATTGATTCTGGAAGTTGAGGACCTAATTCCGCATCAGTACCTGCTTGAAGTCGCCTCGCCGGGATTGGATCGCGGCCTATACAAGCCAAGTGATTACGAACGGTTTGCCGGACTGCCAGCACATATTAAATTAAACGCGCCGCTCAATGGGCAGCGCAATTTTCACGGCACGCTGATTGGACTTGAACGGGAGGGCGAAGAGGCAGCTTTACTGGAAGATGAAACCGGTAAGCGCCATCGCTTGCCCCTCAGTTTAATTACCAAGGCGAATGTTGAAATTGAACCTTGAGATTTGTCATTTGTCAGTCGTCATTGGTCATTCGCAAGCAACCTTATCGCTTATGACAAAGGACAAATGACCAGTAACTAATGACTAACTAACCATGAATGCACTGAGTTCTATCGCACAAAATATCGAGCTTTTAAGCAAGGAAAAGAATATTGACCCCACTGTCATTACAAGCGCTTTGGAAGATGCGGTGGTAACAGCAGCCCGTAAGCAGTTCAAATCGGGCGAAGACCTGCGCGCCCGCTACAACATGGAAACGGGAACGATAGACCTGTTTGCAATCAAAACGGTGGTGGAAGAGGTGACGAATCCTTCTTTGGAAATGTCCATGGAGGAAGCTCTGGCCGAAGTCGGTGAAGGAGTGGAACCTGGCGATATGCTGGAAATGCCGCGCCCGGTCGAAGATTTAGGCCGCATTGCCGCGCAGACTGCCAAACAAATCATTCTGCAAAAAGTTCGCGAAGCAGAGCGCAACAATGTGTATGAAGAATACATCAGCAAGGTCGGCGAGTTAGTCAATGGCTTCATCAAGCGATTTGAAGGCGGACGCGTCATCATTGATATTGGCAACGGTTTGGAAGCGGTCATGCCCAAAAATCAGCAATCACGCGCTGAAAACTTTTCGCAGGGCGAACGTGTTCGTGTCGTTATTCACGATGTGCATCGCGAAGCCAAAGGCCCTCAAATCGAAGTTTCACGCACCAGTCCGGAATTGCTCAAGCGGCTGTTTGAAATGGAAGTGCCGGAAATTTATGACGGCACCGTTGTCATCAAAGCTGCGGTACGCGAACCGGGTGATCGCGCCAAAATTGCGGTGGTCTCGAACGAACGGGACGTTGACCCGGTAGGCGCGTGCGTCGGGATGAAAGGTTCGCGTGTGCAATCCATCATCCGTGAGTTGCGCGGAGAAAAAATTGATATTATCGAATGGTCAGAAGATCCGGCGATCTTTGCTGCCAATGCGCTTTCGCCCGCAAAGGTCAGCAAAGTTGCGGTCATTGATTTTGAAGATAAGAAATTACAAGTCACGGTCGAGACAGAACAGCAAAGTCTGGCTATCGGCAAACGCGGTCAGAACGTGCGATTGGCAGCGCGCCTGGTTGGCTGGGACATCGACATCCGCAGCGAAGAAGATATGAAGCGCGAGATTGCGCAACAGATGGAGGAGATGCTGACGGCGGAAGTCGTGCCTGTCACCTTTATCGAAGGCATTACGCCAGCGGATTCAGCGATTCTGGCCGAACATGGCATTGAGACCATCGAACAATTGGCGGCGGCAAACGTAGACGATCTGTGCGAATGGCTTGACTTAAGCGTTGACGAAGCGGAAGACCAATTAGAAACCGTCCGCCAAATTGTTGCAGCGCGTGAAGCCGCGCTAAGTCATCATGAAATTGAGGACACAGAAACAGCGTCCCCGGAAGAATCAGTAGTAGAAGCAACCTCAGAGTCTGAAACAGCCTCAGAGGAACTTCAATCGGCAACAGAGCCAACCGATATTTCGACATCCGAGGCGCAACCTGAAGTCATCACAGAAGATGCTGAGACAGCATCCGGTGCTTCAGCGGAAGAAGAAACGGACAATCAGGAGGCTCAGCAGGAAGAAGACAGCCAGGATTGAATCCGCTCGTTGCAAGGCGTGAAAACAGCTGGCAGTGATTGGAAGAATCAATGAGTAAAGTCAGAATTTACGAGTTAGCTCGTGAACTAAAATTGGAGAGTCGTAAAGTTCTCGAAGATGCCCGCCGCCTTGGAGTAGACGCGAGTGTGCCTTCTAACACACTTGACGATGCAATCGCGGATAAAATTCGAGAGATGTACTATCCTAAAAAAGAACCGGTCACCACACATCGCACCGCACGCTTGGTGAAAGCAGCGAAGCCCGCACCAACCACTGAACCAACCACTGAAACAACATCGGCAACATCGGCACCGCCTGCCCAACCAACGGTTGAGGCTGCGCCTGTGGTACAAACACCTCCTGCGCCGCCCGTGCAAACCGCGCCGCCACTTGTGGCAAAACCGACCGCACCGCAAGCGCCCACGCCTGAACATTTGAAACCGCGCGTGGTAAAGCTTCAGAAACCGGCACCAGTTGAAATTCCTGTGCCAGTACAAGTCGAAGAGCCTGTTGCGCCGCCGCCAGTCGAAATTGTACCTGAAGTTGAAGAACCAACGCCTGAGCCAGTAGCGCCCGTGGTAGAAGCTCCGGTAACACCACCGCAGCCACCACCAGAAGAGGTGAAACCGGCTTTCACAGTGCGTCAGCTTGAGCGTCCAACAACCCCCATTCCGACGCCAGCACCACCGCCAGCGCCAACAACAACATTGAAGCCTGTGGCACCACCGCCAACGGCCAGGGAAACTGCGCCCCCGGCGAAAACTGGCACAACGAATGTGATTCGTTTAGCACCGCCAAGGCCGCGTTTGGTTCCGCCAACCACGCCCAAACCGGAGCAAAAGGAAACAAAGCCGGGGCAGGAAAAAACTGCCAAACAAGCAGAAGGCGTGCATTTACTGCCTTCGGGTGCGCCACAACGGACAACTTACATTCCGCCCAAAGATACAAAACATAAAGGCCGCCACGGCGCACGACCTAAACCACATCCGGGTGAAAAACAGGAAGGCAATTTACGCTTCCCGAATCGCAAGCCGATGGCACCAACAGCTAAAGCGGCTCCCATTGAACTCAAGCCTGTTCGAGTGATGGAAGGGGCAACGGTACGGGAATTTGCCGAAAAACTGGATGTCAAACCCAAAGATGTGGTGCAGGAATTATTCCAACGCGGCGTGATGGCAACAATCAACCAAACGATGAATCCTGACGTGGCCAGAGAAATTGGCCGACTGATGGGGTTTGATGTTTCTTTTGGTGCCTTCGAGGACATGATCGTTGAATCGGAATTTGAGATCACGCCCGAGGCGATGGAAGACACGGAAAACCGGGCACCCGTCGTGACCGTGATGGGACACGTAGATCACGGTAAAACCAGTTTGCTGGATGCCATTCGTGAAGCCCGCGTGGCTGAAGGAGAAGCAGGCGGCATTACACAACATATTGGTGCGTATTCCGTTCAAGTCCCTGATCCTGATGACAAAACCAAATTGCGGCGCATTGTGTTTCTTGATACGCCTGGCCACGAAGCGTTCACGATGATGCGCGCCCGTGGTGCCAAAGTCACGGACATCGTGATTCTGGTCGTCGCGGCAGACGATGGAGTGATGCCCCAAACCGTCGAAGCCATTGAACATTCGAAAGCCGCGAACGTTCCGATTATTGTGGCTATCAACAAGGTGGACAAGCCTGAATCCAACATTGAGCGCGTGAAAAAAGAGCTGGCGGATCGTGGATTATTATGGGACGGTTGGGGTGGCTCAACCACAATGGTGGAAGTGTCTGCGAAAAAACGCCTGAATCTCGATGGCCTGCTCGAAATGGTCATCTTGCAGGCGGACATCATGGAACTCAAATCTAACTCCAAGCGTCTGGCAACGGGCACCGTGCTGGAAGCTAAACTGGATCGTGGGCGCGGCGCAGTGGCCACGGTGCTGATCCAAAACGGCACCCTGCGAGTGGGCGAGCCGTTTATCGTAGGCAATTTCTTTGGTCGCGTACGGGCGCTGGTGGATGATCGTCGTCACCAACTACAGGAAAGCGGCCCGACAACGCCGGTAGAAGTGTTAGGCTTGCAAGGTGTGCCGTCGGCAGGTGATCAGTTCCAGGTGGTAGCGGATGAAATCAAGGCGCGACAGATTTCTGAACATCGCCAAGCCGCAGCCCGTATGAAGGCGCTGGCGCGCTCGGCGGCACGCGGTTTGGATCAATTGGCCGTGCAGCTTGAGACAGGCGAGGTCAAAGAACTGCTTGTCATTCTTAAAGCTGACGTGCAAGGTTCGGTCGAAGTACTCAAGGACACCTTGCTAAAACTTTCGACCGAAAAGGTAAAAGTGCGCATCATTCGTGCGGGCGTGGGTGCGATTACCTATGACGATGTGCTGCTGGCAAGTGCGTCAAATGCGACGGAAACAGGCGCAGCAACCGTCATTATTGGGTTCAATGTCCGGCCTGAAACCAGAGCCGATGAAATTGCCAAGCAGGAAAATGTGGATATTCGCCTGCATTCAATCATATATAAGGTTGAAGAAGAAATTCGCAATGCGATGATCGGCATGCTTGATGCGACCATCAAGGAAACGGTGCTTGGTAAGGCCGAAGTCCGGGATGTCATTCGCGTGCCGAAGATCGGATCGGTGGCCGGGTCATATGTGATTGACGGATTTATCAAACGCACAGCGAAGGCACGTTTGATTCGCGATAACGTAGTAATTTTTGATACTTCAATCGGCAGTTTGCGGCGCTTCAAAGACGATGTCAGCGAAGTCCAGCAGGGCTACGAATGTGGTATCACTCTTGATCGCTTCAATGATTACAAGGTCGGTGACATCGTTGAAGCCTATATCGAAGAAAAAGTCGCCGCGACGAGTTTGTCATAATGCAGTATCGAGCTGATAGATTGGCTCACGAGCTGCGTAATGAGATCAGTTACATCATTGCTCGTGAGTTGAAAGATCCGCGTGTTGGATTTGCGACCATTACCACTGCGCGAGTAAGCCCTGATCTTCGCCATGCGCGCGTTTTTGTTAGTGTTTTTGGCCCTTCCGAACAACAAAAAGAAACTTTGGCAGCGCTGAATCGTGCAGTAGGATTCATTCGTCGCCAATTGAGTGGACGATTGAAATTGCGTCACTGCCCCGAATTACAGTTTGCCTTTGATGACTCAATCGAACGCGGTGCCAAAATGGATGAGTTGTTGGCGGAGGTGAACCAGGAACAAAAAGCAGCTGACTCGGCTGCGACCGAAAGCGACTCTGAATCTTGAAAGAAAGAAGTGTTATTTGAATTATGCTGGGCGAAGTTACTGATCTCATTGAAAAGCACCAAAGCTTTGCCATCACATCACACATCAGGCCGGACGGAGACGGGTTAGGTTCGTCCCTTGCACTGAATTGGATTTTGCGAAGTTTGAATAAAGACGCGGACGTCGTCATGCGCGATCCGGTTCCGCAGGCTTATTTGAAGCTTCCCGGTGCCGACGGGGTGCAGGTAGTGTCAGATATTACCCGCAATTACGATGCAGTATTTGTCATTGAATGCAGTGACGTCACCCGACCGGGGCTACCAAGCCTGAAAGACCAGTTCGTCGTTAATATTGATCATCACACCACCACCGAACTCTTCGGAAATCTCAACTGGATAGACTCAACAGCAGCAGCTGTTGGAGAGATGATTTACAATCTCGCCAAAGCGATGGGAGTACAATTCACATCAGAATTAGCCAGTTGTATTTATGCGGCGTTGCTCACGGATACGGGTTCTTTTCACTTCTCCAATACGACCGAGCGCACCTTCAAAATTGCCAGCGAATTGGTTCGCTTTGGGGCACAACCTGCCAAGCTTTCCCAGGCAATTTTCTATCAATACCCTTACGCCAAAATTAAATTGACGGGGGCCGTGCTTTCGACGTTGCAGTGCGATGACACTGGCAAAATTGCCTGGATTAAGATGACACACGAGGCAATGCAGGAGGCAGGCGCAACTGAAGAAGATACAGACGGCATCATTACCTATCCATTGACTATCGGTGATGTTGAGGCAGCCGCCTTCTTTCGTGAACTATCACATTCGACCTATCGTGTTAGCCTGCGTTCCAAAAACCGTGTGGATGTGGCGCAAGTAGCGGAACAATTTGGTGGAGGCGGGCATAAAAATGCTGCCGGATTTACATTAGTGGCAAATTATGACGAGTTGAGCCGTAACGTGCTGGCCAAGCTGAAGGAAGCTGTCGCTCAGGCTCCGGCGTTAAATGGCCACGGCTATGAAATCAAGCCCCGTTAAGTTGCCAATTTTCGAGTTCCCTATCCCTTCGGTTTTCCTTTTTTCTTTTCCTGAATCTCACCCAGATAGCGTTTTGCCTCTTCGGCCCACTTGGAACGGACATCATTTTTCATATAAAGGTTCCATTGTTCTTCCGCCTGCTCCCACAAACCTTGCCGATGCTGCAAAAGAGCTAAATTAAAAAGCGGTTCCAAGGCGGTGTGATCTAGTTGGATTGCCTGCTCCAAATGCTTACGGCTTTCGCTGAGATCAACCGGATGGGTTGCGCCTCGTGCGGACCAAACTTGCTCCATTAAGGCAACGCCCAAATCGTTTCGTAACGCAGCATTATTTGGGTCACTTTTCAGCGCGACTTCAAACTGTTGGAGTGCGTCCGCAAATTGCTGCCGGGCGAGATGAAGCTTACCGAGGGCATAAAATGCAACTGGCGATTTTAGTTTTTCAGCCTGTGTGCGCAATATCCCCTCAGCCTGCTTGAACTTATTCTCGCTAAATTTCGTCACGCCTTTGGTGTAGGGCGCATAACTAAAACCAGACAGACGCGATTCCATCGGACGCGATTCGCGATACGCGGCACTGAGTTCAGCTAACCCCTGATCTACCTCAGATTGCGAAAGAAAGATTTGCCAGGCAAAGACGCCCGTAAAAGCGATGAGCAAAATTGGCGCAGCCATGCTCCAATGAGGCCGCTTTACCCACTGCCAAAACGAGGCTCCTACTTCAGATGCAGAAGTTGATGGTGGTTCATTCATTGTATTTTCTCAAAGCCCTTCGTCTTTTCAGGCGGTCTGACATTCGCATCCCTGCTCGCAGAAAATGGTCGAGCAGTCAGCGACACAGCCGTGAAACTACAATGCAGTTGAATGAGGAGGTTAAAACAACGCGATTATAAGATACTGTGGCTTCAAATCAAGAAGCCAGCAGCGAAAGCCGTTGAATCCGAGCAAATTAGCGCTGCAACTTGCACAAGGCTACGGCATCAACTATTGTCATGAAGATACAAGAACCAGAAACTGAGGTACTGCAATGAAATATTTCCGCAATCAAGTAACACGCATCGTGTTGGCGCTGTTCGTAACAGTTCTGGCAGCCTGGATAATCAGCCAAACCGTTATCAATACGCGCGTCGAAGCACAGGCAGGACGTCAATCCACAGGCGACAAGAAAAAGAAAAACCCTGGGGCGAGCGGCGATGCTGAAGAACAGAAGAAAGAGCAGGATCGTCAGGAAGAACGCAAGGCCGACAAACAAATGTCAGGCGCAACCGTCATGATTGACACCAATGTTGTAAACGTCGAAGCCGTTGTTTACAACAAGAAAACCGGCGCAATCATTCAGGGAATGAAGAAGGAAAATTTCGAGATTTACGAAGATGGCATCAAACAGGAAATCGAAAACTTCTCAACGCCGGATGCACCGCTCACGATGGTCATGATTGTGGAGTACAGTAAACTGGTAGACGTACTGGGTTCTGGTACAGGTGGTTATTTTGAGCCGGGACGCGTGGAAGTCTTACGTCCGGCCTATGAATTCGTTCGCAATATCGTCAAACCGAAAGATTTCATTTCCATCGTGGCGTACGATATTCGCCCGACTCCGCTCGTAGACTTCACGGATGACAAACAAAAACTGATGCAAGCGGTAGGACTGTTGATCCGCAACAATCCTGCCTTCAGTGAAAGCAACCTCTTCGATACGCTCAAATTTGTCTTACGCGGCGGCAAAGGGGATGCGGTTGTGCTGGAAGATGGCAAGGGCGCAGACAAAAATGGACAGATGGAATACGCCGGATTATACGAAGCCAATGCCCGCACAGCCATTCTGCTGATCGCTTCAGGGATGGACACCTTCAGCAAAATCAATTTCGATCAGGCGCGGAAGATTGTCGAAAATTCTGGTGTTCCCATTTACTGTTTGGGCATCGGCAACTTGTTCTTGAAAAAATACGATCAATATCTCGACCCCGGTCAAGGCACAAATATCAACGGCATTCCGTTTGATCGAATGACAATGTTGCAGGCACAAAATCAATTGAAAACATTTGCAGATTCCACTGGCGGCAAATACTTTCCGGTGACATTCCCTGGCGAAATTCCGGGCGTGCTGCAATCCATTCAGGCACTGCTACGCAATCAATACAGCCTTGGCTACACGCCAACTAATACGCGCCGGGAAGGCAAACGCCGTAAGATTCAGGTCAAAGCCGTGCTGGGTGACCAGATTGATCCCAAACTGGTGGTCGTACAACATCGTCAGAGTTACGTAGAGGAAAAAGAGGGCGGCAAAAAGTAATGAATCTGGACGGCGGATCGCAAGCGGCGGAACCTCTTTTATCTTCAGCCCTGCATTCGATTCGTCAGCGAATCGCCGCTGCGTGCGCGCGGGCTGGACGTAATGAATCTGAGGTTACACTCGTAGCTGTTAGTAAAACGGTCGCAGCCGAACGCGTGCAAGAAGCGATAGCCGCAGGGCTTACGGTCTTTGGCGAAAACCGCGTCCAAGAAGCCGAGGCAAAAATCGCACAACTCGCCCCCCAGAACGCACAAATCGAATGGCATCTGATCGGACACTTGCAATCCAATAAAGCACGCAAAGCCGTTGCTCTTTTCGATGCCGTGCAATCTGTTGATGATGAAGCCCTGGCGGAGCGCTTAAATCGTATAGCAGCGGAAATAGGCAAGCGGTTGCCTGTTTTTATTGAAGTTCACCTTGGCAATGAAGACTCTAAAGCAGGCGTTGCTCCCGGTGAAGCATTACCGTTGATTGAGAAAGTCAGCAAGCTCTCTTCCCTTGAACTCAAAGGCTTAATGACAGTGCCGCCGTTTTTGGAAAACGTCGAAGAGGTGCGGCCTTTCTTTCGCCAATTGCGCGAACTACGTGATGAGGCATTGCGTACAGGCATTGCGGGAACCGCTTTCACCCAACTTTCAATGGGCATGAGCCACGATTTTGAAGTTGCCATTGAAGAAGGGGCAACACTGGTGCGAATCGGAACCGCCTTGTTTGGGGCGCGAGCCTGAAGATTGATTTGAATTACTATGAATTCTCTGACCTCAGTTGGTAGTTTGGTGGTGTCATTAGCACGTCTGATTAATGATGCTGGAGGATATATTTTCGGGGCGATCATTCTTGCCGTAGTGATTGTGATTCTGCTGCGCGTGATCGCAGATGCACTAAAGCTCAATCCGTTTGGAAAGTTCGCGTATTATGCGACGAAGCCAGCAAATGTGTTGATTGGGAATATGCGGCAATCGCGATTTTATTACCCCCTCAAGCGTGCCTTTGGCTTTGATCCGGCGATCCTGATGATCTTGATCGCGACGGCGATTTTGGGCTATGTCGTGTATACGATGATCGGATATTTGAATGTATTTCTGATCGGAACAGGCAACACGCTGATTGCGTTCGGGCTGGGCCAGCCGCTGACGGCGGGCAAATATCTGATTGGAACTTTACTGATCGTAGCGATTTTCTTTTTGCTCTCGCTGATGCTGATTATCTTTGTCAACAGCCTCTTCGGTCTGCTGAAAAAAGCCGCAGGGTTCGCGTATCGAAGAATCGCGCCGCTTTTACATATCTTTGAGTTTGGTGGCATGTTTGCCGGCTGGTCATTCCTGATTTTGTGGATTGCACTAACCTTTGCGGCACAAGCAGTGATGGCAATATTCTTATGATTCAGTTTACGGCGCAGGAAGATACGGTCACCTTCACCGTCCGCGCCCAACCTCGTGCGACTAAAACTGCCATTGCCGGAGAAGTTGAGGGTGCGCTTAAAATCAAAATCTCAGCCCCGCCCGTTGATGGCGCAGCCAATGAAGAATTGATTCGATTCCTGGCAAAATTATTCAGCGTGCCGCGTCGTGAGATTGCTATCCTTTCGGGCGAAACAGCCAAAAACAAAATCATCCGCATTCACGGCCTAACGTCCATCCGTTTTGAGGAAAAACTACGCGAAGAAATGAAACAGAAGGGATAAGAAGAGATTCGTCGTCCTTCACCTTTCCAGACGCGCTCAGGCTCCCGCAACGTCCCAATGTTGCATCCGACTTTCCTTGGCCTCTTCGATAAAGTCTGCGAGGATTTGTTGCGCCTCTGCCCCCATATCAAGGAATTCGACGGCACAGCCAATTTTGGGCTGGCTGTACACCACCTGAGCATCTAACACCAGATATTCCTTCGCTGCATTCAGTGGCAAGCGCAATTTTAAGGGCGCGCCCTTTGGAATCACGGCCAGCGTATTGAAATAAAGCCCGTGAATATTGATGTCGCGCGTTTGTGCAATACCAACGCACTCCGCTCCATCAAAGTACAAATCCAAAATCAGTTGATGACGCAGCAAGCGACGCCGTTCACTTTGGGGAAACTCCATATGATTGCCTTTCATCGGTAGACGAGGTGAAGCATTTAGCACCGTGGCTCTTAGCAAGTTAACTAAACTTTCCGGCTAAGAACTACAGGTTGATGGCTAATTGCGCTGCTAGGATTGTTGTGGGACCAGACTGGGCGCGAAGCGCATCATAACACAACTGAGTTTCACGAAATTCTGACGAATTGCTGATAGGAAAAACACAAGCCCGATCAGAAAAATCCTGATTGACCCCGGATAAAGCGATGGTATGATAACCCCGTTTTTCTGCTTGCGGCCTCGCAACCAACGCTCGAACAATTCTCGCAAATCATCCAACGATACATTTCAGGAGCCAACCGTGAGTAATTCGTCTGCACCATCGCCTGCCGCTACGCCTGCACCATCATTTCCAACCGTTGCTGCCCAATCGTCGAATCCATTACAAGCCGCAACAGAGAATTTCAACCGTGTATTGGTCGCCATGACTTCAGTTTCGGGCAAAGTGAGTGACTTGATTTTTTCGCCCGGTCGTCCGCCACAAGTAGAACTCAACAGCCGATTGACACCAGTTAATATCCCCGGCCTTGAGATGTTAACGCCAGACCATACGGCGACCATTGCAGCCGTCATGACCCAGAAACATCGGGTCGCCAGCGAGAATTTACAGGATCACGGCGCAGCAGACCTTTCCTACAGCGTGCCGGGGCACTCACGCTTTCGCGTCAATATCTTCAAGCAGCGTGGAAGCTTTGCCATTGTAATGCGCGTGATCGCATCCGGCATTCCAAGTTTCGAGCAACTGAACCTGCCTCCACAACTGAAGCAAATTGCGGAATTGAAAAATGGCATCGTGCTGGTGACAGGCCCGACAGGTTCCGGCAAGAGTTCCACCTTGGCGGCGATTATTGATTACATCAACGAAACGCGGTTCGACCATATTCTGACCATCGAAGACCCGATTGAATTTATGCACCGGCATAAAAACTGCACGATTCACCAACGGGAATTGCACAGCGATACGCCGAGTTTTTCACTGGCGCTTCGAGCAGCGCTTCGACAAGCGCCGAAAGTGATTTTAGTGGGTGAAATGCGCGACCGCGAAACGGTCGAGATTGCGATGGAAGCGGCTGAAACCGGGCACCTTGTGCTTTCAACTCTGCACACGATTGACGCATCAAAAACCGTAGACCGTATCATCGGCGTTTTCCCCAAAAATGAAGAGCCGATCATTCGCACGCGCCTGTCGCAATCATTTCGTTTTATTGTTTCGCAACGACTGCTACCGCGTGCAGATGGCAATGGACGGATGGCGGCGATTGAAATTTTGAAATCTACAACACGCACAAAGGAATACATTGAAAAAGGCGAACGCGATGGCAAGTCGTTGCTGGATGCGATTAAAGACGGCGAACTGGAAGGAATGCAATGTTTTGATCAGGTGTTGGAGCGTTGTGTCCGTGATGGCTCCGTAGCTTATCAGACAGCCTTGGAATACTGCACAAATCGTAACAATCTTTCGCTGCAACTGCGCGACTGGGAAGAGTCCCAAAGAAAACCTGTTGCCAAGAATTCAAGTTCAGCGATGGATCAAATCGAGAAGTATTAGTTTGCCCACGGCTCCAGCAAATACTCAATTCCGCCAGATTGCACTTCCAACCAGGTAACAGCAGAGCCTTGTGCAAACAGCGTCTGGAATCGTTGCCGAAGTTCGGACTGCCCGTCAATGGTTTGCTCCTGCGCCGGAACGTAAACACGTTGGCAATTAGCGGAAGGGGCATACGGCTGCCCGGCCAAAATGTTTTGCACGCGCGGCGAAGTAATCCACCATTCCGCGACAAAGCGATCCGTCGGCATCCCGCGATCCAGATGGCTGGAAGTTTGCCCGTACACATTCGGCAGATACGTGCGGATGATTGCGCCTAGACGAACGATATTGAAATAGGCATTGCGTAACTTAAGCGGATCAAAAGTCCATTCGATTAAATCAATTCCCCGCGCGATGGCATCGTCTCGCTGCGCAAGTTTTAGGCGCTTCCCAATACCGTAATTTTGATATTCAGGATGGACCCCGGTCATATGCGAGTGAATAAACACGCGCTTTTCCTTCACCCCCACCATCGCTAACAAATATCCGACTAACCTGTCGCCATCGTAAGCACCGAACACCTGCCCACCTGTTTTGACTGCAACGACAAAGATATGTTGCGGAACCAATTCGCGGTCAGAATCTCCCCACACTGCTTTTTGCAGTTCGATACATTGCGTGAATTCATCAAGGGTTGTACAAGGACGAATGACAATATTGCTTTCCATAGGTTGCTTTCTGCCTTTTCTTAATTTAAGTCAAATTACGGTTGCAATGCTTCATATACCACTTGTGAAATCGCGGCAACAAGCTCGTGTGCTTGTTTTTGATCTTCAAGGCCCCGCGTCAGAACAACGATGACATAAGGTTTACGTTGGGGAGGGTAAACAATGGCCGCGTCGTGATAAATTTTTGTGATCGAACCTGTCTTATGTGCGACTTTGATTCCTTTGGGCACGCCCGCCGGAATGCCTTCATTGAATTCCTGCTTCAGCAAAGTCGCCGTCATTTCGTCGCAAGTTCGTGCCTTGAAAAACTTCCTTTCGGCGATTGTCCGCAAGAGCACCATCAGATCATATGCGGTGGTCGTGTTGTTGAGCCCGGCGCGAAACGCCTTGTTGTCCTCAACCCCACGCCGCACCTGAATGTCATTTGCCCCAAGCTGTTTCATTAACTTCATCACGTTTGCGGCGTTGGCTTTTTCGATCAGGAGGTTAGTCGCCAGATTGCTGCTGCGCACGATCATTCGTTCCATCAAAGCACGCACTGTCATCGGCTGCCCAATCTGCTTGTACATCAGATCATCGCTGTCATCGCTTTGATTGAGTTGATAGGGGCTGCCATCCACGATGCTGGCAAATTCGTTTTTGACGATGAGAGGCGCGTCCAGATTGATCTGTTTAGTTGCCGCCTGACGAAACAGTTCCATCATCACGGGCACCTTCATTGTGCTGGCAGCGTGCAAGCTGATTTTCTCATTGATGAGCAAGGTTCGTTTGGTTTGCAGATCGTAGGCAGCAACGCCAACCGTTTCAGCGTTGCTGTTTACGATGAGCCGGTTGATGGCAGATGTTGCCGATGATAGAGATGAATTCGTTTGTGCCCAAGCGGGCAAAGCAAAAGCAACCACCGCGAGTAACCGCAGGTTTCGCCCAACAAACTTCAAATAAAATTTCGTGGTTGATTGCATCTTCCTCCTTGTGGTAATTTCACGCGCGTTGTAGTCCACAAAGCTATTTCAATTCTCAGAGTTGCGCTGATTGATCGCTCCCCTTGTGATCGTGCCTCATTCCAAACCATTAGCGCAAATCCGCGAGAAAACTTTTAATTGCCGGAACCTTATTTCCCCCCCTTTGTCGGATCAGGTTCTTTCGTTATCTCACCAACAGGTAGCAGTGCGCCTGACAGGAGGAACTTCGATGAAACAACCCATTTTCTCACGTCTGAACAATTCACATTCTCGTTTCAAATTGCGACAACTGGTGATGGCCGTCATCATCCTGACCACGCTGTTGTTGCTGGCTTTTCTGCCAGGCCAGGCCCAAGCCAATCTCACGGTTTCCACCTTCGCCGGAAATTCTATTGGCGGCTATGCCAACGGCAACGGGCAATCTGCCTTGTTTGCCGCGCCCATCGGCATTGCCATTGATGCCAATGACAATCTGTACGTCGCCGATTTTCGCAATCATGTGATTCGCAAAATTACGCCCGGCGGCACGGTCACAACGTTCGCAGGATCGTACTACGGCTATGGCGACGGCATCGCGCAATATGCCCGTTTTTACGGCCCGGCAGGCGTAGCGGTAGACGCAGCAGGCAATGTTTACGTCGCCGATTATGGTAATCATCGCATTCGTAAAATTGATCTGAATGGACAAGTCACCACGCTGGCTGGCAATGGGCAAAGAAGCTCAACCGATGGCGTTGGCACGGCAGCCAGCTTTTATTATCCGAGCGGACTGACGGTAGACAAAGCCGGAAATATTTATGTGCTGGATGCAGGTTCAAGTCGCGTGCGCAAGATTGATCCGAATCGTCGCGTAACCACGCTGGCCGGAAACTTTGAAGGCTATCAGGATGATATTGGCAGCCGCGCCTTATTCGATTTTCACGGCGTCGCCCCGCAGCCTTGCGTAGACGCGCGCGGCAACGTTTACATCGCCGATCCCTGGAACAGCCGCATTCGCAAGGTCGCGCCTGACGGTACAGTCACGACCATTGCCGGAAGTTGGGATTACGGTACAACGGACGGCCCTGCGCTTGAGGCAAGTTTTTCTTCGGCAACGGCGGTGACATTGGATAAGCAGGGCAATCTGATCGTCGGCGACTGGCACGCGGCCAAAGTACGCAAAGTGGATCTGACCGCGCAACGTGTTTCTACGGTGGCTGGCAATGGCAACGAAGCGCACGTGGATGGCCCGGCACTACGGGCTTCGTTCGTACGGCCCGGTGGCGTTGTCGTGGATTCAAAAGGCAATATTTTCGTCAGCGATTATTACGACAACTGCATTCGCAAAATCAGCAATGCAGCAAGTGGTGGCAGCACGCCTGCCCCCAGCACGACCCTGAAAAATCCCAGCTTTGAAGAAGACGGATGGAATGGATGGAGCATCAGTTCCATCGCCATTGAAGGCGGCCCATCCATCACAACGGAATATGTGACCGAGGGGTCATCCGCGTTAAAATTTAGTGCTGGCGGGCGCGCACTCAATGATTACTGCCTGCAAGCGATCAACCTTGCTCCTGGCAACTACACCATCACCTGCGATGCGCAAACCAGCCGCGGCACCGTTGCGACGCTCGGCATTATCAATGCCAACGGGTCGCAAGGGCCAACAGCTTCGTTAGGGTCATTGTTAACAGGCAAGCTGAGCGTCAACTTCACAGTGACAGATGGACGCCAGCCAACGACGATTTACTTCATCGGCAAACAATCACGCTACCTGCGAAGCTGGGTCATCGTTGACAATTTTGTGCTGACGAAAAACTAAAAATGGCCAGGAACTGTTGGCTGGATTGATCACTAGGTCGGAGCAACAAACAAGATGTTTGTTGTACATCTTCTGCGAATCTGTAGCGCAAACATCCTGTTTGCGTCTGCAACCTGAGCTGTCAGCACAACTAATAGCTGACAGCTCATGGCCGTTTCTACGATTGAAAATTCTGTTTCGTTTCGATCTCTTCGCCGGTCACAGCGTCCACAAACACCGTCCACGTCGTGCCGCGCCCAACCTCAACGGGATAGGCCAAATGCAACTTGATTTGCTGCGCGTCCACTTTGGGGAAGATCACTAAATCCTTGACGATAACCTCGGAGGCTTGCGCGACTTTGTAGCTCATTGGCTGTCCGGCAAAGTTGCTGTAGGTAAATTCTCGCCCGACGAATTGGCTGGTGAGTGTCGCGACCTCAATTTTAGGACGTGCGGCAAAATCTACGGCAGGAAGGATGCGACTGCTAAGTTGTAAGAGATTACCGGCTTTACTCAACACGATTCGCAATTCGCCGTAGCCATTGCCAATCGGATAGGGGTAATTCATCTGCCGATAGACAGCGCGGTACAAATTGCCTTCATTGGCAAAGGTGATGAGTGAAATATCTTTGAGCGTCAGTGCGCTGGCACGTTGATCCCCCGCCAGCACGGCGTGATATTTATCAATAAAGCGGCGCAGATATTCTTTCGCCTGCGCTTCGTCAATGGCAGGATTCGCTTTTTGGTCTGATGGCTGGATGCTAATTTGATTTGCGAGGCTTGCAGGCAAGCTACGCGGCGTATTCAGAATCGCTTCGAGATCCGGGGCCACGTACGTTAGCTTATATTCGGATAAAAACTGCCCCCACGTATCTTCAGCGGCTTGCAGTCGCGCCGGACTGGCTTCAATCACAGGCGGATAATTCTCTTTGTTTTGCGATTGCTTTGCATCCGACGTTTGTGGTGGCATTGGGGACATCGAACACACCAACACGTTGATAAAAACCAGCATCAGCGCAAGCGCTTTGGCACCAATCATAAAACCTCGCTTTCCAGCAGGGGAATAAGTCACAGGGGAACACTTGCTTTGGAGGTAGGCAGTCAGGCATTCGTTGCCCAGCTTATCGAAGCGCGCCCGTGGCAAATTTGCCTACACAGTTTTTGTGACTTTTGAAAGCGAGCGCGAAACGTCAGGGTTCAAGCCTTTTGCCTGTGATAATAAAGCCGCAAACAATTGCGCGGGAATGATGTAAGGAATCGGCGACAACAATTCACTGACCTTCGTCGGCAATTTCAAGCCACGTGTTCCCTGCTTCAAAGCTGCCGATTCGCTGGAGATTACCAACGTTTCCGCACTTAGTGTTTTCAGGCGTTCCAACAATTCCATCGTGCCCTGCAATGTAGGGCCGGGCGGCGCAAAGACAAAGACCGGGAAGCTGCGTTCAATCATCGCAATCGGCCCGTGCAGAAAATCCGCGCCGGAAAATCGCTCAGCAATCACGTAGCAGGTTTCCATAAGCTTAATCGCAAACTCGTACGCATTGCCGTAATTCAATCCACGCCCGATGACGACGCAGTGATTCATAAACACGAAGCGCTCCACCATCGCTTCGATTTGGGGTTTTAGCGTCAAGGAAGCGGCGGCAAATTCCGGCAAACGTTCGATTTCGTGACCTTTGATTTTGCCCGCCAGACCTTCGGCCAACAGGTGAAAAATCACTTGCTGGCCCGTGTACGTTTTGGTGGCAGCAAGGCTGCGTTCACGTTTGGCGTGGATCAGGAACGTTTCATCCGCAACTTTGGTCATGGACGAATTCGCCTCGTTCGTAATGCCCAGCGTAATCGCACCACAGCGTTTAGCGTTTTCGAGCGTGAGATTAATGTCCACGCCTTCGCCCGATTGCGAAACACCGATGACCAGCGTGTCACGCAAATCCACCTTTGCACCGTACAGCGTATACACCGCCGGAGCTGCCAACGACACTGGAATGCCGGTGGTAATTTCCAGCAAGTACCGCCCGAATGAACTGGCGTTGTCGGAGCTACCACGCGCGGCAATCACGATGAAGCGAATGCCACGTTGTTTGAGAGATTCAGCGAAGCGTTTGACGCGTGCGGATTCGCGTTTGATGGTTCGTTCCAGTGCGGCAGGTTGTTCCGCAATTTCAGCTAACATTAAGGACATGGGGAAAGCTCCAAATCAAAGGGCAAAAGTTTCCTTCAGAAAAAACCTGGTTGAAGTATCCAGCTCTAAATGCTGGCTATTTGCCTTCTTATTTTCAGTTTATCGTCTCGCCGGATAAGGATTGATTCCGACTAACATCGGGATGTGAATGCCCACATCCAATTCGATTTCATTGGTACGCTGAAAGGGCAATCGAGCCTTACAGCGTTGTAACATCTCCACTTGAAAATCAGCGCGCGTGCCATCCTTGAGCATCACGCTATGCACGTTGTACCGAAACTGTGTGCGAAAGATTTCATCCGCCAGCAATCTGACCTCTGTATTAAGCACGGCTTCGGCACTTTCGGCTGTATTCCCTAAATTGCCGGGATCGGCCTTTAATTGTTCGCGAATGTGCGTTTCCAAATTTGCGCGGATCTTGGCTGGGTAGCCCCAATCCTCCAGATACCGCGTCATCATCAACTCCACCTGGGCGCGTTCGCCACGATGTAACTGGTCAATTTCCAACATAGGGCGTAACACCTTCGCCGCAACCAATCGCGCCGAGACTTGCGCTAACGCCTTGCCAATCGCAATGTCCGGGTCAGAAGCCGCTGCATAGGCATGCAACATATCCAATTGCTTGCGTTCGCGCAAAGCAGCAATGAGCGGCTCAGGGTTCCCTGAAACATCAGCGAGCGCAACGTAATACCCCGAAGCAATGGCTTTGACAAGAGCCTCGAAAAATTTCGCGGTCTTCACCTCATCGGTATTTGGCACGTAAAGAAAAAGAAGGAGTTCGACTTTGCCCGATGTCACCAACTGTCCACCAATGGCGTCAATCTTTCGATTGATGGCTTTCAGCACGGCAGGCGGATATTCGGTCGAAGCAATCGGCGTAATTTTTGTTTGCCGCTGATAAGTGCGATGCAGAAAGCGCGCCACCATTAAATAGGCAGCTTCATTGTTATCAGGATCAATCAGCAGGTCATCAAAAACAAATCCGCTGATTTCATCGCGGGCCTTTTTCGTAAAACCGTAAATCGGCAAATCCGATTTGCGCTGCCGCATCCAGTGGATGAATTCCAGCCGCGATTTGCTTTGCCCCGGCGTCGTTTCACCCGTCCAGCCAGCCAGCGCATCCAACGAAACAATGACGCCGTTGAGTTGATCGAAATTCTGTTTTTTGGCCCATTCAATCACGCGATCTGCGTCTGGCGGATGCGTCAAATCACCCAGCAATTCACGCGGTGGATAAATGATTTCGTAATCGGCAACGCGCGCGATCATGCGCGGCAGTTTCCACGAGACAGGACGCCCATCATACGGGATCAGCAAAATTCGTCCGGCATATTGTGAACGTTCGAGTAGCTGTAATTTGGGGCGTTTATTTTGCGCCCACGTCGCAGTGAAAAATAAAGGCAGGCAAAATAAAACAAGTATTGAGTTCCGCATCAAAGCAGTCAGTCGCAGGCATCGGCGGATGGCCTTCGTGCTTCTTCGTGTTGCTTCGTGGACGGAATTTGAAGTTTTGTTCACAGCTATCGCAATCGCGCTTTGATGCGCTGAAATTCGTTTGTATTGCTAACGCCACGTGAATCGCTGCCACGAAGCTTTTCACGGATCTCGACAATCGTATTTTCGGCACGCTCTCCGGCAGGCGGATGGCTGGCCAGGATATTACCGAGCAGATTGGGATTTTGTTGACCGACACGCTGCAACAACTTGAACATCTCTACCATCCCACCCGTGTTGTAGCCCGTGCGTTGCAGATCATACAGCCCCAGATAATCCGCTTCGCGTTCGGCATCACGACTGTGCTTCATGAGCTTCCCGCCGAAAATCAAGTTACCGGCCAATTGACCAATGTTGCCACCGCTCTTGCCGCCAATTACCGCACCAGCGACACCTGCAATTGCAGCGAGTGTTCCATATTTTTGCGATTGCTTGACGTTTTCCAATCCGTGTCGTCCCACGATGTGGCCAATCTCATGTCCTAACACAGAAGCAACCTGAGCCTCTGATTCAGCTGCCTGGATCAAGCCCGTATGCACATAGACGTACCCGCCCAAGGTCGCAAACGCATTGAGTGATTTGTCATCCACGACAAAAAACTGATAGCGCAAATTCGCGCGCTTGGAATTGCTGGCCAGACGCTGCCCCAGCGAATTGACGTACGAAGTGACCGCCGAATCTGTCACAAAGCGATGCTGCTTGCGCAACTCGTCATGCACCTGTGCGCCAAGCTTGATCTCGTCCGCTTCACTAAGATATCCGCGATTTGAATAAGAGCGATTGCGAAACTTGTTGTAGACATTATCTGCCGCTATTGCCGTGATTACCAACGCGATTAGCAGCACAATCAGGCCGGAGCGATGTCGAAATGGAATCATAAGCCTTTCCTCACAAAAGTTTTTGCAGCACGGGATTTAATTATAGGGGACGCCAGAAGCCACTTCAATTCACTCCACAGGGCGCGGGCTGTGACAGTCAAACAACCATCACATTCCCACACGCCACTGTGAATCCTCTTGGATTATCGTACAATCTCGGCAACTGGTAGGTTCCGGTTGCATCGAAAACGGAGAATACCCCCTATGGAAATTTTATTTGCTCTCTTAATTTTTCTCGGCCTGATTACACTCATCGGTCACGGCATTTGGGTGCTGCTGGCGGCTATTGGGCGGGCAATTTCTGGCAATGACACAAAGCAACCCGCAGAATTGCGCTTAAATGACAAGCCATCCACACCACCCCGCACTCCACGTTTTTGCAACGATTGCGGTGCGACATTGGGAGCAAATGCGAATCTTTGTTTTTCGTGCGGGAAGACACAAAATCTGGCTGAAGCCGAAACGCTCAACGATCTGGATGCAACCGAGCGACAACTAAAGCGCTTTCACGAGCAGGGGGTGCTGGATGATCCGAAATTCAATTGGCTGTCGCACATCATCACAACCGAACGGCAACGATTGACGCAACCGCCGCCGCCCATCCCCGAAAAACCCATCGTCATTCTGCCAGAGCCTGTCCCAGAGCCAGTGCGGCCACTGCGAATTGAATCACCTCCGACACCGTCACTTCCCCGCCCTGTCGAGCCGCTAACAACGGAAGCGAAGCCATACGAAGCCCCCTTCATACCGCCGCGCCCTATTGCCGAGCCAATAGCGCCGAGAGTTGTTGAGCCGCCACCACCGCGCAAATCTTTCGCGGAAATGCTGGCCGCTTTCATGGAAGAGAAAAACATCCGCTGGGGCGAATTGCTCGGCGGCATGTTGATCATCGGTTGTTCGCTGGCGCTGGTGATTAGTTTGTGGGCACAGATTGAGCAGATTCCGCTGCTGAAATTTTTTATCTTCACTGCAATGACGGGCGCGTTCGCGGGCCTCGGTTTTTACAGCGAACATCGCTGGAAATTGCCGAACACCAGTCGCGGATTGCTAATTACCGCAACGATGCTGGTGCCACTGAATTTTCTGGCGATTGCGGCGTTTGCGAAAGACATTGCGGCAAGCAATCCAATGGTCATTGCCAGTGAAGCTATTTCCCTCGCGCTGTTTTTGTTGATGGTGTATCGCGCAGGTAAGGTCGTCACACCGGACTGGGCGCAGTGGTTGACGATTGGCACAGTTGGCACGTCTGCCACGCAATTGATTTTGCGCCGCGTTGTCGGCCTTGAGACTTCGACCATCGGGCTGTGCATCGGCGCAGCATTACCGATTGCCTGTTATGCCACAGCCGTGTTCGGGATGCTGAAAACACTGCGTTCCGCTGAAAATATCGAAGCCAAACGCATCAACCAATCTTTCACGTTATTAAGCGCAAGTTCATTTGCGGCGCTGGTCACATTGGGATTGCTGCTTTTCAAAACACAAGCCTTTGTCGGCACCTTGCAACGCATCGCACCAATGATCAGTTTGTTGGCGATTCCCGCTTTGTTTGCGGGCATCCTGCTGTGGCAACACAGCAAAACCATTGAGCCGCAGTATCTCAATTTGATCAGCGCCAGCGTCGGCGTTTTCAGCGCTTTTGTGATGCTGGCCAGCCTTGTCTTTGCGTGGCCGAACCCGATGAATGTGATGATCGTTGCCGTCATCAACTTTGTGGCATTAACCAGCATCGCCTTTGCCTTCCGTTTGTCGGTCGCGCATTTGATCGCGCTGCCGTCTCTGGTGCTGGCGTATTTGCTTGGGGTAAATCTTATTTTGGGTCGAGTGGGGGCGACGGCTGATTCGCAAGCACTGTTCACCGCGTTGTCTTCCATCACCAGCGGAACAGCATTGGCAATCTTCTTTGTGCCGTTGTTGCTGGCAAGCGAAATGCTTTACAGACGCGAGCGCAAATCAGATGGCTTTTTTTATGCGATTATCACCGCAGCTGTGGCAGCGCTTAGCCTCCTTGTTGTCAGTTTACACGGCTTCGGTCGCACGGGCGATCCGCATCACATCGCCTGGATTTATGCGTTGTTTGCGGCCAGCGCATTTTATCTGGCGGGCAGAACAAAGCGCACGACAGCCAGCTATGTCGGACTCGGCTTAACGTTTCTCATGCTCGTACAGTTTTTGTACTTTGGCCTCAGCCGTAGTTTCAAATTGACCGCATTGCTGTTTGCGAGTCTTGCGCTTATCGCCGCTGTGGCGTTACGCCGTGAGAAAACGCAGCGGCTATTTGCAGAACCGAGTCAGCGCGTCGCATTGATCGCGGCGATTCTTGCGGGAGCCGTTTTATTGCTGACCTCGCCCATCAACACCGCTTTGATATTGTGCGGGCAAACGCTGTGGCTGGCCGGATTGGTGGCAGCGTTATCGTGGCTCTATCGCTCGCCCGTCTTGTTCACGGCTTTTCAGGCAATCACGTACGCTAGTGTATTTTTGGCTGTCACGGCTTCCTCACACGGCACGAATTTGCTGATAGATTTGCCGATTGGATTGCGCAGTTTGCGAACGCAAATGCTGGCGTTGGCCTTGCTCAGTCCGATTTGGATTGTCTTGCGACTGATGCTCAGAAAATTTGGCATCACACGCGAAGCCGCTATCGCACAGGATTTGCCCGAAGCCTGGGAAAACACCGCTTCGCGCTTGCTGTATCCCGAATGGCCGACGTGCGATCAGGTTGTCACGTGGGCATTGGTCGCGTGTTTCGTCGCGTTGAGCCTGTTCGGCGCAGTGTCAGGAATCATTGCCGAAATCGCCCCCGCGCTGAATGGCACGGTCAAAGCCGTTCATGTTTCCATCCTGGCCGAATGGGCGTTGTTAGGCGCGTTGCTCTTCGTGCTCACGGTCAGTTTGTGGGAGCAATTCACGAAATGGCGCGTGCTTGGCCTCCTGCTTTTGCTGGCGATGATTTGCCCGTTGATCGCGCAAACCAGTGTTGCAACAGCGACAACCTTGCGATGGACAGCCGCCGTGTATTTGCTGGTTGTCTCGTCTGCGATCTGGTTTCGTGAGCCGCTTTATGTCTGGGCGCAAACGTTGCGCTTCCCGCTGCTGCAAACAGAATCGCAGCGACTCGCTGGCTATGCGCGTGTCTTGACCATGTTGTTGGCGGCGACGCCGATCATCGGGTTGACGCTGTGGGCAGCGGATTTGCAGATTGGCAACGGCGGGTTTCGCGTGCCTGCGGAGTCTTTCTTTTCCCGCCTCGGCGGAATTGTTTCGTATCTGGTTCCTTTAGTCGTTCTGTCCCTTGTTTTGGTCGGGCACGCGATTCGTGAACACTCATCCGGCTATGCCTTGGCGGGCGGCATCGTGCTGAACTTTTCGGCATCACTCGCCTTTCTGAATACATTGTCGGCAATGAATGAAGCCGCGTGGGTACGGCTGGCCCAGATCAATGCCATTACCAGTGCTGTATTTGCCTTGTGTTGGCTCGGCGCAATTGTATGGCATCGCAAACATGCCAGTGCTTACAATTCTGCCGCAGACTGGGTGCTGCGATTTCAGGTAATGATCGGCGCGGCGCTCAGCTTTTTGATGATTGGCATTGCGGGCGCAGTAATCTTTATGAATCCCGCATTCCCCGGCGCAGGTCGCATTGCTGTGGGCAGTGGCTGGGGTTGGCTTGCGCTGATCTTGCCTGGAGCCTGCGTCGCAGCATTCAAGCGATTACAAAACGTAAAGCTCAGTCTGGCCAATGCGGCCATCGGATTGCTGGCGGTCGGCGTAATGCTGGCTTGCACGTTGAGCCGTTGGGATTTGGGCACGTGGCTCGGCTATCACACGATGCTGGTCGCCGCGCTGACGATCACGGCCTTGCTGTTGCTGGCAGGATTTAGGGCGCAATCAGCGCTGCAAGGCGAATCGTTTGTTGCGCCGACTGCATCGCGTGAGGCAATCGCGCTAACCAATATTTTCGGGGCGCTGGCATTGGCTTTCGGGGCGCGGACGCTGGCAGGCGATCCGAATAATCCGTGGTGGGCGGTGGCAACGTTCGTGGCACTGAGCTTACTGGCAACTGGTTTGGCGCGCCTGGCACTCAGCCGAAACTATTTCTACATTGCGGGATTTTTGGCCAATGCTGCGGTCAGCGTCTGGCATAGCTACACGCGCTTTTCGTTCTCACCAACCTATTGGCTCGAATTCGTCGCGGCGAATGTGATCGTGCTTTCACTGGTGGGAATTGCGCTCTTTTTCTTTGAGCGTAAAACGATGCCTGAGGTGAAAAGCAGCCTGCCGCCGTACCATCATTTTGCATCCATTGTTTCGCTGCTTGGGGTTGCGGGCCCTGTGTTTATTGGCTTAGCTCGCGATTTCACACTAGAAACGGCGACAGCCAATTCTCGTCTTGGTTGGGCAGCGCTCGCCACGACCGTTGCGCTGATGGTGATAAGTTTGTGGGATGCCACAGCAAAGTATGCGGTCGGCGGCTTGTATTTGCTGGGCCTGGTTATCGCGGGGATGACATTAGGGCAGTTCAATCTTGCGCCGCGTTCATTGGCCTTTGCCGCCACGATAACCGTAGCCGTGTACATTGCCTTTACCAGTTGGCTCTGGGCTGAAAAACAATGGCTGATTGACTTGACCGCCACATTCGGTATCCCGCGTCGTGAAGCCTCGGCCAGCAACTGGCTGGTCAACGCGAATACGTTGTTGATTCTGGCTGTCGTCTGGGTTAGCGGGTGGATGGTGTTGCATTTTGATCTGCTGAATCAACGCGTTTTTGCTGCCGTGGCAGTTGCATTACAAACATTATCGTTTGCACTGCTGGCACGCGATGCAACAAACAAATCGTGGCTGCAAACAGCAACGTTTGGCATTGGATTTATCAGCGCCGTATTTTTTGGCTGGGCATTTTTGCAGCCTGGAACCGAGACCAATCTCATTTCTCACCTCACTCTTGTTTTGCTGGCTTCCGTTGCCTTCGTTGAACTTCTTGGTCTTTGGGGCCTTAAACGATTCACGCCGGAATGGAGTCTCGCGGCTAGACGTTTGTTGCGCCCTTTGAGCGCGATTGCAGTCTTAGCATTGATCAGTATTTTCGCGGTCGAAATTACCGAACAGCTTTTTGCAGGCCACGTCACAATGCCGATGTTCGCAATCCTGATCGTCGCCGTGATTTTGTTTGGCTTGAGTATGCAGGCGATTTACTTTGCCGTGCGTTCCGAAAGCGATCCGTTGCAGCTTTCGGAACGCGGACGAATGAATTACGTCTACGCTTCAGAAGCGTTGCTGGGGCTGACCTTCCTGCATATTCGCCTGACGATGCCGTGGCTGTTTTCAGGCTTCTTCACGCGTTATTGGCCGTTCGTTGTGATGGTGCTGGCATTTGCTGGCGTAGGCTTGGGCGAATTGTTCCGTCGTCGCGGGCAACGCGTGCTGGGCGAGCCGTTGCTGAACACGGGCTTTTTCCTGCCGATCTTTCCGGTCGTTGGATTCTGGCTGGCGGCGTCAAAGGTGGATTATTCGGGCCTGTTGTTATTGGTCGGCATGCTGTATGCAGTTGTGGCAATTCTGCGCAGTTCGTTTGGCGTGAGCCTCATGGCGTGCCTCGCGGCAAATGGATCGCTCTGGTATTACCTCAGCCGCCTGGACAATTTCAGTTTGCTGGAGCGACCACAGTTGTGGCTGACGCCCGCCGCGATTTCCGTCCTGATTGCCGCGTATCTAAATCGTGAGCGATTGACGGCAACGCAAATGACGAACCTGCGCTACATCACGTTGTCGGTGATTTATGTTTCCTCGACCGCCGAGATTTTCATTCGCGGCGTAGCGCTTTCGCCCTGGCAACCGATGGTGTTGATGCTGCTTTCGGCGGCAGGCGTGCTGGCCGGAATCCTGTTGCGTGTGCGTGCCTTTCTGTACCTCGGCTCGTCGTTTTTGATGATCTCTATCCTCAGCATGATCTGGCACGCATCGGCCAATTTTGGCTGGACGTGGTTGTGGTACGTGACAGGCATCATCGCGGGGCTGGCAATCATTTTGCTGTTTGCAATGTTTGAGAAAAAGCGGGCCGAGTTGTTAAGACTGGTCGAAGGGTTGCGCAGTTGGGAAGCCTAATTAATCGGACGCGGATGAAGGTTACGCTCATCCGCGTCCTCTCCTGTCTTCCATACAATAAAATGTAGAGCAGCTGAAACTTCTTGTTTGCTGATGTCACTGACTAGCCGGAAATACCTGCTTTTCTGGAGGACATTACATGCAAACACTTTGGCAAGACCTGCGTTACAGCGTGCGGACGCTGCTTAAAAATAAGGGTTTTACGGCCATCGCGGTGCTCACACTGGCACTTGGCATTGGGGCCAATACGGCGATGTTTAGCGTCCTGAATACCTACCTCTTTCGCGCGCTGCCCTACCCCCATTCAGAACAATTAGTGCGTGTCTGGCGCACGTCGTCGCATTCGCAGAGTTGGCCGCATTCGGGGGCGAGCTTTTCTGAGCAACGCGAAAAGAGTGGTGTTTTTGCCTGGATGGCTGCGTTCAATGGCATCAGCCCGAATTTGGCCGAAGAAGGACAGCCCGCAGAACGTTTGCAAGGCATGGGAGTAACGGCAGATTTCTTTCCGACCTTAGGCGCGCAGGCAGCGGTTGGGCGCGCGTTCACTGCGGAGGAAGATCAACCAGGGGCAAATCAGGTCGTCGTGCTCAGCGACCGTTTCTGGCAACGGCGATTCAATGGCGATCCGAACATCGTGGGGCGTACATTGCGGCTGGATGGCGAGAATATCAAAGTCATTGGTGTTATGCCGCCGGGCTTTGATCATCCGTTGTTATGGGGCACGGTGGATGTCTGGCGGCCTTTGGCGCTGTCGCCGGAGCAGCGACAGAATCACGGCAATAATTACCTGCGTGTCTTCGGGCGCTTAAAGCCCGGCGTCACACAGGCACAAGCGCAGGAAGCAATGACCGCGTTCGCCGCGAATATGGCGAAAGAGCATATCGAAAGGCGCAATGAGGGGTTACGACTGGAACCATTGCAACGCTCAATGTCGGACGACACAGGACGTAAGGTCATGTGGTTTACGTTTGGCCTTGCGGGTTTCGTGTTGCTGATTGCCTGCGCCAATCTGGCAAATCTTCAGTTGGTTCGCACAGCGACACGCGCACGCGAATTTGCGGTGCGCTCGGCATTAGGGGCAGGGCGGTTTCGATTGCTGCGGCAATCGCTCACAGAAAGCTTAGTGATCTCGTTGCTTGGTGGGGCGTTAAGTGTGGTGTTTGCGGTGGCGGGCGTTGAATTCATCAGTCGCCGATTGTTCACCGAATTGCCCGGCGCGAATGTGACGCTGGATTATCGCGTGTTTGGCTTCGCGTTTCTGTGTTCTATTTTGACAGGGCTGATTTTTGGGACAGTTCCGGCGTGGCTGGCTTCACGTACTAATGTCAATCGCGCATTGAAAGAAAATCTGCGCGGCTCAGCCAGCCATTCGCAACATCGTTTGCGACATGCGCTGATCATTGGTGAAGTCGCCTTTGCCTTGGTGCTGCTAACGGGTGCAGGGCTGTTTTTACGCGGACTGTATCGGTTTGCCCAAATTGATCCCGGCTGGCAGGTGGATGGATTGTTGACGGCACAACTGGGATTGCGCGGTGCCAATTATTCCAAGCCACCGGAACGGCTTGCGTTCTATCGTCAGCTTGAAGAAAAGCTTCGTACATTGCCGGGCGTGCAACAGATTTCCCTCTCCAATTCAAATGCCGTCTGGGGATTTAATAGCAGCGGCTCGTTCCGCATTGAAGGCCAACCGGAGCCACAGCCCGGTCAGTGGCCAGAAATCTTTTTTGAGCCGATCAGCCCCAGCTATTTTGAAACACTGGGGATTCGATTGATCGCGGGACGCATATTTAATGCCAGCGATACCAATGATCGCCCGCCTGTGGTGATCATTAACGAAACGACGGCGCGCCGCTTTTGGCCCAATGAAAACGCCGTGGGAAAACGCCTTGGCAGACCAGGGAATGACCCGAACTGGCACGAGGTCGTAGGTGTTGTCAGCGACATTGCCTTTCCCGCGAATTTAGGCGAACCCTACACGCGCTTTCAGGCATACCGGCCAATCACCCAATCCACAACAAATAGCGTGACGATTGCCTTGCGCACAACAACTCCGCCGGAAGCATTAATCAACACACTGCGCAGCACCGTAGCCGAACTTGATCCGACACAACCGGTGCATCGCCTGCGCACAGCACGCAGTTTGGTGGAGCAGGGCTTGGGCAACATCTCTCTGCTCGGCACATTGCTGGGTGCGTTTGCGGCGCTGGGCTTGGTGCTGGCCGCCATCGGAATTTACGGCGTTATCTCCTACACCGTCGTGCAACGAACTGGTGAGATTGGAATTCGTCTGGCGCTGGGCGCACAGCAAAAAGATGTGTTGTGGTTAGTGTTAGGGAAAGGCGGACGCCTGATTTTATTGGGTGCAATGATTGGAATCGGCGGTGCGTATGCGGTTGGCCAATTGCTGATGATGGCAGTTCCTACGTTGCCAACCCGCGCCCCCATTACGTTAGTCATCATTACTGTAACCTTGATTGCAGTTGCACTGGCCGCCTGTTTTTTACCCGCGCGCCGAGCCACCAAAGTTGACCCAATGATTGCGCTGCGATCTGAATAGAATGCAGTCTTCTGAGGAACGCGTGCCCTTCAGAAATCTGCATCCTCGCTGCGATTCCAGAGCCGCCTGTGTTTACGATGGCCGCATCGTATGTATAATCGCGTCATATGAATCTCATCATTCGATTTGCGGCCATTATGCTCTCGCTGTTCGCGGCGGCGTATTTTCTGCCGGGGATTCGGGTGCGCGGTGACGGATGGATTGTTTATGCCGCGATGGCGTTGATCTTGAGCATCGTCAATCTGGTGATTCGCCCCGTTCTGAAATTCTTTTCTTTCCCGATACGCGTTCTCACGCTGGGGCTGTTCACGCTGGTCATTAACGCTTTTACCTTCTGGCTTTCCTCTTATATCGCCGTTCATTATTTCAAGGTCGGCTTTCACGTGGACGATTTTATCACCGCCTTTTTAGGAGCGTTGATCGTCAGCATCGTTTCCGGCGTGCTTTCGTGGTTATTTGAAGACAAGGAAGATTGATCGAACGATGAAACCCAAACCGTAGCGCTATGCGAAAGGAAAAATCTTCAGACAATGGCACGTAAATCGCCCGGAGTGATGTTTCCGCCTCCAATTTTATTCGTCTTCGGCTTCAGCCTTGGCTTAATTCTAAATCGGTCTTACTCACTCGCAATTCTTCCAAATGAACAACGCGGAGTGCTGCTGGTGCTCGGCTGGATATTACTCCTGTTCGGCATTGTCATGCTGACAACTTCACTGCTCACGTTCTTTCGCTATCGCACTGGCATTTATCCGAATCAACCTGCCAGACTCATTGTCACGACTGGCCCGTATCGTTTCAGTCGCAATCCGATGTACGTTGCGCTGACGGCAGCGTATTTGGGGACAGCGATGATTGCCAACATTCTCTGGCTCCTGTTATTGCTGCCCATCATCATTGTTGTTTTGCAGGTGGCGGTCATCCAGCGCGAAGAAGATTATTTGAAAGAAGCCTTTGGCAAAAAATATGAAGCATACTGCCAACAGGTTCGACGCTGGCTCTAAGTTGAGGCGGAAGCCTGACTGTGAAGGAGGGCGCAGGCTACCAATACGCCTCCTTTAGAGCAATGGCATTTTGGGCTGCCCAATGTACGACAGGCGACTCGCCTGTCACGGGCCGAAAATTCATAGCGGCGACAGGCGAGCCGCCTGTCGTACATCGCTTGCCCTTTAGAGTCGGGCTGCTGTTTTGCACCTTTGCCATAATTCGTCTCCGGCTGGGGTAATCTCGCAGCGGCGAAACGAATCCAGCGTCATCACCCCCTGGGCCATCAGATTGGCAATGGAAAGTTGCGCGTCCGCCTCTTCAATGTCAGCGTCTTCACCAAGAAAAGCACGAACAATCCACCCTGCCAACCCGCTACGTTCATTGCCAATGGCCACAACCAGCGCGCTCGGCGAATAATAATGCGGCTTCTTCGCAACCAGTCCCAGCGCAGCCAGGCCGATCAGGCTGATGCCTTCCGGCAATGACAAATCCACAGTGTCAACAGCAGCGGGAGCTTCAGCGATCTGCGGCGGCGCTGCCAACAACGGCATTTCGGTTTGTGCGGGTAGCGTGTAACTTCCCGACAGACCTAATTCCCGTTGCTGTTCATACAACAACAACGTATAGCCCGCGTCTTTCGCCGCATAGCGGAGCTGGCTGGCAGTAAAGGGGCGGCGGCTCCAATCACTTTGTTGCTCGGCCTTGTCCAATTCGACGCCGAAATGTTGTTGCACCAGCGCGGCAAGCGAGTAGCGTCGCGCTCCGGCCCGCCGCGCCGCCCGCATTGTGTCGTGAATTGGATAAGCGTGAATGCGGAAATGCTGGCGCAGTTTGATGGCATCAAAGCTGGCGTTGTGGATTGCGATGGGAACGGTTGCATCTTCCAGCAAAAGCTGTACGGGCTGCCAGGATTGCATTCCCTGCGCATCCAGCAGCAAGACCTGGATGTTTCCCTGCAAATCACGATACGCCAGTTGCAGCATGGCAATTTGCTCTTCCTGAGGCTTCCACCAATTCGCCGTTTCAATATCGAGCGCGAGGTAAGAAAGCAAAGGCAGCGCAGAAAAATGATGTTCTAACTCTGCCTGCGTTTGAAGATAGACGGGATAAAACTCAGTCATCTCTGCAATTGTGACAGATGCGAGGCCGACAGGAAAACAGGGGCAGGAAAAAGGCATGGAGTACAAGCTTTAGCTTGGCTTTCTCTGGTTGGAGAAAAACCAAGCTAAAGCTTGTACTCCATGCTTTGTACTTACTGCCTTATTGCTCAGGCATCACGTCTGCGCCGCTGATTTTGAAAACATAGGCGTGTTGCGCAGGTGCCTGATCCGGCCCCAAATTCGGGGTGGTGATGGTTAGCGTGTTTTTGTTCAGCGAAGTCTTGAGCACGCCCGGCACACCAAGCATTGTGACTGTAGCCCTGGATGGAACTTTGACATCACGCAGCACAAGCTGTTTGCCGGGCCAGCCAGCAGTGATGGCATACAAGGCATCCGGCTTTTTCGTGAAGAAGACCTGCTTGACGGCCATTCCGTTCCTGGGTTGCTGGCCGAGTTGATCCATCAATTTGTACTTCACCATAAATTCGCCGTATTGCTGATCGGGGCGTTTGCCTTCGCTCCATTGGCTAGAACGCCCAGCGGTGCGGGTGCCGTAGATGGCTTCGCCATTGACCTTGAGCCAGTCACCAATTTCCAGCAGGCGCTGTTCCATCAGCGGCGGAATTGTGCCGTCACCGTTCGGGCCAATGTCGAGCAACAAATTGCCGCCACGACTGACGAGGTCAATCAGCGTAAAGATAAATTCGCGGCTGGTCTTGTAATCATCTACGCGTTCGGCACGATTGACGCCGTACGAATAAGCCATCCCGCGACTTTCTTCCCACGGATGCGAGCCATCTTTCAACCCTGCGGCATATTCCGTCGTCCAGTACCCGCCGTGTTTGTGGCGCGAATCTTTGCCCCAGCGGTCATTGATGACAACCTCGTCTTTATTGGCGGTTTCATTGAATAACCACGCCAGCAATTCCTCGCTGCCCCAATCTTTTGAATGCAGATCCCATTCGCCGTCGCTGAAGATGATGGCGGGTTGGTAACGTGTCACGACATCCTTGAATTGCGGCGTCATATGTTCGCGGACGTAGCGCGCGCGGTCGGTTTTCCAGAGCGGGTTGTACCATTCGTAGAGTGAATAATAAAACCCGAACTTCATCCCTTCGGCGCGTGTTGCCTGCGCCAGTTCGCCAAGCACGTCCCGCTTGGGGCCAATTTCGACGGCATTCCACGGACGCCCCCACGTGCGGCTGGCTTCGGCACTGGGCCAGAGCGCAAAGCCTTCGTGATGTTTGGAGGTCAGAACAACGTACTTAATGCCGCCACGTTTGAAGATGTTCGCCCACTGTTTTGCGTCGTAGAGTTCAGCCTTAAATTGCGGCGCAAAGTCCATGTAATCAAAGCCATAGTTTTTCTTATGAAACTCCCGCCACGGCGCAAACTTTGGCGCATCCCCCATAATGCGGTTCCAGTACCATTCTGCATATTCGCCAACCTGTCCATACGCAGGAACAGAGTAAACGCCCCAGTGAATGAAAACGCCAAACTTGGCATCAAGGAACCATTCCGGCGTTGGACGTTGATCCAGTGATTCCCACCGTGGTTCATAACGTTTTGACTGCGCTATGGTAGGCAATAGCATAAAGGTGGAGATGAGTGCGATCAGCAACAGATTCCGCCCTGAACAGGCAATAGACGCTGGTAGAGTTTGCTTTGTATTGATCATCTTGGTGCTCCGCTGATAAATTTCTTAGAATTCTTTGTGCTGGTTGTTCGTAAATTTGTCTGCCGTCACGATGAACAGCCTCTTTGCGCGATAGGAATTTTTCCTCTTCTTAGTCTAAGCAACTATTCCATTGCGCATCTGCGAAAGCAGCGTGGCTCAATGCATTCCACTGGCAGCGACTATCTTATTGAACTCTGTCGCGATAGAAAATGCCTTCGGCCAAATAAATTAATCTTACCTTTAGCCTACCTTCATTCTGTCTGCCTGTATCGTGGCGCACAATTTGCGCAGCAACTGGTGGGGAAGTTGCCAGACAACAACTTCGCCGCAGAGGGTAATGTAGTGTTCCAACCGAAAACATTGATTGTTTGCGTGCAGAACACAACATTTCCCGCAATATTCAAGGACGTATCAGTAAAGATGGAATCGTTACGCTCAGCGGCAATGTTTCCTCCAAATCAGAACGTTCACTAGCAGAAAGAATTGCCCGCGAGGTGAATGGAGTGAAGAGCGTTCATAATCAACTCGATATTTCGCTTCTTAATCAAGGGACGGATTAATTTTATCAGTCTCTTCATGGCAAAAGGTCTGCCGTTAAAGCAGACCTTTTTTGTTTTCACTTGTAATCAAAACCTGACTAATCAGGATTTGATCGTCAAGGGTCGCAGGTGCTGAAGCGTAGCCCTATTTTCCTGTGGTTGATGTCGCTGCTGGCTGCGCGATAACGGCCCGCTCCAAGGCGAGCGTTCCACCAGTTGCAATAGCGCCGCTGGGGTTTCATATACTTCGTGACAACCAGCCGCACACAGCTCAGCTTCACTAAAATCACTGGAGACAAGTCCGATGACACGCATATTGAGCGCGCGGGCAGCTTGCGCCAGTGATGGTGTAGCACAAACCATAATGACATCAGACGGATCATCAATCTCGTGCATGATCAATGTGTCGGATAGCACGTCCATCAATGATTGCACCGACTCACTGACAGCAAAACGCGTTCTGGTTTGGAGCAAAGTTTCCAGTTGCGCCAACCGCCGATTCCCACTTAATTCGGGTTTTCCAGCTATGAGCCCGACTTTCAGACCGCTCGCGCGCAACTCCTCAAACAATTCGTACATTTGAGGCCGCACCTGCACGCGAGGCTGATATTTATCTTTATAAACCAGCGCAACGTGGTTGATAAAAGCCTGCCCATATTGATTCAACCTGTTCGCAGGGAAGAACGTGCTTAATGACGCAGTGCCTTGTTCACTCAGCTTCCGACGGATGGATTGAAGCGGGACATCCTGGCAAAAATGACGTAAGGCTTCACGCCACGATAGTGCCTGTTGATCGCTAAAATTCATGACAACTTTGTCCACATCAAAGATAAATGCTTTCATCTTCATGCATTTCCTTTCCAAAAATATTTGCCGGGAAATTTAGTAGCAAGCTGAAATTAGGCCTCTCCCTCCTCAGGTCTTATCCTGACTTACCAGGCAGAAATATTATTCATTCGGACGGTCGTCCTCAGGCTCAGGGTCAGGAAAAACAACTTTAGGCAAAGACCCCGTAGGGATTACGATGCCCCCTTCGTTTTCCCAGTTTTCAATGGGCGCGGGTTTGTCAGATGGCTGCTTTGGAGTTGTTTCCGTTTTTGGTTTGTTTTCAGTTTCAAGATACATATTAGCTCCCTTCAATAAAAACGTTACAGGCGCTTCTATCGGATAGTTGCGGCACAACGTAACCACTGAAGCCCATGCCTGATGACCCTTCCTGAGAAGGCAATCTTTGTGCCCTTGCGAACACGAATTCTAAGTCGTTGATTTTATGGACGAAGTCTTAAAAGCGGAGATTGTGTATGGCGGGCGACTGTATGCTGGCGATTCGCTGCTGTTTGGTCGAAATACAATGACTCTGGTTTCTAATGTGATGAAAAAATGAGCCAAAAACCGTCTATTCCTCCACGTCATTCAGCGCTAATCGTCCGGTAAGGCTGGCAATCACAGTCACCAATTCGGCGGGCTCGACAGGTTTGGGAACGTGATGATTGAATCCTGCCGCCAGCGCCTGCATCCGATCACGCGGACGCGCATACGCCGTCAAAGCAATCGCAGGCAATTTATTGAGTTGTCCTTCCTCAAATTCCCGCACTCGGCGAATCAGCGTATAGCCATCGTTATTGGGCATGCCAATGTCAGAAACCAGAAGATCCATCTTTTGTTGTTTGAGAATTTCTACGGCGGAATCGGCGGAATCTGTGGTCGTCACGGTTGCGCCGTAAGCCGTTAAGATTTGCGCCAGCAATTGCCGCGCATCCGGTTCATCATCTACCGCGAGAATAAAAAGACCACTTAACAAAGCCTCAGCATTCGGCGCAGGGAGCTTGATATTTATGTCTGCATCCGTTTCGTTTGTTTCATCGGATAGCTGTACTGGCAGAATCGGTAAGCGAACGGTAAAGGTTGCCCCTTGATTCAGCCCTTTGCTTTCGACCGTAATCACACCGCCGTGCAATTCGACCAAATGGCGAGCAATGGATAAGCCCAGCCCCAACCCACCATGCTTACGGATACTGGACGCATCCGCTTGTCGGAAGCGGTCAAAAACATAGGGCAGAAATTCAGGATCAATGCCTTGTCCAGTATCGCGCACAGAGAAAACCAACTGTGACGCATCTCTTGTCAGACGAACGGTTATCTGTCCACCTTTCGGCGTAAATTTGATGGCGTTCGACAGTAAATTCCAAACGACCTGTTGCAACCGATTGGCATCTCCGGCAACAGCATTGACCTGTGGATCGAAGTCAGTCTGGATGCTGATTTCTTTCGCTTTTGCGGTCGGCATGACAGTTTCCAGCGCGGCCCGGATAAAGGCAGCAGGGTCAAGCGTTTTCAAATCCAGCCGTAACTTTCCGGTGATAATGCGTGACATGTCCAACAAATCATCAATTAATCGCGCCTGATTTTCTGCGCTTCGTTCGATGACATCTACGGCTTTGCGGGCAGTTGTGGCATCCAGCGTCCCGGCACGCATCATGCGCGCCCAACCGAGAATGGCATTCAGCGGAGTGCGCAACTCGTGGGAAATCGTGGCGACAAATTCATCTTTTAAGCGGTTGGCTTCTTCTGCTCTGGAGCGCAACACCTGTTCGCGTTCCAATAGTTCCTGACGTTCGACTTCGGCGCGTTTGTGATCTTCAATATCCGTACACGTCCCAAACCATTTCACCGTGTTTCCGTCTTCATCGCTAACCCTGACAGCGCGCGCAAGATGCCAGCGATAGGCACCGTCTGCTCGACGTAAGCGGAATTCGGTTTGATAGGTATTTGAATTTGCGACTGCGTCTTCCCAAACTGCCGCTGTCCGTGCAACATCGTCAGGATGCAGCGCCTGTAACCAGCCTGCGCCCAGATTTTGCTCAAGCGTGGTGCCGGTGTATTCCATCCAGCGATTGCTCAGATAGCCGCAGTAACCATCGGGCCGACAGGTCCAGACCAATTGCGGAATAGTTTCAGTCAAGGTACGGAAGCGAATTTCATTCACGCGCAAGGCTTCTTCCTGTGCTTTACGATCTGTAATATCGCGCGAAGTCGAAACTAACCGAACCGGGAGACCTTCAGCATTGAGGATCGGAGCGACGGAAACGTCCCACCATTTCGGCGTACCTTTTGCGGTGACACAAAACCCCTGAAAACTGGCGGAACCGCCATGCGCCGCCGTTTGGATCGCGTTGCGGGCCAGCGATTGATATTCTTCCGGCCAGAAATCAGCCCAGGGATGCCCCACATAAGTCGAAAAATCATCAATCTCCATGAGGCAAAGGCCATTTGAATTCATTGAATGCAGGCTGCCATCCAATTCCAGAATTTTCACGCAATCTGGGCTGTTTTCAAAAATGCTGCGATTAAATTGCTCACTTTCACGAATCTTCAATTCGGCCTGACGACGTTCACTGACATCACGCGCAATTCCAATGAAAACCTGTTTGCCGCGTAAACGCGACTCGCTAAAGGAAAGCTCCAGCGGAACTTCATGTCCGGTGCGATGTAGTCCCAGAATATCAATATGCTTCCAACTCAGTTGATGGTCGCCTGCCCCGGCCATTGCCCCTTCGGCTTTGCGCAAATGCTGTGCATATTCGGGCATAAATTGAGTCAGTGGCTGGCCAATCATTTCATCCAAGTTGTACCCCAAAACCCTTTCAGCCGCGCGATTCAGATAAAGGATCGTGCCCGCATCATCAATCGTGATGATTACGTCTGAAGCATTTTCTGCGACTAACCGATAACGCTCTTCACTCTCGCGGAGCTTTTCTTCCGCTTCGCGCCGGGGCGTCAGATCCAGACCGGATGGAATCAGATGCGTGACTTGTCCTTTGTCATCAACAAGCGGAGCCAACATAAAATCAATCGGGATAAATTGATTTTCACTCAGGCGAACGGTTGTATCGTAGCGAATGCGTTCTCCCTGCAAAGCGCGCTCAATCGCCTGGCGCAGCTGCGCCTGAACTTCAGGCGCATAGTTCCACCAATAAGTGTCGGCAAAATGCTTCCCTAAAACGTCAGATGATTTCAAAGATGCGGCATCAAGCGCTGTTTTATTGGCTTCGATTAGTGTGCCATCAGGTAACATGACGCCAACAAACGAAAATAAACTATTAATTACATCCCGCAGATGCTGCTCTTCGCGTCGCAGTTTTTCTTCTGCTTCTACCTGATCGGTGATGTCATAGCTAATGCCGCGCAGTAAGGTCGTGTTCCCTTGTGCATTGGTTTCAACCCGGCCAATTCCGGCAATCCACCGCTTCTTTCCGTCGGGTAAAGTAACGCGGAAGCGGGCATCATAAGGCGTCTTCTTTTCGATGGCATCTTTGATGTTTTGATCTAAAGCCGGGCGATCCTCAGGATTAATCACCGCAAAAAAAGGCTTGGCCGTATCAACTGCCTCGTCATCCGTTTTGCCGAAGAGATTCCGCATCCGGCTATCGGTTTCCAGCTGATCGGTATGGGGGTTCCAGGCAAAGACTCCCATCTTCCCGGCTTCCAGGGCCAATCGCTGTAATTCTTCGGAGCGCCGCAATTTGGATTCTGCCTGACGTTGTTGCGTGAAATCACGAAACACGAGGACGGCACCGATAATATTGCCTTGATCATCCCGAATCGGCGCGCCGCTATCATCAATCGGCAGGTAGCGGCCATCTTTTGTGATCAGGGACGTATGATTCGCCAGGCCAACCGTCAGCCCCTCGCGCAAGACCTTGGTAATGGGGCTTTCGACAGGTTGCAAGGTATGCTCATTTACAATATTGAAGACTTTCTCCAATGGCTCTTCCATTGCGTCTTCAAGACGCCATCCTGTCACCCCCTGCGCCATTTGATTGATGTAATTTATTTTCCCCTCGGTATCTGTGGTAATTACACAATCGCCAATACTGTTGAGTGTGACACGCCACCATTCACGTTGTTCACGTTCCTTTTTCTCAGCCAAGGCACGGCGAATATTTTCAAGCCGCAACTCATCCGAAGTTTTTGACAGGTCTTCGGCCTGCTTTTCAACGCGTTCTTCCAGCAACGCATTGGCACGCGCCAACGCAGTTTCAGCAATCCGGCGTCGTGCGAGCTGACGCACAATGACAAAATTAGCAATTGCCAAGGATAGGATTCCCAGAGTGCTGCTGGATAAAATGATAATCAGCGTACGGTGAAGGCGCGATTGCAGATCTTCTTTGCGAGCGTCCAATAAACTGGATTCCAGTTCTTGGAAATCGCCGAGCAACGGGCGGAGCCGATCCATCGCGCTTTTCCCTTCGCCTAGTTTCAGTTCTGCCAGCGCCTGTTCAGGGCCCAGGGTGCGACGAAGGTCAATAAATTTTTGAGAGACGCCTATTTTCTCCTCTCCAAGTTGCTGAATTTTTGCCAGCCGTTCTTGTTGCGTAGCGTCATCAGCGGTCAGGGTCTTAATCTGCTGTACTTGCGAGCGAAAGCGTGAGGCTGCGTTATTGAAGCTTTGAATAAAATCGTCGCCGCCAATGACGACAAATCCGCGTGTACTTGTTTCAGTTTCAAGCAGTGAGGAGTGCATCTTCTCCAGATGTAGCAGCACTTCTCTTGTGTGAGTTTCCCAATTTAAAGCTTCTCTGGTATTCATCAAGCTACGATATGTAGCTCCTCCTACCACAGCTAATAACAACACAGCAAAGCCAAAGATAAAGGGGATGGATCGTTCCAGGTTAAATGCCATATTTATCAGGTTAGTTCTCAGATATAAGCTTGGTACAAGTGCGACGTTTGAAGTATACCATTTCCTTTTAGCGATAGAGATAATCGCCCTTTATCTACCAGCACAGTATCCAGCAATTATCAAAGCGCTATGCAATAGTAATGCCTTCTGATTCCAGCTGACGTTAGCCTCAAAACCCTCTCGTCTTATTTCAACTGTAGCTGATTACTTCACTCGCTCAGCCGGGCGTTCTCTTCGATTACACAATACCCCCAGTTACTGGCATTTCACAGCGATCCATAACCTTATCCGGCTCGGCATAATAATTGCACTTTTCTAAAAATGAACTTGTCATTCAATTTGCTACAAGTCTTTTTAGCAAATTTCCAAACGTGGGCGCATCGCGCTGCTTGCATTATTTATTAGAGGCCGCAACCGCCTCTGCAATTGATGAACGAGGGGAAGTCACTATGAAAGGAATTACGAATCTATCGTTAATCACGATCTTTATTTTGATCTTAATCCTGACTGCTGGTGCAGTAATTAACGTTCCAGCACAAGTGGATAAACCAATCACCGGAACCCAATCCGCGCTGGCCATTAGTTATCCTGAAGGGCCAACACTGAGCGTGAAATTCAAAGGCACTGAACGATTACCCAAATCCAGCGGTGAAGCAAAAGTACAGCGTAAGAAGGGGATGACCGAAATCGAAATTGAACTGGATGAAATGAAACCTGCTGCGTATTTCGGCGGTGATTATGCAACCTACGTCCTCTGGGTGGTTTCACCAGAAGGACATACTGACAACGTCGGCGAATTTATTCTGCAAGGCAATCGCAGCAAACTTAACGTTTCCACTCCGCTCGAAACATTTGGTCTGTTTGTCACAGCAGAACCGCACTTTCTGGTAGACGTGCCAAGCCGTTTTGTCGTCATGGAAAATACCCGCCCGACAAATCACTTGACTGGCCAAATGTTAGAGATGGCCAACATTAAATACCATGGATTCGATGGTATCTATCAAGCCTCGCAAACTACCTTAGTAGGTGAGCCTGAAGCTAAAGGGGAAACGCGCTCTGACGTGAGGCAGGCAAAGGTATCCTTACTGCTGGCAGAACGTGCAGGAGCACAACAGTTTGCAGCTGACGAATACGCCAAAGCCTATGAATCCTGGAAAAAAACAGCTGAAGCAGCAGAGGCGCGCGTAGACAAAAAAATCCTGATGACCTATGGGCATGAAACTGTCCGCCTGGCCGTTGCCGCTGAAAAGCGCGCCAAAGAAGTTGCCTTCCAAACGGCGCTCAATAATGAGCGGAAATCTCGTAATGATGAAATCGAAGCGTTGAAAGTATCTATTGATAAAGCGCAGTCTGATGCCGAGCGGGCAGAGTTACAGGCCAAACAAAAAGAAATGGAATTGGCAATGGAAGTAGCCGCTCGTAGTGCAGCCCTGAAGCAAGCGGAAGAATCAGCACGCCGCGCGGCAGAGGCTGAAGAAAAAGCCCGCTTGGCACAACAACAGGCTGGGATGTTGGCGAATGAAAAATTGAAAGCGCAGATGGATGCGGATCAGGCGCAAAAGGAACGGGATGCGGCCCGCACCAAAATGCGCGAAGCTCTTAATCAGGTAGTTGAGACAAGAGAAACGGCTCGCGGATTAATTGTAAATCTGCCGGACATCCTGTTTGATTTTAATAAAGATCAGTTGAAGCCTGAAGCAAGAGAAAAGCTCAGTAAAGTCTGTGGCATCTTATCTGTGACCGGAGGTTATAATCTGAGTATCGAAGGTCATACAGATAACAAGGGAACCGATGATTACAATCAAAAGCTCTCTGCTCGCCGTGCACAAAACGTTACAAGCTATCTTTCAACCTGCGGCCTGAATCAAAGCCATTTAAGTAGTCGTGGCTTTGGAAAAACACAGCCGATAGCAACTAACGATACGGCAGAAGGGCGTCAGCAAAACCGAAGAGTTGAAATCGTCATCAGCGACATGAACACCGCCAGTGCCGTCCAACGCTCTAACGATCAACAGAAATAGTTAGCAATAGAGTCCTCTTAAACTTGTAGCCCGCAAGCAAGTTTAAGAGGACTCACGCTTTCAACGAACAACGAATTAAGAAAATAGCAGAGTCCACATTTAGTACGAAGCTTGATTGCTTCATTCTGTTCATGTATGAAAAACCTAACTGTACCGCTCGCGCAGGAAAGTTCCACATCTTTACGACCGCTTATGCGGATTGCTTTTCGTAAACGAATTGAGGCTCTAATTTTGGAACTACCTCAGCGGTTATTTGGGATCAAAGATAATTGCTTTAAAATTCGCCTCTCCAATCGCTTTCTTATGCTGTTATTGAGAAAAGGCTTACGCCCTGGCAGCAGTACCAAAGAGATTCAAATAACATTAGAGAGCTTATTATCCTCTCCTCTTTCCCGATTCATTTCCTGTGGACAGCTTACCTTTGGCGATGTTCTTCTCATCCGAGCCAGCGAAAAGAATAACCAAATAGAAATTGAGCGAATTAGCAGGCATCACCAAAAATCTTCCACGAACAAAGGCATCAGCAAGCAATCCCTGCTATAAAAACCTATTTTCCCGAAAACCTGAGTACAAAGGGGTGATGCACGGATAAGCAAAAGTAACAACGAAGAATTTGGCGATAAGAAAAGGCCAGTGGAAGTTTTCCACTGGCCTTTTGTCCGTCTACCAACTCCATTGAGCCTTATTGGCTATAGCTATCACGCATTGCCTTCACACGATCATGTGAGTCTTGGACACTTTGATATTGCTGCTCAATGACATGGCGAACGTTTGTAGGCAAATCTTTTTCCAACAGGTCCTTATAAGAACTGACGGCTGTATCTTCACCTGTTTCGCAAGCTGCCATAATGGAGGCGTCTCCCCCGCCCAATGCAGATTTCAGGTTAATCCAGGCTCGATGCATAGCCCCGGTGGCACTTCCGCTGTTTTCAGGATCGCCGCCCAACCACTGTACCTGCTGCTGTAATTCACCAACAAATCTCGCCCGTTGGCGGCTTTGCTCTAAACAAAAAGTTTTCCATTGATTATCGGAAATACTTTCAGAAGCTTCAGCAAAGCCTTTTTGCCCATCACGGCAAAGTTCAATTAAATCGTTCAACTCATCAATGATTTCGTTTGCTTTTGGTACTGCTTTACTCATATTGCTCCTTCTTTCTTTTGAATAATTAGTGCCAAGCTTGGATAAACTCATTAGCGATTTGGAGAATTGATTAGATTCTTTACAAACCGCTACTGAGTATTCTGTTGGCACTTATGGTTCTTTCTATGCTTATCGTCTGAACAAGTCATAGGCCAAAGTTGTGAGGGCATTTAAAACTGGTGGCACTACCCGACTGGCACGGGTTCGCGAAGAATGGTTGGATGCTAATAAGACACCCAACCCAATGCCTGCGCCAAGTCCAGCTCCCAAAGCAATTAAGGTAGCCGTTCCAGGGTTTTCACGCCCAAAGTCCATTGCGCGATGATAATTTTCTGCGACCGTCCGGCTAGTTTTATCATATGCCTCAGAAACTGTTTGTTTTGTCGCATCGAGAATTTCGCTACCCTTATTTTGGATAGCTTCTTTTACTTCAGTCGCCTTATCTTCAGCTACAGCCGCTGCTTGTGAGGTGGCAGCACCTATGTTGGAAATCGTAGTGTTAATTTTTCTTGTTGGATCTTGTACTACAGGTTTCGGTTCCATAAAACTTCCTCCTAGTTAATTATTTCATATAGAGATAACCTAAATAAGCGCTAACAACAGCTAGCATCGAATTAGATTCGGAAAGAGATTAGCTTTGGCCAATTAGCGTCGGCGAAAAACTGCCCCTAAAACTAAACCAACAGCCCCTGCGATCAATAAGCTTTTTGTTGGGTTACGGCGCACCTGAGATTCAATATCAGCACGCATCTTTTCTGGCTCCAGTTGCTGTACATAATCAGCAGATTTTTCCAGCCAATTCGCTGTTTGGTGTCCGAAGCCAGTGAATTGTGGGGATAACGCGTTTTCGGCCTTTTCATGTAATGAGTTAGCCGCTTTGGCAATCCCATTGGCGACAGATTCTTTCATTGTTTGGAAAATAGGCTTGGATGGAGTTTTTTCTGCGCCTCCATATGAACCTAAATTTGTTGCTGTCTCAAAGTGTTGCATAAAATCCTCACTTCATATTTTTTCAAGTCTATCGCATTCGACTTACTCCATCTGACTGCAAGTCAAGGGCCACAATTGGCAATCAAGTAGATTGAGGCATTTATCAGTCTTTAGAAACGAGACTTAAAACGTGGATGCAACAGCAGCGTACAAATTGGATAGGGGTAATACAGAGTGCTTATCTTGTTAATCTTATATTGCGCATTGCCACCATACAGTAAAAATTGGATTTTGTTGGTACTTTGGGCTTACCCACTACGGCACACTTCTTGCTCTCCCACAATAACGTACGAATAGCAGTACAAATTTAATTTCGGTGAGCAGACCACCGTATTCAGGAGGATATAAAATGTTGTGGACAATTCTTGCTGTTGTATTAGTTCTTTGGTTGCTGGGTTTCGTCGGCGGTGTAGGCGGAAGCTTGATTCACGCGCTTTTGCTGGTTGCGGGAGTCATCTTTGTCTTACAGATTCTCAGTGGGCGACGTTCTTCAATCTGAAGAATCGAAACAAAAATAAAAAAGACCAGGGTAAGCTGAGCAAAAACAGGTTTAGTTTTCTCTGGTCTTTTTTATTTTGTATTTACTGAGTAAATCACGCTCTTATTCTTATTTTCCTTACTTAGAAGACGTTACATTTTAATCTATGCGTTGTAGCAATTTGCTTTTCTTCCGAGACGCTAATTAATGTGAAGTTTATCAATTGCTGTAGAGGCTAACTGTACGTCTTGTAAATCCATATCTTACTGAATGTCAGCTTATTGCCGGGACGAATAAGCTGATACCTGAGAGAGCAAAAAATGAGCATTATTAAAAATGTTAGTGAAATCCGCGAACGCGCTCGCAAAAAAATCGAAGATGGCGCAGTTACCAGCAATTATGGACTCAACAAAGATCAGTCTATTTCTGTCTTGAACGAAGCCCTGGCAACTGAATTAGTCTGTGTATTGCCAAGGAGGAAGAACACGCTGATGAATTGGCAGACTTGCTATTTGCGGTTTCTCCTGATAGGGGCGAGGAAGAGGGCAAGCTTTATTTTAAAGATGAAGCGCAAGCCAGCGCGGAGCCTCAAAGCGAGGAAAGTTCCGGTAAACGGAAACCTGTTGCCAAAGAAAAAAGTACCGCAGCAAAATAGTAAGGCTGCAAAATGGGGCTAAGACAAGCGTAGTGGGAATAAGTGTTACATCCTTATCAAATCACAAATGCTTACCTTAGCCCCCAGAGGCTTTGTTATGTTTATGAGTAAAAAAACAGCCATCGGGCCATCACCAGAAAAGTCTATTCCGCCATTCCCCCTCCCCCCGGAGAAAGAAGATGACCGAATTCCTGTTCCTCCCAGCGATATTGTGCCGGACCCCTTAGAATTGCCATCCGATGAACCTGCCATTCCAATTGATGAAACCCCAAAAAAGCCCACAATTTATGTATGAAAAACTGATTGGCATAAACTTATGACTGCTGTTGCTCAAGTAACGGATGCACACCCGAAACAAAGAAAAACGGATGGCTTCATACCAGTTAGTTTAATCCACGAAATAGCGAATGGAAGTGAGCAGGCATTGGCTAAACTGTATGATTTAACGAGGCATATCACGTACAGTTTAGCGCTGAAGACGTTACAAGATCAGTCTGCGGCAGAGGAAACGATGCTGGAGGTTTATTTACAGGTATGGAAGCAGGCAGGAGTGTATTGTGAGGACAGAGGCGCACCCCTGGTTTGGCTGATAACCATTACCCGCAGCCGTGCGATTGATCGCTTGCGGCAAAACAACAGATCAAAAAACAAGGCTGAATCGTTGGAAGATCAGGCTTTCTTGATCGCAGAAACCAAAAGCCCAGAATTTTCCAGTATCCTGACCGAGCGGTGCCAGCAGGTGAGAACAGCATTAGCCCGGCTCTCTCCTCCTCAGCGCGAGGCGCTCACGCTAGCTTTCTACTTTGGGATGACACATACAGAAATCGCCGACAAATTAGGGCATCCACTCGGAACAATTAAAACGAGAGTTCGACATGGCTTGCTGCAAATAAAGCGCTTAATTGATCTTGAACTAATCAATTAAGCGCCTGGCTAAGTTCTCTAAACGGAAGCAGACGCTGTGGGCGGGGCATCTTCCTCAACGTTCGCCTTTTCTGGCGTGGCCTCATCCTTTCGTAATAGGCTATACAAACGTGGCCGATAAATGCCCAACAAACTGGCAGCCGCTTGCTTATTTCCACCAGTTCGCTTAACCGCCGCACGCGCTAAATAAACCTCCAGCTGCCCAAACAATTCATTCATAGGTGCGCCTTGTTTTGGGGTGGGAACCTTATCAATAATCAAATTACAAAGCTCCTCAATCGTATAGACCTCCGGCGTATTAGGCGGAGCAGAGGGCACTGAGACCGGAATTGTAGGTACAACTGAGTGAGATACGGGCACTTCTGGAACGGGAGGTGCGACCGGTTCTATAGCCGGAAAAGAGTTGGCAGCCAAAACAGAAGCACCTGCGGGTTGCCGAGTTGGGAAGTGATGGGCTTCTATAATTTCACCACGGCACATCAACACTGCCCGCTCCAGGGCGTTCTGTAGTTCACGGACATTACCGGGCCAATGGTAATTGAATAACTGTGCATATGCCTGCTCGGAAATAGCGGTGATATTCCGTTTATATCGCTCAGCATATTGCTGACGAAAATGATCGGCCAATAAATGAATGTCCTCAGGCCGTTCGCGCAAAGGTGGCACGTGAATCTCGATGGTATTAAGTCGGTAATATAAATCTTCGCGCAGATGGCCATCACGTATGGCATCAAACGGATTTCGATTGGTGGCGGCAATCAGGCGAAAATCAGCCGTGAGAGGCTTTTCGCTGCCAACGCGATAATAAACACGCTCTTGCAGGACGCGGAGCAGTTTTGGCTGTAATTCCAGTGGCATTTCACCAATTTCATCCAAAAATAAACTGCCGCCTGCCGCCCGCCCGATTAATCCCAGCTTATCCGCATGTGCTCCGGTAAACGCGCCTTTTGTATGCCCAAACAATTCTGATTCAATCAGCTCTTTGGGCAAGGCAGCACAATTCACCTGCATAATCGGCTTTTTAGCACGATGGCTGCGCTCGTGAATCGCACTTGCGACCAGCTCTTTCCCCGTCCCGGATTCACCAATAATCAGAACATTCGCCTCAGATTCAGCAATGCCTTCGATTACTTCATACACTCGTTCCATCGCCTTACTTCTGCCGATAATGCCGAAGTATGAAGGGCGCAGGTCGAAACGCCTGCGCAATTTCGTCAATTCTACATTTTGCTGCTGATGTTCGAGCGCCTTGTCGAGCAGGATTTGTAATTCGTCAAAATCAACCGGCTTTTCGAGAAAGTAAAAGGCTCCTGCCTTAGTTGCAGCAGCGGCTTTCGCGACCGAACCGTAGCCAGTAATAACAATGATCTGCGTACTAGACGAGCGTTTGCGGATTTCCTGCACCAGATCAATGCCATCAAAATCGGGCAGATTTAAATCCGTCAAGGCCACATCAATGTTCTGTTCCGCCAGAATTTTCAATCCCTCTTCGCCCGTCCCGGCAATAAACACCTCGTAATCATGCTCCATCAGAGTGACTTGCATTAAACGACGCAATGATGGGTCATCATCAACGACTAATATCTTTGCTATGGACATGCAATTCCTTTCAGCATTGCCAGCCGCAAACAGCGCGAGCTGAGTTGAGTTATCAGTTTACTAAAGTCTTAATTTCCCGATTGGTCAAATTAGCAGCAACCAACGCCAGTTCAGCTGGCTCAACAGGCTTTGGCAAGTGCATCTGAAAACCAGCACTCAACGCACGAACACGATCTTCCATGCGTCCAAACGCCGTTAAGGCAACTGCCGGAATCGCGCCACCTTTGCTGCGCGGCAAATTACGAATTTTACGAATTAACATGTAGCCGTCTTCATCCGGCATACTAATATCGGAGACCAATAAATCCGGGACGCGCTCGCCTTCCGTGATCAGGTCAAAGGCGGTGGCAGCGGATTCGGCTTTTTTTACCGTAGCTCCGTGTTGCCGCAAAATTTCTGCCACCAGTTCCCGCGCGCTTGGTTCGTCATCCACAACTACAACCTCAATGCCCTCCAAGGCCGAAGAAGACATGACCGATTCTAAAAACAAATCCGGCTCAATGTCTTCGGCGACATTACTATTGGTAGCCAGGGGCAAGATGTCTTCTCGCGGCTGCAAGCGCACAGCGCGATAGGGAAGGTTAACAATAAAGGTGGCCCCTTTATTTTCACCCTCACTTTCTACGGCGACCGTACCGCCGTGCAATTCGACAATGTATTTGACCAGTGAAAGCCCCAACCCCAAGCCGCCTTTTCTTTTACCACTGAAGGAATCAGGTTGCCAGTAACGCTCAAAAATGAAAGGCAGATGCTCAGGCTTGATGCCGCATCCTGTGTCATTGACGGTGATACGAACATACGGATCGGCACGTTCCAGACGGACTTTGACCTTGCCTTTGTTCGGGGTGAATTTCACCGCATTAGAGACAAGGTTCCAGATAACTTGCTCTAATCGGACGGGGTCTCCCGTGACAGCATCCGCATCTGTGGCCAGTTCCGTGGTGCAGTCAATTCCTTTCGCATCACAGGCGGGTTGCATCACATCCATCGCCGAACGAATTACGGCACTCAAAGAGACAGGCACCACATCCAGCCGGAGCTGTCCGGCGGCGACCCGAGAAATATCCAGTAAATCCTCAATGAGATTGGTTTGTTTTTCCGCGCTTTCAATGATGGCCTGAATTGCTTCTTCGCGGATTTGCTCATTGGCTTTCTTGTTCTTCAGAACCTTGGCCCAACCCAACACCGCACTCAAAGGCGAACGCAGGTCGTGTGTGATCTGCGCAATAAATTCATCCTTGGCGCGATTGGCATTTTCTGCGCTTTCTCTGGCCCGTTGCGCTTCACTTAATAAAGCCCCCATTTGAGCCTCAATTTTGCGGCGTTCCGTGATATTCAGATGAGAAACAACAACGCCACCGCCGATGTGAACCAGGGGAGTGACCTGCAACAAAAACCAGCGTTGTTCCGTCGGAGAATGGCAGGGATATTCAAGCCGAAAATGATCTACGATACCTTTTAGAACTGACCGAATTCCATCGCAGACGATAGCAGCTTCTTCAGAACAATCCCCGGTAGCAGCCTCGCAAACGTCCAGATAATTCGTGCCAATTGTGCCGTGCAATTCCTCAGGCCCGATTCCGTTTGCCAGGGCAAAGTCCTGCCATGCCTTATTAATGGCCATGATCTTCCCGGTCTTATCAAGCACGGCGATGTGCTCAGGCAATGAATCAAGTATTGCCTGATTTAATTGCTGGCTGGCGCTCAGGTTCAGACCTGTGATCACACGTTCCGTCACATCTCTCAGTACACCAATCATCAAAAGTGGATTGCCATTCTGATCAAAAAAAGTCCGTCCATTGCTGGTGAGCCACCGAATTCTGCGAGAATTGTCACTAACACGGAACTCGAATTTATAATCCTCACCGGTTTCCAGTGAGGTATGAAGAATCTGTCTGACACGGCGTTGGTCTTCGGGGTGAATCAGCGCCAGCACGGCATCCATCGTGCCATTAAACTGCTCATCCTGAATACCAAAGATCTCTTCGGCCTGATAGCGCCAACGCATGCGATCTGTGGGAATATCCCATTCCCAGTACCCCATCCTGGCTGCCTCAAATGCCAGACGCAGCCGTTCTTCAAGCTGGATATTTAACGTAATGTTTTTATGTGCAACCTGCACTTGTCTGGCATCACTTGTGACGAGAGCGTGACGCACAAGCTGTTGCAACAATGACGACGAGATGTTGGCCGATGAAAAACAGAAGGAGGCACCAGCCTTTAATAGTGGCGTGACCGTTTCCGGTTCTTCTGCCTCTACCGTTACGAAGATTGGAAGCTCCTGGCAATGCGCAATGCCACAAATCGCGGCAATGCTTGTGAGCGCCCGTGAATCTGACAACGATTCGGCAAGAAAAATCGCGTTCACTGATACAGTCTGCAATAACTCTATCGCAGCAGAACAGGTGCCTTTTTCGATGAAAGAGTAATCTGAATCAGGGTCTTTTTGTAAACTTGTTTTTAATAGCCTGGAACGCTTTACATCACTATCTACAATCAGGATGGTAGATCCTGATAGGGTACTATTCATGTTATTCCTTTTCAGGTCAAATAGAGAGTGTCGTTTGATCGAGAAACCAAACTATTCACAACCGCAACGAGTTCAGCCGGATCAACGGGCTTCGTGAGATGGGTATGAAACCCTGAAGCCAGGGCTTTTAAGCGATCTTCAGCTCTTGAGTATGCCGTCATGGCAATAGCCGCGATTCGCCGCCGCAAAGTTGGCTTATCCCGGCGAATCCATTGCATTAACTCATACCCATCAACGCCTGGCATTTGAATATCTGAAATCAAAACATCCGGCTCCCAACGGTGTAAAACATCAAGCGCCTCCTGCGCATTCGCAGCAGTCTGAACCTCGGAATTGCAATTCTGTAAAATCGTGCTGACAATTTCCAGCGAGTCAGCATCGTCATCCACCACAAGTACACGAACCCCTCTCAACTGTTTTTTCGCAATGTCAGCCTGAGACTGAAATGAAGGCTTCAAATCGCGGCTGATTTCAGAACCAGCAGATAAGTGTCGCGCTAACGGCAACCAAGCGATCACAGTTGTCCCCTGATGTTTCCCAGCACTGGTAATTTCAATACTGCCACCATGCAATTCAAGTTGATGGCGCGCAATTGCCAATCCTAAGCCTAGCCCGCCAAACTTGCGCGTGGTCGTAGCATTTTCCTGCCGGAAAGGATCAAAAATATGCGGTAGAAATTCAGGTGTAATCCCGATGCCAGAATCCACCAACCTAAACTCCAGCTCATCCCCCACTCGTTGCGCCGATAACTGAATATGCCCTCTCTTCGCCGTAAATTTTATGGCATTAGAAAGCAAGTGCCAAAACACCTGCCGCAGTCGCTCTGCGTCAGCCATCACATAATCATGCGCCAGGCGAATATCCGTTGTCAGAACCACTTCTTTTTGTTCTGCGATAGGAAGCAAAGTCTTCATCACTTGCTGTAACAGCGACTGAATTGGCACGGGGCGTTTGCTCAAAGGGGTATGCTGATTAAAACAAAATGACGCATCAAGTAAATCGTTGATGATTGCACTTTGCGTACGTGCGCTTCGCTCAATAGTTTTTAGTGCTTGCCCCAAGACTTCCTGACTTGTCGCAGGGTGTTGCAAGATGCTGACCCAGCCAAGAATTGTATGCAGAGGTGCCCGTAGTTCGTGAGAAAGCGTCGCCAAAAACTCTTCGGTAAACCAAGCCTCATTCCGTGCTGGAACAGGCAAAGGAGCTTCAACTTGTGCGCCCTTTACTGCCAAAAGAAACAAACTGATGTGCTGTGCAAGAATATTAAGCAATGAGGATTTTTCACGAATCAGTTCCTGGCAGGCAGAAGATGCAAGCGCAATTCCTCCCAGCATCTGGGTTCCAGCGTTGAGTGGGAGAATTACAAATTCATAGGTTCTTCCCTCTGAATCGGTCAGCGCCTGACAACGAAGGAAGAAATCTTCAGCCGTTTCATTATTGGCTGTTGCAGGCAAAAGATTCGCCAGATGCTTGTCGGAACTTTGCTCATTCAACTGATGTAAGCCTTGAATCAGGTCTTCGTCGGCACCCGCAATTGTCGCTTTTGGCGAAACAGGCAAATTGTTAGTTAGCAACAAAATCGCTGCGGGGATTTGTAAAACATCACAGACGATTGCCACCAACTTTTGCAACCGGGTACGGATCGAGATCTGTTCTACGGCTAAGGCAGAAATGGAGTTCAATCCTTTTTTTACTTCACTATTGAACTCATCCATAAAAAGATCCCTTTCGCTTAGGTAAATTATCCTTTCCTATTGTTACAACTTACTTAGGAGCAGCGAAGCGGGCGGTTCTCTCAGATGAAATACAATTGCTGGCGAATAGACAGGGCCCTTCTGGCAAAAGAATTACAGCCCTTCAGTAAAATAGCGATAGAAATAAAACCACTAAATCAAAAACCAACGATAAAATAACCGCCTCTTTTATGCTTTACCCCTTTCCTCCTTAATTCTTAGCCCCTTTCCATCATTTCGCTGCTGGAAGTTAGCAATATGCGTTCCACAGGTTTAGAACCTGAAGGCCACCCATTTCGTCCCCCAATGATAGATATGCACAAAATAGTGATTAAGGAGAATACACTCTTCCAGGCGACCTCTTCCCTGTCCTGTACCATCCGAGTACAGCCCGTGCCCTTATTTATAGAGCCTTAGTCATTTTTTTTAGCAATTTAGTTCAATCAACTATGGCACAACGATTGCCCACTAGCCTGTCAGAGGAGGCACACGAAATGTTAAGTAAAGCACGACTTGTAAAAAAACAGACCTTGGAAAAGGAAATACAGGCAACGCCAAAGAAAGATCAAGTAACTGAAATGCGTGACCGAGTGTTACTTACACAACAAATCGTTCAGACCACCAAAGATTGGCTGGCCAGTCATCGGCAGCAGCAAAAAAATGCGCGACAGACCTTCGCGGCGCTTTTTATGAATTCAGATACGCAATCCAATACCATCTAACCCCAAAGGAGAACTTGTATGTCCGTCATATCACTCTTACTGTTGTTATTAATTGCGGCGATCTGTGGAATTCTGGGGCAAGCGGTTGCAGGACAAGGGCGCGGCGGAATTCTTGTCGCAATCATCCTTGGCTTTATCGGAGCATTGTTAGGGACGTGGTTAGCTCAAGCAATGGGACTACCAGAATTGCTGCCAGTAAATGTAGGCGGGCAAAAATTTCCCGTCATCTGGTCAATTATTGGATCAGCAATATTCGTCAGCATTCTAAGCCTGTTCCAGCGTCGTTGGGTATAAACGACCTTGCAACTATTGGGCGCTTATCCATTGCAAAAAAGCTAATCTTTAAGAAAGAACTTCCATATGACAAATCCTAATGATCTTTTGATGAATGAAACACATCGCCTTGCCCATCACGAAGCCGTCAAGGATGAGGTGCGTAGCGAAGTACAGGAAGAAATTAACACACATGCATCCGCAGCTATCCCTGGCGAACAAAGCAAAGCAGCTGACTTGGGACATCAGCTACGGCATAAAGCATTTAATGAGGTAGCTGCCACAGAAGCAGAAATTGATCGGGCGCGTACAGCAGCTCGGATTTCCCAGATTATAGACTTTGTATTTTATATCGCATATAGCCTGATTGGCTTACAGATTTTGCTGGACGTAATGGGAGCGCGGCGTGGAAATGGCTTTAGAAATTTAATTGATACTTTATCGGCACCACTATTAGGCCCATTTGAATCCCTGATCCAAAGCATTGGGATCGGGCGATTCCAATTAAAGTTATCTTATGTTTTTGCCTTCATTTTCTATATTCTTTTACATATAGGAGTTAATGCCCTTTTACGCTTGTTTGTAGAACGAAAAACAACTATCTAGCAACTGGGATTTCAGCTTAGAGCCTGTAATTAACGTTGTCACTTGTAAAAAGGAGTAAAAGACATGATTGCACCTCACATTGACATCAATCAAAGCTGGAGAAACGAGGCTGAGCAGGAAGCAAACAACTCAGTGGACAGGAATGGGTTTTATTTAGTTCCAGGCACATCCGCTGTACCCAGCAGTGAAGGGGAAAGGATCAAGTTACTGGAAGCAAAAGTGCGCCAGCTAAATCAGGAAATCTATAACTTGACTTCGCAACTTGTCCAAAAAGACGTCTTATTACAAAACTTTCGAGTACGCGAACAAGAGCTCAAAATCGCGATGTTTAGAGCCTGATTGCTCGCTTCGGTTGCGGAGATCATTGGAAGTAGTGACAAAAAGGGGTGGCAACGGCAAAAGTGGGGTTGCCTCTGCCACCGAAACCTCTGTTCTCTTGGCCGAATCTTTTTTACTACGCCTGAGTTAGAAATAAAGCCGCGCTGCGAATTGAATTTGGCGCGGGTCTTCCGTTGTCGTAATCACGCCAAAATTTGCTCCGCCCAATGTCGTTCCGGGCGCTTGAAAATTCGCACGATTAAGCAGATTGAATGCCTCAGCACGGATTTGCAGTTTCGAGTGTTCTGTAAATTTGAAATCACGTTGCAGCGAGAAATTCGCGGCGAGATAGCCGGGGCTGCGTAGATTCGGCAATGTACGCGGCGCGCTACCAAAGCTGTACGGCACGGGCTGAGCGAAGGCGGCGGCATTGAAATATTGCTTGATCCAATCTGCTTTGGAACCGCTGTTGACGAGGTAATTACTGACGATATTTGGACGCAGCGAATTAAACGCCAGCCCTTGCAATGACGCATTCGTCGCACTGATCGAAAGCGGGAGGCCGCTTTGTGCCTGGACGATGGTGTTCACCGCAAACCCGCCGATGATTTTGCCGAGCACACCTTCCTGCAAAAAACGTTGTCCACGTCCGAACGGCAGTTGCCACGTCACATCGCCGATGAAGCGATGCCGCACATCGAAATTCGAGAGCGATTTATCCGCGCGCCGATTGTGATAGTCCTGAAAATACTGAATCTGAATCGTCTGATTGTTCAGCGACATCGAAGTCAGATCATCAATCAATTTCGAGAACGAATACGCTGCGCTGAACGTCACGTTGCTGGTCACACGACGCGCGACGGTGAGTTGCAATGAATGATACGTCGAATGCGATTCGTTCTGGCTGTAAGAAACGACGTTGCCGAATTGCGGATACGGGCGCAGCAGTTGCGCCACTGTCACCGTCGAGCGTCCCAGAATCGAAGTCGAAGCCGGACGCTGCTCCGGTGGCAAAGTCAGGAATGGATTCGCTACCGTGAGATTGCCGAGCGGCACGCCGTTCACGACTTTGCTGGCAATCGCAATGGCGTCGGGCGAAAGCTGATTGATGTCCGTTGCACCGCTGAGCAAGCCGATGCCTGCGTTGCCGGCATACGCCACTTCCAAATTGATTTTGCCGGGCAATTCGCGTTGCACATTCAAATTCCATTGCGCAATGAACGGCTGACGAATGTTGCGCAATCGCACGGGAACCGATTGCCGTCCGTAACCTGTTAGCGGCCCCACATAATCGCTGGTCGGCGCGACAATGCCCGACGGAAACGGATTGCTGAGATTTGTTCCGGCCACCGGGCTGATGCCGTTGTTGAGCGAAGCAATGAACGGCGTTTCCGCCAAACCATCCATCGCCGCCGTCACGATATTGAAGCCGCCGCCGCCGAGCGGCGCATACAAAATCGCGCCGCCCGAACGAAGCACGGTTTTCTCATTGAGCTTGAAGGCCAAGCCCACACGAGGGCCAAAGTTGTTGTAATCATGATCGTAGTTTTCGCGCGTCGTGACGCCGCCGCGCCCGACCGGAGTCACAACACCGCGCAAGGCAATCGTTTGCGTTCCTAAACCCGTCGCGTCGGGAAAGGCAACGGCAATTTGCTTCACCGGAAATGTGGTCTTGTCATCAAAATTCAGCAGCCGATTGAAGCGTTCGGTATTGCCCGTTTCAAATTCCCAGCGCAAGCCCAGATTCAGCGTCAATCGCTCATTCACTTTCCAATCGTCCTGCGCAAAGAGTGCGTAATATTTGCTTTGCAACGCAGGTTGCGGCGCAATCGCTAATCGCCCCGAAGCCGGATTACCAAGCAACAACGCAGCGATGGCATCACCGGTTTGCGGCACTGTTTCGACCGGCACGCGCTGTGTGAAGTTGCGGGCAAACGTGAAATTGCCAGCCGGATCATCGGGGCGATAGTTGTACATCCGATAGATGCGTTCGTTCGCGCCAAACTTCAACGAATGATTGCCGCGCAGCCAACTGACATCCTGATTCAAACTGTAAACATCCTGGTTGTTGCGATAAAACCCGAAGTTGCGCGGCGGCCCCAACGACGTGTAGCCCGCCGGATTCAGTGTCGGGAAAATTCCTGTGTCATCCGAAGCGTTTTTCACATACATCGGCAAACCCAAGCTCGTCACATCAAAGCCGCGCGAAAAATGGATCGCGTCATTATTGAAGCGCGTCATCCCGGCGTTCAGATGCAGCACGACTTTCGACGACAGCGTGTTGACGTAATTGACGACGTGCGTTCCCGGCACGGACGTTTGCTTCGGGTTCTGAATTGGTGAGGCAATGCTGGTTGGAAACGGCCCAGAGTTATACAAGGTTGTGCGGTCTTTGATGATGCGCCAGAAAAGCTGTTGCGTCGAAGAGATGTTGTAATCCACGCGTGCCGTGATTTGGTAACTGTCGGTCGTTGCAAGCGTGTTCGCAATGTAGTTGTTGCTGAAGCCGGGGCCATTCGCATTGCGCACGCCTGCTGAATTCGGCAGCGGGAAATACGCGACGGCTGCACGTCCCACCGGATTGATGAGCGCATCAGGAATGATGTTGTCGGCAAACGCCACGCGCGAACCTGCGCCCGGTTGCCCCGCAGCAACCACCGTCCCTGGCATATAAATCTGCCCGATGCGCGCGGGAATGAGTTGGCCGCGCGTGTCCACAACTGTCACGCCCGGAATCGCTGTGCCAAGCAATTCGGAGAAATCGCCGCCGCGCATCTTCGCGGTTGGCACAGTGGCAGGGCTTTGCCTAGTTTGGGAAATCCGCAGGGCTTCGTAGTTGAAAAAGAAAAACAGCTTGTTGCTTTTGCCGAAGCGCGGCAACCACACCGGCCCGCCGACATTGCCGCCGAATTGATTGAAGCGCAGTTTTTCTTTCACGCCGTTCGGGTTCGCATTCACAAAAAAACTGCGCGCGTCAAAGGCGTCATTACGCAGATATTCAAACAACGTGGCGCGAAATTCCGTCGAACCGGAGCGCGTCGAGAAATTCAACGCGCCTCCTCCTGTGCGTCCGTACTCCGCCGGAAACGAATTCGTCACGATCTGAAATTCCTGCACCGCATCGGGCGAAGGCCGCAGCGAAATGCGGTTGTCGCCTTTGTTTGCCAGCGGAATTCCGTCCACAAAGGCTTCGGTGTTCAGCGTGCGCCCGCCGTTAATCGAAATCTCTCCTGATGCTGTCAAATCAGGGTTTGCGCCACGTGAACCGGGCGCGGACGAGACTCCGATTTCAAGCTGTGCAAGCTGAAACACGTTGCGTCCGTTGAGTGGCAAAACTTCGACCCGTTGACGCCCGACGATGCCACCGAGCGCGCTGGTTGTTGTATCAAGGTTGATTGGCTCCGTCGCCGTGATATTGACGGTTTCCGTTAGCTCGCCGGGCGCAAGGACGAGATTGAATTCGGCGGTTTGCCCAACTTCCAGCGCGATGCGCGGTTGTCGTGAGAGCTTGAAGCCTTGCGCGTTGGCTTCGACGTTGTAAGTGCCCGGCGGCAGAAAGGTGAAGCTGTATTGTCCGCCGTCATCCGTTGTAAATGTTTTCTGTAAGCCAGTGGCGTTGTTGGTGAGTGTCACAGTGGCACCCTGTAATACTTGATTTTGCGCATCGCTGATGATGCCTTTAAGCGTAGCAGTAGCAGTTTGTGCTTGTGTGGAGATCGTAAACACAAGCCCAAGCAAAGAAATTCGCAGCAAAGAAAATGTGGATTGCTTCATAACTGACTCCTCAAAAAAGAAAACCCGCTCTATGCTTGAGAGCGGGTCAGAAAGATTGCACACGTTAGGCAAAATCATTCCCGCACATCAGGCTGCAAAGTACAGACCGATAGACAACAACAATGAATAACGTTGTAGACGAACCTCCTCATAGGTTCCCTCTTTGATGTTTTTTGTAGAATTCCATTGCCAGCAAAATGCTGAACGAAATCAAGGCCAGCACTAACGCCATCGCATTCGCGCCGACTTCGTTGCGATCATCCAGCGAACGAAAGATGAATAACGTCGCAGTTTCTGTGAGCCGACTGACGCTGCCGCTCACGACCAGCACCGCGCCGAATTCACCGAGCGCCCGAGCAAAGGTGAGCGTCACGCCATACAGCAAACCCCATTGAATATTGGGCAGCGTGATGTGCCAGAACGTTTGCCAATAACTTGCGCCGAGCGTGTACGCCGCGTGTTCCTGCTCTTCGCCTAGGTGAATCAAGACGGGAACGATTTCGCGCACGACAAACGGCAGCGAAACAAATACGGTGGCGAGCAACATCCCCGGCAACGCAAAGACGATTTTCAAATTCGCCGCCTCCAGCCACGACGCAAACCAGCCATTGCGCCCAAACAATAAAATCAGCATGAAGCCTGCAATCACAGGCGAAACCGCAAAAGGCAAATCTACAATGCCGTTGATAAAGGCTTGTCCTATGAACTTGTCGCGCGCCAGCACCCATGCGATGCACAGTCCAAACAGCGTGTTGATGATTGTTGCCGCAATTGCCAATAGCACCGTCAATTGCAAAGCATTCACCGCCGCCGCTGAAGTCAGTTCGCGCCACAACGCGCCCGCGCCCGAAGCAAACGCGCCGCCGATAATGGCAACGAGCGGCCCACCCAATAAAAACGCGGCGTACAGCACCACGACGCCAATCAACACCCAAGCCAGTTTGCCCGGACGCGCGACACGCGAATGCGGCACGAAGTCTGTCGTTGCGATGGTTGTTTCAAGCTGCGACATGCGCGATTCCTCTCCGACGTTGCAACCAATCTACAGCGAACATCAACGCGAACGACACCACTAACAACACCAGCGAAACCGCGCTTGCGCCGTGCTGATTCTGCGATTCGATTTGCCCGAAGATGTAGACCGGAGCCGTCAGCGTGCGTCCCGGAATGTTGCCCGCGACAATCACGATGGAACCGAATTCACCGAGCGCGCGCGCAAAGCACAGCAGTGCTCCCGTCATCATCGCCGGACGAATTGCAGGCAAAATAATGTGCAAAAAGGTTTGCCATTCTGACGCACCGAGCGTCCACGCGGCTTCTTCTTCGGTGCGATCAATTTCCATCAACACAGGCTGCACCGTACGAATCACAAACGGATAGGTGACGAACAACAACGCCATCACAATGCCCGGCGTCGCAAAAATCACCTGCACGCCGTGCGCTTCCAGCCAAGCGCCAAGCGTTCGTTGTGGCCCGTACAGCACGACCAACATCACGCCTGCAACCAGCGTCGGAATCGCAAACGGCAAATCAATCAGGCTGTTCAGCAAACGCCGTCCGAAAAATTCATATCGCACCAACACATACGCTGTCAGCGTTCCCAGCAACGTGTTGATGACGGTCATCGCAATCGCTGCTGTCAGCGTGAGCTTGAGCGCGCCCCACGCTAAGGGATTCGTCACGTCATTGACAAAGGCGGACAACCCGTTGCTGAATCCGTGTTGCAACATCGCGGCAAGCGGCAGCAGCAAAATCAAACTCAGATACAACACGGCCACAGCGCGCAAACTCCACTTGCCCCACGGACGTACTGTTGCGGGCTGCAAAGTTTTCAGTTGAATTGCAGAAGCACTCATTTTGCGTTGTAGAGTTCAGCAAAAACCTTTGTGTATGCCCCCTGTGCGCCGTAAATGTCCGCTTCCACTTTTTTCCACCCGCCGAGGAAATCTATTTCCCAAAGGTCTTCAACAGGCGGATACTGCGCTTGCACTTCTTTCGCCACCTCTGCATCTAGCGGGCGCAAACCGTATTTGGCATACGCGCGTTGTGCTTCTTTGCTGCTCAAAAATTGGACGAAGGCTTCGGCAACTTCACGCACGCCATGTTTGTCGGCGTATTTGTCCACCAGCGCAACTGGATTCTCAATCAGGATGGTCGAACGCGGAATCACGTAGTCATATTTTTGCCCGGCCTGCCGTCCGACCAGCACTTCGTTTTCGTACGTGATCGCCACGTCGCCGACGCCTTTTTCAAAATTTGTGATGGATTCGCGCCCGCCTTTGTCCAAAATCGTGACGTTGCGAAATACGTCTTTCAGAAAGCCAGCCGCCGCATTGGTATCGCCTTTCGGTACGCCTGCGAAGCCACGCAACGCCGCCCCGTACATCGCATTCACATTCCACTGTGCGCCGCCTGAAGTCTTCGGATCAGGTGTCAGCACGTTGATTCCCGCTTTGGTCAAATCAGTCCAATCACGAATCTGTTTTGGATTGCCGGGCCTGACTGCGAACACGACAATCGAAGTGCTGACGATGCCGCGATTCGCATTGGCTTTCCAATCGTGTGTAATCAATCCGGCTTCGGCGATTTTGTCTATGTCGCCCTCGAACGAGAGTGCGGCGATGTCGGCTTCAAACCCGCTGGCAATGGCGCGTGATTGTGCGCCGCTGGCTTGATAGGATTCCTGAAACTCAACGTCCTGCCCGGTTTTCTCTTTCCAAAATTTTTGGAAGGCCGGAATGACCGCTTTGCCGTAGGCTTCGCGTGGTGTGGTGTATGCGCCCAACACCAATTTCACGCTCTTACCATTCGCGGCAGGAGCCGTGTCATTGCAGGCACTCAGGAACATTGCGCAAATGGATACGAACAAAAAGAAAGTAAGCCGGTTGTTCAGAAGCTCGCGCATTTAGCTCTCGCATATTGCCTAGTAATTAACTAGGAGTTAGGGGCAAACAAAAACAAAAACTACGTTCGAGAAAAAATTATTGGGGGATGATTTATTTACGTGAGGCTGTTTTGAGGTCAATCACCTTGGGGCGACTGACCGGCGTACACAAGTCTGCGATGGTCGTTTGATCCAGAACACCGAGCATTGCTGCGCGCGTGCGTGCCCACAGTGTTTTTAATCCACAACCATCTTCAAATTCGCACGGTTCGTAATCCGAAGTGCTGACGCAACCCATCGGAGCAATACGACCATCCAGCGTGCGAATCACTTCGCCCGCCGTGATTAACGTCGCCGGACGCATCAGGCGATACCCACCGCCAACGCCTACTTGACCGCTAATAATTCCGGCTTCTTTCAGGGTTTTCAGAATTTGCTCTAAGTACTTCACCGGAACGCTCCACTTCTCCGCGATTTCGCGGGCAGGCGTCGCGTCCTGGCTGTTTTTGCCAGCCAGATAAATCAGCGCGCGCAACCCATATTCGCTTTTCGTAGAGACGTTCATATCTAATTCCCATCAAGATGGTGGGAGTTTTACACCAAACAAAAATATCCGTCAACGGCTAAATCACATTTTTTCGTGAACCCGTTCTGTTTTACGAGTCTGTGGCTCGTTAGACTTCCAGTTTCACTGTCGGCTTCGTGTTGGGAAAGATTTTTTCTACCGCTGCTTGTTTAGGCATCCCATAAGCATTTACTGGCTGCGAGCGATTGACCCACAAGGTGTAATACAAGTGATCGGCGCGCGGATCAGTCGTGTTCGGATGCAGCAGAATCGTCAAGCCCAAACTGTTGAGTTGCAGCCACGGGACAATGATCGAAAACAAATCGTTCGTAAAGCCAAAATAAAATGACGGCGTGACGTGCGGGCCGCGCGGTTCCAGATTCCAATTGCCAAGCTCCACGGGAAAACGCTCCAGAGACCATTTGCGCACGAGCGCCGCTTTTTCGTAGGAGTCTTCGTCAAAGTAAAAATGCGCGTGATAGCTCTTGATGTCTGTATATGGGCGCGGATTTTTCGGCAAACCCGCCTCTTCGCCCGGTCGAATGTTTTTCGGACGCGGCGTCAGTTCCTTAATCGTTTCGTAGCCCCACGGACTCTTGCCGACATCGGGCGGCGGCACGATGTGCTTGAAAGACAGACCATCATGCCTGGCAACATCCTGGGCTTCGGCCTCAAGATTTCCCATCGTCAATCCCGCTACCGTCAGTCCTGCACCGGTAATGAAATTGCGACGGGTCGGCGCAAGCCAATCGGCCCACGCTTGATCCTCTTCTGTGTTTTGAATGATTCGTTCTTCGCTCGACATATGCTCTCCTCATAAGTCTTGGTGCGGTACGAGGAGCGGTAGCGACTTGGTGATTCAAAATCAGGTCGCTACCGCTCGCTGTACTGTACCGATGTTTACTAAATCAACCCCGCACCACGTCCGTTTTTGAGGTTCCAGATCGCGGCGATCAGCGCGTCAATTTCTTCGCAGGTGTTATAAAACGCGAGCGACGGACGCACCGTGCTTTCGACACCAAAGCGCCGCAGAATCGGTTGCGCGCAGTGGTGTCCAGTACGCACGGCAATGCCTTCTTTGTTCAGTGCCTGCCCGACTTCATCGTTGGTGAAGCCGTCCAGCACGAACGACAATACGCTCGCTTTTTCGCGTGCCGTGCCGATCAAATGCAAACCGGGAATGCGTTGCAAGCCTTCTGTTGCGTACACCAGCAAATCGTGTTCGTAGCGCGCAATGTTTTCCATTCCGATGCGCTCCACATAATCAATCGCCGCGCCTAAACCAACGGCATCCGCGATGCTGCCCGTGCCTGCTTCAAAGCGGAATGGCGCGGGATGGTAGACCGTTTTTTCAAACGTCACATCCACGATCATATTGCCGCCGCCTTGCCACGGAGGCGTTGCCTGCAACACGTCTTCTTTGCCGTAGACGACGCCAATGCCTGTGGGCGCGAAAACCTTGTGGCCGGAGAGTACATAAAAATCGCAGTCATACGCCTGCACGTCCACGCGCATGTGCGACACGGCTTGTGCGCCATCCACCAACACTTTTGCGCCATAGCGATGCGCGATGGCAACCATTTCCTGCACAGGCGTAACCGTGCCGAGCGCGTTGGAGACTTGTGCAAACGCTACGAGTTTTGTTTTTGGCCCCAGCAGCTTTTCGTATTCGTCGAGCAGAATTTGCCCGCTATTGTCTACGGGAACAACGCGCAACCGTGCGCCTTTTTCAGCACACAACATTTGCCACGGCACGATGTTGGCGTGATGTTCCAAATGGCTGACGACAATCTCATCGCCTTCGTGAACGTTTTGCACGCCCCAGCTCTTGGCGACGAGGTTGATCGCTTCCGTTGCGCCGCGTACAAACACGATTTCACGCGTCGAACTGGCGTTCAGAAAGCGCCGCACTTTCTCACGCGCCGCGTCATACGCATCGGTCGAACGCGCTGCCAATTCGTGCGCCGCGCGATGCACGTTGGAATTTTCGTGTTCGTAAAAATACTTCAGCCGATCAATCACGGCTTGCGGCTTTTGCGTCGTCGCGGCGTTGTCCAGCCAAATCAACGGACGCCCGTTGACGCGCTCCTGCAAAATCGGGAAGTCGCGCCGCACGGCATTCACGTCGAATAAACCAACCGACAACGCCGATTGTGGCGACAGATTCGGATCGTTGCCCACCGGTTCCAACACAGGCGCGACACTCACGGATGAAAGTGAACGCGCTGTTTCTAAAAACGGAAACGAAGTGGCGTCATAACCACGCGGCACAGGCGCACCGGGAATCTGCGGCGTCGAAACGTTCGGCAACGGTGTCGCCGGAATCGAAGTCAAAGAATGCCCCGGCAAAGTTGGCGCAAACCCGCGCACTTCGGTTTCAGTCGGCAGCTTGATCGCAGGCGCAACTGCTTGTTCCGATTGGCTCACGGCTTGCTCAAACAACGAACGCGCTTCGCTCAAGAATCCAAACGAAGGCACCGCCGAAAAATCCGCTGCGGATGCGCCGCCGGGAATGCCGAGCGCATTGAGTTCCGGCAACGGAAGCTGTGTGGAGGAAGTGGGAATCGTCGTGCCGCTGATTCCCGCCGCTTCAGCCGCCGCTTTGTGTAAGTCAGCGTCTGTCAGTTGCGGCGGTGCAGGTGCGGCAGACAAATGCGGCGCAACACCAAACGGCGAATATGTCGCAGGTGGCGCGGCGTGTGTCGGCAGATTCGTCAATGCGGCTTCCGGCGTGTGTGGCAGGTTCGGTGCAGGCACACCACTCGCTGCACCTTGTTGCTGCAAGCCCTGATAAATCTGATTGGCAAAGCGTGCCAATACGGTTGGATCAGGCAGGCCAGCGGCTAACGCCTGTGATGCGCCTGACAAATCCGCCGCAATGTCTTCAGGCATGAAATTAGTATTTGTACTCATGATAGTTTCCGACTTCTACGTCATCGAGCGCAGCGATTGCATCGTCTGTCAAAATCGCGGCGGAGCAATACAACGACACCAGATAGGAACCGACCGCGTTGTGATTGAGTCCCATAAACCGCACCGATAATCCCGGCGTTTGTTCGCCCGGCAATCCCGGTTGATACAATCCGATCACGCCTTGTTTTTGCTCGCCAACGCGCAGCAACAAAATGCTGGTCTTTCCGCCTTCGCCTACAGCCGGAGCCGTCTTGCCATCCACAAACAATTTGTCTGTCGGAACCAACGGAATACCGCGCCAAGTCAGAAACGACGAACCGAACAACGTTGCCGTGGGCGGAGGCACGCCGCGTCGTGTGCATTCGCGTCCGAAGGCCGCAATCGCGCGTGGATGCGCCAAGAAGAATGACGGCTCTTTCCACACTTTGGAAATCAAATCATCTAGGTCATCGGGCGTCGGCGGGCCTTTGCGCGTTTTGATCCGTTGCGCGGCGGGGACATTTTTCAGCAAGCCGTAATCATTGTTGTTGATAAGTTCGCTTTCCTGCCGTTCCTTGACGGTTTCGATGGTCAGGCGCAATTGCTCTTTGATTTGATCGTATGGATTGCTGTACAGATCAGACGTGCGTGTGTGAACGTCCAACAATGCCGAAATAGAATTCAGCGTGTATTCACGCGGCTTTTCTTCATACGGCACATAGGTGTCCGGCAACGGCTGGGTTTCCTCCTGCCCGCAGACGACATCTACCGCGTTATCGCTGACAACGCGATTGACGCGTAGCGTGCCTGCTTCCAGCGGCTTCCAATCCAGCAACCGCACCAGCCAGCGCGGCGTGATTGCGCCATATTGCGGCGGGGTTTTCGTGACATTGGCCAATTGATAGGCCGCTTGATCGCTGAGGGTATGACGTAGCTTGTCGTTTTTAGCCATGATGGTTCCTTAAATGATTTGGTTATCCTAAGTGCCTAAAGCAATTTTCCATGGGGTGCGCCTGCTTCAAGCGCAAGCCAGCCGTGGCGGGTGTCTCCCGTTGTCGGGAAAAGAATCGCTGCTGAGCGCCTGCCCGCGAGGGCGCGGGCGCACCCATCTGAAAACTGCTTTAATAATTTTGAGAAGGGGCTGTACAATCTTAAATTCAATCTCGTTTGTTCTTTCTCACTGCGAGTCCGCCACAATATAGCGGTTTCTGCGCAGAAGTACAGACCAACCCTGCCTCCTAGCCGTTTTAACGAATGCAGCTCATAGCCCTGAAATCTGAGGGCAGGAAAATGTGACGAAATGCTGGGCGGAGTCATTGTTTAGCCAAAAACTTTCGCGCCGGTTTCTACACCCAAAGGATAATGTGGCAATAGACGATAGCCCTTCAGCCCCACAACGACCGCATCACCAACTGACAACTCCATTTCGGTTGCTTCCCATTTATTGCGCGTGATGACGATGGGAAAGCCTTCAGCATAGGTTTCATCCACAAGGGCCAGATTTCGCAAGCGATGCACCTCCGGGTCATCTTCGTTGCCTTGTGGAGACCAAAGCAATAAGCGCAGGATCAACCGCTCGCTGTGTCCAATGTAAGAAATGTCTTCGACTTCAGCGCGCCCCAGATAATACGGTGTGTCGAGTAATTGCGGCTGAAAGTTTAGCACCACATCTTCGGGGCGAAAGACGACCTTAACGGCTTGTCGTTCGGCCAGCATCGGTGCATTCGTAGTCGCTTTTAGACGCAAGCGGCCCAACGTGACTTTTCCCTGACTCCAGCGTCCGAGCAACACATTGGCTGCGCCGAGAAACGTGGCGACAAATTCATTGCACGGATGGTTGTAGACTTCAAACGGCGTGCCTTCCTGCACGATCTGGCCTTCGTTCAAAACAACAATGCGATCCGCCAGTTCCAATGCCTCTTCCTGATCGTGCGTGATGAAAAGCGCAGGCACATTCATCGCTCGCAAAATCGCTCGCACTTCGCGGCGTAGCTCCACCCGCGTAATCGCATCCAGTGCGCTGAAGGCTTCGTCAAATAACAAGGCTTCTGGTTCAAAGGCCAGCGCCCGCGCCAGTGCAACACGTTGTCGTTGCCCGCCGGAAAGTTGCGAAGGGTATTTCTTGCGGTGCGATTCCAACTGCGTAAGTGTCAGCAAGCGACTGACCGCACTTTGCCGTTCGTCTCTGGATTTGCCCTGCATTTGCAGCCCGAAGCCAATGTTTTCTTCCACAGTTTTGCGCTGAAAAAGGGCGTGCTCCTGAAAGACAACACCCAGTCCTCGTTGCTGGGGCGGGAGGTTTGTTGCCAGGCTTCCGCGAATATGAACTTCGCCCTCATCCGGTGCCTCCAACCCGGCAATGATGCGCAGCAATGTTGTTTTTCCGCTGCCTGAGGGGCCTAAGGCAACGACCACTTCGCCGTGCGAGATTTCCAGGTTAACGTCCCGGAGAATTTGCTGCGGGCCAAAGCGTTTGGAGAGATGCTTGACGCGAATGCCATTGGGCGTCGGGCCAGCAATAGCGGGAGAAGAAGATAAATGCTCCATAAATTCGTGCGAGAGGTGGCGGAAGCCCGACTGTGAAGGAGGGCGTCATAAGCACTGTTCCTGCGCCCTCCTTCACAGTCGGGCTTCCGCCGTTGTCTTTGAACTGCTACCAAAAATCGCAGTCAATTAAACCTGCCTTCCGCCGAAGTACGCAAGGGATAGCTGAAAACATTCGCGCAGAAACGTGGACAAATTTTTCTTCTCTGACGTGCGTTCTGGCAGAACAACAGGCAAAAATCCGCTGCCTCACCACATAAGCCTGGCTTCGATTCTCTCAGCCGCGGATTGCCTGGGTACAATTTCTTTTTGGGGTTGCTGCATTGAATGCAAAACATTATGATCTCGCCGCAATTCGCCCCTCACGGTAAAAGGCAAAAAAACGCGATTCGGTTCGGTGCAGGTGGTTCCAGATCAGATTCATGCAAATACGCCCTCACGTCCCTCATCAATTTGTCGTCTGGCATCGCGCAGTGATTTTCCTGCTGCTGGTGTTTTTGGAATTGCCGTGTTTTGCTCAGGCACAATATCACTTCGATCATTGGATGACAGAGGATGGATTGCCGCAAAACTCTGTGCTGGCAATCGCGCAAACGCGTGACGGGTATTTGTGGATGGCAACGTACAATGGTCTGGCACGTTTCGACGGTGTGCGCTTCACGGTCTTCGATAAAAATAATACGCAAGCTTTCAAAACCAGCCGCTTTCACGAAATCTTCACGGATGCCACAGGTGCGCTTTGGCTCGGTGTCGAAGATGGGGGCGTGATTCAATACCAAAACGGCGTCTACACTGCATTTACTACCGCGCAGGGCCTTCCCTCCAACACGGTGCTGAATGTGCAAAGCGGGCAGGATGGTGCCATTCTGATTTCCACAGACAAAGGTGCTGTGTGGTGGCGCAATGGGCGAATTGTCCCCTACACCGAAAGCGAGTCCGGTGAAGATTTGCGTGTGTATCTGGGGCCGTCGGGGGCGCATTGGGTCATAGACAAAAAAGGCTTGCGCCAATCACGCAATGCCAAAGGGGAATATTCTTATTATCCGTTCCCCACCGAATTACCGATCCTTATCAATACGAAACGTCACGAAGACCGCGATGGAGCGTTGTGGGTAACGCCCCCACGTCACGGCATCTTCAAGATCAAAGACGGCGTGTTGACTGACTACACCAAAAAATTCGGCATTGCCCCCACTACGACCATTTACAGAATCCTGGAAGATGAAGACGGCAGCCTGTGGTTTGCCACTGTGAATTCTGGCTTGCTCCACTTCAGCAATGATTCTCAAGAGAAATTGACGGTCTATACGTCTGCCAATGGCCTTTCCAGCGATGGCGTTCGCGGGTTGTTTCGTGACCGCGAAGGCACATTGTGGATCGGGACAGATGGTGGAGGACTGAATCGCATGACGCGGCAGTACATCTCTGGCTATTCCGAAGCACAAGGCTTGGCCGGCAACATCGTGCATGCGGTGCTAGCAGATCGCGCGGGGAATGTCTGGGTCGCCACCCACAATGGGTTAAGCAAACTCAGTAATGGGAAGATCACAAATTATCAGCGCGCAGAAACGCCTGGAAGCTTACCTTTGCGTGGGATGCAAGCACTGTACGAAGATCACAGCGGACGATTGTGGATTGGCGGGTACGACGGCTTATGTTCGTTCAAAGATGGCGTCTTTTCCCCAGCTTTGACTGAGATCAACGGCTTGCGGGTCAACGTCTGGGCCATGCATGAAGATCGGAATGGCGTCTTGTGGGTTGGCACACATTTCGGCCTCATGAAGTTCAAAGATGGCGTGCATCTCAAAACCTACACGACAAAAGACGGATTGCCCAAAGACACCGTCCGCGCCATTCACGAAGACCGACATGGCGCGCTTTGGCTCGGCACTGAAGGCGGGTTGGTGAAGTATCAGGACGGGCGATTTACGGTCTTCACAACCAAGGACGGGTTGGTGAATGATCGCGTCTGGTCAATTCACGAAGACCCAGAAGGCGTGTTGTGGATTGGCACGTTCGACAGCGGCTTGAGCCGATTCAAGGATGGGCGATTTACGAACTACACGACGGCGCAGGGACTGTATAACAACGGCGTTTTTCAAATTCTGGAAGATGGGCGAGGTTATTTGTGGATGAGTTGTTATCGCGGGCTGTATCGCGTCAGCAAACAACAACTCAACGATTTCGCCAACGGGAAAATATCAGCGGTTACCAGCACAGCATTTGGCAGGGCGGATGGAATGCTCAATTCCGATTGCAACGGCGGACGCCAGCCTTCCGGCATCAAGACCAGTGACGGCAAACTCTGGTTCACGACGCTCAAGGGCGTAGCGGTAGTTGCCCCGGATGAAATCACTTCCAATCCGGCCCCGCCGCCCGTGTTGATCGAAGGTGCAACGCTCGACCGGACAGTGGCTGAGATTGGCAATGGGTTACGCATTGCGCCGGGGCAGTCCAATCTGGAAATCCAATACACCGCGCTGAGTTTCATTAAAGCAGAGCAGTTGCGTTTCAAATACAAGTTGATCGGGCAGGATAGCGACTGGATTGAAGCGGGAACGCGTCGGGCCGCCAATTATGCCCACTTGCAACCGGGGCAATACACCTTCGTGGTCATGGCGTCCAACAGCGACGGCGTTTGGAGCCAGAACGGCGCGCAATTGCAGATTGTCGTGTTGCCCGCTTTTTATCAAACGTGGTGGTTCCGTTTGCTGAGCTTGCTGGCGATTGGCGGTGGCATTGGCCTGCTTTTCAAATGGAGACTGGCGCGCGTACATCGCGCCCGCCACGAACAAATCGCCTTTTCGCGCCGATTGATCGAATCGCAGGAAGCAGAACGAAAGCGCATTGCCAACGAATTGCACGATAGCCTGGGTCAGGATTTATTGGTTATCAAAAACTGGATCGCCTATGGGCAGGCAACACTGGATAAGGCTGATCCCGCGCGCGAGACGTTGGAGGAAATCTCAGCAGCTACGGCGCGGGCGATTGAAAGCTGCCGCGAAATTACATACGATCTGCGCCCACATCAGATGGATTATATCGGTCTCACGGAAGCATTACGGGCAATGCTGAATAAGGTTTCCCAGGCTTCCGGGCTACAGATTGAAGTACAACTGGACGACCTGACCGAAGCATTACCGAAAGAAGCAGAAATCAATCTTTTCCGCATTGTGCAGGAAGGCCTCACAAACATTGTCAAGCACGCCCACGCAACACAAGCAACTGTGCGAGTGCATCGGGAATTGGTAGCACAAAAAGGACAGCCGCCGCGCATTGAGGTAGAGATTCGTGACAACGGTTGCGGTTTTGATCCGCTGATTTTGCGACAGGCACCACACGGCATGGGACTATCGGGCATTGTGGAACGCGCCCGGATGTTAGGTGGCGTGGCAAATATCAATTCCGCTCCCGGACTTGGAACGACGATTTCGCTGACCCTGCCGATTTTAGCGGCTGCCGAGAACCTTGCCCCGGAACGTTTAGCTGAGGAGATGCAGGATGGATAAAGACATCCGACTAATCATTGCTGACGATCACCCGTTATTACGACACGGATTATGCAAGGTCATCGAACGTGATCCCCGATTGAAAGTTTTGGCGGAAGCGGGGGACGGCGCAGAGGCATTGCATCTGATTGAAACGCTCCAGCCTGCGGTGGCGGTGCTGGACGTGCATATGCCAAGATTGACTGGTTTCGATGTCGTGCGCGCGATTCAGGAACGGCGGCTGACAACGCAAATCATCATTCTGACCATGTATCAGGACGAAGAAATGTTCAATGCGGCGATGAACCTGAACGTCCAGGGATATGTGCTCAAGGACAGCGCGCTGGCTGAGATCGCAGAAAGCATCAAAGCCATTGCCGCCGGACATTCATATATCAGTCCAACCCTCTCCGGCTTTCTGCTCAATCGCTACCAGCGCAGCGCAGCGTTGCAGACAAAGGCTCCGGGGCTCCGCAATTTGACGCCCACAGAACGACAGATTCTTAAATTGATTGCCGCCTACAAAACCAGTAAAGAGATCGCCGAAGAGCTGCACATCAACCACCGCACTGTCGGCAACCATCGCACCAACATTAGTCAGAAGCTTGGACTGCAAGGGCCGCATGCGTTGGTAAAATTCGCGCTGGAACATAAATCCGCCTTGTAAGCGATTCCCAATTTTAAGCGCATCGTTGATGGCAAAAGTGTAAAAGTACTCATGCTTGTTGTGTAAACAGCTCTATTCCTTTTTTGCCGATTTTTTGTTACAAGCATTCAGCAAAGATACCCAAACTGTCCGGCAACAGTGAAAGAAAGTAATGAAAGTTTTGATCGTGGATGACAATCCGGCGATGCGTCGCCTGATCCGACGGTTGGCGTTGCCGCCTGTCGCCAATTGCGTTGAATGTGCTGATGGCGCAGCGGCGCTGTTCGCCTATGAACAGCACCACTTAGGCAGTACAGATTGGGTAGTCATGGATGTGGAGATGGCTGGGATGGATGGGCTGACGGCGACGCGACGATTGCGCGCCAACCACCCGGAAGCGCGTGTCGTAATTGTGACACGACACGACGACGACGAACTGCGGAATGCAGCCTTTCGACACGGTGCTTACGGTTTTGTCCCCAAAGAAAATATTCTGGCCTTACGCACGTTGCTGAATGCAGCGGCCTGAGTCAGACCTTCACACACATTGTTATGAAATTAATCCCTCACCTTGTCCGCACACGTTTGCGTGATCGTCGCTTTGTCATTGTCTCCCTGCTCATCTTGCTGAGTCTGGTATCCGCCAGCGGATTAGCCTTGCAGTCGGTAAATGCCAGCGGGCTGTCTTTGCGTGAACGGGCCAGCACCCAAGCCGCGCAGTTATTGGCTCGCACTACGCCTGGTAGAGCAATGCTGGCAGCTTTCTTTGCGACACAAACAGTTACCAGTGGCGCAAACAGTGGAGCCGGAACGTTACGCGATACGATTGCTGCGGCATCTGCGGGAGACACCATCGTCTTTTCCGGCGTTACTACTGTCACACTGACCAGCGGGGAACTGGGCATCAGCAAAAATCTGACGATTGATGGTGGCGCAGGAGTGACGGTGACGCGTGGGAGCGGAACCTTTCGCATTTTCAACATTAGCAGTGGTACGGTCGAACTCAAAAACCTCACCGTCACAAACGGCAACCCTGCCTCGCAAGCAGGCGGCATTCAGAATAATGGCACGCTGACGATGACGGATTGCACGATTTCGAATAACACGGCCCCACAGGCGGGCGGCATCCAAAACGATGGCACGCTGACGATGACGGATTGCACGGTCAGCAACAATTCGGGGAGCAATCTCGGCGGCGGGATCGTAATTTATGGTTCCTCAACCACGCTCACCCGCTGCAACATCAGCAACAATGCAGGGGGCAGCGGAGGCGGCATCTCCCTTGAATCGTCCGGCCAAATGACGCTGACCAATTGCACCCTCAGCGGCAACACCAATAGTGGCAGCAATGTTGGAGGCGGCATTCTGTTCAATTCCAGTCAGAACACAACGCTCACCAACTGCACGATTACCAACAACCAGCATGATGGCATCTGGATCGGCAGTACCGGCAACGTGACGCTGATCAATACGATTGTGCTGGGTAATACGTTGTCAGGGACACCCACAGACATCAAGCGACCATCATCTCCACAGGGAAACACGACCGCGTCGAGTTTCAATAACCTCATCGGAACCGGTGGCAGCGGCAGCCTGACGAACGGCTCGAATGGCAATCAGGTGGGTGTTTCAGTTGCCAACGCCTTGCTCGGAACGCTCGGAAATTATGGCGGTTCGACCCAGACCATCAACCTGTTGCCCGGCAGCCCGGCCATCAACGCAGGCACCAACACAGGCGCGCCATCCACCGATCAGCGCGGCATTGCACGACCACAGCAAACGACGACGGACATCGGCGCTTTTGAATCACAGGGCTTTACGGTCGCCATCAATAGTGGTGATATGCAGAGCGCCACCACCACTACTGCCTTTACCAATCCGCTGAGCGTGACGGTTAGCTCGTCTGCTGGCGAGCCAGTGAATGGCGGAAAAGTCACCTTCACGCCTCCAGGCAGCGGCGCAAGCGCGACCGTTGCGGGCAGCCCTGCGACGATCAGCGGCGGCGTGGCGACCTCTGGCACCGTCACAGCCAATGGTACGGTCGGGGCGAATTACAACGTCAAGGCCAGCGTTTCGACCACGGAGTTCGTCAATTTCACCTTGAGCAATACCACCCTGCCAATGCCGACGCTCGGCAACTATTCCGCCGCTTCGGTGAACCTGGCGCAACAAACCACTGTGACGCCAGACGCTGCTCCGACGAATGCCACGAGCATCGTTGCTACGGCCTCTTCAGGCTTCAACGGCACGCTGCGCGTCAATCCGGCTACGGGCGTAGTGAGCGTGGTCAATGCACATCCGGCGGGGACGTATACGATTACGGTTAACGCCTTCAACATCAGCGGGGTGACGACCACGACGTTTCAATTGACGGTGCAAAACGGGACGGCCTGCGCCGGAACACCCGCCTTCACGAGCGCGGCGAACGTAACGGGCGTGAGCACTCCTCTCGGAACTGCGGTCGGTGATTTCAACAATGACGGCAAGCAGGATTTGGCGACGGCCAACGGCAGCAACGCGACGGCCTCGATTCGGCTCGGCGACGGCGCAGGCGGTTTCACAGTGATGCCGACGGTCAGCACGCCCGCCAATCCGAATGCGGTGGCGGTCGGGGATTTCAACGGCGACGGGAATCAGGATATCGCGGTGAGTTCTAGCAACAACGCTGTCGCCATCCGGCTCGGCGACGGCGCGGGTGGGTTCTCTGGCTCGACCGACATCACCACCGGCCAAACGACAAAATCTATCGCGCTCGGCGATTTCAACAACGACGGCAAGCTCGATTTCGTGACGGCCAATATCGGTGGAGACAACGCAACGGTCGCACTCGGCAACGGCGCGGGCGGCTTCCCAACCGTCAGCAATGTCAGCGTAGGCGATGGCCCCGGACAGGTCGTCGTCGCCGATTTCAATAGCGACGGCAACCTCGACTTTGCGACATCGAACCAGATATTTAACCCGCCCGGCGGCTTCGGCTCGCCCGGCACGGTGACGGTGCGCATCGGCAATGGAGACGGAACCTTCACCAATGGCCCCAGCTACAACGTCGGCGACAACCCTGAATACCTGGCGGTCGGCGATTTTAACGAGGACGGCAAGCCTGATCTCATCACGTCCAATCAGAATTCCGCCTCGCTCTCGCTCATTCTCGGCGATGTTTCCAACACAGTGACTCCCCCCACACCCACGACGATTTCTGTGAGTTCGGGTCCCGGCGAGATTCGTGTGGCAGACATCAACAACGACGGCCATCAGGATGTAGCCTTCAAGCGAAGCGGCCTTGAAAACTTCGCATACCTGCTCGGCACAGGGACGGGAAGTTTCGGCACTGCGGTCATCGTGACGGTAACGGGCGCGGCGGGGACGAAATTGGCAGTGGGCGATTTCAACGGTGACGGCAGACAGGATTTCGTGACCGCGAATTTCGGCACCGATACGTTGTTCGTGCGGCTGGGCGGCTGCGACCCCGCCCCGACAATCACGGCGGGCGCAACCATTACACGACAGCAAGGCAGCGCAGGCACGAGCGACACAATTGCAACTGTCACTGATAATTCCGGCAATAGCACCGTGACCGTGACAGCCATGACCGTTCCGACCGGCATCTTCGTAACGAGCATCCTCAACCCCAACGGCACGGTTACAGCCACCGTCAGGGCGGACTGTAGCGCCGCTCTCGGAGACAACACGGTGGTGCTGAAAGCGACAGATTCAGTGGGCGGGACAGCGACAGCAAACCTGACGGTAAAGGTGACAGCCAACACCCCGCCAAGTGTGACGTACGGCAGCGTCAGCGTCGTATCAGGAGGCGCAACCACCAACTCGCCGACAACGGCGACCGACAATGGCACAATCACAGGCTATAGCGTTTTCGACAAAGGCACGTATACGGGGACAATCAGCGTCAACTCGTCCGGCGTCGTTTCGATCAGCAGCCCTGCACCCGCCGGGACACACACCATCACGATTCGCGCGACAGACGATTGCAGTGCGACGACAGATGCCCAGTTCTCGCTTACCGTGACTGCGCCCAGTCTGGCCGTCAGCAAATCGCACAGCGGCAATTTCACACAGGGACAAACCAACAGTTGGACGATTCAGGTGACGAACACCGGAACCAGCTCGACTTCCGGCACGATGACGGTTTCTGACACGCTGCCCACAGGGTACACGCTGTCTTCGTTCAGCGGCACGGGCTGGAGTTGTTCTGGCACGACGACAGTAACCTGCACTTCCTCGCAAGTCGTCGCGGGGATGGGTGGCGCGTTCAATGCGCTGACTTTGACGGTGAATGTTCCGGCCAATTCGCCGACTTCGGTCAGCAATACCGCAATGGCTTACGGCGGCGGCGATCCTGTCCGTATCAATCTCGGCACGGCGGTAGCGTCCAATGCGGACACCGTCACCGTGCAGCAGGTTGCGGCTTCGATTACGGCGACGGGCGGCACCCCCCAATCCACGACGGTGAATACGAGCTTCGCCACTGCGCTCGCCGCGACGGTACGCGATGCCGCGAATGTCGTGATCCCCAACGTGACGGTGAATTTCAGTGCGCCCGGCGGCGGCGCAACGGCTTCGTTGTCCGGGCCGACAGCCAACACGGATGGTTCCGGTGTCGCCAGCGTCACGGCCACCGCGAACGCCGTAGCGGGCGGGCCGTACAACGTCACGGCAAGTGTTGGCGCGTTGAGTGCGACGTTCAGCCTGACAAATACGCCCGGCCCGGCGACGAGCTTTCTGGTCACTGCGCCCGCGAATGCCAGCGTTGGCACGGCGTTCAATTTCACGGTGACGGCACTCGACTCATTCGGCAACACGGCGACGGGGTACACCGGCACGGCGCAGTTCACCAGCACGGATGGCGCGGCCACTCTGCCCGCCAACTACACCTTTCTCGCAGGCGACAACGGCGTGCGTATGCTCAGCGCCACGCTCAACACCGTCGGCATGTGGACGATTACGGCAAAGGATACAGTGACCACTTCCATCACTGGTACTTCCGGCAACATCAACGTCAGCTTACTGACCTGCCCAACGACGCTCACGGTCAATAATACAGGCGACGACGTAGACATCAATCCGGGCAACGGCATCTGCGAAACGGCAAACGGCAACGGCATCTGCACGCTGCGCGCGGCAATTCAGGAAGCCAACGCGCTGGTAACGCCGACGCTGTGTTCGCCGCTCACGATCAATTTCAACGTGACGTTGCCGAACACGATTATGCTGGGAAGCGATTTGCCGACCATTGCCCATCCCAACCTGACCATCACCGGCCCCGGAGCCAATCAACTGACCGTGAGCGGCGCAAGCATGTATCGGCCCTTCAATATCGGTAGTGGCAATTACGCCGTCACGATTTCCGGTTTGACGGTGGCGAACGGGCGCGGCAATGGCGGCGGCGGTTTGATTAATTTCAGCACGGGACAGGTCAATCTCGACAACATGACCTTTGACAGCAACGCTATCACCGGATCATCTGGCGGCGGCGGCATTCGCCACGCCAGCGGTGGTACGCTGAACGTTACGGGTTCGACTTTCCTCAACAATAACAGCACCGGGACAGGCGGCGGCGGCATCAACAACTTCTCCACCAGCGGCATCGTCAACGTCACAAATTGCACCTTCTCCGGCAATCTTGCCAATCTGGGTGGCGGCATCCATAACCACTCCACCGGCACAACGAACGTCACCAACTGCACACTGGTTTCCAACGGCGGCGGCGTTAATAACAACAGTGGTACGGTAACGGTGAAGAACACTATCGCGGTTGGGAATGGCACAGACATTAACGGCACAGTCACGGCCTCGAATAACCTGACTGGCGCGCTGGCAACGGCGTTGCTGAGTACGTTAGGAAATTACGGCGGCACGACACAAACGTTCGCGCTGTTGCCCGGCAGTCCGGCGATCAATGCGGGAACCGCGAGCGGCGCGCCCGCCACCGATCAGCGCGGCATCGCGCGTCCGCAGCAATCCGTCGTAGACATCGGCGCATTTGAATCGCGCGGCTTCACGCTGGCCATCAATAGCGGCAATAATCAGTCCACGGCGGTGACGTCAGCGTTTGCGAATCCGCTGCAAGTGACTGTGACGTCCAGCAACAGCGAACCCGTAGACGGCGGGCAAATCACGTTCACGCCACCAGGCAGCGGAGCCAGCGCGACAATTGCAGGCAATCCGGCGACGATTGCAAGTGGTGTCGCAACTACAGGAACAGTGACAGCCAATACAATCAAAGGCGGCCCTTACACCGTCAGCGCCGCAGCGAACGGCGCGTCCACCGCAGTCAATTTCTCTTTAACCAATAGTTGCGCGACCATCATGGTATCGAATCCGGCGACGACGACCGGCACGGCGGGGACGTTCTTCAGCCAGACATTTACGCAGATGGGCGGCATCACGCCCGTGGCATTTAGTACGTCGAGCACCTTGCCGACCGGACTTACGCTAAATTCAAATGGCACGCTCAGCGGCACCCCAACGCAAACAGGTACGTTCCCCATTGCTGTCAATGTGACAGACAACAATAACTGTATGGTGGCAGGCGGCACGTATACGCTGGTAATTGGTTGCCAAACAATCAGCGTGACCAACCCTGGCACGACGAGCGGGACGGCAGGCAGCTTTTTTAGTCAATCCTTCATGCAAAGCGGGGGCATTGGCACGACCACATTCAGTACCTCCAGCACGTTGCCAACCGGCTTAACGCTCGCCTCGAATGGCACATTGTCAGGGACGCCAACACAAACCGGCTCGTTCCCCATTACCGTGAAAGCAACCGACAGCAACGGATGTATGGGTACTGGAGCGACATACACGCTGGTGATCGGTTGCCAAACAATCACGGTGACGAATCCCACTATAACCACGGGGACTTCTGGTACGGCGTTCAACCAAACCTTCACGCAAAGCGGCGGGATTGGTACTGTAGCATTTACGACTTCAAGCACTTTGCCTACTGGATTAACGCTGGCCTCGAATGGTGTGCTTTCGGGTACGCCCACACAATTGGGAGCCTTCCCCATCACAGTCGTTGCAACAGATGCCAACAGCTGTACAGGGATGGGAACCACATACAATCTGGTAATTACGTGTGGAACGATTACCATCACCCCGCCTGCGACAACTAATTTGACGCTCAATGAGGCGTTTAATCAATCGTTCACGCAAACGGGCGCTGTCGGCACAGCAACGTATATGCTGAATTCGGGCACATTGCCTCTGGGGTTAACCTTAGCGTCGAATGGCACTTTGTCCGGCACGCCAACAGAGACGGGATCATTCTCGATCACAGTGAAAGTGACCGATAGCCTGAATTGCACGGGCACCAGCAACACGTACAAATTTACTGTCAATGCGCCCAACACATTTCCGTTCTCTGTAAATTTGTCTGACCCGATTGTTTGTACGGGGGAAAACAATATCCTGTCAGTACACGCAGAAGTAATGAACCCCAATAATGTTGCGGCGAATCTGAACTTCAATGCGGCATTTTCCGCGCAACTCACAGGCGTGCCAGGAACCTGTCAATCTTCTGTGGGAACCTGCACCATCAACAATGGTGGTGTCACCGTCACAGGCGTTCTGCCCGCGAATCAGACCGTCCTGATTGATTACAAAGTGAAAGTAACGGATGGAACACCGATTGGCACCCAATTGTGTGTGAATTCCACCGCCAGTTTGAATGGCGGCAATCCCGCAATGGTGCAGGCCTGTACGGTGTTAAATTGTCCGCTTGCGCCCGCCAACGTGCAGGCAGGTGCGCAGAAGGCGGGATCAGTGCTCGTCTTCCCGTATTACACCTCCAAGGCAGCACCGCGAAAAGATACGCGCCTGACCCTCAGCAACATCGGATTGCAATCCGCCTACGTGCATATCTTCTTCATTGATGGGGCAAGTTGTGATGCGGCGGATCAATTCGTCTGTCTGACACCGAATGCCAGCTTCTCGTTCAAAGCCTCTGAATATGACCCTGATACGACGGGCTGGTTGTTAGCAGTGGCAGTAAATAGCGAGGGCATTCCAGTTCAAAATAACAGCCTGATTGGCAATGCCTTTATTATGGATGGTGATTATGTGGACAACTATGGTGCAGAAGCCTTCTGGGCGCACTCACAGGCATTGGCTATCGTGCAAAACCAGACGGCCACGCTGTTCTTCGATGGAAGAAGCTATGATGCCGCGCCCAGCCAAATCGCCGCAGAAATTCAAAGTCCGGTGGATGTAGCTAACCAACGCGTGGTGACTGTCGGATTGCAAGGGGATTTAACCACTGGGCAAATGAGCGGAGCCAGTCAGGTCGGAGTGGGGCAGGTCTTCAACGGAAATGAAAAGCCGTTCGGTAGTTTCAGTAGTTTCCTGGTCGGCAAATGCCAGGCAATTGCGAACATCACAACGACCGTACCGCGAGTCCCGAATGGAATGAACGTCATGATCCCCAGCGGGCAAGTCGGTAGCCTGAAGTTCAATATCGGGGCTGGAGTCGGATTATTAATGACCCCTCGGACTGCTCCCTGGCGCGGCATCCGTGCGCTGCATAAAACTGCACAGACGATTTCAACCCTTACGATTCCTGTCATTCGGCCTGTGTGCTAAGTCCCCCTTCGTCTCCGCCAGAGCTTGTGTGACTCTGGCGGGGACGTTTATTTTTGATGGCACAGCCTTCTGTTACACCTTGTCTGGGACGACAAAAGGCGCACGGTAATTTCTGGTCAGCAAGCTGTTAGCTTCTTTGTCGCCAATGAACTGTTCGCGATTGGAATCAAAGTTAACCGTCCGTTGCGTGCGATACGCAATATTGGAAAGGTGGCACATCGAAGAAGAATAATGCCCCTCCTGCAATTCAGCCTTTAGGTCTTGTCGTTTGCGCGAACGCATACAATCAATAAAGTTCAGCAGATGCCCTGTTTCGCCCGTGCCACGCGTGTTCATCGTTTCGACTTTAGCATCAGCTTCTTTTTCGGTCATCTTCGGGCCAGGTTCATCTTTCCGGCCAAAGAACGTCGCCCAGTCACTCATGCCGATTCGCATCCAGCCTTCTGAACCGTACACCAGCAAGCCCATTCGGATGCCGTCTTCGCTGTTCGTGTACCAGTTGCGCATTTCGATCTGCACGCGCGTTTTGTCGGCATATTCGAGCACAGAGCTTTGTGTGGTCGGCGTTTCCTGATCGGTGTCGTGAACGTCCACAGCCCCTATGCTTTGGGCTTTGGTCGGATGCTCGTACTTCTTCAGAATCCAGCGCGCGATGTCGGTGTAATGCGGGCCATTGTTCCCGGTTTCGCCGTTGCCCGTATCCCAGAACCAATGCCAGTTGTAATGGAACCGATTCGGATTGAACGGACGCATCGCGGCGGGGCCTGTCCACAAATCGAAATGCACGCCTTTGGGAATCGGGCCATTTGCTTTGTGACCGATGCTGTCGCGCGGACGCAGGACAAGACAGCGAATCTGATAAATTTTGCCCAGCTTTCCGGCGTGCAAATAATCCACTGCTGACTGAATCAGCGGGCGGCTGCGATTTTGCGTTCCGGTTTGCACGATGCGGTCGTATTTGCGCGCTGCTTCGATCATCCGGCGGCCTTCCGTAATTGACCACGAAACAGGCTTTTCGACGTAGACATCTTTGCCTGCCTGACATCCCCAGATCGTCGCCAGCGCGTGCCAATGATTCGGCGCAGCAACAGCAATGGCGTCAATGTCTTTGTTTTCGAGGACGCGGCGAATATCGGTTTCTGTTTTGGCGCGTTTGCCACAAACTTTTTCGAGGTCGGAGAGCGCTTTTGGAAACAGATTTTCATCAATGTCACAAATCGTGGCGACATTGACATTCGGCAATCCGGCAAAGCCTTCCAGCAATGCTCCGCCTCGCCCGTTGACGCCCATCACTGCAATGTTGATGGTCTCGTTCGGGCTGGAGCGCGCCCAACCGGATTTGATAAAAGCCCCGGCCATCAGGCTTGCGGTGCCACCTTGTTGGATGAAAGTACGACGATTCATTTTGTTCATAGCGTTGATTCCTGTTGTCCTTGCGTTGCGTGAGATTGTTAGGATCAAAACGATTCACCACGGAGCACGGAGAGTTTTTTGACAGGATTCACAAGATTGAAAGCAGGATTTACAGGATTGTTCTTGTGAATCGTGTAAGTAATCTTGTCAATCCTGTCTACGCCTCTCCGTGCTCTCTGTGCTCCGTGGTTTCACTCCGATGTGACCGATTCCCAGCGATCCGATGTAACCGATCTTTCCATCGCTTCCAGAATGGCGACTTCTTTCAAAAGACTTTCGTGCGAACGTGGCTCTTTCCCTTCGCGGAATAATTGCACGACTTCACGATAAGGGGTTAACGGATCTTCCGTCACCTTCGATTCAAGTTTTTGCAGCCCTTTGTCCGTGACAATTGCCAGTTCAAACGGTGGACGGCCTTTCGCCAAAACCAGCGTCGCCTGTAAGCCGGACGCGAAAACAAGCGTAGCCGAAGCGTCTGCGTCTTTTCGGGCAACACGTGTTTTCACAACATTCTCACCGAAAATTTCCATCAGTTTTTGCACCTGATGAATGCCGTAAAAGAAAACTCCGCCATAAGGCGAGTCAACATCGCAATGCCCGCAACTGATGACGTGTTGGATTCCCGTCAGCGCTTTGACTTGCGCTTTGAGATCGTTGACGACTTCACCGCGTGCGACGGTGCTGAACGAAGAGACAGGCGTTTTCTTTGCGCGCGCCATTGCCAGGAATGCGCGGCCTTCGCTGACGCGATAACAGAACGGTTTGTCAATAAAGGTCGGAATGCCAGCTTCGACAAATGGCCTCGCGGCGTCCAAGTGATATTTGGCGTGACGATGGTCAACGATCAGCGCGTCTATCTTTCCTTTGAACTCCGCCGGGTCTTTCACGATCAAAGGAATATGCCCCTTCTCCGCCGCATTTTTAGCGAACTCCGCAGTCTCCCCCCACACGCCGACGACTTCGCAATCGGGGAATTTGCGGTCGCGGTTGAAAATTTGCCCGTAAGTAATCGTGTGCGAGTTTTCTGCACCGATGATGCCAATGCGGATGGGCTTGGTGGATTGTGGCAGATTGTCGGCACGCGTGATGGATGATGCTGCCAGCGTTGCCGTTAGTCCGCCGCTTAGGTCCTGGATAAATTTCCGTCTGGATTTCATTTAATTTTCGAGCCTCGCTTCTTCCAGCGCGCGCACAGGCACATTGTTTTTCTGCGCATACTCCCGGATGATCGGAGCCAGTTTCTTCATCCACTGTTCCAGCCCGATGCTTTCTTCTGGCGCAATCATGTACGTTAAATCCGCCCGACGGTCGGCCCAGTGATCCTTTACATCGTCGAGGATGTGCAGAAATTTCTTTCCATTGACCGCGCGGCCTTTTGGAAACCTACTCTTCTCCCACACTGTCGTCAAATCCGCGAACATTTTTTGCCGTTCTTCGACGGTGCTGCGGGCGCGGGTGTACGCCGCCAGCAATTGCCCGACTGCCTGTTGCGCATCGCCTCTATCTGCGGACTGTCGCGCGGCATTCATTTTCGATTCAATTTCCTTCATCGCCAGAATCATGCGGCTGTGATGCCCGGTCAATTCGGCAAGGGAGAGAAAAACCTCAAGGTTGTAACGATTGCGGTCAGCTTTGAGGATGTTCTGATGAAGGCGGTGGATGAGTTGATCGTTTTCCCGCGCGCTCGCCTGCGCTTCGGCAAGCAGTTTTTCGTACCGTCCGACGTACACGGGTGCAAAGTTTAAGCCCGGCAACTCCGGCAAAGCAGGCGGCGGCAACGTTTGATCGTGCCGCGTCGTGCCGATGCCTTTGCCATAGGAATTGCCGTAGCCCGACGCCCGAACACGCGAAACAATGCGATCCCACGACCGCTCAAAAAACTGTGCCTGCGTCTGCATCCCGCGATAGATTTCGACCATCTCGGAAGCGCGCGGGCCATAGAAAATGTTCATGAAATCAGCGACCACCTGTTCGACCGCAGGCCCGCCCGGATTCCAGCCATACGCGGCAACAGTTGCCCAGCCAAGCCAAAACGTTTCGCTGTGCAATCCTGAATCGCCCCACGCCGCGCCGAAAACGCCGATGGGTTTGCCGCGCCAGATTCGCCCTTTTGCAATGGCCTCGAATGCGCCCTGCAAACGCCCGCTTGATGGCCCCAAATCGCCGCCCGCGCTGGCGTAATTCGGCAGATGATTCGGGAAGAGAAACTCTGCGCCCTGCATCGAAGTGTAGGCTAGTTGACGCATCCCCATTTCGTTTTCAGATTTCAGGTATTCCTCTTCGCCGATCACCCCGTCAATCACGTCGGGCGGAATCATTTTGACGTGCTCCGGCAGTAGTGGATATTCCGCCCAAACCAGAATCCGTCGCCCACGACTCGCGGCAAAATCACGCGCCCGTTTGACGAACTCAACCCATTTCAAGCTACGATTTTCATCGTTGTCAGGCTTGCCACATTTGGAACAAATGCTGGCGTAATAAACTTCATCGGTCGAAACGAACAGGTAATCCACGCCTTTCGTCGCCTTGATGACATCGTCGTACATCTGAAAGATCAGCTTGTACACGTCTTCATCGCACAGGCACGATTGATAGTTGCTGTTATCAGCCCGCAGGTGTGCGAATTGCTGATGTTTCAGCACATAAGCCATATGCGCCGGAGCCTGAATATTCGGCACGATCTGGATGAAACGTTCCAGACCGTAATTCACCAGCTCCTGCATTTCCGCCGTCGTGAATGCGCCGGGTGCGCCAATGATTGGATTGGTCGGATACTCAAATTTGTCTTCGAGTTCAAAGCCGATCATGTTGACCTTGAAACGCGCCGCCCAATCCAGATAGCGCTTTAAGGTCTCCATCCGATCCTGATGATGTTTGGTGTCCCAGTGCAAAAAGCGCAGTTGCAATTTCGGGCCGTCCTCGATGGTCGAAACAGGCAACAGCAATTGCCCGCGCGGGCCGGGCTTCAGCAAATGCAACAACGTCTGCACACCGTAAAATAAGCCCTGATCGCTATTGCCTGTGATTTCGATCAAGCCAGGCGCGATCTTCAGCCGATAGCCCTGCTTTTCAAGTTCAGCGTCATCACTCAGCTTCACCGCGCCTTTCAAGACTACAAGCCGAATGACATTTTTGCTTTGATTGGTCGCGGCGCGCAGCTCAAGACGATGAAATTCCTGCAAATCGCGGAGCAACGAGCGCGTGGCAATGTGGTCTTTGGCAATTTTACTCGCGTCATATCCCCACGCGTCATTGAACTCAAGCTCGCCTGTTTGCAGTTCGACTTTTTGCGGAGCAGGAATTGCGGAATAACCGCGCAGGAACAATTCTGTTGGCGGCTGTGCAAACGCGGAAGCGAGCGTGAGCAAGAGCGATGCGAGCAGAAATGCAATGTTGATTTTCATTGCGTGATGCAACCTCCAAGAGCAATTTCTTGAGGGAAAGGAAAGTCAGCCACAAATGAACACGAATTTTCACGAATGAAGTTAGCCACAGATTACACAGATTGACTCAGATTTTCTTTAGACAGTGAATCTGTGAAAATCCGTGGGAATCTGTGGCAAAAATAAATAATTCGTGAAAATTCGTGTTCATTCGTGGCTGATCCCTCCCTATGGATTTTTAAGTTTCGATACATTGGCGCGGAACTCTTCGCGGCCTGGCGCTAGCCGGACAGCCTCTTCAAACTCCCGCAACGATTGTTCGCGTTGTCCCAGTCCAAAATAGATTTTGCCTAACAGGTTACGCAGATCCGCATGCGCAGGTCGGGATAGTTTGACCTTTTCGGCATAAATGCGCGCCCGCTCGAAGTCTTTGCGCAAAAACCAATGTCGCGCCATCAGGTAATTTCCAACAACGGAATCAGCCTCCAACGCTTCCATCTTTTCCAGATGCGGCGCAGCTTTTTGCCAGTCGCCTTGCGCCAGAAACATTTCGGCCAGATAAGCGCGTGCCGTCCAATTGTCAGGAGCGAGTTGAATCATCTGCTCAAATGCGGCGCGGGCTTCTGCGTCCTTTCCTTCATCCAGCAATCGCTCCCCGCGTGCCAGCAATCGTTCCGTCTCTTCCACAGCTTCTTCACGCCGCTTCAATTCCTGGAACTGCTTCATCAACTGAGCAGCTTTCTCGCGCTCGCCTTTGCGTTGATACGCCTGACTGAGCGAATAAAACGCCTGCGAAGAATTTGGGTCTAAAGCCACAGCTCGTTCAAGGTGAACGAGTGCATCATCAATCTCTTTCAAGGCCAGACAAACCGAACCCAGCTTTTGCAGGTAAATGGGATTCTTTGATTCCAGCCGAACGGCTTCGAGCAAAGCTTTTTTGGCGGCGGGCAGGTCGTTGCGCAAATGAAGCAATTTGCCTAATTCAAAATGCGCGAGCGCGTTGGTGGAATGTTTCGCAATACTTTTTTGTAAGGATTCCTGTGCCAAATCAAATTGGCTTTGAATGGCATATGCCTGACCGCGATTCAGTTCCAAGCGGGGATCATCCGGGTTGCGCTTTTCCAACAGATCAAGCAGGCGCAACACGTCTGGGAAACGTTCCATTCGATAATAAACGTCACTCAATATCCACAACCACGAAGCGTCCAGACGTTCAACTGTTCCCAGTTTTTGCAGGCTTGCCAGCGCGGCTTCGGCGGGGGCTTTTTGTTTCAGGCGAGCAAAGAGATTGGCCTGAAAAATCAGGTATTCGGCATGCTGTGGGTCGCGGCGGACGGCTTCTTCTAATTCCAATGCAGCATCACTAAAACGTCCTGCCTCCGCTAGTGCCAGCCCCGCGTAAAAATAAGGGCGTGCATCCTGCACGTTCGCTTGCTTGCATTGATTGAAAAGGCGGATGGCCGTTGAAAACTGGCCTTGTGAAAGGAGCTTGATCCCTTGTTCTAAGGGATTTTCGGAAGATTGTGTAAGGGGTGCGCCAGGACAGGCTAACGCTAAGCAACACAGCAGCAATTTCAGGCTTATGAGGTTTCCTCGCATAGGTTCGTGCGCTACAAGAATCCGACACCTGTCATTTTCCATTTTCCAGTTGTTATTTTTCACGTTCCATTGGCCGAAGCAACTCGCCAACCAATGAGAAATGAAAAATCACCCCTGGAAAATGGAAAATGAAAAGTACCGTTCCTTACCACTCAGCCCGCAGCGAGAGTTGAATCGTACGCGGCGTATTGGCCTGCACGCCCAGATTCTGTAGCCCTGTCGTTGCATTCGGCGCGACATCTATCGGGTGATTGAAGGCATTGAAGAAATCCGCCGTGAAGCGAATGTTCCCAGATTCAAGGAATCGGAAATTCTTAAAGAGCGAAAGGTCTGCATTCCAGGCTCGTGGCCCAATGATGTTGGCGCGAGGACTGTAATTGTATAGTTCAGTAATCGGCACATTGCGCACCGTACCATTCGCCAGCGTCAACGGAAGCTGGTTGTTGAAGTTCGCCCCAAGCGGACGCGCTATGCGCTGACTGCGATCCAGCGGAATGAGCGCTGTCAGATTGCCGCCTGTCACATTGGTCGCCAGTGCGGGATTGAAATCCCCTTTGAACCACAGCCGCTGCCTCAGCCCGGAGAAAGTCAGTTCAGGGCGCTGATCCGCGTCAATCCGAAGATCTCCAAATTGGAAAAGGCTGGAAGCCGCACTCATCCTGAGACCGCTGCGCCAATCGCCAATGGCTGCCACCTGCCAGCCACCAATCACCTGATTAACGAAACCAGGGACATTGCCGCCGATTTTTTTGCCGCGTCCAAACGGTAAATCAACAATGGCGTTGTAGCGGATGCGATGCGAAGGAATATTGGTTGACCGGAAATAAACCAGCCGCAACCGTTCCTCATAACTCAGATTGGGGTTGCCGAACAATTGAATGTTTTCCGGCACCTGCCCGCCGCCACCGCCGGAATTGATGTTCGTGTTGCCAGCCTCAAAGCCGCCTGCATCGGTGGTATTGAATGAGCTGCTGAAGACATAAAACCATTGGAATGCCAGTCCTTTTGAAAAGCGACGTTCCAGTTCGACCTGCCCCGAATGCGTGTTGGAATAGCCCGTGCGGTTGACAGCATTCGCCACGTTCCAATTCGGATTCGCCCGCAGCAGCGCGCGGTTCGAGGGCGGTGCCAGCTTCGTGCGCAACACGTAATTGTATTCGGCTTCCTGAGAGTTAAGCGCGAACTTCTGTTCCAGATCGCGCCCGTGTTCGCCGATGTAGCTCAGTCGCAGTGCTGTATTAAATGGCAGTTCGCGCTCCAGGGTAAAGTGCCAGGATTGTGCGCGACCATCTTTCCAATTGCGTCCATCCCACACCATGATTTGTTGCGCGGCAGCAGAAATGGGAACGACACCTTGCGTGTTGACAGTTGCACCACCGATGAAATCTGTGGCTGTTGGTCGCGTGACTAATGGATAGTTGAAGGTGCTGTTCTTGGCGTAAATGTCATTCGTGAAGCGCAGGTTTAAGGGCGGGTTGGTGCGCGCTGCCTGTAGGAGTTGCGACAACGGCATCGTCCAGAAATATTCGCCATAGCCGCCACGCAGCACCATCTTGTTGGTCAGTTTGAAGGCAACACCAACGCGTGGCCCAAAATTGTTATAGTCTGGTTTGTATAAATTTTCAGGATACCCGATGGCGTCCGCTGTGGTGTAGGTCAACCCCCGCGCCGACCACGACGCCAACACCGCAGGCGGAATGCCCGGCAGGTTTTGAATCTGATTGTTGCCCGGCGTCAGCACTTCAAATTTGGTGGCGACGGATTGCGTGTCCGCCGTCACCAAACGATTGTACTTCTCGCGATACGGCGTCCAATTGTCCCACCGCAAGCCAAGCGTCATCGTCAGGCGCGGCGATACTTTCCATCGGTCGCTAAAATAAAGCCCCTTTTCGGTCTGCCGAAAATAGAAGAAACCGCGATTGTATTGATTGGAAAGAAACGAAGGCAGCCCCAACAGCAACGACGCGAATCCGCTTCCGGTGAAGGGCACCGCCGCATCGTCCGTCGGCGAATAAAGAGAAGTCCAACTGCCATCGAAATCGTGCGAGCCTTGATATTGCTGGAACTCGACAATGTTGTTCCACTCGCGGCGATATTTGCCGCCGAACTGAATGGCGTGTGCGCCTTTGTTCCAGGTCACATTGTTTTCAATTACGCCACCCGTCAAAGCCTCATCCTTGCGGTTGTCCGAATCCCAACCGAACCAATCGTCATACAGCGTCGGCCAGCCCTTGGCACCGAATGGATTCGGGGTTCCCAGTCTAGTCCCCCAGTCTTCAAAATCAGCCAATGTACCGGAACTCTTGTACGAACGATGCATTCCGACAAGCAATTCGTTGACCAGCGTCGGCGAAAACGTATGCGTCTGGGTGATTGAAACGTTGTTGATTTTGTTATCCGCGCGCGAAGTTCCCAAGCCCGCTTCGACGTTGATCGGATTACCAAACACGCCACCTTCGGTCGCAGCTTTGCGCGTTGATCGCGTCCATCGAACTGAGAGCGTATCGCCCTCCGAAAAATGGTGGTCACCTTTGAGTGTGAGGTTGTTGGTATCGTTTTTGACAGAATAGAACTTCTGAATATTGTCTGCCAGATACGGATTGTTATTGTTCGTCGGCGCGGCTGTCAGCGATTGCAAAACCTTGGCAAAGGGCGAGATGCGATTTGCAGGGATAATGTTATTCGGGAACGGCTGGCGCACACCGTTCGGGCCGGTGGAAGTCAGCGGATCATAGATAATCGTCTTGACCCCGTTTTCATCCACGCGGTTGCTCAAATCGCCGCCCCACATTGCAGCCGTCGGCACAGCGCCATAGCCGCCTAATGGCAAAGCGCTTGAGCGTTCGCGCAACCCTTCATACGCCGCAAACCAGAAGGTTTTATTCCGGCCATCGAACACCGATCTGCCCCCCTCCCCAAAGCGCGGGAGAAAGACTGGGCCGCCAGCAGAAATGCCGAATTCATTGCGGATCAGTTTGGGCGGTTTGAAGTCAACGGGGTTTTCCCGTCGTCGCGCCAGCAACCCGGCAGCATTGTTGCGATGTGTCTCAAAGCCCGTGCCGTGAAATTCATTCGTCCCGCTGCGCGTGGCGAGAATCACTGTGGCTGGACGCGAATAGCGTGCATCGGACCCAACTGTTTCCACCCGAAATTCCTGCACGGTATCCAGCCCCGGTTGCACGCGCGAAATGCCGCCGCCGAACCGATCCACGAGCGAAACGCCATCCAGAGTAATTTCCAGCGATCCGACTTTCAGGCCGTTGACACGGGCATTGCCGCCGCCTTCAATACCGGGCGTCAGGTCAAACAGCGTGCTGACGTTGCGCCCGTTGAGCGGCAATTGCCGAATGCGCTGATAGTCTTTAATGTCAGACACCTCGGCACTTTCGGTTTGCACAAGCGGCGCGGCATCAGTCACCGTCACCGTTTCATCTGGCGAACCGACAGCCAGTTCGGTGTCTAAAGCAACCTGTTGCCCCACCTGTACCGTCAATTTGCTTTCCCATTTCTTGAACCCTGGAGCTTCAACCATCAGCGTGTATGCGCCAATCGGAACCGAGCCAAAGTAGTATGTGCCCTCTTCGTTTGTGACCGCTTTGCGCGCAATATTTGTCGCCGTGCTGGTCAGCGTGACGTTTGCATTACGAATCACCGCATTGGTCGCATCCCGCGCTGTTCCTGTGACCGTCCCAAGCCCGGTTTGGGCAAAGGCGGATGTCGTCAACAGCAGGAAAATAGCAAAGAAAAAGCAGACAGCGCCTGGCTGCCCGCCGGATTTCAGGCTCAGGTCTTTCATCGCAACCTCCAGTGGAGCATTTGGAGTCGCGGACATAAGGCCGTGATCCAAACGGTTTGAGTTGTTTTGCTGTTACTACTGCGATCACCAGCCGAGACTCGGCGCGGCAAAGGCGCGTGCCAACACCAATGCGGTCGCACCGGTCAGGCTCGGCTTATTCCCCAACGTTGAGGGGGTGATCGTGACGTGACTCGAATAAAATCGTGTTATCTGTGCCGCCAGTACACGGCGAATTTCTGGATAGACAATGTCCCAGGCCTGGGTGATCGAACCGCCAAGCACAATCATTTCCGGGTTCACCGAATAAATGATCGGAATCAATCCTCTTCCCAGAAAAGTCGCCGTCTGGCGCAATGCTTCAATCGCCCGCGGATTGCTGGCCGCGCTGCGTTTGATTAGTTCCTCGATGTCAATCTCATTCTCAATTTCGGCCAGACAGCCTTCCGTCCGGCATAATTCTTTATAGCGGTTGATGGTCGCCTGATCCGATGCAAAAACTTCGAGACAACCGCGACCGCCGCAACTGCAATTCGGGCCGGCAGGATCAAGCGAGATGTGCCCGAATTCCCCTGCCCCATTCAACGAACCGTGATAAAGCTGTCCCTGAATAATGATGCCAGCGCCAATGCCTTCGCTGACTTCCAAAAAAACTAAATCCTGTGATTGCCGCGACGTGTGTTTACCAAACCAAATCTCCGCCAGTGCAGCCAAGCGCGCGCCGTTATCAAAGTAAATCGGTAAATCAAGATTGAGCGCATTGCGCAAGATCGAACCAACCGGCACCTCATCGCCCCAGCCCAGATTTTCGCCTGCTAACACACGCCCTTCCTTCGCATCCACCAATCCGACCAAACTGACGCCAATCCCGACGACGCGTCCCTGCGGCAGATCGGATTGCAAGAGCTTCTTGATCCCCCGCGCCACCGCCTCCAGCGCCTGTTGCGGATCAGGATTGTTTGCCACCGAAGTCTGACGCAGGATGCGCCCCGAAAAATCGCTGACCGCAATCAGGTTGTGCTGCGGCCCCAGATCAACGCCGATGGCATACGCCTTTTCTGGATTCAAATGCAGAAAGCGCTTTTTGCGTCCGCCCTGCGGCGATGCCGACCCGACGCCGTTTTCGTAAACGAACTCGTTTTCCAGCAACCGCGCAATAATCTTTGAAACCGTCGAACCTTCCAACTGGGTGCTTTCGGCAATGTCAATACGCGAAATCGGCTGGCGCTCGCGCACTAGATTCAGCACTAAAATCTCATTCATATCGCGCAACGACTGATGCGTGGCACGACCAGCCTTGTGAAGATTGATCTTTTTCATCTCTATTTTGCTCTTTTAAAGAAGAGTCTCTCAGCAAAGAATTCTTAATTGGTTAGTTGATGTCGCGCAGACAGTAACCTATCCACGCACAGTTGTCAAGCATCAGCCTAATCTTTCGCGCACCTTGCATTGTAACTCTGATTTTATTGGATTTGACAATTCTTCGATTCTTTCTATAATTGCTTCCGGTCTGACATCAACTAACGTAATTTCATCCAGAAAGATAAAAATATGAGTTCGCAGGAAGCCTCACAAATCGTAGAGCGGGTGGCCCAAACCGTCAGTACGCTGGCACCTCGACTGGTTCAGACAATTAAAGAACTGGTGCAAATTCCTTCAGAAAACACGCCGCCCACTGGAGCTGAATTGGGTTGTCAGCAATATGTCCACGAACGATTGGTCGGTCTAGGGCTGAAGGCGGAGATGTATGACATCCATAGTGTCCCCGGTCTGACCGATCATCCGGCGTTTCGTCACTCGCGGGATTACACTGATCGCCCGAATGTCGCCGCTGTCTGGCCCGGAACAGGCGGGGGGCGATCCCTGCTACTTTCCGGCCACATTGACACCGTGCCGCGTGGCTCGGCGAAATGGAACTACGATCCGTTTGGAGCAACCATCGAAGGCAATCGCCTGTATGGGCTTGGCTCAAACGATATGAAGGGCGGAATTGCAGCGATGCTCGTGGCGGTGGAAGCTCTGCGCGAAGCAGGTGTTCGTTTACGCGGCGACGTGCTAATCGAGACTATCGTGGATGAAGAGTTCGGAGGTGTGAACGGCACGTTGGCAGGACGCTTGCGCGGTCACAATGCCGACGCGGCGATTATCACCGAACCGAGCCAACTGATGCTCTGCCCGGCGCAAACCGGAGGACGCACCGCACACATTACACTATACGCCGACAGCGGTGGGATTTTGCACGAAGGCGACCCGCTGCCCAACGTCAACGATCAATTGCATTACCTGCTGGGACGGATCAAAGATTTCGCTGCTCAACGAAAAGCGAACGCGCCAGCCCATCCACTGTATGCCAATGGTGCTGATCCTACGCCCGTCTGGGTGACCAAGATTCATAGCGGCGGCTGGGGCATGAAAGAACCAATCACCCTGCCGACGACCTGTCGCGTGGAAGTGTATTGGCAGACGATGCCGGGCGAAGACAAAAAGGCCGTCGAGCGTGAATTCTTTGCCTGGTTCGAGGAGACAATCACCGCTCGCGCCGACCTGTTCACGGTCATCCCCGAAATCACATTTCCGATAGATTTTCTGCCTGCCTCGGTCAGCGATGAAGGCAACGAAGTCATTGCGCAACTGTCCGACGTTTTCGCACAGGTCACAGGCGAGCAACCCTTGGTGCGTGGCATCGGCGGGCCGTGCGATATGTTCGTGTTTCATCAACATTTCCACACGCCTGCCTTGCTGTTTGGCCCGCGCGGCGGCAACACGCATAACCCCGACGAATGGGTTGATCTTGATTCCGCACAGACGACGATGGAAACGCTGGCACGCTTTATTTGTGACTGGTGCGGCGTGGAATCATAGGAACGATGCAATTTTCCATTTGTCAGTTTCCATTTGTCATTTGTCATTGCCCCAACAGCGAAAACAAATGACAAATAACAAATGACAAATGAGAAAATGGAAAATCAAATGAAGGCTGACCCCGCGGCAAAGAGCATTGGTGATTTCAAGCGTGTGCTATCGCTCCGTGACCTAGTGATCTTCGGTCTTGCTTTTGTGGGGCCGACCGCGCCGTATTCGATGTTCGGCATCGCCTCGGTCAAATCGCAAGGCCATCTGCCGCTGGTGTATTTGATTGCGATGATTGCGATGAGCTTTACAGCGATCAGCTACGGACGGATGGCTGCGGCGTTTCCTGCCGCTGGTTCAACCTACGTTTACGCCTCGAAGGCGTTGCATCCGGGAGCGGGATTTCTGGCGGGTTGGGCAATGACGATTGATTACATTTTAATCCCGATGCTGAGCGTGATCTTTGTCGGATTGACGGCAAACAAGGTCTGGCCGGAAGTTCCGTATGCCGTGTGGGTCGTCATTACAGCAGCCGTTATCACCATTATCAATCTGCGCGGAATAGTGATGGCATCGCGGGCGAATTATGTGATGAATGCGATTATGATCGCTTCGCTGGTTTGGTTCATTCTGTTGGCGTTGAGAGCCTTGTGGGGTGGCGTGGGGGAAGGTCGCTTGCTTTCCTCCACGCCTTTTTTCAATCCGCAGACGTTTTCCTTTCCCGCCGTGATTGGCGCGACTTCCATTGCTGTTTTGTCTTTCATTGGCTTCGACGGTGTGACGACACTCGCGGAAGATGCGAAGAATCCGCGCCGTGACATTGGCCGCGCAACGCTGCTGGTCTGTTTCGTAGCCGGGGCGCTCTTCGTGTTTCAAAGCTACCTGGCGCAAATGGTCTGGCCTGATTATACGAAATTCGCGCCGGTCGAAACGGCATTCATGGATGTCGGCAAATTGATTGGCGGCGATCCTCTTTTCTACGTTCTCTCGTTTGTATTGGTCGTCGCAGGGTTCGCCAGTGCTATCACAGGGCAAGCCAGCGCGTCACGTTTGTTGTACGGGATGGGGCGCGACCGATTGTTGCCGCATCGCATTTTCGCGTATGTGCATCCTCGTTTGGGAACGCCGATTTACAGCGTGTTGCTGATGGGCACATTGCATTTGATGGGCGCGCTAATCCTGCAATACACCGAGGCCGCAGAACTGGTGAACTTCGGCGCGTTCATCGGATTTATGGCCGTGAACTTGTGCGTGATCCAGCATTACTGGCTGAGCAAGCAGGAGCGGCGGATGGCGGATTTAATTCTTCCGGCGCTGGGCTTTGCAGTTTGTTTGTACATCTGGCTGCACCTTTCATGGCTGGCGCTGGGGTTGGGCCTGTTGTGGATGGTGATCGGCGTTGTCTATTTGCTGTGGCTGACGCGTGGATTCAAACACGAGATTGCCAGCTTAAACCCAGAAACCAAGCCACTGTGAATGTACAGCAAACTTCCAGTTTGCTGAGAAGTTCAAAAGCGATCTGCTACAGCGATCTGCTACGAAAGCCGCAGCAAACTGGAAGTTTGCTGTACATTTTCTGAGGAGCGAGTAAATGAAAAACAAAAACGTTCTCGCAGGCACGTTGCTGTTGCTGTTGCTTTGCCCTGTCAAAACAACAGCGCAAAAATCGCCCTCCGTGCGCGTCCGAATGGAACGATTGCTTGGACTCACGCCGCAGAAAACCCTGCCCAAAGCTGAAATCCTAAAAACGAGTGAAGAGGACGATGTCATCATCGAAGACCTGCGTTTTCAGGCGGACAGCGACAACTGGGTTCCGGCGATGATTGTGAAACCGCGCAACGCGACGCAAAAGTTGCCCGCGATCATTTGCCTGCCCGGCACCAGCGGAACGCGCCAACATCTGACTGATGCGCGATTGCGCCTGACAGAGTTTCCCCGCCTCGGCTGGGCACGAGCTTTGGCCAAACAAGGCTTTCTGACCATCTCGCTGGATTATCGCGGGTCTGAAGCGCGCAACCAGGACATCTACCTTGAAGCCTTGCGCGAACAACTCGCCGGGCGCAGCTTCATGGGCTTGCTTGTGCATGAAACCATTCGCACCGTGGACTATTTGCAAACGCGCAAGGATGTAGACGGCGCGAAACTCGGCATCACGGGCTTTTCACTCGGCGGCGCAATCACCTGGTACACCGCAGCCGTCGAGCCTCGCCTGAGCGTCATCGTCCCGGTTTGTGGTGGCGCGGGGATGTATGACGATCTGCTGCGCTCAAGACCGAACGCGAATTATCACTCGCAATATTTTTACCCGGCGGGATTCCTGAAACTCTTTCCCGGCGACCAGCCCGATGTGTTTGCCGCGCTGGCTCCGCGTGCAGTGCTGATTGTCGGACGCGATCAGGATCAGGGAATGCCGATTGATGGATTGCGAAAGCTTGAGCAAAAAAACAAAGCGGTGTATGCCAATCAGAAGGTAGCAGATCGGTTCGCCGTTCACGTCACAGCGGGAAATCACACCTACACCAACGAGATGTTCGCTCAGGTCGGAGACTGGTTCGTGCGCTATCTCAAATGATGTACGACAGGCGGCCCGCCTGTCCATATGCTGAAATAGTAAAAATGTGCGATAGGCGGCTTGCCTGTCGCTGAGTTCATTAATCCCCTGACAGGCGGGCCGCCTGTCGTACATTTCTGAGGAAAACCTTATGCCTCGCGGTCTCAAGTTTGTGGCGTTCGCCTTCGCTTTCCTTCTGTTCACCATTCAGCACGCCTATGCACAAGAAGTTTTTGCCACCTTTGAGAAGCAGGAAGAGATTACTTCGCTCAAGGCTTCAGACGCGGTGCGCCTCGCGGCGTCAAAACGCTTTCCCGCCTATAACGTCTCTTCGCTTGAAGCGGCGTTCCCCGCGAAAGGCGGCACACTTGAACTCAGCAAAATCCCGCCCGATTGGCGCAGAAAAGAATCGCTGCTGCTGTTTGCGTGGGCGATGCAACCAGCCGAATTGAAAGTGAATTTGCGCGATGTGGATGGCGGGCGATTTGTCCACACATTTGCGCTTCGCACCGGAGTCAATCATTTGCAATTGCGGCTGGCGCGCGTACGTGGCGTTGATTTGCAGAAGATGCGTTCTCTCACGCTGGAAGTGACGCGCGGCGGGACGTTTTATTTCGACTACTTTGCGCTGGATCGGTTTCATCCCGTGCTGGAAGAGCGCGGTCGCTGGGACGTGGATTACACCATGAACATCGCCACGCCGCACGTCGCGTGGGCCAAGCCTTTTGCCAATGGACGGATCAAAGCGTTTGCCCTCTCCGATGTCGCCGATGGGCGCGGCATCATCGAACTGGCGCAGCGCCTTGATCTGGATTTCAAAGCGACTTCGATAGGTCGGGACGAAGGTACGAACAAATGGGGCTTTGGCGATTTTTACGAACATCGCAGCTTCGGCGGTGAATTCTGGGAAGGCGCTTTCAGTCTGGCGCGCACCTACATCGCTGACGATTTGCTCAATGGCCCGGATTACGACGTGATCCTGTGGCCGGGGCTGCACGCATGGGAGAGTTACCCCGAAGAAGTTCGCAAAGAAATCCGCCGACGCGTGGAAGCCGGCGCGGGACTCGTGCTGTTTTATCCGAACAGTCAGGAAAGTGATCTGTGGCAACTTTCACCGCTTACCAAAACCGGAGACATCAAACGCGGCAAGGGCACCGACCGGACAGGATTGGATCAAACGCAGTGGCGCACCAAGGGCGATCATTACATCACGCGCGGCGTTCCATTGGATGCGTTTCCGTGGGGACATTTGAGCGTGCCGTCGTCTGAAGCCACAGGCGAAGTGTTGCTGGAAACGTCAAACGGAAAACCTGTGCTCGCCGTGAAAACTATCGGCAAAGGGCGCGTCGTCGCCTTCGGTTACAGCGAGCGCGGAATGATTCCTGAAGTCGAAGAGATGTTTGAGACGGGACTACATTATTCGTATCACGAATATCTCTGGTCGCTGGTTTCGCGCGCCGTGGTCTGGGCCGCGAAACGCGAACCACAAGGCACTATTCGCAAGCTGCAACTATCGCCGAAAAGCCTGAATGTCACGCTGGAGAATGCGCCCGAAGGAGCCGAGGTTGCGGTGACAATTCGTTCCAGCTTCGATGAGTTCGAGGCAATGGAGAAAATATCAATCAAGCAACAAACCGCCACGCTGAACTTTCCCAAATCTCTGACGGGTGGTCGCCATTTCGCCGAAGCCTATTTGATCGAAAAGGGGCGCGGCATTGATTGGGCGATGCAAACGTTTGAAGTTCCCGCCGCAGCCACGATCAGCGATCTCGCACTCGAAAGTGATCGCGTCAAACTGGGCGGGCAAATCAACGCCCGACTGAAACTGCAATCGAATCAGGCAACAGACGCCACAATCACAGCGCGGCTGTACGACAATTACGACCGCTTGCTGGATGAACGCCGCTACCCAGTCAAAGGGCAGGCTGGAGCTGAGCAGCAGATCAGTCTCAACTCAACAGGCGCGTTAACGCACCTTGCCAAAGTGGATTGCGAAGTGACCGTCAACGGCGTTCGCGCGGATCGTAGAATTTCAGAAGTTTTTGTTCTGCAACCGCGCCGCTGGGACGATTACGACATTGTGATGTATCTCTTTGGCAGAGAGCCGATCCCCGGCACTTGGCCTGCGATTGATGAACAATTGCGGCGGCTGAACATCACAACGCTTTCGTCCTATACGCTCAGTCACAGCAAACACGCGAACTTCAACATTCAGGCGCAAACACGCATCAGCGGGCAGGAATCGCCCGACGGCGCGAAACGTGATTACTACGTGAAAATGAAGAAGCAGTACGCCGAAACGCACGACAAAAAATTGCTTGTGCGCGAATACTGCCTGCACGATCCGGCTTACCGCGAACTGATTCGCAAAGAGCTAAAACAACTGGCCGAACCCTGGGTCGGCTTCTCGCCGATGTCGTATTACGTGCTCGAAGAGCCTTCGCTGACCTGTTATGTGGACGACTTGGATTTGTGCTTTTCGCCGCACACGATGCGAGCAATGCGCGATTGGTTGAAGACGGAATATAAATCGCTCGACGCCCTGAATCGGCAATGGAGCACGGGCTTCACGAATTGGGATGAGGTCACGCCCGACGACACGTATGAAGCGCAGAAGCGCGGCAATTACGCTTCGTGGGCCGATCATCGCACGTTTATGGAGAAGAGCTACGCCGACACATTCGAGTTTGTGTTAGGCGAACTGCGCAAGCTCGACCCCGAAGGCATCCTGCTCAATTCCGGCACGCAGGAATCGGCCCCGCACAATGGCAGCGATTACAGCCGCCTCAATCAATTCACGAAACATTTGAACTCTTACGAGGGCGGCAATCAATTCGACTTCCATCGCAATTTCAACCCGGACGTGAAGATTTCCGGCGGCGCAGGCTATGGGATGCTGGGCAAAAACGTCCTCTACGATTTTTACCGCAACCTATTCAAAGGCGCGAATGGCGGGGCGTATGTTTTCTGGCAGTATTCGACGATCAGCCCGGATTTGACGCTGTGCCAGAGCGGCAAAGACATCGCCGCAGGCTTTGACGAACTGCGCGGCGCGGGCATCGGCAAACTGATTGCGTCCGGCGCGCCCGACAACAACCGCATTGCCATTCACTATTCCTATCCCAGCATTCACGGATCGTGGATTGTGGACGGCAAGATTGAGCCGGAAGTCGTCTACGATCCGACCAGTGTTACGCATCGCCGCTTCAACGCCAACCGCGACGGCTGGGTGAAGATGTTGCGCGATGCTGGATTGCAATTCGATTTCATTGCCTACAGCGATGTCGAAAAAGGCAACCTGATTGCGCAAGGCTATCGCACGTTTATCCTGCCGATGAGTGTTGCGCTGAGTGACGAAGAAGTGGCGGCAATCCGCGAATTCGTGCGGCAAGGCGGGACAGTCATTGCCGATGCCCTGCCCGGCGTGATGGATGAGCATTGCGCGTTTCGTGAACCGCGTGCGCTCGCCGATGTGTTCGGCATCGCACCATCGAAATCCAACCGCGAAGCCGTCGTGGCAATGAAGGGTGAGCCGGAATTGAAACTCGCAGGCGCAAAAGCCATGCACACCGAAGCGGGGCAATCGTTGCTCATCGAAAACCGCTTCGGGCAAGGTCGCGCCTACTTGCTCAACTACTTCCTGCATCGTTATGCCGAAGACAAATTGGAGCGAAAACACGGGCCGACGCTGGACAAGATGAAGCAGGTGATGACCGCCGCTGCGCTCAATCCAACCGTCAAGCTAACCTCACTAGCAGGCGAACGCGTCGCCGATTGCGAAAGCTATCTCTTCAATTTCGGCTCCACCAAATTGCTCGGCCTTGTGCCCGACAAAGACAAGCCCGCGCCGCAACGATTGCGCATCACGTTCGATAAGCAAGGCGTGCTATATGACGTGCGGCAACGACGCTACCTCGGCACAGGATCATCGTTTGAAATTGACGTCGAACCTGCCGTTCCGCGTCTGTTGGCATTGATCGAAACGCGCCTCAACGGAATGACGTTACAGGCAGTACAAACCGCACGATTGGGCGAAGCCGTGACAATCCAGTTTCGTCTGCCATCTGCACCGCAACTCAACTCCGTCGCGGTCGTCAAAGTGACATCTCCAACCGGACGCGAGATGCACTATTACGGCGGCAATCAGGAAATCAAGAACGGCACAGGCAGCCTCAGTTTCCGAACGGCGCGCAATGATGCGACGGGAACATGGCGCGTATCTGTGACCGACACCATCAGCGGAGAAACAGCGAATGTGGGGATTATCATTCAATAAGCTGATTTCAACCTGCGAAGCAGGTGACAGCATAAAGCCCAGGGTGAAGTGCGAGCGCGCGGACCCCTGGGGTAGCGAAGGTGAGATCAGCAAGCCCGCGAAGTGGGCGACAGCCGTTGCGTGCGCAAGGGAGATTGAAGAGGCGGATTGTCTATCGCCCACTTCGCGGGCTGATGGGGTGTTGCTTTGTTGTTCCCAGGGTTCCGCGCGCTCGCACTTCACCCTGGGCTTTATGCTGGCGTCCGCTCTGCGGACTGAAAGCAATGGCACGCGCGCCAGATTTGTTGCGTTATTGATTGCTCTTTGCTGCGTAGCTAGTTCAATAGCATTCGCACAAAATCCAACTCAGATAAAATTCACACGCAGCACGCTGGAAATCCCGACCTACACCATCAACCAATCGGAAACCGTCGCCCCGCTTTTCAAATCGGCAGACAGCGCGGCGCTCTATCCGTACGCCCGACTCGACCGCGAGACAATGAGTCGCAAACCCGTGCCTGTTCGCTATGAAGCACTAATGCTCGAAAACGAATACCTGCGCGTCGTGATGTTGCCGGAACTCGGCGGGCGTATCTGGTCGGCGCGCGACAAAATTGCCAACCGTGAAATTTTCCATTACACCAGCGTCATCAAGCCCACGCTTTATAACCAACGCGGCGGATGGCCTGCGGGCAATCTGGAAGTCTACGGCCCGTATGACGCGCACATGCTGACGTGGCCGGGCGAGCCGTGGGCGTGGGCGATGCGACGCAATAACGACGGCAGCGCAAGCGTCATCCTTTCGCATATAGACCATTTCTTCCGCAATAAAATCACGATGGAAGTCACATTGCATCCGGGGCGCTCGTTCATCGAATTAACGCTGCGATTGCGCAATAACAATCTGCTTCCGAATCGGTATTTGCTGTGGACGAACGCAGGGATTTCGGCGACCGAAGGCACGCGTTTTGTCTATCCCATGACGCGCACCATCGGCCACGACAGCGCCGAACTGAGCACGTGGCCTTCGGTGCGCGGAACGGATTTAAGCTGGTACAAAAACAATCAAAACATGCTCGGCGTCTTCGGTCTTGATATCTACGACAATTTTATCGGAGCGTACGATTACAAGTCAGATTACGGCACGATTTGCTGGACAGATCGCCGTTTGGCGCGCGGCGTGAAGACGTGGACGTGGGGGACGGGCGAGGCGGCCATGCGCCAGATGAAGCATTACACGGACAACGACGGCCCCTATGTTGAGGTGCAGAGCGGGCGTTTTGTCTGGGATGGCAATTACGAATTCATTGAGCCGGGCAAGAGCGACGGCTGGACAGAATACTGGTTTGGCGTGGGCAATCTGGGCGGAATGACAACCGCCACGCGCGATGCAATGATCAGTTTTGATGTTCAGCCACAACAGGCAAAGCTGGCGGTGACGGCAACGGGCAGGTTTCCCAATGCGACTTTGAAATTGACCGCAGGCGAAACGACGATTTGGAGCACGCAGCAAAGCCTTTCACCTGCAACCGTCTATCGCACGAATATCGCACTGAAACCGGAAGTTACGAGACAACCGCTGAAACTCGAAGTTCATGCGGCGACGGGCGAATTGCTGGCACAATATGTTCAGCATCCTGACAACACGCATCCCGATGTTATTCTTGCAACGGATTCGATTCCGCGCAAATTTGCGGCAATGGAAACGCTGACGGCAGAAGAGGCTTTTCAAAAAGGACTGGCGCACGAAAAATTCGGCGAACAGGAAGCAGCGGGCCAAGCCTATCGCGCCGCGCTTACCAAAGACAGTCATTTCACCGCGCCGCATTTACGTCTGGGATTGATCGCACTCGAACGCGCACAGCACGACGATGCAATCCAGCATTTTCAAGCGGTGCTGGAACGTGACCCGACCAACGGCGAAGCGCATCACTTTCTGGCAACGGCGTATGGTGAAACCAGTAAGATTACAGAAGCGCGCCGCCATTACTTCCGGCTATTGCCGTCATCGGCAAAGTTCGATCAGCGCGAATACGGACTTGGACTGCTCGCGCTGCAAGCAGGCGATTTCAAAGAGGCGGAAGCGCGGTTGTCACAAGCCGTCGCCACCGTGCCAACGCAATTGTCCGCGCGTCAGGCCTATGCGTTCACATTGCGCAAATTGGGTCGCATGACGGAGGCGCAACAACAATGCGACGCCCTGCTGAAACTCGATCCCACCAACGCTTTCGCGCACGCTGAAAAAGAACTCTTTCGCGCTCCGCATTCCGCGCTCCGCACTCCACAACTAGACGCCGCCTGCGCGCATCACGAACAAGGCTATCTGGAATTGGCGTGCGAATACATGCGTTTGTCGGCGTTCTCGGAAGCGCGTCGCGTCATCGAACAAGGGCTGGCGATTTCGTCCCCCAAGTCGAGCTTGCTGCTGCATTACTATCGCGCTTACCTTGCTGACCGCGTGAATGATTCAGCGGCGGCGCGACAAAGCATTGAGACAGCGCGCAAGCAAGCACTGGAACTGGAAATCTTTCCCTTTCGCCGCGAGACAATGCGCGTGCTGCATCGCGTTCTTGCGCTTGCACCAAGCGATGCGAACGCTGCTTGTTTATTGGGCGAACTGCTGTACAGCCGCGCACGCCAAAGCGAAGCGATTCCACTGTGGCATGCAGCGATTGCGGCAAATCCGCAACATTTTTCAGCCTTGCGCGATCTGGGTCTGGCATTGCTTGAAATCGGGCAGGCTAAAGAAGCTTTGCCACTGCTGACGCGTGCCGCCGAACAACGCCCGGAGTTGCTGTCGCACACAATCCTTGTGGCTCAGCTTCAAGCCAAAGCCGGAAACACGAATGCAGCGCGGCAAATCATCGAACGCGCACTCAAAACCAAACCGCAGAATGATCGCCTGATTGAAACGATGGCACTGATAGAAGCGCAATCCGGCCATGTACAACGGACGCTCGCGCTGCTGGCACAGCACACGTTTGAGCCGCAGCATCAATCGTATTCGCTGCTGCATTTGTGGCAGGCGGCAAATTTGCTGGCGAGTGTGGGCAAAAGCAAAGACGAGGCGATCAGGCTTGCCCGCGCCGCGCAAACACCACCTGCCAGCCTTGGTGTAGATGATTTTGCGACGTTGCGCAGCGCCCGGTTGTTGGTGTTCGAGGCGCTCTTGCAGCAAGGCGACGAAGCCGCGCAAACGTGGAAAGCCGCCGCCGCAACATCGCACGAGGGATTCAATGATGAAGGATTGTTCCGCGCCATCGCACTGCACAAATCCGGCGCGACGGCTCGCGCGGAAGAATGGTTCACGAATTTCCTGACCGTCAACGAACGCAATAAAAACAGCGGGCGATTGAGCGCGCAGGCACACTATCTGGCAGGCATCTACGCCGCCTTTCGCGGCCAGTCGGAACAGGCGCGCGCTGAGTTTCGCCAATCGCTTGAACTGGATCGAACGTTGCTTTGGTCACAACAGGCGCTGGCGTGGATGGATGCGGGATTGTTGGGAATGCTCAAGAGCAAGGATTGACAACGGCAGAAGCCCGACTGTGAAGGAGGGCGTTACGCATTTGCGCGCCCTCCTTCACAGTCGGGCTTCCGCCACATCTCTAAAATCTATGCCAATAACAAGACGAGAAATGATTCGACAAGGCGCGGCGCTGGCGGCTGCGGCTTGCTGTCCCATGACACATTTGCTGGCTGCGCAGGATACAGACGGAGATTACAGCATTCGCCGTTATCTTGCGGCGCGCGCGGCTGAGATGGAGCGCGAGTTTTTGCCAGGAATTACTTCGGCGGCAGACTTTGAAAAACATCGGCCCGCATTGCGTGCGGAACTGCTGGATATGCTAGGACTGAATCCAATGCCAGAGCGCACGCCGCTGAAAGCGACGATCACCGGAACGCTGGAACGGCCCGGCTACGTGATTGAGAAACTGCATTTTCAAAGCTTGCCCGGATTGTACGTCACTGCGAATCTTTATCGCCCGACGCGCACGAATGAACGCTACCCGACGATTCTTTATCAGGTCGGTCACGCCAATCAGCATCGGCGCGATGGCAACAAGGCGGCGAACGAATGCCAGCAACACGGAAGCTGGTTCGCTACGCACGGTTATGTCGCACTGGTGATGGACACAATTGAGTTGAGCGAAATCGCCGGATTGCATCGCGGGTTGCTGAGCGGAAATCGTTGGTGGTGGCATTCGACGGGCTATAGCCCCGCAGGCGTCGAGACGTGGAATGCGATGCGCGCGCTGGATTATCTGGCGACTCGCCCGGAAGTAGACATGACGCGCATCGGCGCAACCGGAATTTCAGGCGGAGGGATCGGAACGTTCTGGCTCGCTGCGGTTGATGATCGCGTGAAAGTGTCTGCGCCGGTCAGCGGTCTGGGCGATGTCACATTCTATGCAGGCGAAGACGGCATCAGCCGCCACTGCGATTGCTTCTTTTTCTACAACCGCGCGCGCTGGAATTATACGAACGTCGCGGCGCTCACCTGCCCGCGCCCGATGCTGTTCGTCAACTCGAATCAGGACGGCTATTTCCCCATGCCCAGCAATGAACGCATCGCCGCACGGTTGGAACGGCTCTACGCACTGTTTGGCGCAAGCGATTTGGTGGATTCCGTCATCAGTGTTGGCGGACACGGCTATCGCACGGACATTCGCCGGGCGGTGTACGAATTCTTCAATCGTCATTTCAAAACCGATGCGCGACGTGTGACGGATGCGGATGCCTATCAAAATGCTGACGGCAGCCCGATCATTGAGCGCAAGCTGCTCCGTGTGTTTCCTGAGGACACGGATTTCCCAAAAGATTCCATCAACACGAAGATTGATGAGCAATTCGTCGCGCTGGCGAAACCGACGTTGCCAGCGGCAGGCAAGTTTGATGCGTGGCGGAACGATTTGCTCGGACGATTGCGACAGGCAGCATTTGCGGCGTGGCCTGCCAGCGCAATGGCGAGCTATTCACCCGCACTGGGAAGCGAGCCAAGAATAGAAAAAGAAATCACGGAAGATGGCATCGAAGTGCTTTTGCGCTGGTTGCCCGGCAAAGGCAACACGCGATGGCTGATCGTGCTCAATGCGGATGAAGATTCCAGAAAGCTGCCGGAATGGGCGCGGCCAGTGGTGGGCGAAGATTCTGTTTTGCTGCTCAGCCCACGTGGTGTTGGGCCAGAAACATGGACGCAGGGGAAATTCCCGAATCCGATTGAGCGTGCAATGGCCTTGATCGGCGCAACCGTTGATAGTGGGCGCGTGTGGGACGTGATGACCATCGTCGGTCGCCGTGCGGAACCGAATGTTCATTGGCGTGCAGCCGGACGCGGACGCGCCGGAATCATTGCAGCATACGCGGCGCTGTATCAACCTGCCATCGAAGCAGTCGTCGCAGTTGACCCGCCCGCCTCGCATCTTCCCGGATTGGCACGAACGCCGGAAGAAAAATACGGGCCGCCATTGCTGAATGTGCTGCGCGTGTTGGATATTCCCGAAGCGATGGGCTGTCTGGCTCCGCGCAAACTCACCCTCATTGGCGCAACAGATGTCGCGTTTGAGCGAACGGCGGCGATTTATCGTGCGGCTGGCAAGGCAGAGCATTTTGAAAGAAGCTAATGCCCATAACAATTCAGTCTCTTTGCCGCATAGCGGCAGTTTGAATTTAGCCGTGGATTTCAATCCACGGAAGATGTTTTCAGGTTTCCACGTCGCGTTAGCGACGATTGAATTCAGGCGTCGCTAACGCGACACGAGAGATTTATTTCGCTCACCGTGGATTGAAATCCACGGCTAAATTCAGTCGCCGCGCTGCGGCGAACTCATGAAAGAGAAAAAACTATGAGGCAAGAGAAATTTGCCTTTCGACTGCTGTTGAGTTTGCTCCTGTGCTGTAGTGCAGCAACATTCGCCCAGCCACGTTATGTGGACGCACATATTCATTGGGATGACCGAGCGAACTTCGTCGAAGATTTAGTCCGCATCTATCGCAAGAACAATGCGGTCGCCTGTGTTTCAGCCGAGCGGCAACAGTTTGACGCCTTGAAAGCAGCCGCGAAAAAGCATCCCGATGTCATCATTCCTTTCTACTGGATTGATCTGGATGACAGCGATGTGATCGAGCAAATTGATCGCGCGCAGACAGCCGGATTCAAAGGATTGAAGATTCACAGTCCGCTAAAAAATTATGACGATCCCAGCTATTTTCCGGCCTTTGCGCGCGCGGAACGGTATCGGTTAGTCGCCTTGCTGCACACCGGCATCAGCTCTCGCCCCAATGATAAAATCCCACGCCAGAAAGGTTCGATGGCGCGGATGCGGCCAATGTATCTGGACACGCTGGCGCGGGCGTTTCCTGAACTGACGCTGATCGGCTCGCATTTCGGCAACCCGTGGTACGACGAAGCGGCAGAGGCAGCGCGCTGGAATCCCAATCTGTACTTTGACCTGACAGGGAGTTCGCTAATCAAAAAGAAGGATGAACTCGCCGTCTTCAAAAAGTATCTGTGGTGGGGGCAAACGAGCGGACAGGAACACATGCCCGCCGGGACGCCGCACGCCTTTGAAAAGCTGGTGTTCGGCACAGACGAAGACCCGCTGGAACTGGAAAAACTCATCGCGCAATACAATCGGTTGCTAGACGCATGCGCAGTGCCCGAACCGGTGCGACGCAAGGTCTTTGCCGAGACAATGATTCGGATTTTGGGTTTGGGACGCTAAGGCAAGACAAATGTACAGCAAACTTCCAGTTTGCTGCTGACTTCCGGCGTAGATGGTTGGTGAACACCGCAGCAAACTGGAAGTTTGCTGTACATTTTCAAGGAGAAAAGATGACAAACGAAAAAGACGCTATCACCCGACGCGAATTTGTTGCGGGCGGCGTGTCACTGGCCGCAACCAGCGTACTGGCTGGTTGCGCAACTGCTGCACAAAACACGAAGAAATTGAAGGTCGCCATCATCGGCACCGGTTCGCGCGGTTCGTTCACCTGGGGGCAGGAAGTGGTCAAAGGCTATAGCGATGTAGTCGAAATTGTTGGCCTGTGCGACCACAACCGCAAACGCGTGGCCGCCGCGCGGGAATTGATCGGCGTCAACGCGCCAACCTTCACCGACTTTGATCGAATGATTAAAGAGACGCGTCCTGACCGCGTGATCGTAACGACGCCCGACGGCACGCACGCGCGCTACATCATTCGCGCAATGGAATTGGGCTGCGACGTGATGAGCGAAAAGCCGCTCTGCACCGATGAGCAACAATGTCAGGCGATTTTGGATGCGCAGAAAAAGACCGGCAAAAACCTGACTGTCACCTTCAACGCGCGCCACGGATTGAAAGACAAAAAGGTCAAAGAGCTGATGATGCAAAAAGCCATCGGCGATGTGATTTCCGTAGACTTTCACGAATACCTCGACACCAGTCACGGCGCAGATTACTTCCGCCGCTGGCATCGCAAGAAAGAGAATTCCGGCACGCTGCTCTGTCACAAAGCGTCGCATCACTTTGACCAAGCAAACTGGTGGTTGAATTCAACGCCGATTGAAGTGATGGCGCGCGGTGATCTGAAATTTTATGGACGCAACAACAGCTTTCGTGGCACGAACTGCCGCACCTGTCCGCATAAACAAAACTGTCAATTTTATTGGGACGTGACGAAGAACTCGCGCTACGTGAAGCTTTACACCGAATGCGAATCGGAAGACGGCTACCTGCGCGACGGCTGCGTGTGGGCTGAAGACACCAACATTTACGACACCATGTCGGTCGTTGTGCGATATGAAAATGGCGTGACGTTGAATTACTCGGCCAACACGTATCTGCCCTACGAAGGTCAATCCATTTCCTTCAACGGAACCAAAGGACGGCTAGATTATCAGGACTACAGCGGCGGCGGATTCAAGAGCGATGAATTGCGATTGACGCGCAGCTTTGGCAAATCCGAAATCGTGAATATTGTCGAAGAACAACGCTCCGGCGGGCACGGCGGCGCAGACGGATCGCTGCACGATTTGATCTTTCGTGGTGCTGGAAAACCTGATCCGCTGGGGTTACGCGCGGATTTCCGTGCAGGTGCATTGGCCAGCCTGATCGGCATCGCAGCCTATCGCAGCATCGAACGTGGTGGGCAACTCATCAAGATCAAAGATTTGGTCAAACTTTAGCGGGTGCGTGAAGAACGCGAAGCCCTGGGAGCGCAGGCGTCCCGCCTGCTGCGCGAGCGCAGCGATGCGCACGCTTCACGAGGCGATCCCTTTATCTTTAGCGTATTCCTTCACGACGTTTGTTTGCGTCGCTGCGCGCGCAAACAGCAGGCGGGACGCCTGCGCTCCCAGGGCTTCGCGTGCGCCAGTGGAGATAAACATTCCGAGCTTTTGGCGCTCATTCTTAAAACGATCTTCGAGGTGATTTCATGCAGCTACGAGTACTCGTTCCCCTAATATTTTGTGCGATATTGCTTGGCGTCGGCATTGCACCAGTACAAGCGCAACGACCGAGCGAAACGGATTTCCTGTCCGGCATCGAAGACTTCCGCAATGTCAAAAACATGCTGCCGGAATATGTGAACGCGCAGGCCAAAGCGTTGCTCGCCGAACGTGCGCGCATGATTCAGGGCTTCACGTCGCCGCAACAACTCACGGAGCGAAAGGCCTACATTCGGGCGCGAATGATGGAAACGCTGGGCGGTGCATTCCCGGAACGCGCGCCGCTCAATGCACGAACCATCGGCGTGATTGAACGCGAAGGGTACAAGATCGAAAAAGTCATCTTTGAAAGTCAGCCGAAGTTTTACGTGACCGCAAGCCTGTATGTGCCGACGCGCGGGCGTGGGCCGTTTCCAGCGATTCTCTTCCCACTCGGCCACGAAGAAGGCGCAAAGGCGCATGACACATGGCAGCAGGTGTTGGGGTCATTCGCGCAAAAGGGCTATGTCGCGCTGGCGTGGGATCAATTGGGACAGGGCGAGCGTGTGCAAATGTACGACGCGGATTTTGGTGAATCGAAGGTGCGCCACTCGACCACGGAACACACCATCCTCGGCATTCAATGCTTGCTTACGGGCGACAATCTGGCGCGGTACACAATCTGGGACGGAATCCGCGCGCTTGATTATTTGCTCTCACGACCTGAGGTAGACGCAACGCGCATCGGCTTGACGGGCAATTCCGGCGGCGGCACACATACATCGTATTTAGCCGCGCTGGAAGATCGCATTCACGTCGCCGCGCCTTCGTGTTTCATCACTTCGTGGACAGCGTTGCTGGACACCATCGGGCCGCAGGATGCCGAACAAAATCTGGTGCCGTGGATTGGCGCAGGACTCGATCACGGTGATTTTATTTATGCTTTCGCGCCGAAGCCGTTTTTGATGCTTTCGGCGATCCGCGATTTCTTTTCGATTGGCGGCGCGCGTTCGACGTACCGCGAAGCGCAGGGCGTTTACAAACTGATGGGTGTGCCGGAAAAGCTCTCGATGGTCGAAGCGGACGACGGACACGGCTATTCAAAACCGCGCAGGCTTGCGTCCTATCGCTGGTTCGGGCGTTGGTTGAAAGGCGTAGAGAATCAGGAACCAGAGCCAGAAGTCGTCATGGCAACGGAAGAGGAATTGTTTTGCACCGAGTCGGGACAGGTTACGGTGAGTTTAGGCGGTGAAACGGTCTTCAGCTTGAATCAGAAACGCGCAGAACATTTGCGTCCGAAAGGCAGGCCATTTGCGACAGAAGAATTGCGCAACCGCGTGCGCAGTTTGACTGCTTATGAAGCACCGAAGAACGCGCTGGTCGTCAAACCTTACGGCGAAATCACGCGCGCAGGCTATCGCATCGAAAAGCTCGTCTATGAAAGCGAACCGGGGATTCACATTCCCGCGCTCCTCTTTGTGCCGGAAGGAGGCAGCGCGCGCAAACCCGCAATGATTTACATTCACGGGCGCGGCAAATCGGCGGCGGCAGCAGCGGGCGGTGAGATTGAGCAGTTCGTCAAAGCGGGTCTGATTGTGCTGGCAATTGATGTGCGAGGCCTGGGCGAAACGCGGTCTCGCAACACAGAAGGAAACGATGATTTCCCGGTGTATTTCGGAGATTTTGAAAGCGCGATGACTGCGTTGCACATCGGTCGGCCTCTGGTGGGAATGCGAATGAAAGATGTGCTGCGCGGCGTTGATCTGCTGGCCGCGCGACCGGATGTTGAGCGCACAAAAATTTATGGCTTCGGCAAAGACGCGGGCGCGATTCCGTTGTTGCACGCAGCGGCGCTGGATACCCGCATCAATAAAATCGCGCTCGAAGGAATGCTCGTTTCCTATCAGACCATTATCCAACAGCGGATTCATCGGCAGATTTTTGAGCAGGTCATTCCGGGCGTTTTGCGCTCGTACGACCTGCCCGATGTCATTGCCTCGCTTGCCCCACGCCAGGTTTGGATCGTCAATGGTGTGAACGCGTTGGGGCAACAAATGAGATTGGCAGAGGTGAAGAAGCAATATGCGACAACATCGGCCATTCACGTTGTCGAGCGACGCGTGGCAGATCAGCCAGCGGTTTTTTATCGAAGCTTTATCAATCAGGAATGAGCCGGAATGAAAGCCTTAGTCATTGCCCAAATTTTTGCACGATTTCAGCCCGCGAACGCGGGCGGCAGCATAAAGCCTGGGGTGAAGGCGCAGCCGCAACCCCAGGAAAGTCAAATTGAATCACCAAGCCCGCGAAGTGGGCGACAGC
>JAFDVL010000108.1:0-19446 GCA_018268995.1 Acidobacteriota bacterium | reverse complement strand
CACCCTGGGCTTTATGCTGCCGCCCGCGTTCGCGGGCTAAAAACCCAATCACATGTCGTGAGCGAAAGCTTGGGGAAAGACAAAGTGAAACCCTTAAAGTTATTTTGCCTTTCACTTCTGATCGCGCTGTCGAGTGTTCCTATAGGTGCGAAAGTCGCTTCCGATCCACTGCCCACCGCGTATTTTCGCCTACTTGAAGCGGGTACGACCAAGATCGAACAGCGACTGAATTCTATCCCCAACGCCGATCTGAAAACGCTCGAAACGCCGATTAGTGAATGGCGGCATTTTCCGTATGCGATTCTTGCGCCTGCGGTGCTGTATGCCAAAAAACATCCGGCCAATCCGCGCTATCACGATGCAAAAATGCTCGCGCTCGCGTTGCGCCTCGGCGATTTGCTGGCAAGCGAACATGAACGCGGTGTGTTTGAGCCGCGCGGCGACAGCGATTGGGATACGGCTTTGTGGCTGGAAGCCTATCGTCTGCTCGAACGCGAACTCGGTGCAGAGCGGCGCGCGCGTTGGGCGAAGGCAATCAAGGAAAACATCGCGCCGCTGGTGGCGGACGCCAAAGACCGCATTGATTTTCCCTGGTATCACTCGCCGTACATCGGCACGTCGCCGAATCATTACGCGCAATGGGCGGCGCTGTTGCTGCTGGGCGGCATTACGTTCAATGACAAAGAGTGGGAACAACTCGGCAAGAAAATTCTGCGGCGTTTTGCCGTGACCGATCAATCGCCCGATGGATTCTGGGGCGAACACAATCGCGCAGGGCCAACCGTTGGATATAACCATCTGACGCTGACGGGCGTGGCATTGTATTACGAATACAGCAAAGACCCGGCAGCCTTGCCTGCGCTGCGGCGTTCGCTCGAATTTCACAAAAACTACACGTTCCTCGACGGCACGCCCGTAGATGTCATCAACGACCGCAATCGTCATTGGGGCGTGAGCGCGTGGGGACAGTTTGCGTTTTCGCATTTCGCTGACGGGCGCGGCTATGCGGCATTCTTGACGTCGCAATTCAAGCCGGAAACGTTGCGCGTAGATGAATTAGGACGACTCGCACAGGACGCACTTTATTTTCACGAAGGCACGATGACGCCTGCGCCGCAACAGTTGCCGCGTTACGCGCACCAAATGCAGATCCCCGCTGGCGTGCGAAAAACGGGCGCGTGGCAGGTGGCTTATTCAGGCATCATGAATTCGCAGGCAATCAACAGTCAGTTTTATCTTGACCGGCAAGGCCACATCAGCATCTTTCATCAACAACTCGGCCGCATCATCACAGGCGCAAATTCAAAACGACAACCCGAACTGGCGACATTTTCGGAAACGCTGATGGGGCAAACGGTTCATATGCCGATCAGCTCGCGCTTGCAGATGAGCGACGTGCAAGATCGGCTTTCGCTCGCGTACAACACCTTCTTCAGCGATCTGTATGTGCCGACACCGAATGAGCGCGAATTGTCATTGCGCTTCGTCATCACGGGGCGCGGCAACCCGGCGGCTGATCCTCGCCTGACGCTGCAATTGGTTTTACAAGCGGGCGAAACGTTGGAAACCGGAGCGGGAAAGAAGCTGCGGCTCGGCACAGATCGGATTGAACTTTCCCCCGCAGAGATCGGCGGTTGGCTCAGTCATCGCGGCTGGAAATTGAAAGTTGATCCGACGGCAAAACTGGTCTGGCCTGTCTATCCGTTCAATCCATACGCGAATGCCCCGGAAACAGACATCAAATATGCGGTCGGCGCATTGAGCGTGCCGCTGCGATTGAAGCCGCAGCCAGGCCGCTACATTCGCACGAATGAGCAAGAGATCGTGTTTGCATTGGAGGTCAAATGATTGGGCTGTGCCGCACAACCATTCGCTTCATCGCCATTCTGCTACTGCCTTGCTCTATCGCGGCGCAGAAACCTTTCTTTGATCGCACGCATCCATCTCAGGTTTTCAACGAGGCACGTAATTACCGCATCTTCCTGCCGCCCGATTATGCAAACAGCAAACAAGCCTATCCGGTGATTTACTACTTTCACGGCCACAGTGATCGCTACACGCTCGAACGCTATGACGACGGCAAAGACACGGTGCCAAAGATTGCTGCGTTTGTGGCTTCGCATCCGGTGATTGTCGTTGCGGTGGATGGTTATGTCGCGCGCGATTACACAGGCTTTTATGGCGGCTCGCCGTGGGACATTCGAGAAAACGGCGGCGAATACGATTTCGGCGCTTACTTTCGGGAACTCGTCGCGCACATAGACGGCACATATCGCACGTTGACGTCACGTCGCGCGCGTGCGACTTCGGGCTTGAGCATGGGCGGCTTTATGAGCCTGTACTTGAGTGCGCGCTATCCTGATCTGATCGGCAGTGCCTCAGCATTTAATCCGGGGCCAGAGTTTTATGTTGGCGAAAAAGGACGCCTCATGTTGTGGCGCCCAAAAGATCACGTCAGTAATCACGCGCGCACAAAGGTACGATTGATTCGCGCCAGCGGCGATTACATCAGCCAGTATCACGAAGAGACGCGCGAAGCCTATGCCCGCGCGGACGATGTCGCGTTCGAGTATCGCCGCGATGAATATCATCGTCATTGGGCGACTTCGATTGCCGAAACCTTCGACTTTCATTCACGAGCATTTGCAGATTCCGCGCTTGATAATGTGCCGGAAACCTGGAGCCACGATAACGCCTACGCAGCTTTCGAGGTGTGGAACTATCGTGTCCGCGTCGAAGGAAAGGAACCGGGCCTCACTTGTCTGGAAGATGTAAACCAAAATGGCTTGCGCGTCACCACGCGCCGATGGGCACCAGACGGGCCGCCGATGGCGGCGGGGCGCATCACGATTACAACCGCCCCGCTTTATCAGCCCGCCGCGCCGTATCTGGTCATGGATCACAATCTCTCGACTGGCGTCACCACAAAAAAAGAAACCCGCGCGGATCAGGAAGGACGAATCACATTTAGCGTAGGTGGTGATGGGCATCAGATCAGTTTCATCGGCCCCGGCACAGGCGGACAGCCTCCGGTGCTTTTGCCTGTGACAATGAAGGACAACTTACGACTTGCGCCGGAGCAGGATTTGTCGTTGCCTGTGCGCATCTACAATCCACGCGGAGCCGCAATGGAAGCCGTCCGCGTGACGTTGACGAGCGAATATCCGACGGTGAATATCCTGTCCGGCGAAGCGACTATTCCTAAGCTTGAGGCAGGCGCAGCGGCGGATATTTCGGCTCAATTGCGTGTCCGGTTTACGGCTGGCGCTGGCTACTTTGCGCCCACGCGATTGCTGCTCACGTTGCATTACGATGGATGGCATTCAGTGACGAAGAACGTTGATGTGTTGGTGATCCCGGAACTGCTTGAGGCAGCGCGCGAGGTGATGATTTTGGATGGTCGCACTGCCACGCTGAGCGTCTTCCGCCAGAAAGGTAATCAAGGCGGAGGCGGATCGCTGGCGCGGACGGTCACGGAAGGCAAAGGCAATGGCAACGGCGTGTTGGAACCGGGTGAAGAAGCAACGATCTGGGTACGACTGCCACAGGGCCTAGACCCGTTTGACAAGAATAATTGGTATCGCGCGAAGGTCTACACCGACTCACCCTGGATCACCGAAATTGCTGATATACAGGAACAGAAACAACTCGAATGGACAAGCGCTAAAGAACGCACCAGTCTCATCCGCCTGGCCCCCAATACGCCAAGAGGAACGCGCCTTTCACTGCTCTTGGATCATGAATCGTGGAGTTACACTTGGACGCCGGACGTGCGTTATGGCCCAGAGCGACTCTATCAGGCTTTTCAACTCCACCGTCACCACTTACACCCTTACGAATTCGTCGTGGCAGGTAGATCGCCAAAGCGATAGCCCTATCGAACAAATGACCTTGCAGAGTTACGCATTGCCCAGCATCGTCGCTTTCATGATTTGCACACATCACGCATTACTCATTACGCAGCGTTACCATCGGATCAACTTTCGATGCGCGCCGGGCGGGAATCAAACAAGCCACGAGCGCAACGACGCCAAGAATCCCCAAGGCAGCCAGGAGCGTGGCAGAATGAAGTGCCGGGACATTGAAAAGCATCGCCTTCATTAGCCACCCCGCCAGCCCTGCGCCCAGGATGCCCAGCCCCATGCCATCTGCTAACAAACGCAGGCCGAGCGTAAGAAATTGCTGACGAATCTGGCCAGGCAGCGCGCCCAAAGCAATGCGAATGCCGATTTCGCGGTAACGTTGTGAGACGGCATAGCTTAAAACGCCATATGTACCGATGGCAGTCAGCAGCAATGCGACGCCTGCGAATAAGCCAATCAACAAAGCCGATGAACGACGTGCCACCAGGCTGTCAGCGATGCGCGTGCCCATTGTCCGCAGATCATTGACGGGTAATTCGGGATCAATCTTGCGGACAAGACTTTGCAGCGTACCGCCGAACAATTCAGGCATTGTGCTAGTGCGAACAACGACGAACATTTTGTCGTCAAAGCGATTAATGTAGGGAAAATACACTGCGCCCAATGCCTGATCTTCGGTCAGTGCAGCTTGCTTCACGGCTCCCACAACACCCACGATGGTAAACGCCTCAGAGTCGGCTTTCTGTTTTGAGCTGTGAAATAGTTGTTGGCCGAGGGCTCTGCCTTCTGGCCAGTAGCGGCGGGCAAAATCGTCGTCAACCAGACAAACGCGTTCCGTGCGCCGCAAATCTGCACTGTCAAGAAATCGCCCTGCACGCAAAGGAATACCAAGAGCAGTGAAGTAATCCCCGGCAACACCATAAACATAATGACCGCGCACCGATTCACCAGGGCGTGGTACATAACCCTTTGGCGTGATGGCGGACTTGCCATCCCGATGGCTTAAGGGAATGTTCGTAATTACTCCGGCGGCAGTGACGCCCGGTTGCTGGCGGATTTCATCCATCAATCGGTCAACGAATCCAATCTGCGCTGGCAGGGCCGAGTAGTTTTTCGAGGGCAATGAGATTTCCCCGCTCAGGACTTGCTCGGGCCGGAAACCAGGGGCGACGGCCATCACGCGCTTGAGACTGAGGCCAAGCAAGCCAGCACCAGACAACAGCACAAAGGCCAAAGCAAGTTGTGCAACGATAAAGCTGTGGCGCAGGCGTTGTGCGGCGCGATTCGTCGTGCCGCTGCGCGATTCCGATTGCAGCGCATTAGCAAGCTGCATGCGCAGAGTAAAGGCGGCAATTGGTAATCCGAGGAGAATCCCCAGAACAATCGCGCCCACCAAAGCTGTCAACGCCAACCTGCCATCGAATGCGAGCTGTGCGCCAAGCGGCAATTGATCTGCGCCGAGCAAGGTCAATAGTCGAACTCCGCCCGCAGCGATTGCCAAGCCAAACAATCCGCCCATGAGTGTAAGCAAGACTGACTCTGCTAGCACCTGACTCACCACGTGACGCCGAGTCGCGCCCAGTGATTGTCGAATGGCAAACTCTTTCGTACGACCACTGGTACGAATCAACAACAGATTCACCAAATTGACACTGCCGATCAGCAACAGCAGCAAGACGCCCGCCTGCATCAGCAACAGCGTGGGGCGAATAGAGGCGATGTGATCCGCGCGTAACCCTGAAATAACCGAACGAAAACCAGCCTCAGCGATCATCTTCGCCTGGGGGTAACTATCCGCCAACGCAGCGTTGTGGGCGTCAATTTGCGCCTGCGCTTCGGCGATTGTTACGCCAGGTTTGAGACGAGCGATCATACTGATGATATTCCCCGAATGCCGCTGCCCCGGTACACGATTTGCAGGATCAGACGAAAGAGGAAAGTAAAGCCCAGCGTCCGAAGAGAGATAATGAAAATGCGGCGGCAAAATGCCGATGATCTTTTTCGATAAACCATTCACGCGGACTTCTCGCCCGATCACATTGACGTCGGCGTTGAAATGTTGTCGCCAATACGCGTCGGTCAGAATCGCTACGCTGTCGGTTTGAAAGGTCAATTCTTCCTCAGTGAATGTGCGCCCAATGATGGGACTGATGCCGAGTGTAGAAAAAAACTCCGGCGATACCGACATTACTGATTCACGCTGCGTCGCGCCGGTTTCTCCGATTAACGCAGTGCCTTCGCGACAAATCGCCAGTTCCGTAAAGGCCGCGATTTTGCCACGCCGTTCATAGTAATTGGTAAATGAACTCCCATCGCGTTCGACGCCCGCTCTTGGGTATGTATTAAAAATCGTCACAAGCTGCTCAGCCTGCGGAAATGGCAAGGGACGCAACAACACGGCATCCACAATCGAAAAGATGGTCAGATTTGCGCCAATGCAAAGTGCAAGGGTAATTAAAGCGGTTCCTGTAAAGCCTGGCGTTTTTCGCAAACTTCGGACACCGTAGCGGGAATTTTGCCATAAGGCTGCGATCATCTTTGTTCTCCTGGTAGTTCGCTGAACGATTTGTTCCGAATGAGAGCGTCGCTCCTTGCGCTGTAATTCGTGGATCAATAATTCGCTGTTGCTTAATTCGGCGAGCGTTTGCTGATAGGCCTCTGTTTCACTCACGCCGCTTGCCAGTAATGCCGTGTAGCAATCATCAAGGTCTTGGGCAAGTTCCTCGACGATGGCCGCATCATGGATTGCCATCAGATTGGCAGCGGTCAGTCGTTGTCTAATTTCGGGCTTCCAGTCAGGCACTTTCAGTCCTCGTAACGCGGTTGATCGCAGCCACAAATGATTCCCAAATGTTGCGCTGTGCCGCCAGCACCTGCCTTCCATCCTTCGTCAACTGGTAATAGCGTCGCCGCCGTTGCCCGGCTTTTTCGACCCATTTGCCGTCAATCCAGCCGCGCTTCTCCAGGCGATAGAGCAAGGGATAAAGAGAAGCCGCATTGAACTTCAAAACGCCATCGGAGCGTGTCTCAATCAGCTTGCGAACTTCATAGCCGTGACGCGGATGGGCTTCCAGTAGCGAAAGAATCAACAACTCGGCACTCCCTTTTTTTAATTCACGATCCAAACGTTGTTCACCAATATATGCCATAAACACATATTATGTAACCGCCTATATCATGTCAAAAGTTCTCTGAAAAAGAAGAGATGGCAAAAGTCCGACTGTGAAGGAGGTGACAGGAACGGTGCGTCAGACGGCCTCCTTCACAGTTGGGCTTCCGCCGTTATCACGCTAGTTTTTTATGCCACTTCCTGAGGCCAGCCTTGTAGGACAAACGCTGACAGCAAAATCAGTGTTGCTCTGATAGTTTTCTGACCTTACCAATTGTATTCTTTCCGCTGTCAGGCAAACTCGCACAGTTCTGACGCGTTGTGCGGCTGATACTTGATTCCCCTCCCCCTGAGATGTAAGTAGACGTCTTTTTAAGTTTCCTCTTACTACTCATGATCCCCCAAAGCGTGTGCGACAAGGTTTTCTTGCGCACACGTCTTTTTGATTTACCTGGACACTTAGCCCTGGGCCAATCATGAAGCAACGAATCTTAATCGCGGAAGATACTGAAGATTTACGCGAACTTTACGCGTTTACGCTGGAAATGGAAGGCTACGAAGTGCAATCTGTCGAAGATGGCCAATCCGCCTATGAAGAGTTTCTGCGCCATCCGCCCGCGCTACTCGTGACCGATCTTTCGCTACCTCGGATGGACGGCTTTGCCGTGATTCAGGCCATCAAACAAGAACCTCGCTTCAGCGCTATTCCTGTTATTTTGGTTTCTGCGTTTGGTAATGGGCGACTCAAACAACTCAAACCACTGGGTGTCAATTTAGTTCTTGAGAAACCCATCGAACCGGAAACGTTACTTCAGGCAGTTGAAACTATTCTGCACCCATCCCCGGCGAATCTCGACTGAATACAGATTGGGCATCACTTGAAGAGGAACAGATTGATGCCTTGCGCTTAAGTGTATTGCCAAATCAAATTGGAGGCGCAAACATCCTGTTTGCGCTACAGGTTCGCGAATGATGTACAACAAATAACCTGTTTGTTGCTCCGCAGCAGTCTAGTCATAAGCTGGAATACCAGCCAATTCTCATATTTTTAAATAACAAATGCGTATCTTGTCAGGCTTTGGCCCACAGGGACTCAAGAGCGGACTACAGACAGATTGTTGGTTGCAGACGGTCAAGGCTATAATTTCCTCCATTGCGGATAAAATAACGATAGGAATTCGGCCCATTACTGAGAATTGAATGAGCCAGACTGCAACCGATCTCGTTCGACAAGGTATCCTCTTATTGTTTCTTTGCCCCTTTCTCAGCGGGTGTCAGTACTCGTTGTCAAACCAGGCTACCGCCCGCTGCCCACCACGGAGAGGTTGCCAGCTGTTGGTGGAGATTCAGGCCATCTTCGCGGATGGCAAGATGATTGATTTGCACGGCCTCGCACGTGTTCCCTCTATTCGACAACGGTTGACCTTCAATTTTGCGGGCTTGAGTTTTGCCATTCCTGAGCGAGTGCAATTTCGGTATCGCCTGGATGGGTTTGATCGTAACTGGAACGATGCTGTCTCAACACGCGAAGCAACTTATACCAATCTCGGCCCCGGTTCGTATCGCTTTCGAGTGCTAGCCTCCAACAGCGATGGATTCTGGCAAACGTGGGGGGGTCGGCTGCTCGGTGTGATGACATTGTTCTTTGCCCTGCTGGCGGCGTATCGCTTCCGACTCCGCCAGGTAGCGCGACAAATGAATCTGCTGTTTGAAGAGCGATTAGCCGAGCGAACGCGCATTGCGCAGGACTTGCAGGACACGTTATTGCAGGGCTGCATCAGTGCCTCGATGCAATTGCACGTCGCAGTAGAATTGCCGGAGGATTCGACCGCCAAGCCGTTGCTGAGCCGCGTTGTGCAATTGATGGGGCAAGTAATTGAAGAAGGTCGCAGCGCCGTGCGCGCTTACCTGCGCAAACGCGACGGAACCTATCAACTGGTCGGCGTAGAGCGAAGCAATCCCCTGCAATAATCACTTACTCAAAAAGGAGATTTTCTATATGCCATACATCAAGGTTGGAAAAGAGAAAGAAGTTGATTTGTATTTCAAAGACTGGGGCAGCGGACAGCCCATCGTGTTTAGTCACGGCTGGCCGTTGACGGCAGACAGTTGGGAATCGCAGATGTTCTTTCTGGCATCGAACGGCTACCGTTGCATCGCGCACGACCGGCGCGGACACGGGCGTTCCAGCCAACCGTGGCACGGCAACGAAATGAACACGTATGCCGATGACCTCGTCACACTGATTGAAAAGCTTGATTTGAAAGAGGCGATCCTGATTGGCTTTTCGACCGGCGGCGGCGAGGTCGCGCGCTACATCGGTCGTCACGGCACGAAGCGAGTCGCCAAAGCAATTTTAGTTTCTGCTGTGCCGCCCTTGATGCTCAAGACGCCGGACAATCCTATCGGTTTACCGATTGATGTTTTTGACGGCATTCGCGCAGGTTCTGTCGCAGATCGTTCACAACTGTACAAAGACCTGGCCAGTGGCCCGTTCTTTGGCTTCAATCGCCCCGGCGCAAAAGCATCGCAGGGAATGATTGATTCTTTCTGGATGCAGGGAATGATGGGCGGTCACAAAAACACGTACGATTGCATCAAGGCGTTTTCGGAAACGGATTTCACGGGAGATTTGAAGAAATTCGATGTGCCGACGCTCATCATTCACGGCGACGACGATCAGATTGTGCCGATTGATGCGGCGGGGCGGTCTTCGGCGAAGATCGTTAAGGATGCCAAGCTGATTGTGTATCCCGGCGCGCCGCACGGCATCACGGACACGCATAAAGACAAGCTCAATGCTGATTTGTTGGAATTCATCAAGTCGTGATTTGGCAGAGCAGGTGAAAGTTTTTTGCAGACGGGTTACGATGTCTCCACGTAGAGAAAAAAGGCGTGACTCCCCCATTCGTATCACCGCGCCACAGACTACTTGGAGGGAGCTTTTCGTTGAATTCATTTAGTGCTGAATCGTTCGCGGCCACACTCGCGGTCATTGGTGTTGTCATTATCGTATCCGCGCTGCTCTCCGGGTTGATTGAGCGCAGCGGGTTGCCACAGGTTGCTGTGTTTCTGGCGTTGGGCGCAGCGCTTGGCCCGCTGGGGCTGGGCGTACTGAATGTATCGCTGGATTCTGCGGCGCTGCGGGTGGTGGCAACGCTGAGTCTTGCGCTGGTGCTGTTTACAGACGCCGTGATGTTGAACATGGCGGAAGTAAAACGGCGCAGCGGATTGGCGTTGCGTTTGCTCGGCCCCGGCACCTTGCTTTCGGCTGCGGTCATCGCTCTGGCCGGATGGTGGTTGCTGAATCTGCCCATCGCCGGAGCCGCGATTCTTGGGGCAGCGCTCGCATCCAGCGATCCGGTGTTGTTGCGCGGGTTGCTGCGTCGCCGCGATATTCCGGCAGACGCGCGGCAGGCATTGCAACTGGAAAGCGGTCTCAACGATGTAGTGTTGCTGCCGGTGGTCATGATTGCGATGGCGTTTCTCAATCACGACGACTCGCTTGGAGCAGCGGGACTGGCGAAGCTGGGGCTGAGTTTGTTCATTCTTGGCCCTGGAATCGGCGTGCTGGTTGGGCTGTTGGGTGTGGCGGCGCTTGACCTGACGCGCAGGCGAATTGGCGTGCGCCGTGACTATGAATCGCTGTATTCGCTGGGGCTGGCCTTTGCCGCTTTTGCTGCGGCTGAAGCGGTACACGGCAGCGGGTTTCTGGCGGCGTTTGCTGCCGGAATGACGGTCGCGGCGCTGGATGTCGAATTGTGTGATTGCTTTGTCGAATACGGCGAAGTGACGGCTGAGATGTTGTTGCTCTTTACGTTTGTGCTGTTGGGCAGTTCATTGATCTGGAGCGGCTTTACCGTCTTGAATTGGCCGATGCTGTTTTTTACCGCCATCGCGGTTTTCATCCGTACTCCGATTTATTTGCTGTCGCTTATCGGCTCCGGCGTGGACACCCGCGGACGTTTGTTGATTGCCTGGTTTGGGCCGCGCGGACTGAGTTCGTTGTTACTGATTTTATTGCCCGTCTTCGCGGGTTTGCCCGGCAGCGGTCAATTGTTTGCGATTTGTTCGCTGGTGGTTTTGGTCTCAGTCGTGTTGCACGGTGGCTCGCCAATGCTGCTGGCAGGCCTGGCGCGCAAACGCGCACGGCTACAAAACCCGGAAGCAACGGCAAATGAAGCGTTGCCTTTGTCTGAAACCAAGGCGTTGACCGCAGAAGAAGACCTTATTACCCCGAAAGAGGGAACCGCTCAAAAAGAACTCACCGTCATTACTCCGCGCTCAGCCTCATCGGATGGAGAGAACAAGACGAAAGGCACAGACGATGAAGCAGGCGCAGAGGAAAAGCCAAAGATTGGAGCGCAGCGCATTTCTCTTGATGAACTCCAGCACCTGTGGAAAGCCGAAATCCCGGTTACGCTGCTGGACGTTCGCACTGAACGCAGTTTGGAAGGCGAAACAATGCAGGCACAGGGAGCGATTCGGATGCCGCCGGATCACGTTGTGGGGCGTGCGAGAGAACTTGGGGTACAAAAGGACAAATGGATTGCAGCCTATTGCACCTGAACGAACGAAGCGACAAGCGCCCGGGTGGCGCAGGAACTTCGACAAGCAGGTTGGAAAAACGCACGCGCCTTGACGGGTGGTTGGACAGCTTGGCAAGCGGCGCATTTACCCCTAGAGCCAAGAGCGACTGCACCAGCAGCCAGCGCACAAGCATAATGCTATAAATATCCCGCGCCGCTGGCGCTAAAATTTTGAAGAATCACTCACCGCAGTTCCGCACAAGCGTGATTTATTACCGTTTCGATGAACTGACGTCGTTGCGAAGGGATTCTTTATGAAAACAAAATGCACTCATTTGGATCAGACTCGTCCCGTGACGCCGAGCGCGGCGGGTTGTGAGGTGTGCATCATTATTTGCTCAAGCCCTGGGACCCGCCGCAGGAAAATCTTTACCCCGTGCTGGATGATTTGCTGGCCGATTGGCAGGCAGACTATCGCCCGCCGTTTGAAGGCATCTCGCTGCTCGGTCATCGCTGGTCGCCAGCCTCGCATAGTCTCAAAGATTTTCTCGCGCGCAATCACGTGCCGTATCGCTGGATCGAGATTGAAACAGCTAAGACCGACACCGAAGTGGGGCAGCTACTGGCTTCACTGCCGGAAGAAGATCAGCAACGGTTGCCTCTCGTGATTTTTCCTGATGGCACGCGACTGCCTGATCCATCGCTGGCTGCGGTCGCAGAACGCATCGGCCTTAAGACACGCGCGAACGAGGCGTTTTACGATTTGGCGATTGTCGGCGGCGGCCCGGCAGGATTGGCAGCAGCGGTGTACGGCGCGAGCGAAGGTTTACGCACCGTGATGATCGAACGCGAAGCGCCGGGCGGACAGGCGGGGAGGTCTTCGCGGATTGAAAATTATCTGGGCTTCCCTGTCGGGCTTTCCGGCGGAGATTTGGCGCGACGTGCCGTGATGCAGGCACAACGTTTTGGCGTGGAAATTCTCTCGCCGCAGGAAGCCATCGGGTTGCGACTCGAAGGCCCATACCGATTGATCAAACTTGCTGATGGCGCAGAGATCATTTGCCATGCGCTGATGCTTGCAACAGGCGTGCAATGGCGCAAACTGGATGTGCCGGGCGTGGAACGGTTGACAGGCGCGGGCATTTATTATGGCGCGGCGATGACGGAAGCATTGTCGTGTCAAGACGAAGATGTTTACGTGATTGGCGGGGCAAACAGCGCCGGACAAGCAGCAATGAACTTCTCAAAATATGCGCGCCGAGTCGTGATGCTGGTGCGTGGGCCATCGCTTTCTGCCACGATGTCGCAATACCTGATTGATCAGATCAAAGCGACGCCGAACATTCACCTGGAATGCAATTCCGTGCTTGCCGAAGCGCACGGCGAGGAACGACTGGAAGCGATTTCAGTGCATTGCAGCGAGAGCAACGAAACAAACAAGGTGCCTGCGACTTCACTGTTCATCATGATTGGTGCAATGCCGCGTACAGATTGGCTGGCTGAGGTAGTCGAACGCGATGAATTGGGCTTTGTCTTGTCCGGCTCGGATTTGTTGCGCGCTGGCAAACGACCGCGCGGCTGGCAAGTTGACCGCGATCCGGGCTTGCTGGAAACCAGCGTGCCGGGGATTTTTGTCGTAGGAGGTGTGCGATGTGGTTCGGTGAAGCGCGTCGCATCAGGCGTAGGCGAAGGCTCGGTCGCCATTTCGTTTGTGCATCAATATCTCAGCAAGGTCGTGTAACTATGCCGGAAACTGCTATTGCATCTTTGGTCGAAGCGTTGCGCGGCATTGGTGTATTTGCCGATTTGCCGGAGGATCAGTTGCAGTGGTTTGCCGCGCAAGTGCAAGAGCGGTGGCTTGCCGCTGGCGAGATTTTATTCCTCAAAAAGACCCCGGCGGACTGGATGACAATTATGTTGGCGGGGGAGATGCAGGCGTATCTGGACGACGACCCATACGACACAGATGTATATTTGATTCGCGCCGACGACCCGACTACTGAGATCACCGGGATGTTGCCGTTTTCGCGGATGACGGAGTTCGGCGCAACCATCCGCGCGGTTACAGCAGTACATGCTCTGCTTTTTCCGGCACGTCTGTTTCCTGAATTGTCGCAGCGTCTGCCTGTGCTAGTGCAACGATTAGTCGGCATTATGAGCGACCGCGTACGCGAAATCACCAAGAACGATCAGCAACGCGACAAGTTGATGGCGCTCGGTAAACTTTCTGCCGGGCTGGCGCACGAACTTAACAATCCTGCCGCTGCGGCCAGACGCGCCGCCGATGAATTGCTCGCCACGCTGAAAGAATTGCGCGTTGCTGACCTCCAGCTTTGCGGACACGATCTGTCTGACGAACAAAGCGCGGCGATTGCCGATTTTGAAAATCAAGCCATCGCACACGCGACAGACGCCACGCCGCTCGGCGCATTGGAACAGAGCGACCGCGCCGATGAAGTGACTGATTGGATGGAAGCTCAAGGCATTGAGGACGGATGGAAGCACGCGCCAACGCTGGTCGAAGCGGGCATTGATCCCGACAGCCTGGAACAGCTTCTAACGCAAGTAGGAGCCGATGCGCTCAGCGCTGTGCTCACGCGCATTGCGGCACAACTGATGACTGCCCGACTTGCCAGTGACATTCGCAGCAGCACGAGCCGTATCTCGGAACTTGTCTGAGCAATCAAGTCTGGACGAACCTGATTGACAATGCCGTGGATGCAATGGCAGAAGGCGGCACGCTGAAAATTCGCACGAAGCGCAAACCGATGGACGTAATGATCGAGATTCGAGACAACGGCGCAGGCATTCCCGAACATTTACGGACGCGGATCTTCGAGCCATTTTTTACGACCAAAACAGTGGGCGAAGGCACGGGGCTGGGATTGGATACCGTCGCGCGCATCGTCCGCCAACATCGCGGCAACATCCGCGTCGAATCGAAGCCGGGCGACACATGTTTTCAAGTGCGGCTGCCGCTGGAAAAACCGCTTCAGGCTTCGCGCGAAGGACTACTTTCCGAACAGCCGTGATGGCCTTCTAGGAAAATCTGCACCTTGCCGGAATATTATCCCACGTGTAGCGAGACCGAAATTCTTCAGGACATGCGCCCATCGTGTTTTGTCTATTTTGCCAGCGCCCTAATCTGGCTGCGCTACATGTCAACAGATCCCAAACGTTGCCACCTACAGATGTCGTTTTGACGAACCGGCACAAATGACAGGCGTTGGCGCGATTACAAGGCGCAGGTTAATCACAAATTGAGCACAAACAAAAAGAGCAAATCGAATGATCTGCTCTAACTTATTGATTTTATTGGTGGCGGCGCGTGGAATCGAACCACGGACCTAGGGGTTATGAATCCCTCGCTCTAACCATCTGAGCTACGCCGCCGAGGCCTCAAAAGGTTGCATAATGTAGCACAGAGCTTGGACGTGAACAACTAGAGAAGTGGTGGATTTTGCTCCTCAGAGAATTTTTTAGGTTTCCCACTCAACAGCATACCAGCATTCATGCGCGAGAATTAATTGGCTTCGGACTTCCGATATGTTGCAATTCACGCGGGCGAAATGCCAAAACATTGACTGCAACATCGTGCTATAAAACTCGCGTGCGCCAGCTCGTGTTTCGATCAGATCAGCGAATAAGCCATCTTTGACCTGCACATAGAGCCGATTACCTTTTCGGTTATAATTCACCAGACGACTGCTGCTGCCAGCAATATGAGGCATCTTGCGATCCAGCAATGTTATCGCTAAGCGAACGCGCAATTGACGTGGTAGGTTGTTCAGCGCAAATTTCACCGAAAATGGCAGGTCATAGTAGAGCGAAGCCATGAGGGATTCGCCCGCACGCTGTAGGATTTCGCGCCATAGCTCTTCGCAAGCAATGAGGCGAAAAATCATCATTGAACCAGCGGCACTAATCATAGATTTTCGTTCAACTAGCAACTGCGTTTTGTCTACAGTCAATCCAGTTTCAGCAACTAAGCGGGCATACATCTGCGGGGCCATTTCTCGCAAGGCCAGCAGCAAATGATGCTGCAATAATGGTCCACAAGAAGGGGCACCGTAATAAACGCGCTGTAAGATAAAAGAAGGTGCCCGGCGAACAGGCACATGGGATATATACGGGGCTGCCATGGCTAATCACTCTCTTTTTGTTTGATTTACTGACTACTACATTACTCCAGCGGGCGACTGGAGAGCTTTTACGAATGAGTTTTGCCTTGTTAATTTAGCGGCAGAATCGCATTTTTCGGGCACGATGAACCTTGAAAGTTCTTTTTTATTTTGATCGCCGCAAAATTTGGATTGTATAAACGAATAGGAATTTCAGCCGCAGGGAAGGTGGCAACTGTTCAGGCCCCCGGCCTACTTCCTATCAAAAGCTCGCCGGAAATAGCTTTTTCACGCTACGAAGGCAACTTAACGCAGAGTGATTGAACTGTCAAGATACAAATTCCTGAACCTTTAGCCAGGTGCTTACCTAAAAACTATGGCTACCAGATGTCGCCTTTGCTGGAAATAGTCCCCTTTAACCGCTTTGCCTTTTGCCTTTTGCCTTGTATGAGGTAGCATAGCGAGGCATCGTTCTATCCTTCAATTCAACATCTGAAACGTTACTGGAGAAATCAACTATGGAGCAAACTGTCCCGATGTCTTCTGCGCTTTCGCCTGTGGCAGTGCGTGCGCGCAAACGAATTACCTGGCGATTGATGCCGTTTTTATTGCTGCTCTACTTCCTTGCATACATAGACCGCACCAATGTCGGAGTGGCAGCAATCAATATGAAAAGATCGTTGGGTGAGGGAGGCTTGGGCTTTGATGATGCAGTAATTGGCATTGGGGCAGGGATTTTTTTTATTGGGTACTTTCTGCTGGAAATTCCCGGCACATTGATTGTGGAAAAATGGAGCGCACGCAAATGGATTGCGCGCATCATGATTTCCTGGGGTATTGTTGCGGCCTTGATGGGATTGATCGGGACATCTTATCTCAATTTCCTTTGTGTGGTGGATTGGTGTGCCATCTTTCGCCCGGTAACTACAGTGCTGGGATGGATAACGGCTTTGATTGGCGTTAAGCCGCCAGAAATGACTAACTGCTCGTGCGAAGTGAAACAATTCTATTTTTTGCGGTTTATCCTCGGGATTGCTGAGGCAGGATTCTTCCCTGGCATTATTGTTTATTTGTCCCATTGGTTTCGGTATGAAGACCGGGCAAAGGCCAAGTCACAATTTATGATCGGGCTGCCAATTGCGACGATCATTGGGCTACCTCTTTCACAATGGATTATGCATAAAGTCCAGTGGGGTGGAATGGAGGGATGGCGTTGGGTATATATCCTTGAGGGCATTCCATCCGTAATTCTTGGTTTCGTTGTACTTTACTTTCTAACCGACTGGCCTCACGAAGCAAAATGGCTCCCCGAAGATGAAAAACAGTGGATCAGTGAAGAACTAGCGCGGGAACGACGTGAAAAACAGGCAGCTGAAAAAATGAGTCTATGGCAGGAAACAAAACTTGCACTCCGCAAGAAAGAGACTATTTTGCTTGCTGTTATTTATCTCTGTATCGTAATTGGGTACTACGGGCTAACGTTTTTCATCCCTTCAATTACAGCACGAATGCAAGGACGCTCAGTAACAGAGCAAACAATTATCGGCATGTTGCCTTATATTTGTGGTCTGTTTGCAATGCTGTGGAATGCGAAACACTCGGATCAAACCCGCGAACGCAGGTGGCATACGGTTTGGCCGTTGATATTGGGAGCAATATCAATGGGTCTACTTATTCTCTCCGGCGATAATCTTGCCTTGGTTATTCTGTTCTTCTGCCTAGTCGGTATTGGCGTACATGCCTACTTACCCGTCTTCTGGACCTGGCCAACGGCGTTTATGACTTCTGCAATGGCAGCAGCAGCAGTAGGCTTAATCAATTCGGTCGGCAACCTCGGCGGATATTTCGGGCCACAGGTAGTCGGTCAAATGAAAAAAGATAGCGGATCATATATGCCCGGTTTGAAGTTTTTGGGTGTTTCAATTTTGTTATCGGGGGTATTCGCAATGTTACTCAAGTTACCAACCAGGAGTAAGGAAAAAGCCTAAATTGTATAGCCCTCAGAGAAGAAGTTTGATTTATATAAAAGCAGTGGCGGGAATAAAGAGAGCCTGGAGCGAAAGGCTCTGTGGGATAAATGGGAAACTAGTCCTATCGGAAGTCCATTTTGGCGTGAAGGGGTTCAAGGCAGATACGCTTTAATAAATCGCAACTTCCCTGAGGGCATTAACATGTCACGTACTCTTAGCTGTTGTTCCTAAATCCCAAGGTAGAGAACGTGGCAAAACCAATAAAGGCGAAAACTCTAAGTAAAAATAAGATTCCAATCCGTATTATTTAGAACAAGTCGGAGATCATGAGACGTGTCAAGCTTTTTTAGCGTCGCTTATTAGCAACTAAAGCATAAAAGAACAATAAGACCACCGGCAGTAATAACGGAGCGTACAAGAGCCAAGAAAGCAAACGTTCTAACCACATTTTGAACCTCCTTCATATTCGCTTTCGTAAAGTTCGCACTAGAGAAAACTCAGAGATAATTCTGCGGGCGGTTCCTTGTGCGGTGCTTATCTCATAGAGCGAACGATAGATGTTTCAGAGAGTTTGCCGGATACTCCAACATCCACCGTTCGCCTAGCATGTTCGTCCATCCTTTTGTAGGTTGTTCAGCGGTCTTAATGCGAAACCCAGGATGCACTCACATACTCTGTTGGGGTGAGTCGTTCCGTTTACAAGCGGCTTAATCCAGTTGCCAGCCTCGCAACGAGTTTGGCGCTGGGGGAGTTACGGATGAGAGGGAATCCGATCCTTGCGCACCAGTTTTGAGGGAACGATTCCGCGCCCCTTCAGTCCTGTCTTGAATGCGCCGACTAGCGACGCTCAAGACAAATCGTACTGAATACATCTCAAATTCATTTGAGGATTCAGGCAGCTTTTCGCTGCGTTCCATTTGCAGAGGATGAGGTAGCATAAGAAGCCCGAATAAATTTTGCGGTCCGATCAATTGTTGCCGCTTCCCAGAGGTCTTGAATCATAAAACCTTGCATACGACGCGAATTAATTGCCTGTCCAATTTTGTAGCAAATATCAAAGCTTGGCACTGAACGCCCCGCACATTCCAAATCTTCCAGCAGGCTCAACGGAAGCCGCGTCAAATCAGCTAGATCTGAAAGCGAAAGTCCCGCTTTGGTGCGTTTTTCAACCAGCACCTGGCTAAACAGTGAGTAGTTTATTTTCTTTGTAAATGTAACCTGTTGCATTACAGGGGCCTCCGTCATCTAAATGGTCATTAACGAATCCCCAGTGAATTACCCAGGCCCCTTCTTGCGAAGACTCTTACTAAAAGCAGTCTCCATACCCACCCGTACAAAGACGCTTTTCATTAAGTTAAGCCAGATTTGATTCGTTAATGACCACACTCGAAAGAGCAATCTATGAAGCATTTAATAGGTACTTCCAACTTCAGATAAATTGACTGCCAGTGCGCCTGCCAGCCTTGGAAAAACTGGAGTTACTTATTAACTGCTTCTTTAGCCTTCGCCAGATGAAGACAGCAATGGCTATGCCAAAAGTAAGCCGAAGCTAAAAAAACCACACATCCATCTGATTCCAGGCAACTTAGAGGTCGAAGCGAGAGTTGCTCTATCCTTCTTTAAAAGGTATTCCACTTGAATAAAAGGGTAACAACTACTCTTACACCAAACAGATACACCTACTTTAAGAGTATCTTATTCCCTACGCAGCTAACTCTCGATAACTGAAAGGGTGAAGGAGATTTCTCTCTTCACCCTTTTACTGTAACTATAAAGTTTTGATTTTTTTTAGAAGGGCCAACGGCAAATATTCAATCTCCGTTGACTACGCCATCCGCATAAATCACCCCGTCT
>JAFDVL010000107.1 GCA_018268995.1 Acidobacteriota bacterium | reverse complement strand
AGTCAGCTTTCCTTTCTTAATCTGGCGATCCAGCAATTTGCTGAATCCTTCTTGTAAAAAGTCTCGTTCGTATTTGGCGAAGGACAGCATTTCGCCAAGCGGGGAGCCGGGGAGGATACGACTAATATGATATTCACCGTTGCTGTCAATCAGAACATGCGCTTCATTGGTTGTGCCAAATAAGTTATGGNNGAAATTCCCCATCACTTCCTGATAGGCACCAACCAACATCATTCCCAGATAGTACGGCTCACCATCCCGCAGATCATGAACTTCCAAAACTTCTTTGATGTCATGCAGATCAACAAACTTATCAACCACCCCATCGGAATCACAGGTAATATCAACCAAGGTAGCTGAATCTGTTGGGGTTTCATTCAACCGATGTACCGGAACAATGGGAAACAATTGATCAATTGCCCAGTGATCTGGCAAGGAACGAAACACAGAGAAATTGCAGAGATATTTGGCCGAAAGTAATTTTCGCAGATCATCAAATTCTTCCGATTTGAAGCCTGCCATCTTGGCGAAATTATTGGCCTTGTCGCAAACCTCCCAAAACAACACTTCCCCTTTGGCGCGTTGTTCAAGGTTGATGTACCCCAAATCAAACAACGTGAAAAGTTCTTCTTTGTGCTCAAGTGCGTCGTGATAGTACTCCAAAAAGTTTTTCGCGTTCATGGTCTTGTAAAGATCATGTAACTCGTTCACGACCTGTGGCTCATTATCCGTCAGATTGATGTTACGGATGCCCTGCACAGTCTCAATTTCATCAATGATGTTTGTGACTAATATCGCGTGGTAAGCCACCAGTACACGACCAGATTCCGTAATGATATTCGGTTCAGGAACGCTTTCTTCCTGACACACGGATTTGATTGTGTAGACCACATCGTTGGCAAATTCCTGCAAGGTGTAATTCGCCGAGGATTCAAAGCTAGTCTTACTGCCATCATAATCCACACCTGCTCCACCGCCCACATTCAAGTGATCCACATCAATCCCCATTTTGCGGATTTTGGCATAGACCCGGGCAGCTTCTTTCACACCAGCCTTGACCCGTTTGATTTGCGTGATCTGTGACCCAATGTGGAAGTGCAGGACGCGCAATTGCTCAAGCATTCCCGCATCACGCAGGGCCTTGATCGCCTGGAGCAGTTCTGAAGTCGTCAGACCGAACTTTGATTGTTCACCACCTGATTTTTCCCAACGGCCCGACCCACGCGAATAAAGGCGAACGCGCATGCCAAGCATCGGCCTCACGCCAGATTTCTGGGTGCGCTCAATGACCTTTGGCAGCTCGTTCAGCTTTTCAATAACAATGACTACGTTCTTGCCGATTTGAGTGCCCACATAGGCCAGGTCAATAAAACTATCATCCTTGAAGCCATTACAAACGAGCAAGGAATTCTCAGCCTGTTCGATAGCCAATCCAGCATAAAGCTCTGCCTTACTACCGCATTCCAAGCCGTAACTGTGCTTCGATCCTTCTTCAATATAGGCCTCAATTACCTGACGCCGCTGATTGACCTTCATCGGAAAGACGGCCAAATGCGCACCTTTGTAATCAAATTCTCTCATCGCAGAGGTGAAAGAACGATTCATCACACGCACCTGATTGGCGAAGATTTGAGGAAACCGAATGAGGACAGGCATTTGAACTCGTCGTTTGACCAGTTCATCAATTATTGATTTTACATCAGCACCATATTTGGCCTTTTCGGATGGATGGACAACAAGATGGCCTTTTGAATTAACACTGAAGTACCCAGCGCCCCAGTTTTCGATGCCATATGTTTGAGCAATCTCAGCAATCGCCGATTTCATCTTTTCTATTCTGTACCTCCGTAGGCAGGGTAAAGCCGTTCGCTTTTAACGCGCAGGTTGATCTTCAAATGAACCCACGAACTTAATTGGGGCATTTCGCAAGGCTTCCGTTAGAGGTTTATTTGCCGCGATTTGCAGGATACAAGGCAGGCAATTTAACAGATTGAATCAGGGCTGTCAAAAATTATTTTTCTTACGTCCTGAAGATTCCCAATGATAAGCTAAAGTCATCTTTTCTTTGCAGTTAACCAATTCCGAACAATTTTATATTCGGCCTTGTTCTTCTGTCATTTTCATCGGCTGAACTTGTTCAAGTTCTTCTTCATGCCAGCGGCGGCGGATTTCAAGAATTTCATCTGCGAGGCCTGCAAGTTGAGGTTTTATTCTCTCCCCATCAAGTTTCAGTGGCTTCGGATAGTGCCTCGGCAATGCCAAGGGACGAACAGCTTCGCGATCCACTTGAGGGACACGCGTCACCATCTCGTACAAGCGAAATTCTGCCGATCCGATCTGGGACTTAATCCATTTCACCAACCTGCCCATTTCAGCATCACATTCGGAAATCCCATTGAGTAGCGCGCTACAAACAAAGCTCGTGCAGAAGACATTTTTTTTCTGACAACCAGCATCTCCCAGATACCGACACATGGGCGGGCAACAGCCTGTCCCTTGCATATGACAGCGCCGACAGATTTCACCTGCGCCACTTTCATTCCAAAAGCGATCAAGGACATCTATCAATTCTTCGCGTGTGATTTGATCTGGTTCTGGTAGGTCTTCGCGAGAAATTGAATGACGAAGCTGACGAGCACATCTCACACATAAATTGTAGGACTCAATTGTTGCCGATTCACCAAGGCGTAAATTTATATAGTGCTCAAATTTGATTTGGGTAGGCTGCTGACATTTCTCACAGACACCTTGAGACGCCGTTTCATTCATGCAGAGGATTTTACTTTTCGGCAACGCTAAACAAAAGCGCTGTGGCTCAAAGGAAAAAGACGATGGCAGAGGCCTAGTACGTTACGTGTGCGCCGTATTCGACAAGCAATTCTGAAATCCTTATTCTTGAATTCGTCGTTTATACAAAACTTTGGCCGTGTAACTGACCGCGACTTGATCGTCCTGCTTGATGACCTCAGTCCGCAAAGTAACCACACCGCTCATTTCGTTGCGTTCTGTTTTGTCAATCACAGCTTGCTTGACGTGAATCGTATCGCCAATAAACACAGGCTTCACGAAGCGCAAATGATCCAAACCATAAAATGCCATCAATCCATCTGAGGGCGGATCAATTCGCAATGCCAGCCCAGTGGCGATGGAAAAAATCAGAGCACCATGCGCAATGCGCTGCCCGAAGGGTCCCTTAGCGGCCCATTCTTTGTTCGTGTGCAATTCGTACCAATCCCCTGTCAGACCAGCGAAATTGACAATGTCCGCTTCAGTGATTGTGCGACCGCCGCTGATGGATTCTTCGCCAACTACAAAATCCTCGAAATACTTTCCTCTGCCCATATTGCAAATCCCTCTTCCAGATTACTTGATTGCCGCGATGATGCGTTTATAAAACTCGTTTGCGCTCCGGTCGTCGTGCCAACGCCAAACGACCACCAAATCATGTTCCGGGTCAATCCAAATCGTGTTCGACCCAAATCCGATAGCCGCAAAGCTGGTCGCCGGAGCATCAGGCCATTGTTTGCGCTTTGTATTCAACCACCAGAGATACCCATAATCAGGCCCATGTTCGCCGGGCGTAGTTGCCATCTTCACCCATTTTTCAGAGATGATTTGCTGATTGCCCCATTTGCCGCGACGCAAAAACAAATAGCCAAAGCGGGCTTCGTCGCGTGTATTGATCCACAAACCTCCGCCCCAACGAGTGCCACCGCTGACCGATTTCATCTTCTTGCCATCAACCACAACTTCAGAATTATCGTAGGCGTGATATTGCCACGTGTTCGATGCGCCAATGCGATTCATCACTTCTTCTTTCAGCACTTGCGGCAAGGGCTTCTTCCAGATACGCAACAGTGATAAAGACATCCGATTGATGCGCACATCATTGTATTCGTAGTAACTGCCCGGCTCTTGCAACGCACGCGGTTCGCGTTTGCCGCGTCCGAACTCTTCGACGCCAAGAAACGTGTGTGACTTGCCAAACAGCTCGCCTTCCCATTCGCTGGTCTGTTGCGCGTGATGATGCCAGGTGATCTTTGCATTGTGGGGCGAATCGTAACCGCCATCGTGGATGTAATTGCGCATAGGATCGTGAACGTCTTTGATGTAACCACGATCAATTGCCAGTCCGAGGAGCGTCGAGATAAAACTCTTCGCCGCGCTATAGGTCGGTTCGACTCTGCTTGTATCGCCAAACTCCGCCACAATGAAGCCATGTCGGATGATGATGCCGTTCGTTCCGCCACGTTCTTTGGGCAATGGGCCAAGGGGACGACCAAAGATTTCGACCTGATCGGAATAATCGCGCGGACGTTTTGTTTCGTGAGACTTTGCAAATTCGATGGCTTGATCAAGTAAGGTGTGATCCATGCCGACTGCGGCGGGTGTCTTGCGTTGCCAACTGTCGCCCGCAGCCGGATAGTAGGCTTGATTGTTCTGTGCCTGCGCCACAGCATCCGGCAGGGATTCCGTCCAAGTGAGAGCGAAAAATATGAGGATGAAAGCCGTTATTACAGTGAAGCGATTCATATCATTTCGGTTATTTAGGCAAAGCGGCAATTAAATCGTCAATCTCTTCTTGTGTGTTATAAAAATGAGGTGAGATGCGGAGCCGTCCCACCCTTGGCGTCGTGATAATGTTCCTGACATTAAGCAGGTCATACAGATCATCCGCTGAATATCGCTCGTGCCGACAACAAACAATGGCTGACGATTCGCCTTCGCGCCGGGAACTGACAACCTGATAACCAATCTCATTCAGTCTTTCCGCCAGATAATCCGTGAGGGACAAGACAAATCGTTCAATGACTTCCTGTCCCACTTTCAGCATCAATTCGATTGACGCGCCCAATCCTACGATACCTGCGGTATTTAATGCGCCGGGTTCAAAGCGACGCGCGCCATCTGCCCAGTCTTTATCCTGTCTGCCAAAATCAAAGGCCTGTTTCACGGAAGTCCAACCAACCACGGTCGGTGCAATGCGATCCAACAGGCGGGCTGAAAGATAGAAAATTGCAACACCATCCGGCCCCAACAAAAACTTATGAGCATCGGCAGACAACGCATCAACACAACATTTCTGGACATCAAGCCGCAATGCGCCTAACCCCTGAATTGCATCCACGACGAATAAAACTTCGCGTTCACGGCAATAGCGACCTATCGTTTCCAAATCGTTACGATAGCCCGAAGCGAACTCAACAAAGCTCAATGTCACAACGCGTGTGCGGTGATCTATCAAGCTGAGAATTTCCTGCGTATCCAATCGGCCATCGCGTTCTCTGGCCTGCCGAAGCTCGACGCCGAAAGCCTTCTGCAAACGAATCCAAGGCTGCTGATTTGATGGGAATTCGCAATCTGCCGTCACGACATTATCGCCCACACGCCAATCAATTCCATTTGCAACGAAGCTCAGGCCCGTCGAAGTGTTGGCCACAAACGCGACCTCTTGTGGTGAAGCGTTGATAAGCTGTGCAGCCAGACCTCTAACTTTTTCCACTTCATCAGCCCACTCCCGCCAATGCACCAAGCCGTGATCCAACAAGTCACGCGTATAGCGTTGCATCGCTTCAAACACGGGCGTCGAAATTGGAGCGACAGCAGCGTGGTTGAGATAGATGTGATTTTTAGTAACAGGGAAGAGTTGCCGAAATTCAGCGTTCATTCGTTAGTAAGGAATGGGTACATCTTCAGGAAATTTCGCATCGCGCCAGGCTTTAATCCCGCCCGCCATCGAAAGCACGTTCGTATATCCCATCTTTTGCAAGTTATCCCCTGCCAAAGCTGAGCGATAGCCACCACCGCAGTACAACACGATCTCAGCATCTTTATCCGGTGCAAAGTTATGAATGTCGCGCTCAAGAATGCCGCGCCCGATATGCGTTGCGCCTGCGGCGTGGCCGTTCGCCCATTCGTTGTCTTCGCGCACGTCCACGAGGAGAAACGAGTCGCCTGCATCCAGCTTGGCTTTAGTTTCATGGACAGTGATTTCTTTGACACGGGATTTTGCATCATCGCAAATGGCTTCAAATTCTGAAGTGTGAATCATGTGTTTTCCTTTTTTATGAACCACCAAGAACACAGAGAGCACAGAGAAAAATTTGGCAAATATTCTCCGTGCGCTCAGTGTTCTCTGTGGTTATGTAAACTCTCTTCCCAACGCCGCTGACCTGGTCTTTGGCCCCACACTCGCCTGCTGCGCGCTTTGATTATGGCGCGTCTCGGTGAAATTTTGTCCTGGGACAACCGGCAGGGCTTACACCTAAGAACAGCCATGCTCGTCGTCGTTTGTGGTAAAGCGCTTTCTTGAGAAAGCTCCCACCCGCGCCGCCTTACGTGGACTCTTTTGACCTGTTCTGCCATGAGCTAGGGCGTTGCCGCCCGCAACCACAGACCGGCGTTGAGAATTTTCATTGTACCGTTAACGGGATCGTTTCGACAATTTCCAGTCCGAAACCGGGTAGGGCTTGCAATCGTGGTGGACGATTTGTCAACAATCGAATTTTGCGCAAGCCTAATTCATGCAGGATTTGCGCGCCTGTGCCGTAATCACGAACCCGACGCATTTTCTCCTGCGGCGTGAGCACCCGCTTTTCATCAGGGTTAAGATTGTATTCCAACAGTTGATCCACTAATCCCAAGCCTTCCATTTCCTGCTTCAGGTACAGCACGACGCCGCTGCCTGCTTGCGCAATCAATTGCAGCGCTTTTTGTAACTGCTCTCCGTGGTCGTCGCGCAAACTGCCAAACACATCGCTCAAGACAGATTGCGTATGGACACGAACCAATGTCGGAACTTCAGCCGCTACATTTCCCAGCACCATCGCAAGATGCGTTTCGTTGTTCAGTAGATTCTCGAACGCAATCGCACGAAATTCACCATGCCGGGTTGGAACCACCGCAGAACTAAGCTGCCGCACCATAACTTCGTTTTCCATCCGATAGCCTACCAGTTCCGCAACCGAAATAATCTTCAAATCATGTTTCGCAGCGAACTCAACCAATTCCGGTAAGCGTGCCATCGTGCCGTCATCATTCATCACTTCGCAAATCACGGCAGCGGGTGTGAGCCCGGAAATTCGCGCCAAATCCACACTGGCTTCAGTTTGGCCGGGACGAATCAAAACCCCGCCTTTGCGTGCCCGGAGCGGAAAAACATGCCCAGGGCGCGCTAAATCACGTGCGGTGCAATCCGGGCTGGCGGCGGTGCGAATCGTGTGGGCGCGGTCAGCCGCCGAAATCCCGGTCGTCACGCCGTGTTTTGCTTCAATGGAAATGGTGAAGGCAGTGCCAAAACTGGAAGAATTCTCGCGTTGAGAAACTTGCAAGGGTAACTCAAGATCGTCGCACCGCTCTTCCGTCATCGGCATGCAGATCAAGCCGCGCCCTTCCCGCGCCATGAAATTGATGATTTCAGGTGTGACCAATTCAGCCGCACAAGCAAGATCGCCTTCATTTTCGCGGTCTTCATCGTCCACGATAATGACCATCCGGCCCGCCTGAAAATCGGCGATTGCCTCTTCAATTGTTGCCAATGACATAGGTTTTATTTCTTGGGCATTGGTTTGCGCGGCAGCTTTTCCTCCATCATTGCCGCATTGTAAAGAAACGCTGCCATAATTGTGGCCGCCTGTTTCATATCATCTGCCTGAATGCGATCAAACACATCCATATTCGAGTGGTGCGAACGCGTGCCGTATTCGACTTCGTCCTGAATGAATTGAAATCCCGGCAAGCCAATCGCGTCAAACGATAAATGATCGGTGCCGCCCGTGTTTGAAATCGTCAGCGTAGTCGCGCCTAAATCGCGGAACGGCATCAGCCAGTCACGGAAGATCGGGCGCACAGCTTCATTGCCTTGCAAATACACGCCGCGAATCTTGCCCGTGCCGTTGTCGAGATTGAAATACGCGGAAAATTTATCGTACTCCGGTTTCGTAGCGATTTTGGCCGGAGGGCCACCGCCCATCATTGCCGCCATTTCCGCCATCGGTGAGCCTTCATCGTCACGCGCCCCAAAGTGACTTTTTACATAGGCACGCGAGCCGTACAAGCCCTGCTCTTCACCACTCCAAAGCCCAATGCGAATCGTGCGGCGGGGCTGTAAATTCAAGGCTTTCAGAATCCGCATCGCTTCCAGCGCGACTGCACAACCCGCACCGTTGTCAGTCGCACCCGTCCCGCTGTGCCACGAATCCATGTGTGCGCCGACCATCACGATTTCATCTTTCTTGTCGGAGCCGGGAAGCTCGGCAATCGTGTTGTACGCCATCAGATCGTTGTCGTGAAATTGCACGTCAAGATTCATCCGCACCTGAAGTTTTTCACCTGCCTGATGGATGCGCAGCAGCCGATTGTACTGCTCACGCGACATCACGATTTGCGGAATCGTTTTCGGAGCATTCACCGTCCAGGCATTCACGCTCCCTAAAAACAATTCCATCATCGCCATCATCGGATTGTCAGTTTTGATGTCGCGGGGAACATCGGCTTGTTCTAAAAAGATCGTTCCACCATCGCCGTTGTAGGGTGGGGAAAGAATTGCAGCAACACCTTCATTGACAAAGAATTTCAGCTTCTTCACATCCAGCAAGGCGTTCTTGACCATTTCCTGAAAATCTTTGTTGGCTGCCATATCCATCGGGCCACCGCCTCGGCTCTTCGCAGGATCAGGCGCGTCAGCCAACGCAAGCAATTGCTTTTCAGTTAGCCGTCTTCCAGGGGCGTCAAATAAGGCTTTGATCTCCTTGATCGGCGCGCTGAAAACAACTTTGCCTTTGAGCGTACCTTTGTATTTTTCCAACTCTTTTTCGTCTTTGGCTTCAACATAAACGAGGTCTGTCGTCAAAGTGCCGCTTGTTCCTGGCGACCAGGCCTTCGGGAAGGCAATCAGTGGGATGGCTTGCGGCGCGGTGACTTCTGCATGAAAAGATTTCAGCGACCAGCCACGACCAAATGGCCCCCACGATTCCAGATGCGCGTTGGAAAGTCCCCACTCCGCCAACTTGTCGCGCGTCCATTCATTGGCCCGTTTGAGATTGGGCGAAGCGGTCAGGCGTGGCCCAATCACATCAGTCAAATACCCCAGCGTTTGCATCACCTGCGACCGATTCATCCCCTCGTCCTTGATGCGATCAACAGGCTCGTTGGAGGGCTTTGCAGGAGCGGGTTGCGCCGTTTGCGCCTGTATTGGCAGGGTGGCAAACAACAAAACAAACGCCAGGAGTGTGACAGATAATTTGGATCGGAGCATAGGGGTTCTCCTCAAAATGTAAACCAGGCATCCAGCCTGTCTTGTTTATTCAACGTTCACGACAGGCAAGATGCCCATCGTACTTTTACCTCAGTAACCCATCTCAGCGAGCTTTTCCAAAGTCAGATTGCTTTTCGTTTTCGCCTGATGAGGTTGCAACATTCGCTCGACGTATTTGGCGATGATGTCCACTTCCAGATTCACGGCATCGCCCTTCTTCAAACTCGAAAGATTGGTGACTTTCCAGGTATGCGGAATCACCGCAATCTCAAACCAATTAGCGCCAAGCGCGGCGACCGTTAAGCTGATTCCATCCACAGTGATTGAGCCTTTTTCGACAATGTATTTGCCCAACTCAACCGGAAAGCCAATGCGAACGACCCAGCCATCACCTTCCGCCTTGGCTGACAGAAATTCGCCCATTGCATCCACGTGCCCTTGCACAATATGCCCACCAAATCGAGCGCTCGGCATCATCGGGCGTTCAAGGTTGATGCGACTGCCAACTTGAATTTGTTTCAGGCTGGTACGTCGCAAGGTTTCCGCCGAGATGTCTGCCAGAAAGGTATTTGCTGTTTTCTCAACCACCGTCAAGCACACGCCATTGACTGCAATGCTGTCGCCGATTTTCGCATCCGATAAAATCGTGGGGGCGTGAACAACCACGCGCGCGCCATCACGCGCAGAGGTCAGAGTTTGGATCGTGCCGAGTTCTTCAATAATTCCTGTAAACATTATGTTATGCCTTCGTTCGGATGACAGCCAGGACTTGTTCGATCACTTCCTCTATCGTGAAGCCCGAAGAATCAATGTAAACCGCATCTGCCGCTTTCACCAATGGGGAGTCGGCGCGGCTGCTGTCGCGGGTATCTCTTGTTTCAATCGCAGTGCGAGTGGCTTCGATGGAAGCGGCTGCACCTTTTTGCAAGTCTTCGGTGAAGCGCCGTTGTGCGCGGGCATCGGTCGAAGCATCCAGATAGATTTTTACTTCCGCTTGCGGAAAAACAACTGTTCCTATGTCGCGGCCTTCCATCACAACATTGCCAGCGCGTCCCATTTCCTGTTGACGATTCACCAGCGCACGACGAACCGCAGGGATGGCCGAGACAATCGAAGCCGCCTGACTGATTTCTGGCGTACGGATTTCGTTGGTGATGTCGTCGCCATCAACACTCACGCGCAAATCATCCACGCTGCCAGTCAGATTAATGTTCAGCTCAGCGGCAAGCTGTCCGATGCGTGTCACGTTTTCAAATTCGATTTCGTCCTGCAACACCTTCCAGGCTACGGCGCGGTACATCGCTCCGGTGTCAATGTAAAGATAATTCAACTTGCGGGCGAGCGCTTTGGCGACTGTACTCTTCCCTGCTCCGGCAGGGCCGTCAATGGCGATAATCATAGGTAAAGTTCAATTCTTAGCGGACGACGTCCAATGCTTCCAGGCAGCAGAGGCGATTTTCGCAATCACACCTTCGCGCGTTGCTTCGTCCGCCTTTGCATCTGAAACAAAAACGGCAATCGCAAGATGCTGGCCATTCGGCAAAGTGATAATTCCAATATCGTTGGTGGCGTGCGTCAAGCCGTTTGTTGTGCCGGAAGTTCCAGTTTTATGGGTAACGGTCGTCCCAGCGGGCAACTCTCCTTTGAGCCGTTTCAGACCTGTCGGAGTTTCAGTCATCAGCTTAATCAACAGCGCACGGCTGGCGGCGGAAAGCCCTTTTCCTTCTTGCAGCTTTCGCAATAACAACACAGCCGCATTCGGCTTGGCCCAGTTGCGATACTGCACAGAAACATCGCGCCCGATTTCTTTTTCCGTATCCACGACCATCACGCCATCAACACCAAGCCTCTGTAAATACTGCGTCACGGCAGCAGCCCCGCCAACCAGTCGCAACAGCACATCGCTACCAGAACCATCGCTTTCGGAAACGGTATAGCGAAGCAATTCCGCAACGGTCAAGGTCGCGCCTGAAGGATATTTATCGCGGATCGGACTGTGCTGCCCGCGCCGCACGTACTCTTCTTTTGCGACGGTCACTTTCTGATCCAGTTTCAGTTTTCCGCGATCAATCAGATGCAACGTCATCATACCAATCGGGAATTTATAAACGCTTTGCATCGGAAACTTTTCATTGCCCAAAACTGAAACTGTTTCATTCGTTTCCAGCACCGTGACGGCAACACCCACTCGACCTTGAGCGGATGCCGCAACCTGTTCGATTTCCTTTTGCAAGCGCGGCAATGAACGCGACTGCGAAAATGCAGGTAGGCTGATGATCGTTAGCAGAATTACCCAAAATGATTTTGTCATAGCAAGCAACGGCAGAAGCCCGACTGTGAAGGAGGGCGTTAGGAGATGTGGCAGAAGCCCGACTGTGAAGGAGGGCATAACAGCACAGTATCTACGCCCTCCTTCACAGTCGGGCTTCTGCCACACATCATCCTCGGATCACGGTTCGCAGAATGTCCAGCGTTTGATCTATCGCGGCACGATTAACATCGTAATGCGTGACCATTCGCATTTCGCGCGGACTGATTCCGTTCGCCAAAACGCCTTCAGCCAATAAGCCTTGCGAAATCTGCGCAGTTGTTTTTCCAGTTTCTGCCACATCAAAAATTACGATATTCGTTTGCACCGTTTCGGGGTCAATGCGGATGCCGCGCAGTTCGGCGACGCCTTCAGCCAGGCGTTTCGCATTTGCGTGATCTTCCGGCAATACCTTGGGCGAATCTTCCAGCGCGATCATTCCGGCTGCGGCCAGAATCCCGACTTGCCGCATTCCGCCGCCCAAACGTTTTCGCCACGATTTCGCTTCGACGATGAATTCTTTTGTTCCAAGAATCATTGAACCAACTGGCGCACCCAATCCTTTCGACAAACAAAACATCACCGAATCAAACGGTCGCGCGATTTCGGCAACCGAAACGCCAAGCGCAGTCCCAGCATTGAAAATTCGCGCGCCATCTAAATGCACAGGCAATCCAAGTGAATGCGCGTAATCGCAAATGCTTTCGGCAATCGCCAGCGGCATCACCGATCCGCCCGCCATATTGTGCGTGTTTTCCAGTGCAATTAATGAAGTCGGAGTCACATAATATGGGCCTTGGTGATGAATCGCGCCTGCGACCGATTCACGGTTCAGCAACCCATCTTCCCCGCGCACTGGGCGAAACGTCACGCCCGAAAAAACAGCAGAACCGCCCATTTCATAGTTGTAAATATGACTGCGATCTTCCAGGACAACTTCGGTTCCGGGGCGCGTGTGCAACTTCACGCAAAGCTGATTTCCCATCGAACCTGTTGGCACAAACAACGCCGCTTCTTTTTCAAAGATTTCGGCGGCGCGTTCCTGCAAACGATTCACGGTCGGGTCTTCGCCGTACACATCATCGCCGACCTCGGCCTCCGCCATTGCACGCCGCATAGTGGCGGTGGGTTTGGTAACTGTATCGCTTCTGAGATCAATCATAGTATTTTCAGGAGCCACGAATTTTCACGAAGGAAAGACAGATTTTATGAGCCACAGATTACACAGATTGCCACAGATTATTTTCTGATTGTGAAATTGAATCTGTGCAAATCTGTGTGAATCTGTGGCGAAAATCATTCGTGTCAATTCGTGTTACTTCGTGGCAAAAAGTCAAATAAACACCGCGAACACTTCATTCGCCAGCACTTTTCCTGCCCGTGATATTCGCATCGTGTCTTTCTCAAATTCAAGCAAGCCCGCTTCCTGCAAGCGGCCAATTTCATCGTGATAACGAACTTTCACATCTACACCAAATTGCGCCTGGTGTCGTGGCAAGTTCACGCCATGTTGCAGACGCAATTGCAAAAAGATCGCTTCGCTTTGCTTGTCTTCCGCACTCAATTCTGTTCGTTCAGCAACAGGTGATTCACCAGCTTCAATCCGCTTCAGGTATTCATTCAGGTTGCGCGTGTTTGACCAACGCGTTTCGCCATCATACCCGGCTGCTGAAACACCGAACGCCCAGTACGGCGCGCCTGTCCAATATTTCAAATTGTGGCGCGATTCAAATCCCGGCTGCGCCCAATTCGAGATTTCGTAATGCGCGAAGCTTTGTTGTGCTGCCGCATCAACCAGCACGTAGTACATCGCAACTGTCAGGTCTTCGTCAATGGCGCGCAGTTCTCCACGAGTAATGCGATGCTGAAGCGGGGCGTCCTGATACAGCTCCAGCAGGTAGACAGAAATATGTGGAGTTGCGAGCGCGAACGCTTCAGCCAAATTGTTTTGCCACGTTGCCATTTTTTGTTCTGGCAATCCGGCAATCAAATCAATGCTGATGTTCTCAAATCCAGCTTGTCGCGCGTCTTTCACTGCGGCGCGGGCGTCGTTTGCGTTGTGCACGCGATCAATCATTTTCAGCTCAGCATCATCGAACGATTGCACACCAAAGCTCAGGCGATTAAAGCCGATAGCGCGCAAGCCCTGAAAATATTCCGTAGAGATCGTGCCAGGATTGGCTTCGGTGGTGATTTCAGCTTTGGAAGCAATCGAGAATTTTCGATGACACGCGGCAAGGATGCTATCAAGCTGTTCGATACTCAAAGTGGTAGGCGTGCCGCCGCCGAAGTAGATCGTATCTACATGGCGCATCGCATCGGTGACTTCTGCCCGTTCAATTTCAGACAACAAAGCGGCCACGTATCGTTTTGCCAGCTCCGATTCGTAGCCGCCCGTAGCAAAATTACAGTAATGGCACCGCGATGCACAAAAAGGAATGTGGAGATAGATGCCTGCCTGCTCGATCATAGAAACGGGCAGTATAGCACGATCAAACCTTGACCTCTTTCCACTTGCCGCGCCGGAACAATAACATTGCGATCACGGCCATCAACGCATCACAAATCGTCACCGACCAAAACACTCCGTTGACCTGCAAGCTTGTGTGCGTGGATAGCCAATAGGCGAGTGGTATTTGCATCAACCAAAAACACACGACATTGATTAGCGTTGGGGTATAGGTATCCCCCGCGCCATTGAACGAAGCGGTGATAACCATTCCCCAGGCATAAAACACATAGCCATAACTGAGGATGCGAAGCGCTGCCACACCGTACAAAACAACGGATTGCTCAGTTGTAAAAATCCCAATCATCAGTTCCGTCGCCAACACAAAAACCACGGTCACGATCAGCATAAATACCATGTTTGCCGCACCCGTCATCCACACTGACTTTTCCGCGCGTTCGGGTTTCTTGGCACCCAGGTTTTGTCCGACTAAGGTTGCTGCCGCATTGCTCATTCCCCACGCCGGCAAGATTGCAAAAATGATGATGCGAATGGCAACCGTATAGCCCGCAATCGCACCGCTGCCGAAATTGGACACGAAGCGCATCATCGCAATCCAACTGGACGTCGCCAGGAAGTTTTGCACCATTACGCCAAACGACAACCGCAGCAGCTTCCACATCATCGGGAAATCCGGTGTAAGCTGATGCCAGTCAATTTTGATGCGGCCTTTACCACCAAACAGCAACCAGAACTGATACGCAATCCCGGCGCTACGCCCAATTGTCGTAGCAACTGCCGACCCCGTTACGCCCCATTCGGGAAACGGCCCTAGTCCGAAGATGAAACACGGATCAAGGATGAAGTTGACAATATTCGCCATCCACAACGACCGCATCGCAATCGAAGCATCCCCTGCACCGCGAAAGATTGCGTTGTTGATGAAGAGCAACATCACCGTCACATTGCCCGTGAAGATCACTTGCCCATAGCCTTTGCCGATGCCAATAACTTCTGAGTGCGCCCCCATTAACTGAAACACGACGGGCATAAAAAACAAGCCAACAAGCGCCAATGGTAAGGAACAAAGCACGCCGAGCCAGATGCCTTGCGCGCCGGTATGGGCCGCGCCTGACAGGTTTTGTTCGCCGACACGTCGCGCGACCGTGGCTGTCACTGCCATCGCCAAGCCCATGCCAATCGTGAATACAAGCGTCAACAACGATTCTGTCAACCCCACGATGGCGAGGGCTTCCGTAATGTTGTTGCTCATGTGTGAGATGTAAAAGATATTGACGACAGCAAACAGCGATTCCAGCGCCAATTCCAGAACCATCGGCACCGCCAGCAGAAAAATGGCGCGTCCGATGCTGCCTTCAGTGAAATTGTGGTGGGAGCCGCGCAGGGCTTCCAGAATTGTGGCCCAAAGACCGGGAGTAGAGGGAGGTTTGGCTCCGCCTGTTTCCAGACTGATCGTTTCTTGCGGGTTACTCATGCAGTTTCCTTTACCTAAGATAGCGCCAAGAGCCGGAAGGTAAATTCACGACTCAATAGACCTCTATCGTGGTGTCAGCCGGTAGGTCTAACACTTCTTGTTTTTATGATTCTGATCACCGTTTCGCAGTGATGCAGCTTGGAGGCAAAGGAAGCTGCTTGCTTTTCACAGCGAGCTTGTCACGAACATACGCGACGAAGGTTGGTATGGTTCCAGAATTCTGGAATTGTTGCAAGGGCGAAAGGCTTATCGGGCAATCAAACGAATCGGCCCCAACAGACCGGATGGCAGCGGTTGCAGGTTCTGCATGTCCTGTGGCTGAAAACGATCTCCGTAGCGCAAATTCAGCAACTTGTAATCCGGCAAGCGTCGCCCCGCCAGATAGTTGATGGCCGTGTTGCCAACCACGATGCGCAAACGATTGGAGCCGGGTTTCAGCAACTTGGAGATGTTGATTGAATATGGCGGACAAAAGATCGAACCGGCACGCTGTTCATTCACGTAAATTACTGCCGCGTCCCGAATCGGACTATCTAGCCAGGTGCGTGAACCGTTTGGCAAGGGTGTAATCGGAATTGCTCGCCCTTCTCCAAAATCCAAATTCACTTCTACGCCAGATCGCAGCATCGCGTCTGGAATCGTAATGTCTTTTTCGTAGGTGGCAGTGCCGGAGTAAAAGCGTGTTTCTTCCATATCTGCCCACGAGCGAAGTTGATTCATCGTCGAAGTGCTTTGACCAATCGTAACGCGCCAGTCCTGACTCAGATCAATCGGCGCAATGATTGAGGCAGGTTTACTTGTCGTAGCAGCAAGCGTGCGTTTTGTAAACACAACGACGCGCGATCCATATGGTTCCAGGTCAAGCGGAAGCGTCGTGCCGAGAGCTTCAGCTTGCGCTTTCGCCGCAACAACAGTTCCATCCAAAGGATTCCATAATTCTGTTTGCAGTCCTTTCACGCGGAACGTCGCTTTCACGGTTTGCTTTTGATTTGAGGTGTTCGCCAAAAAGTAAATTTCGCTTTCAGGCGTGCTGCGATGAATAAATCCTATTTCGGACACAGCCGGAGATAACGCGACATCCGGTTGCAGCAGGGATTGTAGTTTGGTTCCCAGTTGACGGTTTTCATCTTCTACCAAATGCGCAAACGAATTTTGTGAAGAAAACATGCGTGTGGTGATAGCGCGAATTTCACTTCTCTCTGCCTCGCTCGCGCTCAAGCCCGGCGCAACATTCGGAACGCGGCGTGTGGCAATCACGATGCCGCCCATATTGGCGAACGCTTCCAGCTTCTTCAAGGTCGCAAGCGGAATCCGCTCGACGTTGGGCAGGATCACGACCTTGTATTTATTGGCTCCGAGCAGGAGCGTATTCTTTTCGACTTTGCCGATAGTGTTCAGCACATCATCATCAAAGAAATCCAGGTTATAGCCTGCCTCCAGCGTTCGCGCCACCACATCATCGCCAATTCGATGCTTCAGCGCTTCGATCATGTAATGCACTTTGGGATTGACGAATCCAGCCCACGCATCGCTGTTTGGCAGGTAAAACGCAATGTCATTGGCGGGCTGCCCCTGCCGCATCAGGTAGCTCATCCGTTGCAAATAGCGTGACAAATCCGGCATGGCGATCCACCACGGATTCTTTTCATTGAACACAGCAGCCGCATACAAACGCCAGCCGGGATATTCCGCGCCTTCTGCCGTGTACGGCCAGCCGTGTCCGATCAATTGATTGATGCCTTGCAGAAAATGCACATCGGCTTCGGCTTTTGCATCCAGCGGCGTTGCCCGAAACGAGGGCGAATGCAACCACGTCCAGGTTTCTGACGATGTGATCGTGCGCCCGTACAAATGATTCGCCGACGAAGCCCATCGCGCCGCCCGCAGCACTTTCCATTGTGCGCCTTCGCCTTCCGTCAAATCCGCAAAAGCATTGCTGGCAATCGTCGCCGGAGGAATGCCATACCCTTGAATGCGGAATTTCGTCTGGTTGCGTTTGGCCCAGGCTTGCATGGGTTGCATAAACCGTTCGTTCAGCAATTCGGTCAACGTCTGCCCCCAATCGTGGCGAATGCTGCTGGTGTTTGGGCCAATGTCATTGACCAAAGCTGGCAGCAACGGCTTCAGATCGTAGCCGCGCCGCTTTTGAAACTCTGGCAAAAAATCATCCGTCCAGTCAGAGCCGAAAACTTCCAAACTGTCGCAAAAGATGGCGTAGGGTGGATTGCCGTGAAAGCCTTGCAACAAGCGATCACCAACGTTTTTCAGGTAATTTTCTACGGCAGGTTTGTCGTAGTGATTCAGCACAAAACCTTCGGCTCCGACCGCAGCGCGTTTGACTTGTTGTCCGGTGCGACCGGCAATAAAAACCAGTATTTCTTTTTGTGCCTCTGGCGGCGTCGGCAGCCAAATCGCCCCATCCCGAACATCAGCAATTTCCTTCGTGCCGTCAAAGACAGCCAGAAACTTTTCCCCTTCGCCAATCGGCGGGACGGGGACGCGGCGCTGCCCTGCGTTTACCCGCACTCGATCCACGCGCAAACGGCTCGCGGCTTCAGTAACAGGAACTGTCGGCCCGCCAAACGGCCAGCCGCTGCCAATCGTCAAATCCACGCGCAAGCCCAATTCACGCGCTTTTTCCTGCGTGAATCGCACCATCTCAATAAATTCAAGCGAGAGGAATGGGATATTTTTGAAGCCTTTGCTCGCGTCATCTAAAACAACCGGATACACAGGTTGAATTTCAAATCCGCCGATGCCGCCTTCTTTCATCAATCGCATTTCGCGTTCAAGTTCAGCCTTCGTCACAGATGGCCCAAACCACCACCAACGCATCATAATGCGGCTATCATCGGGCGGTGTTTGGAATTGGCGTTGCAGCGTGGCGATGTCTTGCGCAAAAACGAACGACGAAAGTAACAGGAGAAGGAAGAGTGTGCGAGCGGGTTTTAGTTTTACAAGGGATTTCATTTGTCGGGTCTTTCTCTGAATACTTACCAATCAATCCTGTTTGGCTTTTCCAATTTCAACAGCATAAACGTGTGTTGCGCCATGCATGTTGGATCGGAACACAATCCATTTCATATCGGGAGTAAACGTCACGTTCGGTTCCAAACGATAATCGTGCCGGGCCATATTTACCAATCGCTCAGCTTGAAAAAATCCCGGATTGATCAGGTCTTTGGCGTTTGGCGCTTTGATGCCCGCCACGTCGGGAATCGTGTTTGGGCGAAACAGGTAAATCCATTTTCCGTCTTTTGCGTGCGCAACCATTTCGTTATCGCCTCCATCCCCAGCAAACAATTTCCCATCGGGCGAGACATTGAAATGCACCGACCATTCATCGCGTTGCAAGTGGTAATACGTCCGAGCGCCTGTCGCAATTTCCCATCCGGCAACCCAGAAATCCTCGCCGCGCGGCGTTTGCAGGTCGTACCAGATCGTCTTGCCATCGGCGCTGAAAAATTCGTGCCCGGCAATTTCCATATTCATTGTGCGCGTATGCACTTTCGTCAGATTCGAGCCGTCCGTGCGAATCGTCCAGATGCGATCTACCTTGTGCCAGGGGCCTTCGTGGCAAAACATAATCAGGTTCGGATCAGTCGGCGAAAACTGCAAATGATTCAACCAATCCGTCGCGCGATGGACGGTTTTCATCTCGCCCGTTTTCGTGTTGATCGTGAAAATCGCCATCGGGATTCGTTGCTCTAACCGAGCATTCAGACGCACTTCCTTTTGCTCGGCAAAGGTCAACGATTTGCCGTCCGGGCGTTCGTTTGGCGACGGCGCGTTGTAGGCACTTTGCGTAGCCGTTTCAGTCAGACTACCAAGCAATAATGTTTCGTCAGCATTGACCGAAGCGATTGATCCACGCGGCGGCAGTTTGGCAATCTCGCGGGTTGATTTGGTGTCCAGGTGCGTGGCGAAGACGGCACCGTTTTTGATGTAATACACCTCGCCGCTTTTGCGTCCCGTGACAATGACATTCACTCTGCCTTCCACGACTTTTTCAATCGCGCGCGTCTGCAAATTGATGGTGGAAAGGCCGGTCGGCGTTGTGATGATCAGTTTCTTTCCATCCGGCGAATACGCGTTTTGATGAAAGTACAAACTGGCGCTGCCTGCCTCACGCGAAAGCCGAATCACTCGATGCCCGGTATCAGAATCATTCCAATCGGTTGGAGGCTCCGACTGCGCCAGGCAGGTTGCCACAGAAAACAGAAGGAACAAGAAAGTTAGTTTTGGCATCGGCTTATTTCCCTTTCCCAGGCACAGTGTAAATCGCCGGACGCGAAGGCGGCTTCATCCCTTCGCCCAGATAAAAGCTAGTGTGCGGCGGTTGATTGTACGCGACATTTTGCCACGCGATGCTCAGACGATATTGCGGATCGTGCATCAATGTCACAAACCGATGTTTCGTCGGAATCGTCGTCGAATAAATGCGTAATTCCTGATTGTCCGTCGTCCGAAAAATCACTTCCTCGCGCCAATCGCCAAACAAATCCCCACTCAAAACAGGCGTTGCTTTGGAGCCATTGTTTGATGTGCAACCCTCTGCGGTAAAGATCGTATCCAGCTTGCTGTTCTGCCAATCCCATTTTGCAATCACGTTGCGATCCAGCAATTCGCGCAGCAAATCGCCATCCCACCAGATGGCAAAATTGACAGAACGCGGCGCAACGCTGAGGCGCTCGCCTTTGCAGGTTTTCAATCCTTCTGAGCCGCCCCACATTTCAGCGCCGGGATAACGCGGGTCAATGTCAGCAGCGACGCCACGACCTACATCCTTGTCCTGATCGCCCGCCCACAAAATTTTTCCGGTTGCCGCGTCGAACAAAGCTGTACCGGGGCCTTTCGTGTTTTCCTCGATTTCGTGAACGCCAAACACCTCCAGGCCGGGACGAGTCGGATCAAGATCACTGACGTGCAGGGCATCACCGTGGCGGAGTCCCGTGGAATACAGGCCTTTGCCGTTGTCATCCACACACATCGAACCGTAGATGATTTCGTCTTTGCCGTCCCCGTCCACATCAGCCACGCTCAGATTGTGATTTCCCTGTCCTGAAAACGACTCAAGACCGGGATGAGCTGAATCAAACACCCAGCGCGAAGTCAGCTTGCCGCCGCGCCAATCCCACGCGGCCAAAACGGTACGACCGTAATAACCACGGCACATCACGACACTCGGTCGCACGCCGTCCAAATAAGCAATGCCCGCCAAAAAGCGATCCGCGCGATTGCCGTTGCGATCATTGCCTCCGTTGCCACCAATACCGCCCCAGCCACTCAAATCGCCGCGCGCGGGAATGTAATCAGTAGTGGCAAGCGCCGCTCCGGTCTTGCCATCAAAGATCGTGAAGAATTCCGGCCCGGTCAGCACTTTGCCCAACGTTGCGGCTTCCCTGCTCACCCAGTCGGCATTTGCATCACCGATCACCTTGCCTTTGCCATCCACCGTTCCATCAGCGGTCTTACACATGATTTCAGCCTTCCCGTCACCGTCCAGGTCATAGACCATGAATTGTGTGTAATGCGCGCCTTCGCGAATGTTCTTTCCCAGGTTGATTGACCACAACAACGTTCCATCCAGCTTGTACGCCTGTAAAATCGGCGGATCGGTCAATCCGGCTTGCGAATTGTCACGACCTCGCCCGGTTTGATGCAGCACAATTTCGTATTCGCCATCGCCATCCAAATCGCCCGCCGAAGCATCATTCGGCGTATAGCCAGTTGGAGTTTGCAACGGAATGGAAAGATATTGCCGCGCCGTTGAATTTGCTGGCAGCGTGAACGATTGGCTGGCTGTTTGTTCTCGCCCTTTCACAAGCGGGCGAACAAAATACGCATTTGCTTTTGTCAGATCAGCCGTCGCATCAATAAAACTCGTCACCTCGTCAATCGGCGCGCGATTCAGTTTCACCGCCCTCCCGCCATTCGTCGTGCGGTATAGGTTAAAGGCAACTTCGGCAGGATCAGTGCCCAACAACCGCCAACTGAGGAAAACCTTGCCATCGCCTTGATTACACGCCACGATTCCACGTCCCAGATTTTCCATCTGTCTGGGTGCCGCCGATGCCCTGAGAGAGAAGAAACCTGTAAGACAACAAAGCAGAGTAGCAAGCAATAGAAAAAGAGCTCTTCTAAATGGCGGCACAGTTCTGGCGCGCGCAGCCCTGGGAGCGCAGGCGTCCCGCCTGCTGCGAGCGCGTGCAACGTCGCTCGCTTGCATCATGAGGGATATGCTTGACGTAGTGTGTACTTCACCACAAGTAGTTTGCGTTGCTTCGCTCGCAAACAGCAGGCGGGACGCCTGCGCTCCCAGGGCTGCGCGCTGCCACGATTTTTTGCTTGCTTCACTATTCATTTTGACAATTTGGCGGGTTTGATGCTTTTGGCTTTGGCGGAAAAATACTTGTTGAGTGGATTTGGTTTCAATGCTTTCAGGCCTGAAACCACGCTGGCAGCATTCAATTCGGCCCCGTCCCAACTGGTGTGCGTGTGTTCATCGGCAAACAACGGTTCGACTTTTTCGGTGCCAAGCGTTTCGTATTGCCGGGCGATGATTTCGTTGAGGTCAAGGAATGCGACGCGCTCCGTTTTGGCGACTTCAGCGGCCCAGGTGCCGTAGCGGTCGCGTGTGACTTTGCCGTCCTTCCAAATCTTACGCGGGACGGGCGAGCAAATGATTGGGGTCGCACCTTTGGCCTTGGCGTCAGCAACATATTTGCGCAGATACCAGCCGAAGCTATGCACGACCTCATGTTTTTTCGTGATCAGATTATCAATCTCTTCGGTTTCCTCGCCTGTGCCTTTGATCGTGCCGCGCGCCCGCGAAGTGTCATTGATTGCGCCGCCGTCGTTGTGTCCGAATTGAATCAGCACAACATCGCCGGGCTTCATCGCGGTCAGCACTTGTTCCCACAGGCCTTCGGTTTGATAGGTGCGGCTGCTGCGACCGCCGCGCGCGCGATTGAGCACCGTGATCTTTGTCGCGTCGAAATACGCTACCAGCGGTTCACCCCATCCCCATTGTTTATTTGCGCCGTCGCCCGATCCGTTTTTGACGGTCGAATCCCCAACCAGGAACAGCGTCGAGAGTTTCTTGTCAATCGGCTTCCCAGCGTCTTGCGCGAATGCCCCCAAACTGGCAAAAAGTAGCCAGCCCAGGCAAAGATAATTCGTAACCTTCATAATTCGTACTCTCAATTTCCTTTTCATTTTGAACTACGCCTTCAATCCATTTGGAATCATCGGCAAAGATCGCAAACGCACGCCGGACGCAGCAAAGATCGCATTGCTAATCGCCGGAGCCAACGCCACGATGGGGCATTCGCCCGATCCGGCAGATGGCAAATCTTTGCGGTCGAGTAAGATTGTTTCCAGTGGCGGCACATCGCTGAAGCGAGGCACACGATAGCGTGAGAACCGAGGATTCAGAATTTTGCCATTTTCAAATTCGATGGCTTCAAACAGCGCGCCACCGATGCCTTGAATGATGGAACCTTCGACTTGATTTTTCAGGCCGTCAGGATTGATGATTGCTCCGCATTCAAACGCCGTAACAATGCGAAGGATCGTCACTTTGCCCGAAGTACGATCCACCGCAACTTCGACGCAATTCGCCACGTAGCCGCCTTTCTCAAATCCGCCAGCAATGCCGAACCCACGCCCGGCAACAGGCTTCCGTTTTTCCCATTCAATTCGCCTTGTAACCGCCTCCAGCACAGCTTGCAGTCGTTGGTCTTTCAGATTTTTCAAGCGGAATTCCAGTGGGTCTATCTTCACGCTTGCGGCCAGTTCATCCAGATGCACTTCGCGTGCAAAGTGGTTCGCAGTGGACGCCAGCGCGCGATAGGAACCTTGCCGCAAAGGGGAATCTGTCGAATGAAATTCGATGGCTTGGTTGGGGATGTCGTAAACTGGACGAATCCCGGCAGAACCGGAATTGTAATTATGAAATGCCCACGCCGTAATCTTGCCGTCGCTGCTGACACCGCTTTTGATGTCTATGACGCCTGCCGGACGAAAATAAGCCCAGGTAAATTCCTCTTCGCGCGTCCAGACCAACTTAACAGGCTTACCTGCGGCTTTGGCCAGTCGCGCGGCTTCAATTGCCGTTTCGCCCGTATGCTTGCCGCCGTAGCCCGATCCGGTGTCCGGCATAATCACACGGACTTTTTCTTCAGGGATGCGAAACGCGCTCGCTAATTCGCTGCGCACACCAAACGGGCGCTGTGTGCCTGTCCAGACGGTCAGCTTTCCATCTTTCCATTCGGCAACTGCCGCGCGCGGCTCCAGCGGTGCGTGGGCTATGTAGGCAATATTGTAGCTTTGTTCGAGTTTCTGTTGTGCGGCAGCCAGGCCTTCTGTCATCGAACCGCGCTTCGTGGCGGAACGTCCATCCGAAGCCGCCGCAGTCTTTTTGAGATGTGCAAATATTTCGCTCGACGATGGTTGTTGAGCAGTCTTCCATTCGACGTTGATCGCTTCCATCGCGCGTTTGGCGAGGGTTGGCGTCGGAGCCGTCACCCCAATAAAATCACCATCACGAACAACGGTGACGCCTGTCATTTTCTCTGCGGCCTTTGTATCAATCGCGCTGGGCGTTGCACCAAAGGCTGCGGGGCGCACGACCTTGCCGTACAGCATTCCGGGTAATTTCAGGTCGGAAGTGTACTGATGCTTTCCGGTCACGATGTCGCGCCCATTCAGTTTGGTTAACGGCTTTCCGGCAATCTTCCATTCATCAGGCGGCGTGAGCGCAATGTCGTCCGCAATGGCTCTGGTCAACCTCTGACCTTTGGTCAACTGACTAAAGGTCAGGCTTTGTTTGGTTGCGGGATTTGTAACTTTGCCATCGGCAATCAACAGCGATTTGCGATCCGCTTTGGTTTGTTCTGCGGCGAGATCAAGCAGTGATTCACGCGCTGCGGCTGCGGCTTTGCGCAACCGTGGACTCATCGTCGGCGTAGTGAGACTGCCAAAGGTTCCCGCATCATACGGCGTCAAATCCGTATCGCCCATCACCATCCGAATCGTCGTGATAGAGACGCGCAACTCTTCGGCGACGACTTGTGCAAGAGATGTGCGGATGTCCTGCCCGACTTCCACTTTGCCAGTGTAGACCGTGGTCACGCCGTCTTCACCGATGTGCAACCAGGCGCTGATTTCCTGCGGTGCAGTTCGTCCACCACCGCGACGCCCGCCGCCTGATTCCTGCTGTGCGCGAGCCTCTTTGACCGCAAAGAGAATCAACACACCGCCGCCTAAACCTTTGAAGAAATCACGGCGCGCAACTTGAAAGTGATACGCGGGGCCAGCCAGTAGTTCATAGCGTTCTGGCTCAATTTCAGGCGCAAGCAATATTTCATCAATTGGCTTGTTTTTCATTTGCCACCGCCTTTCTGTGCAACGCGACCACTGGCAGCCTGCTTGATGGCAGCCACGATGCGCGGATAGGTGCCACAGCGACAGATGTTGCCTTCCATCGCGCGTAAAATCTCGGCTTCCGTCGGTTGCGGATTCTTTTTCAGCAAGCCTGCGCCAGACATCAGCATCCCCGAAATACAGTAGCCGCATTGCATCGCACCGTGGTCGAGAAAGGCTTGTTGTAAGGGATGCAAACGCCCATTCTGTTCCAAGTCCTCAATGGTCGTGATCGGCTTGCTGCCAACATTAACGGCAGGCATCCGACAAGAGCGTGTCGGCTGGCCATCAAGCAACACGGTACAAGCGCCGCATTGCCCTTCGCCACAGCCGTACTTGGTGCCCGTCAAGTCCAGGTCATCGCGCAGAACGCTCAGCAAACTCTGCTCGTCGTCAACTTCAACGCGATGCTTGTTACCATTCACTTGTAGTTCGACGATTTTCATACCGTACCTCGCTTATGCTTGTTTTTCGGATATACGTTTCAATTCGAGTGTTCAGTGTGAATGTCATCAATTGCCACTAGCTGAAGCTAGTGGGGGAGAATTTGATTCCAAAGGCTTCAGCCGAATTTGAAAAAGCTTCTTTTTCCGCACCGCTTTAGCAAAAGCACATTGGAGGATGACTTTTCAGAGCTTTGGCTAAAGCCTTTGAGTTCTATACTACCTGCGCCACTAGCTCAAGCTAGTGGCAATTGAGAACCCTGAACATTCAATCCCAAATTGCTTTAAGTTTACGCCCACCAAAGTGATTCTGCTATTCATTGCGACTTGCACTAAAACCGCTTCAGTGCAACGCGCTCAATGCGTGTATCCGCTACGCCTTTACTTTGCCAGAGGCTGAAATCCTCGACGTTTTTCAGAACGAACAGCGGAACGTCTACGCCTCGTTGCGCTTTCAGTCCGCGCAAATCTATGCCGTTCACATCATCAAAAACGAAGGCCGGACGTACCTCATCTTTCATAAAACTGATTTCGACATCGCGCATTTCCAAGCCTTTGCCGTGACGCACATAGAAGCCATAGGCAGGGATGGTGCCGAACATACTTGGTTCAGGATAATTGTTTTCGCGTTCGGGTGGCTCAATTGCTGCGTCTTCCTTCGTGCCGCCGCCTCGATACACGATGCGAATGTTGCTCAGCTTCACATCTTCAATCGGATGACCGGGCAAACCGACAATCAGCGAAGCAAATTTCGTTTCGGCGTCTGAGACTAAGATGTTGCTGATGTTTACGCGGCGAATTGCTCCAATGGGCGTGTCTTTTGGCCCTCGCATCCGACTGCCCAAGCGTAGGAAAATCGGTGCGGTGGTCACATCGCGCATCGTGATGTTGGTGATGGTGATGTCTTCGATCAGTCCGCCGTCTACGGTTTCCAAGGCTAAGCCGCGACTGCGATCAAAGATGCAATTAGAAATCGTAATGTTCTTGAAACCTCCATTGGATTCCGTGCCCAATTTGATCCGCCCTGTCACGCCATCCCGATCCGGTGCCTGTTGCTGTGTGCGCTTGAAAGTGCCATCGAAAAACGATCCAAGATCGTAGCCCATGACCTGACAATTCGTGATCGTCAGGTGTTCTGTCGCTCGTGCGAACCCCAGCGCAAACGAACTTTTGATCACAATCGCGTCATCGTTCGGCGCATTGACCGCGCAATTTGAGATGCGGACGTAGCGGCAAGCATCAATGTCAAAGCCATCGCGATTGGTATCCATTTTGACGTTATCAATCGTCAGGTTGTCTACGCCCGTTGCGAGTACGGCAAAATGCCCGCCCATCAGGATGGAGAAATCACGCAAGGTGACATTGCGGCAAAGTTTCAAGCCAATCGCCTTGTTGCCTTGTCCGTCCATCGAATTGTTTGGATTGCGTTGTGCGCCTTCTCCGAGCGGCGTTTGCGGGCGATTGTTCGGACGCCCACCACCCAATGAGTTTGGGCTATCGCCTGGGCGTGCTTCTGCACGAGGGCCAGGGCCGCGTCGCGTCAAGCCTTTGGTGCCGTCAATTTTGCCCGGCCCCAGGATCGAAACGTTTTCCAACCCAATGCCCCAAATCAAACTGTTCTGCCAATGGCTATGCCCGAAATCCTGGTACATATCCCATTCGTTTGGTTCGGGCAGATCATATTTGCCTTTGTCTCCCGGCTCGGCAGCCAGGATCGTCGCGCCGCTATCCAGATAGAGCGTGATGTTGCTTCTCAGGCGAAGGGAGAAGCTCAGGTAGGTGCCAGCGGGAAAACGCACGGTGCCACCTCCAGCAGCCGCCGCAGTTTCAATCGCCTTGTTGATCGCAGCGGAATCTACGGTTTGCCCGTCCCCTTTGGCCCCAAACGCTTTGACATCATAAACGCCTGCGGTTTGTGCCTCGGCGGAGTGAAGTAAGGCCAGAAAAATTGCCAGGGAACAGATTAGCTGCTTTAATTGTGTGAGTGTTGTCATGATTATTGGATTACTGCGATGCGATTATTACGTCCCGTCAACCCGCGATTGATTGTCTTTGCTATGCTTGTAGCATTCTGCCTGCTCAATCGTTTGCTGGCACAATCAACGCCGACGGCTGAAACAAAAGCGCTCGCGTTCTTACAACGCGAGGTTCCAGCGTGGAAGCAAACAAACGGGTGCTTTTCCTGTCACAACAACGGCGATGCGGTTCGCGCCTTGTTTGCTGCCCAGCAACAGGGCTACTCAATCCCCACCGAAGCCTTCACCGACACGATAAATTGGCTGCGAGCGCCTGAGCATTGGGAGGAAAACAAAGGCGATCCGGGATTCAGTGACAAGCGGCTCGCCAGTCTGCAATTCGCAGCAGCACTGCTGTCCGCGATTGATGCCGGGCAAGTGAAAGACCTTGCGCCTTTACATTTGGCAGCCCGCAAACTGATCGCCGAACAAAGCCCGGATGGAACCTGGAAAATTGACGCCGGAAATACGCTTGGCTCGCCTGCGACCTGGGGCACGCCATTGGCAACCTGGATGGCATGGCGTGTGCTTCAAAAAGCGGGGCTGCCTGAAATTATTGCGGCAAGACAGAAAGCAGAGCGCGCGATACAAGCAATGAAACCTCAGACGGTGCCAACAGCAGCGATCCTGCTACTGATGTTTGCCGATGCAACAGAGCAAACCGTCCGAACCAAACGCGAAGAAAGCCTGCAATTCCTGCTCCGCGCACAAACCCGCGATGGTGGGTGGGGGCCGTATGCGGATGCGCCGCCCGAATGCTTTGATACGGCGGTGGTTTTGTTAGCCCTCAATCAAACGCGCAGCCAAACAGAATTAAGCAATGTCATTCAACGCGGTCGCGTCTATTTGATCTCGCAGCAATCCCCGGATGGAAGCTGGCCCGCGACCACGCGCCCATCAGGCGGAACCAGTTATGCGCAAATGATGTCTACTACAGGCTGGGTGACACTCGCGTTACTCGCAACAAAAACGGAAAAACGATAGGGCTAAGCAGCGAACGACCACCTAGCCCTGATCTTTAGCTGGCGCGTTTCGCCGTGAACTCGACCGCAGCGCCGCCGCCGGGGCCGCCTTCCATCGTGCGAGTGAATTTAATTTCATCGCCTGACAGTTTGCCGACGTAATTGATCGTGATTTTGTTGCCATTGAATTCGCGCACAACTTTAAAGGAAACATCTGCTCCCTTGATCGTGCCGTCCGAAATTTCAACGTCACCTTGACGACCAGACATCGTCCCTGTCAGCTTTTCGCCAGCAGATTTGAAGTTGAAGGTCGTTGTCTGGGTGTTTCCCTGACGACCAGGAACTTCCGCAGTCCATTTACCATCAATGCCCGCGGCATAGGCCACAGTCCAAAATGCAAGCAGCAAACCTGTTGCGAGCAACACATTTCTCATCTTCATTTTTCTTTTCTCCTTAACGTTTTGTGGGGTTAGTAAACGAAGAGATCAGCCGGAAAATTCCGGTCGGGACTCCTCGGATGAGAGCAATTACGATTCAGTTCAGCAAACCATCGGAAAATCTAAGGGGAACGATCAAAGCAATCGTGCCACATTTCATTAACGAATATCAAACGGCAACCGCACCGTGGGTGTACGAAGATACCGATCAATCCCTTCAAAAATATCTACGTCAAAAGGCTTGCCGATATTATTTCCCGCCAAATCTTCCAGTGTCGTCTGGATAACCAGATCATATTTCCCGCTGCGCCAGGCCTGTGTCGGCGTAAAGACCCAGACACGCTCCTGTGATTCCAACGTCACAGTTCCCTCAATTCGTTGGCGGGCTTCCGTGAATACGGTGAACACCCGTTGCGACAGAGCGTGATCCATCGGTTCGGTAAAGTTAATCCTGAGTGGTGCAAGCGTGCCGCCAGAGGGCAAAGTGAATTGCCAGTGCGCCGGATCAGGTGGCGTTCGATCCGCCTCCACCACACGAAAGGATTTTTGGAACTCTGTCTTGAGCGGATTTCCAACACTGTCTTTCCATTCGCGACTGATGACCAGCGAGTAACTTTTCCCGGCTTCCAGGGAAGGCCCGATTTCCTCCAACGGCAAGACGCCACGCTTGATGCGACCCGGATCAATAAACAGCGTCAGCCGCGTCATGTTCGTGTCCCACAATTCTTCGTCTATTTCCAAAAAAGGTAATTCAATGTTCTTGCCATCGCTGTCACGCAGATGAATAAACTCATAAATGTTTCCCCGGCGCATCGGCGCAGAGAAATGCAGATAAAACTTGAGCAGGTTTTCCGGCACAGTATCTGAGCTTGGATAAATCTGCCGGACGAAGGTTGTGGGCGTGGTGTTTCGTGTGGGCAACTGAAAAGATGAGGTGGTCGGCGCAGGTTTGTCTTGAGCCTGTCCCGGCAAGGTGCGAAGAACCGCTCGATATTGAATCCCAGGCTCCAGTGGAAATTGCGGCAAAAACTGGAGCGCATCTTTGACTATGCGATAGGTTCCCAGCATCGCCAGATTGGTTTCGCCCGCATACACGGCTAAGATCTGTTGCCATTGTGCTGGCGATAACATTTTGCGTTCTAGGTGCCGCAACGTGACGCCACTGAAACCTGAGACTTCGACAAGAACTTTTCTGTCATCTTCGGGATTTGGAATCCAACGAATTGCCAGAGACGTGTTTTTTTCCGTTTGGGAATGAACCAGTTGAGGGAACAAAGAAACAAAGAAACAAAGAGTTATCAGCCAGATTAAAAACCTGGAGTTCCCTGCCTCCTTGATCCTTTGTTCCTTCACGTCGTCTGGCATTTTCCCTAAGGCAGCGGCACCGTTTCCAGATTCATTGCTCCGCCTTCGGTGCGACGAATCACGACCGCGTTTTTGGCATCGAACCGCTCCAACTGATCTACGTTCGTCCAGCCCTCAATCGTTTCGTAGGTCAAGCCCTTCTTGTCCGGCACCGGAGCCGTGATGCTTTCAGCGTTGGCGATGTTTTCGGTCGTAATTTTCATCACGCCACGACTGCTATTCGCCATCAACAAATACCGCTTGCCATCACGTTCATAGACGATCATATCCAGCGGACGATTGCGGTTGCCAAGTTCAGCAATCGTTTTGCCCATGATTTTCGCGCCCGGCTTCAGTTGACTGATCGGAAATTGCACGAGCGGAGTGCAGGTATAGGCTGCCAGCAAATGATCTTCTTTGCCGATCTTGAAAGCCGCAAAGGTGCGAACCGGGGAACGAGTCTCAAAGCGACCATGCGCGCCGTGATACATCTCAACACTGGTGCCATTCTCGACATTCTGGAACGGGAATGGCACAGCGCGTAAAGCCGAGGCGAATTCTTCATTGGCCAAACCAGCGATCAACACGCGACCATCCACAAAGGCGAGGTCAGTGATGGATTCGCGTCGTGGATTACTTTGCCGATTCGCCGGGCCAGTCATGGCATCAGCTGGCGCATCGGGCAATGTGGCTACTGAATATTTCACCTTGTCCAGAGCAAGCACTTCGAGCTTGCCATCCGTTTTGACACGCACCAGCACAGGGACGGCATCTGGCCCACGTCCACGCGAGACGGCTAGATAGGCATGATGCGAAATGGGATTGATCGCCAAATCTTCAATCAGAATCTGATCCGCACTGGTTCCGAGCAAGGCAGCAACTTTTTGGTTGATCCCTTCCACTTTGAGTGACGCATTCCCTGTGGCTTTGGTGTCGCCTGTTGCCAGGGCCACAATGGAAGCAGATTTGGTATCGGCGATGAAAAGAATTCCATCGGGGCCAAATGCCAGCGGGCCAGCCGATTTCAATTCAAGTTTGCCTTCTTTCATATCAGCTGTCCATTTCGCAGCAACTGCTGATGACACTAGCAGGCTGCAAACAAAAACAGTTGCTAGAAGAAGGGAAAGATAACGTTTCATACAAGGCTCCTTTCGTTCTGTCCGTTGAATAATCTGACGATGGAAAGGTCTTTGCCTTTCCTTGATTCCGATGCAATGAGAACTGTTTTCTTGCCTTTATAACGTTCGCAGGTGAAACCCACCATCCACATTAAAAACTTCCCCGGTTGAATACGGGAAATCACCACGGGCAATTGCTGCCACGGCGCGTCCGATGTCCGATGGCTGGCCCCAGCGGCGTAAGGGCCAAGCCTCCTGTTCAATTAAGTGGTCGTATTTATCTTTGACGCCGGAGGTCATATCAGTAGCAATTACGCCTGGCCGAATCTCGTAAACGTTGATGCCATATTCAGCAAGGCGAGCAGCAAATAAGGCAGTCATCATTGCCAAACCCGCTTTTGCAACACAATAGTCTCCACGATTAACTGATGCTGTATACGCTGAAATCGAAGAGACGGTTACAATTTGTGGGGCGTGGGCAGTCGTTGCAGAATTATTCTGCACCTGCGCAATCATCTGCCGCGCGACCAGCTGAGTCAGGAAATACGGGCCTTTCAGGTTGATGTTGATGAGCCGATCAAATGACTCCTCTCCGGCATCAAGAATATCGGCGCGGACATTCGGCGCAACCCCAGCATTATTCACGAGCAAATCAATCCGACCATACGCCGAAACGGTTTCCTGCACTAATCGGGAACGATCAGCAGCGGAGGAAACATCGGCCTGTACTGCAATCCCATCGCCACCTGCATCGCGAACGAGTTGTAAACATTCGTCGGCAGCACTGGCATTGCCCGCAAAGTTGATGACGACCGCATGTCCCAGCCTCCCTAATTCAATCGCAATACCGCGCCCGATGCCACGGCCAGCACCAGTGACGATAGAAACTGGCCGCTTGCTCATGATTTCGCCTCCGGTGAAGGCATATCTTCTTCTGTTGGCCCGTCCGCCCATTGTCTGGCTGATGCTGGCAGCGAATCTTCGGGATAGGGCTTAAGATTGTGGGGAGTGCTTTGTTGCCCCAAGGATTTCAGCGCCTTGTCTAACGCTTCAACAAAGAAATATTCGCCAAACAGAACGGCTTCATGAACGCCAAGGTTTTTATGGATGTGATAGACACCACCATTCAAAACCCCCTCGAAGTTTGGCGTAAGATTCCCAAGATACTTGGTTGTTAACGACACGAGCGAAGTGTAAGCAAAATCGCGGTAAGCACGCGCCTTAGTTCGATCCGGCACAACCGTAGCCAAATCCAGCAAGCCTGATGCAGCAATGGCGGCGGCGGATGTATCCACTTGTGATTTCGCCAAGGGGCCAGATTCGGGAGCATCGTAATCCCACGGCGTAACGCCATCAGCAGGCGTATTTTCCAGATAGTAATCTGCGTTCAGCATTGCCGTTTCAAGGTATTCGCCTCGACGGGTTTGCTGATATGACCGAGTAAAACCATATAAAGACCAGGCTAATCCACGGCTCCAGCACGAATCACCACGATAGCCCTGATGAGTGGATTGTCTCAGGCATTCGCCCGTTTCCAAATCAAACAATGCTTCGTGAGCGGTCGAACCATCGGCCCGCACAATCGTGCGCCGTGTCGTCAGGCAATGACGATGCGCAATGTCGAGGACGTGGCTATCTCCGGTTTGCAAGCCACTGTGAAACAACGTGCCGACATTCATCATGATGTCAATAAACAAGGACGCAGGCTCAACAAAAGACCGTAAATATTGCCCTTTTTCCATAAACCGCATGGCCATTGTTTTGCCTGCCTGAATCAGAACCGGTTCGATGCGATCTTTTGGGCCACCCAACGAAAGCCAACGCAAATAGGTTGAGAAAAATAAAAATCCCAGGTCGTGAACCGCGCGATCATATTGCCGCTCTTCTAATGGCGTAGCGTAAGCCACAGCTTGATCCAGCCATTCACTCTTGCCTGTCGCTTCAGCAAAAATAAACATCATGCCGGGGTAGAACCCATCGCACCAATGTGTCCAACGTTTGCGATCCTGTCCAAATTGACCGTTCACGGTATACATCGGGTAATAATCTGATGGGTATTTTTGCAGCAAAGCCTGTACCTGATTTTGCGCAAAATCAAAGGCATTTTGCAGGGTGCTACGAACTAATTCACGCTCGTGCATTGAATCGGACATTCTCTTTCCTCCAAGGAATATTGTTGTTAGATGAGTGGGTGAGTCTGTATGCAGACGTGATTGCAGTCAAGACAAAACGTGGCAAGTGCAATCGTCTGAAATTTGGTTTCCCTTCTTTCAAACGACTGCGCTTGCCACGACAAGCCTGTTAAGGTCAGTAATGAGAACTAAAAGACAAACTTCACTGTCAACTGAATGCGGCGTGGATAGTTCGCCTGATTACTGGCGATGATCTGCCCGAAGGACGCCTGCGTGACGCTTGTATTTGGCGCAGGAAGCAATGGATGATTGAAGGCATTGATAAACTCCGCCCGAAATTCCAAATTCTTCCCTTCCCAAAGCTGCGTTTTCTTAATAACAGATAGATCAATGTTATTGATCGGCAGGGTTCGTACATTGCTCAGTCGCAACGGGAATGTTCGCACGTTACTTACGGGCTGCGAAGCGGAAGCTGTCACAAACCCGGCGTTGGTATTGAACCAACGATCCACGGTTCGTTGATCGCTGGGCAACGGAATATCGTTAAAGTTGCCAGTAAAGAAGATATTCCCAAAGCCAATCGGCGAGCCGCTTTGATATTGGTAGATTCCCGAAACCTGCCAGCCACTGATGAAATACGATCCGAACGAGTTCACAGTGGACAGGAAGCGACGCCCCTTACCAAAAGGCAATTCATAGATGCCGTTCATCGTGAAGCGATGCGTCCGATCAAAATCGGAGATCGTTTCTGTGGGGAGTGGGTCAGCTGCGTTCAGGTATGAAATCGCTTCCATAAATTTCGACCAGGTGTAGCTCATACCGAGCGTATACCCTTGACCGAAACGCTTGTTGACGTTGGCTTGTAACGAGTGATACCACGAGTATCCATCATTGTTCGTGGTGTTGATGTCACCGAACTGTGGGAACGGGCGTAACAGCTGCGAGCGTGCAATAGTGGCGGAGCGGAAGGCCGCGCCAGCACTTGCGGGCATTTGGCCAGCAAAAGGATTTGTCACCAATGCACCGAGATACGAGTTGGTTGTATTGTCGCGCGTCGTGCTGGTGCTCAGGTACTGATTTGGAAGCGCATTGATGTTGCGCGTGATTTCAGCGTGAGTGCCACGATTACCGACATAAGCCACATCCGCAACCACACCGGATCCGAGTTCACGCTGAATGCTTAGCTCCCAGCGTTGGTTATAGGGCGAAAGTGGGCGTGGATTGTAGAACGAGATGCCCTGTCCGAGGAACGTCCGAATACCTTCGGATGCACCCAATGGAGCAGGTAATCCAGCCTTGTACGTTTCAAACGGATTGCTGAGCGTTTCAAGGAATGTCAGACCATTATTAAGCGTTACGTTCAGGGGAACGTTTGTGCTGAACCCAATCTGGTTGACATCACCGCGACGCTGACCGAGGAAGCCGAAGAAGATGCCGTAGCCGCCACGAATAACCGTTTTATCGGTGAGCTTATAGGCAAAACCAAAGCGTGGCATGAAATTCTTTTTCGGCGTTTCATATAAGCCGCGTGGCGCACCATTGACACCCGCAAAGGTCAAACCGCCACGAACGAAGAATGTATTTGGATCTACGCCTTGGACAGGATTTTTCAGCAGATTCGCTTTCACTGCTGATTCGATGGATTGCGTGGCTGCTGCATCGAAGCCCCGAACGCTCTTGTTATAACGTTCGGTTAACGCGCCTTCGATTTCGTAGCGCAATCCGATATTCAAGGTCAGCTTCTGATTCACCTTCCAGTCATCGTGAATGAAGATTCCAGTGGTCGTGGATTGCTCAGCATAATTAGCCGGGATTGCAATTGCGCCACTTGTCGGCAAGCCTAACAGGAACGAGGCGAAAGAGAATCCCAGATCGCTGGGGATCGCCGTGTTGTCGAGTGGCCCGCGCGTCCAGTTGGAACCAAATACGAATTGACCGGTTTGGTTATTACCGAAAAACTTATCCGTTTCGCGGTACGCGCGAAATTCCACGCCGTATTTCAACGAGTGCTTGCCGAGTGATTGATTCATCGTGGAGGTGAATGAATGCGTGTCAGTCGGACGCAATTCACCGCCCACCGCTGTGCCCTGGTATCCATTGATGTCAAAGCGCGGGAAGCGCCGCGTGTCTTCAGGAATCAGGGTATTGTAATACGAAGGGAATCCGAGGCTGGCGAGATCAAATCCGCGATTTCCGGGGTTGGAGTTGGTGCCACGGATGAAGCGGTTATAGCCATATCGCGTATTCAGCACCATTGTCTGCGATACCGTCCAAACGTGATCGAAGGTGCCTTGTCGTGATTTGAAAAGGAAGTATTCACCAGTGGCGATGTTGCGATAGTAATTGTTGTAGTTGCTATCACGGTTGTACCAGCTGGCACGCCCGAAGACGCGATGCTTATCGTTGATCACGTGATCAATGCGGATAGTATTCGACAGGTATTTGATCTGTTCCAGCAAGTCAGCCTGTGTGAAGTTCCCTGTTCCGTCTGCCGCTCCCGCAGTCGTCGGCTTTGGTAGATAAGTATCCACAAACTTGCGAGAAATCGGATTGATCAAGGCGGAAGGAAGCTTGTTGCAAGGCGTTCCTACGACTTGCGTCTTGTTCGGATTCAGGGCAGTAGGATTGCCCGCGGCGTCGCAATAAAAAGGATCGCGACGAATGCGGCTGCCCTCGGCACGAGCTGAAAACGGATTGTAGAGTTGATATGCGGCGTTCGCTGCCAGCAATTCCGAAAAATCGCCGTTGCGCATTTTCTCTGACGGAATTGCTGGGGTTCCGTTATTGCGCGGACGCGATTCGGGAATACTTTCGACGCCATACATGAAAAACGTTTTGTTCTTACCGTTGTAAACCTTCGGAATCCACACCGGGCCGCCGACCGTTCCACCATAACGGTCATAATTAAAATCGGCGAGTGGCGTTCGCGCCTTATTCGCAAAGAAATCATTTGCGAACAGTGACGGAGCCATCTTTGTCCAGTAGGCTGTGCCGTGTAAACTGTTCGTCCCCGACTTGATGCTGATGTTTGTAACGCCACCTTCGGTATTACCAAACTGGGCATCGAACGTTGCGGTTTGCACCTTGAATTCCTGCACTAAATCCTGCGGCGGCACAAAGGAAGCAATCACTTCACCAGCATTGGCAGTCGAAGTGCTGGGCACGCCGTCAATCATAACATCGCTGCGATTGGCTCGCGTTCCGTCAATCGAATAGCCAACGATGTGCGTTGGTTCAAATGGACGATCCAGACGTAAATCGCGCGAAAACGAAACGCCTGCCGCCAAGCCAATCAGCTTGAACGGATCGCCGTGCGGAATCGGAAGTTCCGCCACGCGGCGAGAGTCAATCACCTGCCCCATTGAGCCGGATGAGGTTTCCAGGGCGGGTGCATCTGCGGTGACAGTTACAGTTTCGCCGACTTCTCCGATTTCCAGGGTGAGGTTAATTTCAAGCGTATCATTCACCTGCAACACGATGCCGTCGCGGATATATTTCTTGAATCCTTTGAGCTCGGCCATCACCTGATAAGTGCCCGGAATAAGATAGTGCGCCTGGAATAGACCAGAATCATTTGATTGCAAAGTAACTTTGGTTCCCATTGCCGTATTGGTGATGACCACCTGTGCATTGGGAACAATGGCACCCGTCGCATCTTTGACCGTGCCTGTAATTGAACCGCGCGCCTCCTGTGCGTAAATTGTTGTGCAAGAAACTATCAACAATAAAAACAAGGACAACAAGGCGGCATTCAACGATTTGAGTCGAACTAAGCATGAGTTCATAAAACGCCTCCAATGTAGTGAAAGAAATATTTGCAGTCGCGAAACGCGATGTAGAGCAAGATGTCTACCGCTTCGATGCAAACACAATATTCAATTGTCTTTTCGAGAACTGCGCCGGAGCGCTTTCATTACCCAGCTAGCAAATGATCGTAATTAAAAGTAGATTTTTAGCCCAAACTGAAGGTAGCGCGGCAATTGTAATTCGCGCAAATTGCCAAAGCCTGTTTGATAGGCGCGGCGTAACCGATACAATTTAAACCCTTCCAGCGTGGTGATGTCGAATGTGTTCGCATCCCTTGTTGCAAAGCCCTGCGGTAACTTGATCCCCGCATAGTAATCCAATGGCAATGCTCCCGTCGTTGCGGTCGTGCCTGGGGTGACAGGCAAACGAGCATTCACAATAAAGTTTTGCACTCTGACCAGATTTGGATCAGTCGTTCCCGTCGAAACGGGCTTTCCATTCGCCCGCGCCCAGGCATCATAATCCGCTGCCGTAAGCGGAGTTTCATCAGGCAAGGCCATAAAGTCATTTGCGGTACTGCCATTGCCGGAAACAGTGCGGAAGATCGGACTATTCAAAACATTGATGGCATCCACGCGGAATTGAATCTTTCGTTTGCCATCGCCGCTCAGCTTGAAATCCTTCTGGACAGAAAGATCAAAAAATCGCTGCATTGGCCCACGTAGATCAAGCGTGCGCGGGGCGGTGCCGAGGGAGCCTTTGGCCGGACGTGTAAAAGCTGCCGGGTTAATGTAAGGTTCGCACAATGTTCCCACCGGACAATCCCGCCTCCACAATGGATTTTTCAAAGGCACACCGGGCACCAGGTCAGGTCGAATCGTGTGTGTAATATCCGAACTCAAACGATTTCCATCAACCAGCGTTGGCAAAAAGGGGAATCCCCCCTGCAAGCGGAAGAGGCTGGTCAATGTCCAACCACCGATTGCAGCATCAACCGCTTTGTTAGCACTTGAAAACAGTTTGCGTCCACGGCCAAAGGGCAAATCAAAAATCACAGTCGAACTCATCGTATGCTTGATGTCAAAGGATGAGATCGAACGATCCAGGCTGCGCGGCGCACCGAACGTGATGTGACTGCCAGTGGTGGTAGGCGTCGAAAGCGTGCGTGTTTCCGGGCTTGAATCTGAAGCCTCGTCAATGGATTTTCCGTAGGTGTAATTCCAGGTGAAGGACAAGCCGTTGCGAATCCGCCGTCGCACGTCAATGTACGCCGCATGCCGGATGCTGTTGACGGAAGCATCAAACAAACCTGAGAGATTATTAAAGCCGAAATACTTGCTGCCAACGTTGCCACGCGTAATCGTTAAGACCGAACCTGTCAATGAGCGTCGTCCAAGCGGATCATTGAACGTCGTGTCAGCGCTTAAATTACTGCCTTCCAATGCTTCGACAAAATCCAGATCGCGCGGATTGATGTTGATGCGTTGTGAAAACAAATGAGTTCCCTTGTTGCCAACATAGGCCACTTCAACCACCGTATTTTTCGCAATCTCCCACGACATCGAAAGATTCCAGTTCTGCGTGTACGGGGTGGCCTGATTGCCAAACAACGCAAAGCCGGGAATACCGAGGCTATTGGTATAAACAAGGCCATCCTGAGGAATTGCCAGAACCTGTTCCGGCGTTTGATTCAAGTAAAGCGGGTAGACGCCAGACAAACGAAATGGCTGGGTGGGATCAGTCGAACTGGACGAACCGTTGGCGGTTGTTGTCAAGCCACTGAACGTCCCGAAATCCGGGCTTGGCGTCCGATTTTGCCCGTTGAGTGGCGCATGCGACAAGCCGTAACCGCCACGAATTACGAAATGGTGTTCACGCATCCAGGCGAATTGCGTTGGACTCCAGGCAAAGCCAAATCGAGGCTCGAAATCTTTGTACTGAATCGGCAACAGATACCGTGACCGACCACCACGCCCCGAATACGCGAAGGGGGGAATCAACACAGTGGTTGGAACGGTAGCTGGAATTGCTGCGGTCGTCGCAATACCCAATCCCGTCGCAATCGCGCGGCGTTGCACATCTGTCAATTGCACAGATTGCGCCAAGTCAGGACGGAACACACCCTGCCGATTGTATTTTTCAGATCGTGGCAGTTGCAACGAGTACCGCAAGCCCATATTGAGTGTTAGATTCGGCTTCACCTTCCAATCATCCTGCACAAAAAACGCGCTGGATTTCCACCGATAATAGTAAGGAATTAGCACCGGGCGCGCTTGCACCGCATTGGGAACACCAATCAAATAGCTGGCCCAAGTGATACCACCATTTGCTGCGTTTGTTCCGCGATTGTTGCTTGTATTGAGCACGCGGAAATCCCAACGACCGCCAGAGGCTCCAAAGAAAGGAGTCACATTCAGCAATTCGTAATTCAGGTCTGTCCCGAACTTCCAACTCATCGAGCCATGCGTCCAATTTACGATGTCGTTGATGTTGTAACGTTCCTCGACATTGAAGTTATTGGTCGAACCAGAAGACCCAATCGAAGCAAACGCGTTCGGGCCATCGGCACTGACGTTAAAAAGCGGCATTCCACCTGTGGTCAGGCTTGGAAGCCCCAGCTCAGTCGCTAGATTTTTTCCGGTTTTGATGGAGTATTCCGGCGAGAAATCCTCGCTGAAAACGCCCCGTGTGTAATTAACGCGCAATTCGTTAATCAAGGTCGGCGTAAAGATGCGTGTATGCGTAATGACGGATTGTTTGGAATTGCTCCAGGCAGCAGAGTTACCATTTACATCACTGCCAAATCCGCGTACCCCAACGGCTGGGACCTTCGTAAAGCGAAAACTCAGGCGATCTTTTTGGGTTAATTGATGATCAAGTCGAAGCGTATAGCGCGTCTCGTCCTGCTGAACGAAGCGATTGACGACAAAGTTGGAGAGTAAACCAGCGTCATTGATAAAGTAATTACCCGCACGTGGTAGAAAGTCCAAGGCGCGAACCGCAACCGGGTCCATCATATTGGCGGGGATTTTATTGCCAGAGAATTGAGTAAAAAGCTGTCCTGTGCCAAGGACGATAGGCACATATTTGCCATTCACGACATTGAATTGCTGAAAGATTCTGGTTTCTGTACTGGTAACGGGAATCTGTGGAAATTTGGCCAGGTCTGCGGTCGGAACCCAACCATTCGAGATTCGGGAAAGTCCGCTAAAATCTCCGGCTCGCATTGCAGCCGTTGGGAGCAGCGTGTCTGTGACCACAAAATCACGACGCCATCGTGGCTCATAGGCAAAAAAGAAAAACGTCTTATCATGGCCATCGTAGCTCATTGGGCCAAACACTTTTTTGGGCAACCAGACCGGGCCACCAATCGTGAATGAGCCTTGCGAATAGCGCAGATTATTCGGTGGCCGCAAGGTTGAAGTCGTCCATTTCTGTGCATTCGTGGCTGGGTTACGATGATAGAACAAGGCCACGCCATTGAATTGGTTTGTTCCAGATTTCGTCGTTGCGCTGATCACTCCACCACCGGTACGACCATATTCAGCCGAATACGCGGATGTTTGCACAGTGAACTCTTGAACGGTTTCGGGAGTAAAGCTGACCACTGCGCGCGCAACGCCGACACCCGTGTTATTCACGCCATCTGCCAAAATTGCTGTGCTGCCTGCACGCCCGCCATTCAGGCTTAAATTAAAGCCGGGGACGGGTTGACCTGAGGTAACATCCGGGTCTTCACTCCCTGCATCACCTGAAACATTCGGAGCAGTTAGAGCAAGGTCAAGCACACTGCGATTGCTGAGCGGTACATCTTGAATTTGACGTTCCCCAATTGTTTTTGAAGTTGTCCCGGATTCGGTATTCAGTAGCGCAGCCTCAGCCGTCACGGTAATTGTATTCTCCACGGCTCCGGCTTCCAATGTCACATTGATCGTTGCTGTCGCTGAAGTATCAACCTTAACCTTATCTACAATTGCCTTTTTGAATCCATTGGCCTCGACTGTAATGCGATAAACTACGGGCTCCAATGACAATGCGGAATAGGTTCCATCAGCGCTCGTGACAAGTTGTTGTGATTGATTCGTACCTAAGTTAGTAACAGTAACTTTCGCTCCCGGTATCACTGCACCAGTTGCATCTGTCACCGTACCGCTCACACCACCTCGATTCGTTTGGGCAGCCGCTTGCGTAATAAATAACATCGCCATGATACAAACGATTGCAAATCGCATTAGACCTCTCATAAAGCCTCTTCCCTGCTACTGATTGATGGACATTGAATTTAGGACAACGAATTGTCGAATGACATCCATCATCTAGTGGAACATAGCTGCTGCAACAAGTCAATTATCTTTCCACTGAGACAAAACATTTTTTTACCCAGTAAAATTTGGTCTTGCGTTCACGTCATGTGCAAGTTAGAGTAATGAGGTCTTTACACCGTACAATTTCTCGCTACGAAAACAATGAGCAACAAATCCAACGGAACGAACAAATACTTTGTTGAGGTTGTCGCCAAAGCACTGGATGTCTTAGATACTTTTGGGAAACCGGAAGATGAGCTAACGCTTTCTGAGATTGCTCGACGAACCAACCTGTCGCCCAGCCATGCATTTCGGCTGCTGCACACACTTGAGCAAAAAGGCTGGGTGCGAAAAATCAGCGGCTCAAAAAAGTTCCATCGAATCAACCGGTCTCAACGCTATCGCGTCGGGTTTGCATTACAAACCAGTCAGTTTCAATTTTCGCTGGATGTACTGAGCGGGATGGAGGAAGCAGCCGAACGTCATGGCGTGCAATTGCTTATCCTGGACAATGAATACAGCGAGGATATTGCGCGAAATAACGCGGAAATGTTCGTCAAACAGGGAGTTGATTTTGTCATTGAATTTCAGGTCAATGAAAGAGTTGCACCTGTCATTGCACATACCTTTGCAGAGGCGAAAATTCCGTGCCTGGCGATTGATATTCCACAGCCGGGTGCGGTGTTTTTCGGGGTGAATAATTATCAAGCGGGCCTCATCGCAGGTCGCGCATTGGGGGAATACGCAAGAGACAAGTGGAAACAGAAAGTTAATAAAGTCCTGTTGCTGGAGCTGCCGATTGCCGGAGCAATTCCACAGGCCAGGATGACTGGGGCCTTGAATGGCATTCAGGAAATAATTGGCAAGCTATCGGAATCAGCGATTCTGCACTTGGATTGTGGTGGTGATGAGCATAAAAGTCGGCAGATCACAAAGGAATTTTTAAGCGATCTTCCCCCAACAGATAGAATTCTGATTGCAGCCATTCACGACCCTGCGACAATTGGTGCGCTGAAGGCAATCAGAGATACAGGCCGTACCAATAAAAACACAGTTGTCGTCGGGCACGATGCTACGAAAGAGGCCCGCAAGGAATTATCCAAGCCCAACTCCTGTCTGTTGGGATCAGTTGGTTTTTTCCCGGAAAAATATGGCGAGCAAATTATTCCCCTCGTCCTGAAAATTCTGGGCGGAGAAGCAGTGCCCCCAATGGCCTACATTGAACACAAACTCATCACGAAGGAAAATGTGGATTTGTATTACCCATCAATCCATTGAGGTTTTCAGATAATCAGCCAGCGCCTCTTTCCAATGACGCAAAGGCCGTAGTCCTACTTGTTCTGATAACAGGCACCGCATCGGTGTGTATCGTGGTCTTTTTGCAGGTCGCTTGATGTCAGCATCTCGAATGAGTTCCAATAACTCACGCGCGTCGGATTCCTTAACACCAACCAACCGCCCGGCTTCCAGGGCAAACTCGACATAGGAGCAGATTCCTTCATTTACGACCTGATAAATGCCGTAATGATGAAGGTCAATGATTTCAGATGTTCTTTGCACCAGGTCTTCCACGTAGGTGGCACTAGCCCAACAATCGCTGACGACTTTGCCACGTTGCCCGGCCTTGAGCTGGCGATGGATGATGCTGAGGAAATTTTCTTTTCCAATTCCATACACCCACGAAGTGCGCAAAATATAGTGGCGTGGATTTGCCGTCATCACGGCCTTCTCACCCTCAAGCTTTGTCCGCCCGTAATTATTTACGGGGATTGCCGGGTCAAGAATGGTGTAAAGTTTTTCTTCTTCGCCATCAAAAACATAATTCGTGCTGTAATGAACGATCTCTGCACCAATTTCATTGGCTGCTTCGGCCAGATAGCCTGGCCCATCAATGTTGAGCGACTGGGCTTTTGCGGGATCAGTCTCACACTCGTCAACATTTAAGACAGCGCAATTAACCACTAAATCAGGATGAGTCTGGTTTAGTAACGCATGCACCGCCTGTTTATTGGTGATGTCGAGATCGGCATGTTTGAGGGCGAGCACCTCGTGATCAGTGGTAAGCCGTTTTACAAGTGTACTACCGACTAATCCCCCTGCTCCGGTGATTGCGACTTTCATTCTTCATCCGTCTCCTGATTCATTTTGTTTACGATGCGATACAAAGCAAGAAAGGCCCCCGTCGTACCGAGGAGAGTTCCAAGCAGGATTAACCAGGGCTTGGTATTTAACCACTGATCCAGAAAATAGCCCAAGAGGATTCCGCCGATAATTGGGGCAGCTAGATTGGAAGAAACAGAAACAGCGAGTGCCAGCTTGCGATTGTTCATCAGATAAGAAACGCACCAAACTATTTCTTCTTTGGTGTCGGCGAGGGAGAAGCCGGAAGTCTCCCCTGCGCTCTCAAGATCAGATCCCGCGTGGCCGGGGGCAGTTGATTAATCTCCTCCAAAGTCAGGGCACGATATAACCGATCCCCGATAACGGGAGGAAGAGATTTAGCATCTGTTTTTGCTTGGCTGTTTCCTCCTTGGCTATTTGGAATGGGTGGCGCGACAACGCTGGCTCCGGGAGAAGGCGTCGTGATGGGGGGGGAAGCACTCACCGTTGCGGGAGAAGAATTTGGTGTCGCCGTCGCACTGGAATTTTGCCCCTGCGATACGGTCTCAGATGGCTTGCTACAGCCAAATAAACCCAATAAAAAAAAGCCTGTCAGTAGGATTAGGATTCGATTCATTGCAACAAAACTCCAAAGCAAATGTAAAAACGAGCACAGATTACGTTAAGCGAAGGGTGAAGGAAAGGGGCAGAAATGAACTGGCACCTAAACTCATCAGAGAATTCAGGTGCCAGGAATAACTGCTGTCAATTAAGTCAAGATTTAGTTATCCCGCAGGATAACTAAAAACAGCTAGGGTCGGATTTCAACGACTACCCCAAGTGCTGTCTTCAAATCACGCAGGTCGTAATCCTCATCCAGCGTGCCTTCACGATCAACCACGAGGAAGCTGGCGCTTTCTTGAAGCGGGAAAGCACTGGTATGCCAGGTTCCACGGTGTAACTTGAATGCACAGGTTCCATCCACCAGAAAGGCAGCCATTTTGTTTTGATCCGGCGTGTCATCTTCTGTCGGCATTGCCACGGCAATGATGGATTTTGTTCCGCCTAAAGGAGAAAAAACCTGCTCGGTGCGGCGGTGCCGACCAAGAAAGTCAAAAATCATTGGTCGCTTCTCAACAGTTTGGGCCACAAAGCCCGCCTGACCTCCATCGAGATCAATCTCAATCTGCCCACGTTCGCTGATAATTTCTCCGTAAGGCGCAAAAATTTCGCGCGTCATCGGTTGGACTTCCAGACAAATGGTACGAATAAGTTTATCTGAATCGGAAATCTTACGCTCCCGGACTGGGGCGTAGGCGACTGCAACTGCTGCTGACATACTAGATACCGCCTTTCTGCGTGTTTTCATCCTCGATTAATATTAACAGGCACTCACGAGCCTGTACCTTTCATGCATGTGATGGGTTGTTCCGGCAAATCTCGCACCGACACTGTGAGATTTACAATGGGGGAAATTGGAGATGCGTTATGCGGGAAAATAAATAGCTGGGGGCTGTTAAGCATTTTCGGTGAAGTAAATGGTTCCTTTCTCCCGCTCGCGTAGTAACAAAGAGCATTCTCCGGGCTATACATAATTTGATTGTCGCGGAAAGCTCGAATAGGCATTGTGCCAAGAACGTCATTGCTTGTCAAAACGTTTTGCAAAACCCGCTAAAAAAGCGATTCTGGCCCCTGCTGCACGCAGGATGACAACTCCAGGACTCAATTCAACAAAGGGAATCCCGCTTTTCGCAGCTCCTGATTAAGTATCTTCACATCATCTGATTTGATTTGGTTCCATTTGGACAATACGTCACTCAGGGATCGCTGAAGTTCATCAAAAGCCGCTATCGCCTGGGTCGTCGGCATCGCGTCTGCGCCTTCGACCAGATTCATCAGCGACAGGAAACCGTTGCTCAAGCCTGCCAAACCGGGTTCACGGTTGCTGACGCCGAAGAAATCAAGGCCCGCAGTTCGGCCTTCCAGCGCGGCGATTTTCTTGTCGGACTCATCAATCGTTTTGGCGATTGGATTGGAGCCAGCGCGCGTCATCAACGCTTTTAATTGTTCGCGCAAGGTTCGCACTTCGGCCTGCGCTGCGCGAACTTTGCCGATGCCTTCGTAACAGCCCATCGCAACCTCGAACATCTTCGCAATGCCAGCAGCGGGAGTCGTCACGCGCGGGTCTAAACGCAGCGTCAACGGTTGCGTGAAGCTCTTGCCGTCCACTGTCAATTTCACCGTGTAGTCGCCGGGCAAAGCTTTTGGCCCGAACGGCCCGACAGGCGTGTCGCGCAGGATCGCTTGCATCCCCAACGAACGCGGCATTCCGACAGGCGGCGGATAATGAAAATCCCACGTCCAGCGTTGCATCCCCGCTTTGTTCGAGAGCGTGCGTGGCGGTCGCGCCCAGTAAATCGGATACGGCACGGCGCTCTCATTCACTTGTTCTGGTTGATCGTTGCTCGCATAACGCCGCACAAGTTTGTTTTGCGAATCCAAGATTTCCAGCGTAATGTCTTTTGCACCAGACTTCAGCCAGTAGTTGATGATCGCGCCATCGGGCGGATTTTGCCCCATCGGTTCTTCGGGCGGAATCGGCGTGTCAGTGTTGAGGCTGCGACGTACGCGTGTGGCGAGTTGCGGCTTGTACAAAAAGACGTCTGACGCAGCGACTTGCGCATTGATTTGGCGCAGCGGCGTGATGTCGTCGAGAATCCAAAAGCTGCGTCCGTGCGTGCCGACGACGATGTCATCGTCTTTGATGACCAGATCGCGAATCGAACTCGGCGGCAGATTCAGTCGAAGCGATTGCCAGTTTTCGCCATCATCAAAACTCACAAAGACAGTTTGTTCCGTGCCTGCAAACAACAAGCCTTTGCGCTGCGGGTCTTCGCGCACGACGTTGACAATCGTGCCGTTCGGAATGCCGTTGACGATGCGCTTCCAGGTTTTGCCGCCGTCGCGCGTGCGGTAAATGTGCGGGCGCAGATCATCAATCCTGAGCGTGTTGATCGCCGCGTACGCCGTGTTGTCGTCAAAATGCGAAGCGTCCATCAACGAAACTTTCATCCACGACTTCAATTCCAGCGGCGTGATATTCGTCCAATTTTTGCCGCCGTCCGTCGTGCGATGAATCAATCCGTCATCCGTGCCGACCCAAATCGTGTTGATGTCCTGATGCGAAGGCGCGACCGTGTAAATCACGCCTCGGCGCGGCATCGTCTCCATTTCTTTGGTTGTGTATTTGCCGACGCTCGCAGGTACGTCGTATTTCTCACGCGTCAAATCGGGACTGATGATGTCCCAACTGTTGCCGCCATTCGTTGTTTTCCAAAGCACGTTCGTCGCAAAGAACAACGCGCGTTTGTCCACCGTCGAAAAGATCACAGGCATCGTTCGCAGCGTGCGATATTTGCCGCTGCGCAATGCTTCGGGCGCGATGTTTTGCACTTGCCCTGTCTTCCAATCGTAGCGCGTAATGCGACCGCCGTACGTGATGTCAGGATTCAGCGGATCAGGCGCGGCGTAGCCGTATTCATCCACGCCGACCGTGCGCCAATCACGCCACGTGATCGCGCCGTAATCGCCGCGACTTTGCACCGCGACGGAACCGCTTTCCTGCTGCCCGCTGTAGACCCAGTACGGCCAGCGATTGTCGGTAATGACGTGATAGAGTTGCGCCGTTGGTTGATTGTACCAACTGCTCCACGTCTCGCCGCCGTTGACCGTAATCGTCGCGCCTTGATCCGTCGCAAAAATCATCACGTCAGGATGTTCTGGATTGATCCAGATGCGGTGATAATCGTCGCCGCCCGGCGCGCCTTTGATCGCCGTGAAGGTTTTGCCGCCGTCCGTAGATTTATACGAAGCCGTGTTGCCGACAAACACGATGTCAGGGTTTTGCGGATGAATTTTGATTTCGGCAAAGTCAGAGCCGCGTCCCCAAGTCCGCGCTTCGTTGCTGACCTTGCGCCATGATTCGCCCGCATCGTCGCTGCGATAAATGCCACCGTTCTGCGGATTCGCGTCCACCGTCGCCAGCAAAATGTTGGGATTGCTGCGCGAAACATCAATGCCAATACGCCCCAATCCCTGCTCAAATGTGGGCAAGCCTTTCGTCAATGGCTTCCACGTGTTGCCGCCGTCGGTAGATTTGTACAACCCGCTGCCCGGCCCTTGCCATTGCCCGTTTTCCCACGGGCCGTGACGCACTTCGTACAAGTTGGCGTAGATCGTGTTTGCGTCTTTGGGATCAAACGCGACCTGCATCGCGCCCGTGTTTTCGTCCTTGTACAAAACCTTCTGCCAAGTCTCGCCGCCATCGAGTGAACGAAACACGCCGCGCTCGGCATTCGGCCCGAACGGATGCCCGCAGACGGCCACAAACACGCGGTTCGGATTCTTCGGATCAACGATCACAGAGCCGATTTGCTGTCCGTCTTTCAGCCCCATGTTTTTCCAAGTTTTACCGCCGTCCGTAGATTTGTACACGCCATCGCCGACCGACAAATCCGGCCTGAGCGGCAAGCCTTCGCCACTGCCGACATAGATCACATTCGGCTGCGTTTCGCACAACGCGACATCGCCAATCGAACCCGTCGGCTGGTCGTCAAAGAGCGGCTGCCACGTGCGCCCCGCATCCGTCGTCTTCCACACGCCGCCGTTGTTGACGCCGATAAAAAAGACGTTCGGTTGATTGGGGATGCCGACTGCGCCGACGGTGCGACCCGCGCGAAATGGGCCGATGTTGCGCCATTTGATGTTTTGATAGAGCGATGGATTAAAGGGTTGGGCGAAAGAAGTAACAACCACGAGTAAGAACCCTATACAAAGGACGATGTTGCGTCTTCGAGTCATGAATAACCTCCGAATTATCTCTGCTATTTTGGTGCGGTAATTGAATACGGGATTGCCGAAATAAGCAATCAAATCATTGCGATGGCAGATCATTGACACCTCTCTCCAAGAGGAATTATAGTTCCCGCACTTTTGCATTCAGTGTGCTTTCGAAGAATTAGCCAGCATCGCCTCATACTCTGCCCTGAAGCGATGCGAGCAGTAATAAACGCTCAGCCTGCGCCTGCGTGAGAAATCAAACATGCTGTAGTTGCTGAATGAACCGGAGGCCAGTTGGATGCCTGACACCAATGATCCTAAAACCTTGCAAGCACATGTTGCCGACGCTCACGCGCAAATCACCAGCGCCGTGCGCTTTGCTTGCCAAAAGTACAACCACGGTACGCCGCCAGAAGAGGTCGAAGAATTCACCGAACAACTCACACTGCTTTTATTGGAACAGGATTGCCGGAGAATACAAACTCACGACCCCAGCAAAGCATCCTTCAAAACCTGGCTACAGCACGTCGTCAATCACCACGTCAGTCGGCAATTGCAAAAGAATCGTCCTGCCGAATCGCTGGAAGATGAATTGCTCAACACATTGAGCTATCCGCCCGCGCAAGAAAAAGAGTTGCTCTGGAAAGAGCGGCGGGCGATATTGGAAGACGCCATTGCCACGCTGAGTTTGCACGATCAACGGATTGCTCGACTCAAATTAAACGAAGCCCCGGATGAAGAGATTGCGCAGGAACTCAACATCAAAGCGGCTTCGGTCGGGCGAGAGTGGCGCGTCATCAAAACCAAGTTGGCGCAAATGGTGAGAGAGGGAGCGCAAAGCAAAGCAAAGCAAAGCAAAGATATGATGCACCTTGAAAATTTTTGTGTATCCGCTTTTTCTGCTGAAATGTCTATAAGCACACAGAAACTGCAATTGGTATCGTAGTTTTGATCACTCTAAAGCTATAAAGGTAAACCAATCAACTTAAAATGGAGGTTAAGGATGTTCTTGGGTCAACAACTTCAATTGGGTCGTTTCGCTATTAGTAGTAAGTTACCCTGGGGAAATAAAGTGAGAGTTTTCGTAGCTTTACTTATGGGGGCAGCTTTGTCGAGTTCCACGTTTCTCGTTTTAGGCGCAGGAAAAGTTGAGGGCACGACAATGAAAAATAAAGAATCCTTAAAATGCCCGCCCAACGGCTACTCCACCAAAATATTACCGCTGAATCGTGCAAAGGTACCTCGACCGCCTGTGCCAGCTAAATTCCTGGGTCTTTCCCGTGCTACTTTTTCTGTAGCTGCGTATCAGTTTGAGAATGAAGGCCAATGGTGCTGGGGGGTTCACTGCGTACACATACAGTTGTATTGTGGTTCTGGAACGATAGGAGGAGGGCCATGCTGTTTCAACTGTTGTAATGAATTTGGCTGTAGCGAATCTACTTGTTGTGCCTGTATTGGTTGTTAGCCGATTGAAAAGTGTGCTTGGGGATGTTTATAAACGTTAGCGCGGTAGCACAGTCTGGCGAGCCGTAGCGAGTTGATCTTATTAGCCAGCCGACTCGCTACAGATCGCTAGACTATATCTATAATGACACGTAGTGATCCCATTCGACCTATTTAAAGTAAATTACCATGGTACCCCATGAAACTCCAT
>JAFDVL010000106.1 GCA_018268995.1 Acidobacteriota bacterium | reverse complement strand
ACCAGCACGTCTTCGTAATGCGAGCGGTTGAAAATCGTGATTTCGCCTTTGCCCGGTGTTTGCTGATGAATACGCCACAAAAAGTCGTGCGATAGTTCGTGCGAGGTCGGCACCTTGAACGAAGCAACATTGCAACCAAGCGAATTCAGCGGCCCCATCACAACGCGGATCGTGCCGTCTTTGCCGCTGGTGTCGCGGCCTTGCAGCACGATCAGCACGCGTTGCTCAGATGCAGCAGACAACAATTCTTGTAGCTTCATGAGCTCACCGCACAGCCTCGCCGTTTTGGCTTCGGCTTCTTCACGGGTTAAGCCAGCGTCATAATCCGGGTCGAAGTCTTTAAGTTTGATTTTCTTTTTGCCTGTGATGCGAAACGTGTAAGACATATCAATATTTGATTCTGCGATGTATGGAGTACAAGCTTCAGCTTGGCTTTTTCCTGCGATCAAAAAGCCAAGCTGAAGCTTGTACTCCATGTTTTTCTACTATGCTTTTTACTACTAAGCGGCACCGTATTTCTTGAACCAGGCCTGCAACCGTTTCCATCCATCCTGCGCATCGTCCTTTTTGTAGCTCGGACGATAGTCAGCATGAAATCCGTGCTGCGCTTCGGGATAAATGACAAATTCTGATTTGCTCTTGCCCTTCGCAAGTTCGGCTTTCATCTGATCAATGGAAGCCAACGGGATGCCGCCGTCTTTTCCGGCATATAGTCCCAGCACAGGGACTTTCAGCGTTGCAGCAAAATCAATCGGGTGCTTGGGCTGTAAGGGTGAAGCTTGTTGCCCGCCCACTAAACGCCCATACCATGCCACGCCTGCTTTGACTTTGGGATTGTGCGCGGCATACAGCCAAACGATGCGTCCGCCCCAGCAAAAGCCCGTGATGCCAAGCTTGCTTGTGTTGCCTTTGTTTTTGCCTGCCCACGCGACGGTAGCATCCAAATCTGACATCACCTGCGAATCGGGAACCTTTTGGACAATAGGCATAATATCGCGCATTTGCAGTTTGGAGACGTCGCCCTGGCGTGCATACATTTCCGGCGCAATCGCCAAATGCCCCAACTTGGCAAAGCGGCGACAGACGTCTTTGATATGCTCATGGACACCGAAAATTTCCTGCACGACCAGCACGGTCGGAAAGTTTTTGCCCGTGGCAGGCATCGCCCGATACGCCGGAATTTCGCCCATGTTCGTCGGAATTTTGACTTCGCCTGCGACCAAACCATTCGTGTCAGTGGTGATGACATCCTGCGCATTGATGGGTTGTACGGCCAAAGCAAAGCCCGTGCAAAGTGATGTAGCCATAAAACCACGCCGACTGGTTTTGGTTGCAGGGAATAAACTATCGAGGTCTTCTAACATCTGTGTAAACTCCTTCTTCTGGTTTAGACGTGGACGGGGCTGTATGACAGCTCCCCTTCCGCTTTTTTGTATTTGAGTGCGATATACCCAAGCCAGCTATAAAAGCCGATGACAGCTAAAATGACGATCCAGCCTTTGATATAGCCAATGGCGGCGTTGCTAAACAATTCGGATGTGGAGCGAACGAATTCTGCCGTGCCGCTTCTCGGTTGCAACACGCTGGTCGTCGTCTTCAACGTCCACGCCAGCAGCAAAATCAAAAATATCCAACAGTAATTCCGTCGTAATCGCCGTGACATCGCCTGATTGATTGAGACAAAAAATTGCGGGTTACGAATGTCACGCCCCAACTCACGCATCCAGTCGTACTCCGTAAAGTTATCTGCGGCGAAAATCGCGCCGTAATAATTGCGCTCGACCAACCGCACGCGCCGCCGATAGACATCGAAGAAACGATAGCGCCGAGATTCAATCACGAGCAGCAAATACACCAGCACCATGCCGAACAACAACACGCCGTGATGCGATTGTGCCGTAGACAATGACACTGAAAGCAATGCCGCAACCACCGTGATGGCCCAGTTCGTCGTACGATCCATGCGGTCGCGCCAACTCTGCATGCGCGCCATCTCACCGCGATAGTAATGTGCCATCGTGTTGACGTACTCGGCAGACGTCGTCGGCGTCATCACGGGTTCTGTTTTTGGCGAGGGCGCAATCATCATAAATCTCAGTTTTGAGAGTCCAGAGAGTCTAAAAGTCAAAGCCATCTGTGACGCTCAAGACGCTCAAGACTCTCTGGACTCTATAGACTCTCAAGTCTCTACCGACGTCACATTTGCTTGATAAACCCGCGCAGCCGCAGCCAATTTTCCAGCAATTTCGGCCACGTATTCAGCGCGTTGTCGTATGGCGCAAGGCCAACGCCGTGCCTGCCGTGTTCGTAGATGTGCATTTCGTACGGGACTTTGTTTTTGCGCAATGCTTCGGCAAACAAAATACTATTTTCAACGGGCACTGCCCCATCATCCATCGTGTGAAAAAGAAACGTCGGCGGCGTCTTTGCGGTCACCTGCTTTTCGTTCGACATCAATTCAACCAGCTTCGGATCAGGGTTTTCGCCGAGCAGGTTTTTGCGCGAACCTTTATGCACAAACGCTTCGTTCGTGAGCGTAATCACCGGATAGCACAGAATCGCGACATCAGGACGCGAACTGACGCGCTCAATCGGATCGCTTGCGTTTTTATCTCCATCATCAAAATGCGTTGCCAATGTCGCCGTCAAATGCCCTCCCGCTGACGATCCCATAATGCCAATGCGGTTCGGGTCAAGCTTCAACTCCTCCGCCTTTGACCGCAGATACCGGATCGCACGCGACGCATCCAACATTGGCGCAGGATGTTGATACGGCGCAACACGATATTTCAGCACTGCAACCGTGATACCAATGCCATTCAAATATTTCGCGTAATCATAACCTTCGTGATCTGCCAGTGCGCCGTAGCCACCGCCCGGGCAAACGACAATCGCCGCCCCCGTCGCTAAATTTTGCGCAGGTTTATAAATCTGAATCGAAGGAATGTCCGCCGGGTTGGAACCTTTCGCCTGCGGCGCGCCATTCGGCCAAAGCGGGATCGGTTCGGGGCGTTGTTGTTGCGCCAGAATTACATTGGCAAAAAGAAAAAACAAAGAAGCAAACAGCAAAATTTTTGGCATTCTGCTTTGACCTTTCTGATTTGTGAATTTCGAGAGTTGCTTGTCGGGAAGAGTTATAGCGCAGCAGTAAGGAGAAGCGCAAAGCAAAAGGGCGACCTGTAAAGATCGCCCTTATCATTTGGGAACGGTTGTCAGGGGTTATTGCTTGGGGCGCTTAAAGACAAACTTGGGGTGATCGCTACTACCGATAGCCATTCGATCCTCACCAGCCAGTTCCCAACCATCCTCACCAAGCTTAGCCATCACGGTCAAAAGCAAATCTAACTTGGCAGAGTAATTGTACCGCCCATATTGGGGATCAAGATTTCGCGGATGCTCAATTCTCTCTTTCTTTACCCCATCGGCTTTCAGATAACGAATTACAATATATTCGCGATCTTCCTTCCCTTCAAACTCAGACTCTCGAAACGACAAAATGCAATACTCCCACTTGGTTAAGGAAGCCCCCGATGGCTTCTCAGAAGAAGAGGTTGTAGCAGTTTGAGCCAACGTAAGAGGAGCAAGGATTAAGGCTAACACTGCCGCACATGCCAACCGGGCAATTGAATGCTGTAAAATTTTCATCTCAACTTCCTTTCTTGTAGAAATAACTATCTGAGCTTCTTCACATTAATCACGACAATGAATGCGCCATCAGTAGTTCCAAGGTCGGTTGTTCCCACCACGGCCATCTCTCCCTCACGCGTGCTGAGTTCCGTATTCAGCCCGATGTCTTGATACTGAATATTACCTCCGCTACCAACAACAATCGGAATGCGAGCATTGAAATTGAATTTCCCGATGCGAATGGCTTCCTTGCCGGACAAATCTGTAGCCAGACGTACATTATTCATCTGGTAAGACAAGAATGCAGGTGTCTGGGTGGACAGGGAAAGCTTGGGATCACCCATACCCGACGATTGAACCGACCCACCATCATTGACACGGCTGATGTAGGTATTAAGAAAGCGATAGCCTTTGTACTTAAGCGTCGCCTGCAACTGTGTCAAAACAGGGTCCATATCTTTTGGAAACGAAGCCTTGTCTGTTACTTCACTCGTGGCTTGAATCAAGTACATTTGAATCTGCAAGCTGGTGGGCGCGGCCTCAGGTTGATCCAGCTTTTTTAGGGCTTCCTCAATAGCAGCAATATTTTCGGGATAATCACGTACGGTGATAGTTTTCAATTCAACGTTAGACGATATCTCCGACCCACCTATCCCACTGCTGAGCGTGCGAAGAGCGCTGGTTAAAACTTGCGGATTGCGATACTTGACCTCCAGCATCTTGACCTGAAATTTTCGTGGTTCTTCCTTTTTCGGCTCTGGATTCGTTTGCGCCAGGGCAGAAAATGACAGAGACAAAACTACACTAAGGAATAGTGCTTTGATTTTCATAGTGATTCTCCAATTTATTTAGGTTCAGCGACGCCATTTGCGCGTGCTGGCGGCTCTTTGGGCGTGAGCCAGATGATACGGATGTTGGGGTCAGCCGTTTGAATTTCCATTCGCAGCATTTCTGGTTCGGCGACTTTGGTTTCCGACTTTGCAGCCATTTCAGGTGGTGTCGAAGGCGCGAGCGTAAGGAAATCAGCCAGAGAAGCATTGACAGCTGTCGCACTGGCAGTCGTCTCAGCTGTGGCAACAATGCCGGGGTCTACACCAGCAACAGGAGTTTCAGACGCGGGAGCCTCTCCCAAATCACGCTTGCGCTGATGCGCAGGAATCGTTTTACTTGTTGCCCTGTGCTGAACAAATACAGATGAAGCCTGTTTTTTCTCTGCGATTTTCGCATCCGTAATCAACTGTTGCGTGGCAACGTTCGATGGTATGCCTGCCGCTACCTGCGGTTGGTGTTCTGAACCGACACGCGCCTGCATCAAGATGCCGCTCACCAACAGAAGCAGAGCTACGGCACCCGCCAATGCAAATTTCCAATTCCAAAGCGGCAGGAACACTGAGGCGATTTCCAGCTTTGGCTTCGCCACATTCTGCTGCACTGCATTGCGCAGATCGGCAAGAAGGCGTTCGTCAAAGGCAGGGACACCCATGGCTTGTATCCAGGTCTGGCTGGATTGAAATTCAGCGGCCAGATTCCGGCAAGTCAAACAAATGTCGAGATGCTGACTGACGGCTTGCTGTTCTGTCGCCTCTAAATCGGCTTCGACAAATAACGGGATGAGTCGTTCGGCTTTTTCGCAGTTGATCATTTGCGTATCCCTCCTTTCAGGAAGCAGTCGCGGTAAAGTTTAATTTTGGTGCGAGCCGTACTGATTTGAGATCGCACGGTCGTTGGCGTAGAGCCTAAAATCTTCGCGACTTCTTCTGTTGAAATTCCCTCCAAATCGCGCAGCACAATCACCGCCCTCTCTTTTTCCGTCAGCGTAGATAAAGCGCGCATGACAATCTTTTGCTCTTCAGCCCGCATTGCCGCGTGTTCAGAGTCGTCTTTGCTCAACAGAATCGGCAATTGCCCCGCTTCCTGCTCGGCTTCAAATGAGGCGTGGCGATTGCCGCGTTTGCGCGCAACATCGTGACAGACGTTGATGACGATGCGATAGAGCCAGCCTGCGAATTCCTGCCGCGCATCGTATTTGGGCAGATGTTTGTAGAGCCGCAAAAATACTTCCTGCGCAGCATCACGCGCATCTTCGACATTGCCAAGCATCCGCCACGCCGTTGCCATCACGCGTTGTTGGTGCGCAATCATCAATTGATCGAACGCCCAGGCATCGCCGCTGCGGGCGCGTGCAATCAGGGATTCAATGTGAGAATTGTGACGACTGCTCTGAGAAAACTGATCCATTACAAGAGCGATGTCGGCAACGTTGCTACTCATCTTTTAGCCTTTCTTTGGCAATCTCCATCGTGCTCTGTCATTGATAACTACTGTGGCGGCGAGAAAAACGTTGAGAAGAAAAATTAAATGTTGCCTGCGGCAAATCAAAAGGCAAAAGTCGGAGCCGGAAGCAAAGCCATATTTGTAAGATCAAAACCAACTGCTTCCCTGTTAACTTTTGCCCTTTGCCTTTTGCCTTTTGATTTCTCGCCCTAAAACCTTGATGTCATTCAACTGCTGAATCAAAGGGCGAGCCGTAATCAGCACTTGCGGACTCGGATGGTATAACGGCACGAGCTTGCGACCGTTCCAATTTAAAAGCTGCGCGGCGGATTCTTTCAGGGTGTAATCGTGCGGCGCAATCAGCTTCAGCGCTTCCAGTGCAACCGCGCCAAGCGTGGCGATAACGGGTGGGTTGATAACTTCGATGGTGCGGTGCAGAAAGTGGGAGCAGTTGCGAATTTCGCCTCGCGTTGGCTTATCGTTTGCACCGCTCGGCTTGCGTGGCGAGCAAAGCACCGTGTTGGTAATAAAAATTTCGGCGCGGGTGAGTTTGATGCTGGCCAGCAATTTCTCAAACGTAGTGCCCGACGCATCGCCGTGAAACGGAATACGCGTACGATCTGCACCATTTCGCCCCGGCGCTTCGGCGATGAACATCACTTTGGGCGTGAGCGTACCATTCAAGGGGCTGAGCACAGCCTGACGTTCGCGCATCCGTTCGCAAATCAGGCAGGCAGCAGCTTCGGCTTCGAGTTGGGAGAACAACGTGGATTGTTTCATCGTTTATGACCTGACAGCGTATTGTACAAGACTGCTGGCGACAAGTTAGAATGCGCAATCGCGCCCCTCATTATCAGGAGAACACGGTATGCCACTGAAGGATTACGAAAAGCAGGATTACGAAACATACAAAAGCGTTTTCGATGAACAGATGCAAAGCATTGAGAAAAAAGCGCGCGGTGCGGGTGGGACGTCGGGCGGCATTGGAACCTTTCTGGCCGGACTGGCGATGGCAATTGCGGGCGGATATTTATTTATGCGCAATGTGAACGTGTCCACTGGCTATTGGACGATTTGGGGCTACAGCGGTTTTGGCATGTCGCTTTTTCCGTTGCTGATTGGCATTGGGATGCTGTTTTTCAACGGCAGATCAAAGCTTGGCTGGCTTCTGACGTTTGCTGGCGTCATCATCATTTTCGTCGGCATCATCGCCAGCCTGAATGTGTATTTTGCGACGACCAATTTATTCAATACGCTGACGATGCTGATTTTATTGGTGGGCGGAATTGGATTGGTGGCAAAGTCTTTGAAAGAGAAGTAGTTTTTTCAGCCACGAATGAACACGAATTGACACGAATGCATGTCGCCACAGATTTACACAGATTTACACAGATTCAATCTCACAATCAAAAAATAATCTGTGGCAATCTGTGAAATCTGTGGCTCATGAAAACTGCCTTTTATTCGTGTCAATTTGTGTTCATTCGTGGCAAAAATTTATGACTAAATACCCAACAGGCAACGCGTGGTTGCTGAGCTATCAAAAGAAATACATTTGGCGATTGATCGCAGGCACCGTGTTTGTGTTGTGCTCGACGGCCTTCAGTGTTTTTGTGCCGAATCAAGTTGGCAAGGCGATTGATGATCTGAAAAACAGCGGCGTGACCTATGAGATTATTTCGCGTCACGCGTGGTTGATTATCGGTGCCAGTTTGATTAGCGGCGTGTTTCTGTACTTTCAGCGACGCACGCTGATCAACATGTCGCGTTTCATCGAATACGATTTGCGCAACGATTTTTACGCGCATTTGCAAAAGCTGCCGTTGCAATTTTATCAGGACAATCGCACCGGAGATTTAATGGCGCGGGCAACAAATGACCTGGGTGCAGTGCGGCAAATCGTCGGCCCCGCGATTATGTATGGCGAACAAACTATCTTTCGCTGCTTGATCGTGATTCCAATTATGTTTGCGATCAGTTGGAAGCTGACGTTGATTTTGCTGATTACCATGCCGCTCGTGTCGTTGTGCGTGAAGTGGTTCGGGCAACAGATTCACGTCCGGTTTGAAAAGATTCAGGCGTTTTTTTCCGACATCTCGGCCCGCGCACAAGAGAACCTGAACGGCGTTCGCGTCATTCGAGCCTATGCCCAGGAACAAGCCGAAATCGAAACCTTCGACAAACTGAATCAGCAGTACGTGGATCGGAATCTGGATTTAGTAAAACTTTCGGCGGTCTTTCGGCCCCTCATGCAGTTTTTGATTGGCTTCGGCTTTGCTGCAATTTTGTGGTACGGCGGCAGAGAAACTGCGCTTGGCAATATGACGCTGGGCGAATTTGCCTCCTTCAATCTATACCTCGAACAATTGATTTGGCCACTGATCGCAATGGGGTATGTGACCAATTTAGTGCAACGTGGCACAGCGAGTTTGAAGCGTATGCACGAAATTATGCAGATTGAGCCAACAATTCGAGATAGCGAGACGGAGGGACAGAGAGACGGAGAGATTAAGGGCGGGATTGAGTTTCGGGATTTGACGTTTCGTTATTCAGATTCGACGCCGGAAGTTTTGCGAGACATCAATCTGGTGATTGAGCCGGGGCAAACGGTGGCGTTTATCGGGCGCACAGGTTCAGGCAAATCTACGCTGATGAATCTGGTTCCGCGCTTGCTCGACGCTGCGCCGGGTAGGGTGCTGATTGATGGGCATCCGATTCGGGAAATCCCCTTACAGACCTTGCGCGAAAATATCGGCTACGTCACGCAGGAAACGTTTCTGTTCAGCGAAACGCTCGCCGAAAACATCGCATTTGGTATCGAAAAATCCGAAGCCCCACAAATCGCTCGCGCCGCCGCCGTAGCCGGCTTGGCAGACGACATCAACGGCTTTCCCAAGCAATATGAAACGCTCGTCGGCGAACGCGGCATCACGCTTTCGGGCGGCCAAAAACAACGCACTGCCATCGCCCGCGCCATCATCCGCGAGCCGAAAATCTTAATCCTGGATGACGCACTCTCCGCCGTAGACACCTACACTGAAGAAAAGATTTTGTCTGAATTGCGCAGCGTGATGAAAGGCCGCACTTCGCTGATCGTCGCCCACCGCATCTCGACCGTAAAAGACGCTGATCTGATTTGTGTCCTGGATCACGGACGCATCGTCGAACGCGGCACACACGAAGAATTGATGCGTCACGGCGGCGAGTATGCCGATTTGTATGAACGGCAGTTGTTGGAAGAAGAGTTAGCTGCGAGTTAGTAGACTCAATCGAGGGTATTAATATGGTTAAGTACACTGTAAAGTAAGTTTTCTTG
>JAFDVL010000105.1 GCA_018268995.1 Acidobacteriota bacterium | reverse complement strand
CGCCGACATCGGCTTTTCAAACATCACGTGAATCTTGCGCGCCGCACAGGCTTTCGTGACTTCCAAATGCCGATCATTTTCCACAAACGACCACACCACTTCCGGCTTCTTTTCGTCCAGCATCTTGCCGTAGTTGTCATACACCGGCACGCCCGGCATCAGCGTTTTGATGTAGTCGCGTAATTCCTGATTGTCATCCGAAACCCCCACGACTTCGATCAAGTCCCCAGTCTGGTGCATCTGATTCAGCTTCGTCACAAAGCCCCAGCAGTGCGAGTGGACTAAGCCGACGATGGCGATTTTGGTGCGTTGGGGTTGGGCGTGGGTGATGGAGGTGAAGGCGATAAGAAGAAGAGCGATGATGAAGAAATTGGTTCGTTGCATAGTGCGGGGAGTCCTTTGTGATTTTCAGCTTAGCCTAATTTTTTTCTGAGGCGTTTGCGCAGCCAATAAACAATCACCTGACAATATTCTTTAAGCTCACTGTCGTCTGCTTCGCCATTCCATTCTGCCAGTTTCTTCTCAAGATGATGACTGTTCCAATTACCGCGTCTGGGGCCTTCCAAAATGAGCCGCTGAAGTATCGCTTTCCGGTTATTTTTAAGCAGTGGCAGGTTTAGGTTGAGCACCTCATTGATCTCACGGTCAAAGGTGGGATCGGTCGAGCGAATCGTGCCATCTTTGTCGTAATGAAGAATACGTTCGACATCGTGCTCAACGTTGGCAGGGTTAAGGGAAATCGCTTGATCTCCCTTGCGCGTATCACAATGCTGCAGCTTGGGCGGTTTACCTATGCCACCACCGAGGCACGCGCCCAATAGATTGGCATAGCATAGTTGATGCTCAGGAAATCCCGCCTGACTTTGCCAATGTTCAATTTTCATCTTCTGCGGATCAACCGAAATACGAGACAGACAATAACAACAGAGTCCTCGTTGCTCGATGACAAGCGATTCCCGCAAGGTTGGTTTGTCGTTGTAATCGTCGTAGGTAGCGCCAGTGGAGCAACGATATTCTTCGAGGCTTTTCGGTTCTGCCCCCTTCACGATGTTTCTCATGCCGGTTGCTCCACAAAGTCCATGAGGGCGCGGGCGCTGGTAATTTCGGGATCATTCTCGCCTAAAATGGCTTCAACCTCACGGAGCGTCGAACGCGCGCCAGCGAAATCGTCATCGCTGATTTGACGGGACAATTTGGACAGCAAATGATCCACGAATTCCGTTCGTGGCTTGGTGTCCATGATCTCTTCCAAAATGCGGCTCGAATCCACGCCGAAAGAATGCTCTGGTGAATAGACCACCTCGCCATCAATAATGCGGATTTGTTCTGGTGGAATCTCCCCGATGACCTGCGGCGAATGTGAGGTGCAAACGAACTGAATGGAGGGAAAGGTGCGTTTCAAATCAGCAGCCACACGACGCTGCCAACTTGGATGCAAATGCGCGTCCAACTCATCAATCAAAACAACCCCTGGCGTTTTCTGAAGCACTCGTGGGAGCGGGCTGTCTTCTGAGCCAAGTTCGTCGGATGGTATAAGATGCGCGTTTAGCGTTACGGCCCTGATGGCAATATCTGCAACCATTGCCAAAAGCATACGCTGCCCATCACTTAAGTTGCTTAGAGGCTGTGCTTGGCCCTTAATCGAACACACAAGATCAACGCGATCAACATCGAACCACAAATCATCAGCATCAGGCAGGCAACCAAACACCGCCCGCCGCACCACTTCATAACCAGGTCGTTTGTGCCCTCCGCTTGCTCCCACTGCTGCCGTCTCGCGGTAAAACCAACGGCGCAGTTCAGCATAGTTAATGTGTTCGTTGAACCAGTGCATATAAGCATCTCCGCGACGCGCAGGCTTTAGGGAGATGTTCAGAGAGCCTGAATTACCTTTAGGACGTGCGGCGCGGTTCACACCATAGAAGGCTAATACTGGGCAATCAGGTAATGGATTTGCCTGGTTGCCGAAATAGAACTCAAGAATTTTCCCCTCCACCTGAGAAACAATCCATTGATGGATCTGGTTGAGCATCTGTCCCCATTCAAGCCCGCTGCTATCCCCAATTTGCCCGGTCGCTATAATTCTTACAGGAGATTGTTCTTGGAATTGAACACGATCCCCAACCTTCTCGGCGATTAGCCGCGCATCCTTTGGCTGAATAATTGGGCAAGGATATTTACGTCCTGTTTCTAAGGGAACGGAAAACCATCCCCCTAAACAAAAGGCTAAGGCATCAAGAATAGTTGTTTTCCCTGATCCGTTTCCGCCAACAAGCAACGTGAACTGTGGATGCAGGTCAAAAGTTAGGTCTGCAAATTTTCTGAAATTTTGTATGTGGAGTCGGTCAATCCTCATGTTTTTCTCCGACCCTATTGTTACTTGTCTTGCTGCCTCACGCAATGATGTCTTTCACGACATTGCCGTACACATCCGTCAACCGAAAATCCCGTCCCGCATACCGATACGTCAGCTTCTCGTGATCCAGCCCCAACAAATGCAACACCGTCGCGTGCAGATCGTGAATCGAAACCGGATTCTCGACGGCTTTGAACCCAAATTCGTCAGTGCCGCCGTACGCGATGCCGGGCTTGACGCCGCCGCCGGCCATCCACATTGTGAAGCCGTACGGGTTATGGTCGCGGCCATTGCCTTTTTCGGAAACGGGCGTGCGTCCGAATTCGCCGCCCCAAATCACCAACGTGTCTTCCAACAAGCCGCGCCGTTTCAGGTCACGAATCAGGGCTGCCGACGCGCGATCCATATCGGGGCAGCGTTCGCGCAAGCCTTTCTCTAAATTCTCGTGATCATCCCATTGTTGGCCGGGGCCGTGCAGGACTTGGACGAAGCGGACGCCGCTTTCGACCAGACGTCGCGCCATCAGGCAGCCGTTGGCATAAGGCGATGTGCCGTATTCTGCGCGGACGGATTCGGGTTCTTTGCGAATGTCGAAAACGTCGGACGCGGTGAACTGCATGCGATAGGCTTGCTCCATGCTCTTGATGCGGCCTTCGAGGAAGGTGTCTGCGCCGAAGGATTGGGCGTGCGCTTTGTTGAGGGCTTGGATGGCGTCGAGTTGCTTGCGCTGTTTGTCGGCGTCGAGGTCTTTGTTACGCAGAAACTTGATCATCTTTTCGGGATCGGTTTCCTTGTTATTGAAAAGCGTGCCCTGATATTGCGCAGGCAGGAACCCGGAACTCGTCCACAACGAACTTTCCGCAGGCGTGAGCGTCACGAACGCGGGCAGATTTTGATTGTCCGTGCCGAGGCCATACGAAATCCACGCGCCCATTGTCGGGCGCATCGAAGTCATCACGCCGCTGAAAAACAGATTGCGCCCCGGCTCGTGATTCGGGATGAACGTGTAGACCGATTTAATCACACAAATATCGTCAATCTGCGCGGCAAGGTTCGGCAGCAATTCGCTGACGTCAATGCCGTTGCGACCATACTTCTGAAACTTGAACGGCGAAGCCATCAACCCGCCCGTCTTGCGTTCGGTGCGTAGGTCTACTGCGGCGGGCCTTTGCCCGGCGTACTTGGCGAGCGCAGGTTTCGGATCGAATGTGTCCATCTGCGACGGCCCGCCCGTCATAAACAGCAGGATGACGCGCTTGGCTTTGGGCGCGAAGTGCGGGCCAGTTGTGTGCGGTGTTTCGGCACGGGCAATCAGGTCTGTGAGTGCGATGGAACCGAGGCCGCCACCGAGAGTCGAAAGAAATGAGCGTCGTGAAAATTGTTCAAGTTTCATAATTCAAGATTCAAGATGATTTCAACGCAAAGGTTCAAAGAGGCAAAGGATCAAAGAGAAAGACAGACAATTAAATCATTTTTGCGTCTTTGCTCCTTTGAACCTTTGCGGTAAAACTTAAGGCCAAAAGACCTCTTCATTCGTAGCCAATAACACCTGCGCAAATTGTTCGAGCGTTGCGTTCGTCAAATATTGCAGCGCGATTTTGCTTTCTGCCGCGCTCGGATTACGCAACAGGATTTTGCGATACAAATTGCGCACGCGCGTTGTCGAGTCAGCTTCGGCCTCGACCGCTTTCGCCAGCGCGCTGCTGAGTTGTTTGATGAACGGGCTGTTCAGCACAAACAATTCCTGCAACGGTGTGATGGTCAGGTTGCGCGAAGGGCTGTGCTGAAATGGGTTCGGGAAATCATACAAGCGCAAGATGTCGCTCGAACTGCCGCGATTGATGCGACCGTAGACGGTGCGGCGCGTGTTTTCCAAATTATCGAGATTCTGCGATGGCCCGTACATTTCCAAGTTCAAACTGCCTGCGGCTTGCAGCAATGAATCGCGGATTGCTTCGGCGTCCATCCGACGCGGTTGCATGCGCCACAGCCATTTGTTCTCTTCGTCAATCGCGGCGGCATCGGCGCGCGGCTTGCTGGCTTGGCGATAGGTGGATGACAGCATGATTTCGCGGTGCAGCCATTTCAGCGACCAGCCGTTCGCAAGAAATCGTGCCGTCAAATCATCCAGCAATTCAGGATGCGAAGGCTTTTCGCCGCGATCTCCGAAATCGCTCGGCGAGCCGACCAGATGCTTGCCGAAATGCCAGCCCCAGACGCGATTGACGATGACGCGCGCGGAGAGCGGCGCAGCATCCGTCAGAATTTTTTCGGCCAATTCCAAACGACCGGAACCGCGCTTGAAGGTTTCGTTTGGATTTTTTGTCAGCACGGTCAGGAAGTGGCGGGGCACGATTTCGCCGGGCGCAGCCGAATTGCCGCGACCAAAGACGGGCAGGTCACGCGCCGCGCCGGGCTTGATCGTGAGCGGCGTGTAATCGGCATACGAACCGTCTGAATCCATCGCGGCGTCAACGACAGCATTGATGAACGGTGCTTTGGCTTCCTCTTCGGCGCGTTTTGCCATTGCGGCGGCGAGGGCTTTCGGGTCGGGTCGGGCCTTGCCTGCGTTCGCTGGATTACGCGGCGCGCCGATGCGGATGACGCTTTCGGTCAACTCAGGATACTGCACCTGCAATGCTTTCATCTCTTCTTTCAGCGCATTCATTTCGGCGCGGCAGGCTTCGGCTTTGGGTTTGGCGATGGATTGATCCAGCGTTTTTTCTTCGGTCAAAAAGCCGAGCAAGCCATTCAATTCAGTGACGCGATGACGGGCGGCCAAATATTTTGTTTCGAGCGCAGGATCAATGTCACGCAAGGGGCGAATCGCAGGCGAAGTCGAAGCGAATACGCCGGCCAGCGCGTAATAATCTTTTTGCGAAATCGGATCGAATTTGTGATCGTGGCAACGCGCACAGGCGACCGATAGGCCGAGCATCCCGCGCCCGACGGCGTCTACGCGCTCGTCCCACTCTTCCAGCAACAGATTATCAATCAACTCTTTCGACAGCTTCTTTTCTTTCCACTCGGACGGAGCCATTCCCAAATAGCCGAGCGCGCGCAGATCGTTGCGCGATGTGCCAGGCATCAAATCCGCCGCGAGTTGCTGTTTGATGAAACGGTCGTAAGGCAAATCGTTATTCATCGCTTCAATCACCCAATCGCGGTAACGCCAGGCATACGGATAAGCCTGGCGATTGCCACCCGTGTCGCCATTTTCGCCGTAGCGCGCGACGTCCAGCCAATAACGTCCCCAACGTTCGCCATAACGCGGCGAAGTGAGTAAACGATCAACTAACTTTTCGTACCGCTTCGGGTCTTTGTCTTTCGCAAACGCTTCGACTTCTTCGTAGCTTGGTTTCAAGCCCGTCAGATCAAGATACGCCCGTAAAATCAGCGTGCGTGCATCGGCTTCGGCAGAAGGTGCGAGTTTGTTTTGTTCGAGTTTGGCGAGGATGAAGCGATCCATTTTCGTGCGTGCCCACGCGGTTTGTTTGATCTGCGGTGAGGCAAGTTCTTTTACTGGCTGAAACGACCACCATTGTCGGCCTTTGGCAAAATCAATGCCGCCTGGTTTGGTTACTGCCGCCATTGTTTCCGCACGCGGATCAGGCGCACCCGCCGCGATCCATTGCTCGAAATCTGCCAGCACGGCATCTGACAATTTGCCCGCAGGTGGCATCTTCAGCATCGGGTCGCCGTAGCGCATCACTCGCATTAACAAGCTTTCCGATGGTTTGCCGGGAATGATTGTTGCACCGGAAACGCCGCCTTTTCGCAGCCCTTCTTTCGTGTCCAGCACTAGTCCGCCCATCGGCTTTTTCATCTTGGACGAATGGCAGGCGTAGCAGTTGTCCGCGAGAATTGGGCGAATCTTCTTCTCAAACAGTTCGTTGCCATTGGATTGCGCGCTGAGTTGGCTGGCGATTGTGGTGAACAACAACAGAAGGCTGAGTGTTAATTTGAATTTTGTGGAGGCCATCAAATTTTCCTCTAAAAATGTACGACAGGCGGCTCGCCTGTCCTGCGCTGTAATTGTTGCCAAGAGATGACAGGCGGGCCGCCTGTCGTACATTATTTGCTTGGCGCAGGTGCGGCGGGCAGCATGTTGCGAATCGCGCTGATGCGCCATTCTTTGCCGATTTTCTTGAACACGAACGTTGACCACATGCTTCGGGTTGCGCCGCCCGCCAAGCCTGTTAGCTCATAGCGCCCGTCGGCGATGGCTACGTCAGAAGAAAGAAAGCGAATTGCCTCAACCGTGATCGTGCGTTTGCCGCCCGTGCTGTTGGAACTCGCCATCGTGCCTTTGACTACGGCTTCGCGGCCTTTGCGCCATTCGCCGGAAGACACCAATTGATCGGCGTCAGCGGTGAAGAGTTGTTCGACGGCTTTGGGATCAATGCGTTCGCGTGCATCCACATACTTCTGTACGACGACGCGGATAGCAGCCTCTTCGTTGCTGCCGGAAGTTGTTGGTGCAAACCAGGGCGTAAAGGAAAGAAGAAAAGCCAAGATGGCGAATTGTATTTGCATGCTGCCTCCCAAATTCAGGATGTGTTTGTGAACTGTTGCGGGAATTGCTGCGATTGGCGCAGCGGTGATGAGCTTACCTGCATCTCATAGCGCGTGCAATAGCAATTGGTATGACCAGAAATTGACGCGCAGCAAAAGCGTACACTATGATAGCGGTCTTCTTTTCGAGAAGGGCTTTTTCAGATTCATCGGACGACAATTCTATCGGAGTAATTGCCATGTACTTCAAACTTTTGGGGACTGTCGGCGTGCTGCTGGTTTCGCTGGGAATGGCGTCAGACATTGCGCCGCTCGGCACCTATACCCCACGCGAACGTTCGCATTGGGCCTTTGTGAAACGCTCCACGCCCGCCGTGCCGACATTTCAAAATGCTGCTGATCAGGCATGGGCCAGAACGCCGATAGATGCGTTCATCTTGCAACGAATGCAACGCGAAGGATTGCAGCCATCGCCTTTCGCAGATCGCCCGACGCTCATTCGTCGTTTGTACTTCGATGTGATTGGGCTGCCACCCGCGCCACGTGAAGTCGAAGCGTTTCTCAAAGACAAATCGCCCGACGCTTATCAAAAGCTCGTCGAGAGGTTGTTGGCCTCGCCGCAGTATGGGGAACGCTGGGGACAACATTGGCTGGATGTTGTGCGCTTTGCCGAAACGGATGGGTTTGAATATGACACGCATCGCAACGACGCCTGGCGCTATCGGGATTACGTCATCAAATCGTTCAATGAAGACAAGCCGTATGATCGTTTTGTGACGGAGCAATTGGCGGGCGATGAACTCGACGCCAAGAACGATGAATTGCTGATTGCGGCAGGCTTTAATCGCCTCGGCCCGCTGCGCAAAAACGCAGGCAATCAGGAAGTCGCCAGCAGCCGCAACGAAGTCCTGACCGAGATGACGAACGTTGTTGGCTCCGCGTTTTTAGGCGTCACCATTGGTTGCGCGCGTTGCCACAATCACAAATTCGATCCCGTGCGGCAAAGCGATTACTATCGCATTCAAGCCTATTTCGCAGGCGTCTACGACAAAGACATCCCGAAAGCTTCCGCTGAAGAACAGTCCGCACGCAAAGCCAAAGCCGATCCCATCGAAAAAGAGATCACCAAAATAAACAGCGAGATTTTGAAGCTGAATGGCAAGATGGACACAGCTTCGCTGGAACAACAAGCAGCGCTCAAACACAAGCTGGAAGAATTGCAGGATCAGTTGCCGCCGCCGCTGCCTGCGTTGCACAGTGTGGCGGATCAGCCCGACAAGAAATCGCCGATTCATCTGTTGACGCGCGGCGAATACAATCAGAAACGCGAGCGCGTCGGGATGCGACCGCTCGGTGTGTTGCTCGAAGACGGCACGCCGGAGTTGCCGGAAACAATGGCGAAGCCGCGTGCGGAACTGGCGAAATGGATTGTTGAGCCAAACAATCCGCTGACCGCGCGCGTGATGGTGAATCGCATTTGGCAATATCATTTCGGACGTGGCATCGTAGCGACGGCCAATGATTTTGGGCGGATGGGCGCGCGTCCGACGCATCCTGAATTGCTGGATTATCTGGCCAACGAATTTGTCTCGCACAATTTCAGCATTAAGCATATTCATCGTCTGATCCTGAACAGCAACACCTATCAGCAATCATCCGCGCCGCCAAGCGATCCGGGCCTGAAAGCACTCGTCAACAAAAAAGACCCAGACAACAAATTCTATTCGCATTTCACGCGGCAACGCTTGGAAGCCGAACAACTGCGCGATGCCATGCTCGCCGTGTCCGGCACATTGAATCTCAAGCAAGGCGGGCCGAGCGTGATGGTTCCGATTGATCCCGGTTTGGTGAATTTGCTTTATAAGCCGTCGCAATGGGTTCCAGCCAAAGACCCGCGCGAGCACACGCGGCGCAGCGTTTATTTGATCGCCAAACGCAACCTGCGCCTGCCGATGATGGAAGTCTTTGACGCGCCCGACATGCAAGTCAGTTGCGCCCGCCGCGAATCCAGCACGCACGCGCCGCAAGCCTTGGAATTGATGAATGGCGCGTTTGCCAACGAACAGGCCGAAGCCCTGGCGAAACGATTAGAAGCCGAAGCGGGGCCGAACCTGCGCAAGCAAATTGATCTCGGTTATCGGCTCGTGACTGGACGACCTGCAAAGCCGAAAGAAATCCAAGTCGCGCTCGAATTCCTGAAAACGCAACCAAAGCGTGAGTTTGCGTTGACGCTGCTGAATCTGAACTCATTTTTGTACGTGAATTGAGCATTATGAATCACCTTTTCGCGCTCGTTCTTGTCCTGACATTTTTTGTCGCATCTAGTGGCAAGGGGCAATCAGCGCCAGAAAAACTTTCCATCTCGACGCAAGATGGCGGAATCATTTATGCCGATCTGTACGGCACAGGCGAACGCGGTGTAGTACTCGCGCACGGAGGCCGTTTCACCAAGGAAAGTTGGGAGCCGCAAGCGCAGGTGTTGGCTAACGCTGGCTTCCACGTGCTGGCGTTCGATTTTCGTGGATTTGGGCAATCTCCGCGCCAGCCGAAAGACGCTTCACCGCATCTGGACGTATTAGCTGCGGTTCGCTACCTACGAAAAACGGGCGCGAAAACTGTAGCGATAATTGGTGGCAGTTTTGGCGGCGGAGCGGCGGCGGATGCGGCGATTGCTGCCGCGCCGGGGGAAATAGATCGCTTGGTGTTACTTGGCACGGGCGGTGGAGAGGGGCCGACAGAAAAACTCAAAGGACGCTTGCTGTTCATTGTCGGGCGCGATGATACCAGTGGAGACGGGCTGCGGCTGCCGGGCATTTTGGTGAAGTATGACAAAGCACCGCAGCCGAAAAAAATAGTGATTGTCGAAAGCTCGGCACACGCGCAGTTTCTGTTTGCGACGAAACACAGCGATCAGGTGATGCGTGAAATTGTGCAGTTTCTGACAGCGCGCTGACGACCTCATTACTTTTCGTTTTTCACGTCGCCGCGTATCATTCGTGTGAGGAATTAACCGTATGGCAAAAATCAAAATTCATTATAAAAAAGGCGGCCCATCGCAAGTGCCGGCGTTGCGGGAAGCACTAAAAGCGCCGGTCAATCCACAGGAAAGCCTGGATGCCGTGATTGCTGAACTCAATGCCTTCGAGCAAAAATATGGCATTACGACCGTCGAGTTTTATGCTCGTTTCAATCGCGGGTTGATGGGGGACAGCCAGGATTTCATGCATTGGGCTGGAACCTTCGAAGATTATCAGTATCTGATGAGGAAATATTTCAGCGTCGAAAAGGCGGCGGCTTAAATGCGCGATGTCAGCCAACATTTTGAACTGATCGAAAAAGCCATTGAATATAGTGGCGCAACCGAGGCTGTAATCGAAATTAAGCGACGCGATACGGCGCGCGGGTTGATTAACGGAGTCGTTTACTTTGCCGATGGTTTGCGGTTGGAATTTTCTGAACGAGTGACCATCGAAAAAAGTCGCTTGGTCAAAAGCAAATATCGGTATCAGTTTGTGCAAAACGATGTAGCGATTTTCCGCTATGACAACGCACCGCATCACGAACACGTCGCAACGCATCCGCACCATAAACATGTGGGCAAGAAAATCCTGCCTGCGATTGAGCCGGAGTTTCGTCAGGTGCTGGATGAGGCGGCGCGATTGGTGAAGGACGAAGGGCAATCTGCCGGTAAAGAACGCCGATCACGACGGACACGTAAAACGAAGGACAACCATGAGGACTGAACATTTTCGCATCACCCGCAATCGCTGCGAATCGCTGCGCGATGCTCTTTGTGGTTTGAGAGGTATTGTGTTTAGCGCCCTGCTCGTTGTTTCCTGCCTCAACGTGACGGTCAGGGCACAAGAACAAATGCGCCCGGCAGCGCTTGATGCCCTCACGATAGAGCGATTGGCGGCGGTTGGACGTTTGTGGGGCGCGGTCAAATTCTTTCACCCCTACTTGGCCTACCAAGACATTGATTGGGACGATGCACTCGTCAAAACGATCCCGCAGATCAAAACCGCGCGCACGCCTGATGAATATCGGCAAGCTGTGAATCGAATGCTCCAGGTGTTAGATGACCCGACGACCGTTGTCGTGTCTGTGTCGGAAAGCAATGTTGCATCGGCACCGACGACAGCAGCGAAAGACCCGGTTTATTTTCGCGTGTTGGAAGACTATGTGCTCGTGAACGCCGCAGCTTGGGCGACGGCGATGGCAACGCAGGAGAAGGAACGCTCCGCCACCGCCTATCCACAAATGATGGCAGCGATAGGAAAAGCGAAAGGCGTTATTTGGGACTGTCGCTACAAGGGCGTTGCTACACCCGAAGAGTATTTGAAGCAGTTCTTGCAAGAGTTCTTATCGCTGTTTGTACAAGGAAACATCCTGCTTGGCACGGAACGCTATCGAGTTCACAATGGTTATGCTTCACAGTTGGACGACTTCGGCTATAGCTCAGCTTTTGTCACACGGGCGTCTAGGATTTTGGCGGGGAAAGCGGAAAGCAAGAAGCCGTTAGCGGTCATCACAGATGAAAGAACGCCCAATTTGATTTTCCTGTTAAGTGGTTTGCAAGCAGCTGGTGCGAAGATTATTCAAATTGGCAAACACGACGAAATACCCCGTACGAGTACGCACGAGATGTTGTTAGCCGATGGTGTGCGCGTGCGCTTCCGCACCACTGAATTCATCCATCCTAACGGCAGTCTGCTCTTTCAACCGGATGTGCATTTACCAGATCAAGCTGTCAGCGAAAGCGCCGTGATGGCTGCGGTCAGTGCCGCCTGGGCTTCACCAGGGCGCGCAAAAACAACCGCCTCGCCACCTCCCATCATTCGCAACGTGTTGGATAACCCTTACTCGCAGATGGCGTTTCCTTCCGACGAATATCGCCTCTTGGCGCTGTTTCGATTTTGGAATGTCATCCACTACTTTTTCCCGTACAAGCATCTGACCGATAAGCCCTGGGAGACCGTGTTGACAGAGTTCATTCCGCGCTTTCTGGAGAACAAAACACAACTTGATTACGAGATGACTGTGGCTGAAATGGTCGCACGGCTACAGGACACGCACGGCTTCGTAAGGCTGAAAGCTCTTGACGCTCATCTGGGGGAATTCGCGCCGCCGCTTTCGTTGCGCGTTGCAACCGGGAAACTCACCGTTGCGCATTTGCTTGACGAAACAGCGATGCAAGTCGCAGGCGTAAAGAGCGGAGATGTGATCGTCGCGATTGATGGAGAACCAACGGAAAAACGCATTGCCTATCTTGCCGGGTTCTATGCTTTGTCTACGCCGCAAGCCGCTTATCGCGATGTTTATCCGGTTGCGTTGCGAGGGGCAAAAGACACGAAAGCGAGACTCCTAATCGAAGCAGTGGATGGACAGCGGCGTGTCGTCGAGTTATTGCGGACGGCTTCTTGGCGAACGGTCGCGGCTGTGCCGCCCCGCAAAACGCCGATTTATCAGGTGCTGGCGAATGGATATGGCTATATTGACCTCGCGCGGTTGCCACGGGCTGACGCGCAAAAAGCGATGGATGCTGTCCTCAACACACCAGGGCTGATTTTCGATATGCGCGGTTATCCCAAGAGTACTGCTTGGGAAATCGGGCCCCGTCTGAGCGTAAAGAAAAACTTCCCCGTCACGCAAATCCGCGTTCCTTTCAGGGCGGCGACGGACTTTGATTCGGTAGATTTATCCAGCGGCAAATACGCCTATTCGTTTGAGCAAGAGATGCCCGTTGTGACCGGGGCAACCTACAAAGGGAAAGTCGTGATGCTCATTAACGAACAGGCGTTCAGTCAGTCAGAGCATACGTGCTTATTTTTTGAGGCCGCGACGGATGTCACATTTATTGGAAGCCCCACCGTTGGAGCCAATGGCGGTATCACCAACTTAGTTTTGCCCGGCGGGAATTATGTTTACTTTACGGGAGGTGATGTGCGCCACATTGATGGACGCCAATTGCAGCGCGTCGGCATTCAGCCGCACATCAAAGTCGAACCCACGCCGCAAGGCATTCGAGAAGAGCGCGACGAAGTGCTGGAAGCAGGCATTCGCTATTTGGATTCGACCTTGAAGAAATCCACATCAGCGCGATAACTGGAAATACAGGAGACTATGATGACTGAACATTATCGTATCACTCGCAATCGCCGCGAATTCTTGCGCGATGCTTTTGGCGGCTTCGGCGGCTTGGCGTTTGGCGCGATGCTTGCGCAGGAACAGGCCCGCGCGCAGGCTTCGCAGCAGCTTGGGAATCCGCTTGCGCCCAAGAAGCCGCATCGTCCGGCCAAAGCGAAATCCGTCATCTTCCTCTTCCTGAGCGGTGGGCCGAGCCACATGGAAACCTTTGATCCGAAACCGCTGCTGAACAAGTTGCATGGGCAGAAACGACCGGCGGCGTTTGGCGAGGCGAAGTATCAATTCGTGGCCCCGGATGCTCGCTTGCTCGGCACGAAACGCACGTTCCAACGCTATGGCAAAAGCGGGATTGAAGTGTCTAATCTGTTTCCGCATTTAGCGCACCGCGTAGACGATATGGCCGTCATTCGTTCGTGCCACGGCGATATGGTGGTGCATTCGGCGGCGCAGTATCAGTTGTTCACGGGCCGCGTCATTCCGGGCTTTCCGAGCATGGGTTCGTGGGTGGTGTATGGGTTGGGCAGCGAGGCGCAATCATTGCCTTCGTATGTTGTCCTGCCTGATCCGCACGGCGCGCAGGAAGCAGGTGTGCCGATGTACGCAAATGGCTTTTTGCCTGCGGTGTATCAGCCAACGATGTTTCGCCCTGGCAATCGCCCGGTGCTGAATCTGGATTTGCCCAAAGGCGTGACGCTGGAACAGCGGCGCAAGACACTCGGCTTGCTGAAGCAGCTCAATCAAATGGATATGGCAGACGATGATGCCGAGTTTTCGGCACGGCTGAATTCGTATGATCTTGCGTTCAAGATGCAGACCGAAGCGCCTGCGATTTTTGATCTCTCGAATGAGCCGCAGGAAACGCTTGATCTCTACGGCATTGGCAAACCGCTGACGGATGATTATGGGCGGCGTTGTTTGCTGGCGCGGCGGTTGGTCGAAAAAGGCGTGCGGTTTGTTTGCCCTGTGTCGGGCGGCGGCACGGGCAATTTGCAGTGGGATGCGCACGACGACATCGAAGAGAATCACTTGCGGATGGCGGCGCAAACCGATCAACCGATGGCGGCGTTGCTGACCGATTTGAAGCGGCGCGGCTTGCTGGATGAAACGTTGGTTGTGATTGGGGGCGAGTTCGGTCGCTCGCCGGAATCGCAAGGCAGCAAAGGCCGCGATCATCACAACCTCGGCTTCACAATGGTGATGGCAGGCGGCGGCATCAAGGGCGGGCAGGTCTACGGCGCGACGGATGAGATCGGCTTGCGCGCGATTGAAAAGCCCGTGCATTTCCGCGACATTCACACGACGATTTTGCATCAGTTAGGACTCAATCAAGAGGCGCTCAGCTATTTGCATCTGGGGCGCGAAGAACGCTTGACCGAAGTGTTGGGCAATGTCATTACTGAGCTTGTGTAGTTTCGATATTTTTCACCGCAGAGCCGCAGAGATCGCGCAGAGGATCGCCGAGAGGCATTGTACGAGGCTCTGTTGTTCCTTGGTAATAAACGAATTCGGAGGATCATCAAATGAAAAACTTTGTTTTGCTTTCCCTGGTACTACTTTCAATTTCTGCTTCTGCACAAACAATTCCATCCGCAGACGAACAACTCGCGGCTTCTGTGTTGGCCTTGCCGGAAGAATTACGCGCGGGCGCAGGTGTCTTGGGCTATGGCGAAGACGGCAAGTTAAAAGAACTGCGCAAAGGCACGGGCGATATGATTTGCCTCGCCAGCGATCCCAAAGCCGCGCGGTTCAGTGCATCGTGCTATCACAAAGACCTGGAACCCTACATGGCACGCGGGCGCGAGTTGACGGCACAAGGGATTAGCGGCAATGCGCGCAACGAAAACTATCGCTGGAAAGAGATCAAGGAAGGCAAACTGAAGATGCCGAAAGAACCGCGCATGCTGTATGTTTTGTCGGGCAAAAACTACGATGCGGCGAGCGGGAAAGTAATTGAAGGTTCTGTCCGCTGGGTGATTTATGTGCCGTATGCGACAGCAGAATCTACGGGCTTGTCCACCAAATCCAAACGCGGCGAGCCGTGGTTGATGGATGCCGGAACGCCGGGCGCGCACATCATGATTACGCCTACTGCGCCACCGCCTGCCGCGAAATAGCGCGAATCATTTACTGACAAGAAAATTGGGGCAGAAAAAATGCTGACGGCATGGCGTTTTTTCTGCCCCTGTTTTTCTGCTTGCTGAGCGATCCTCTCACCGCATTTACATTTCTTTACAGGCGGCTGACAAATTCGGACCGCACGTTGTTGCGTTAGCCATCACAAATTGAAATTTGTCGCGGCGCTGGTTGTCAATAAGACCGCTCTCCGTAAACGAACCGGCGGTCTGCTTTCCTGTACGCAGGCCGCGTTCCCGTTAGACCGGCTCGGCAATTCTTGCAAGAGTTTCTGATGGCATTGCGGCTTTCATTGGGGTTCGCCAGAGGGTGCTGAGTTCCGTCCAGTGATTGGCCAGATCGGCAAAGAGCAGCGCCAGCGCCAGACACGACCAAATGACAGCTTGCACCATCTCGACACCCAACTGCTCCCATCCTGTCACGCCCAGAACAAAACGCACTTCCACAAACACAAGCGCCACGGCATAGCTGCGGATCATCCACTGGCGGTGCTGGGCAATCTTTCGCCGATACGCGAACACGAACGCGAGCAGCGTCGTGCCCATCAAAAGCGCTGCATCAACGACAGCCAACACCGTAAAGGAGCGCGGAAAGCCCATTCGTTCTTCAAAGTATTGAATGTACGCGCCGGTTGGGCCGACGATGAAAACGCTGAGCACATACAGCCGTCCTCCAATGCGGTGCAACGTAGGGAATCGCTTCCGCAATCGCTCTGAAAATTGCAGCGGAGCCGACAAATACATCAGTGTCCCGGCAATTGCGTGCGGCAGCAACCACCATTTGAACGGTGCGTAATGTTGCCAAGCTGGATTTTCTGGCTGGATCACAAAGCGTTCGTTATGAAACATTACATAGACCGTCATCATCGCAATCACGGAGAAGACCACATGCTTTGCATTGAATTTTGCTTTCATTCGCAACTCCTTTGCTCTTAAAGAAACAGCGTTGTCGTTCAATTACCTGGTGGCAGACCTCACCCTTGCAACGGAGTCACCGCTACAAAAGCGCAGAATTTTTGTTGACGAAGGCAGCGCAGCCTGCCTGGAATTTCGTCTACCCCATAACGCGAAATGGGCGAGGAGTTTTAATCAGGAGGTGGAGAAAATTATGAAAAAAACAACAACCACCCGTGTCAGTAGCCCGCGCGTGAGCCTTGTCATTACCCAGTTTTTTTACACATTGGCTGAGGCGTTTATCAGCCTGCGAATGCGGGCGACAGCATAAAGCCTGGGGTGAAGCGCGATGAGCGCGAATCCCAGGAAAGATGCAGTGATTGACAGGTAGCCTGCGAAGCAGGCGACAGAATGTGCAAACAAGCGCTGTGGCTATCGCCCGCTATCGCGGGCTAGCGCATTGTGCCACGCATTACCTGGGGTTCCAGCTGACGCCTCCACCCCAGGCTTTATGCTGTCGCCCGCATTCGCGGGCTGAGTTCGTGCAAAAAACTAGGTAATGACAAGGTGTGAGCAAGGGCTGCCCTTATCTATGCCCGCCCTTGCTCACGCGCGAGCTACTGACACGTCATACACGAAACTGAAACGGATCTAATTGCTGAGCCGATACAGATGCGTTTGACTGCGAATGAAAAGTGAACCATTCGACACTGCTATCGAAGCCAGCGTTGCACCATCGAGTTGATTGGTGGCGAGTTTTTGGAAGGTTTTTCCCGGCGCGATCACGACGGATTCGCCTTCTTCGCTCAGGAAATAAATGCGCCCATCGGCATAGAGCGGTGACGCCGAATGATTGCCGCCAATCCGCATTTGCCAATGCGTCGCGCCGGTTTTCGCGTCCAAACACGTAGCGATGCCGTTGTCGCTGACCAGATATAGCTCATCTCCGACGAGCAACGGCGAAGGCGTCAGCGACACGCCGCGTTTGAGCGTCCAGGCAACGTGCGATTTGGTAACATCGCCACGCCCGTCCACACGCACAGCCAATAATGACGGTTGCATGAAGCCTGTACAGATGAACGTTAGCCCGTGCCCAAACACCGGACGAGGCACATTTGAAAATCCTTCGCCGTACGACACATTCCAAATCTCTTTGCCGGTGCGTGGCTCATACGCGAACGTGCGAAACGCGCCGATGCTGATGACTTGATCGCCCGCAGGCAAGCGTACGACGAGCGGTGTGGCGTATGCTTGCGCGCCCTGCCGATATTTGCGCCAGCGAACTTTGCCCGTTGCTTTGTCGAGCGCGACGACAAATTGTTCGCTCTGCCCGTCGCAATTCACAATGAGCAGATTATCGTAAAGCACCGGAGAGCCGCCGGGGCCGTGTTGCCCGTTGTCGTATTCGAGTTTGGTTTTCCAGAGGATTTCGCCTGCGGTGTTGAGGCACGCCGTACCCATCGCGCCGAAATGCACATAGATTTTGTCGCCTTCCAACACAGGCGTCGGCGAAGCGTGCGAGTTTTTCGCGTGTGTGGTTGCCGCCGATTTCAACCGAAAAACTTCTATGTTTTGCTGAATGGCCCCGGTGTTGCGATCCACGCAAAGCGCACGCAACGACTTGCCGTCTTCGGTCGCGGTCGTCAGCCAGATGCGGTCGCCCTGAATCGCGGGCGAAGACCAGCCTTTGCCGGGAATCACAGTTTTCCATTTAATGTGTTGGCTTTCGCTCCACGTCAGTGGCAGCCCTCGTTCGGTTGCGTGGCCCTGACCAGACGGCCCGCGAAATTCCGGCCAGTCCTGCGCCAACACCGGAAGCGAGAGTAAAAGCAAGAGCGCAAATTTCATATGTTCAGTAGCGAACAAAAACGATTTGACCATTTCATATTCCATATTCCATTTACCAATTTTCATTTTTCATTGTTGTTGGCAAAGTCCCAACCGATGCCGAATGAAAAATCAAAAATGGAATATGGAATATGGAAAAGAATGAACCGGGCTACTTTTACCCCAGAATTTATCCTTTGACTGCCGAGCCTTTCGTATTGCGCTTCGTCACCAAATCCTGCACGAATTTCAGATTGCGTCCGAAATCAGCGGCGACATTGTTGCTCGGACACGAGGTTTCGAGCTGTGCCCATTTGTCAAAGCCAATCTCAGCGAGCGTGTCAATCACGGCAGGGAAGTTGATGATCTTGCCTTCGCCCAGATATTTTTCCCACGGCGTTTCCTTCAAATGCACCTCGCAGATGCGGCTTTTGCCGAGCCAGCGAATCTCTTCGATCACGTCATAGCCTTCCTTCGATGAGTTGCCGACATCGTAGTAGGTCGAAACGGCGGAAGATTTGCTGCGCTCCATAATCGCGACATTTTCACGCGCCGAGATGGTGTCTTCCAGACCCAGAATCACGCCGAGCTTTTCCGCTTGTGGCGCGACGTTGCGCATGATGTCGGCCACACGTTCCTGTTCGGCTTTTTCCTTGATTGCCCATTTGCCAAAGAAGGGAACGAGAATGACTTGCACGCCCAACGCTTTCGCAATCGGAATGGATTCGGCCAGCCACTTTTCGCCGAGCGGATCAGATTTCAGGCCGTTGACGTGCATGATTTCCAAGCAAAGCGACGTGATGCGGATGTTTTGTTTTTTGGCTTCGTCCAAATACTGTTTTTGCAACGCCGGATCGCTGAGCGGTAATTTGCTGATGGTTTCGCCTCTGGCCCCGTGGCCGATGCTGATTTGCACGCCAGAGAACCCGATGTTTTTTGACAAGGCTACGGCGTCGAGCTTGGCTTCTTTGCGCAAGCTCCAATCGGGAGCTGAAAGTTTGAATTTGGCGTTTTTACCGGCGGCGTAGGCGAGCAAGGACTGCGGTTTAGCGAAAGCCGCAGCGGTCAAACTTGCAGCGCTGAATTGCACAAAATCACGACGGGAAAGATTCATCTCGCGTCCTCCTGGTGGATGGCATTGATTTGATATGTGAACAGGACGCGCACAGTGTCAGGCAAGCAAGCAAGCAGAGTCAAGCCGACAGCACAACCGTGGAGCGCGATTGCAATTGATCCAGCAACCAGCATTTCGCAAACGCCCAATCGCGCCGCACCTGTCGGTCAGAAAGTTCCAGCACCTCGGCGGTTTGCATTTCATTCAAGCCGACAAAATAACGCAACTCGACCACCTTGCCCACGCGCGGATACAACACTTCCAAACGACTGAGCGCCTCCTCCAGCGCCAGCAAATCTACGTTGATGTTGCTCGACATCCCGGCCTCAGAAATTTCTTCCAACGACAATTTGGCTTGTTGTCCGCCGCGTTTTTGTGCTGCTGCCTGTCGCGCGTGATCCACCACCAGCCAGCGCATTTGCTGTCCGATAGTGTGAAAGAAATGCGCCCGATTTTGCCACTCTATTGGCTGCCCGTCGAAGAGATGCAAATACGCTTCGTGTACCAGATCGGTCGGTTGCAACGTAATGCCGCCGCGCGCTTTCAGGTGATATTGCGCCAGACGACGAAGTTCGTGATAAACCTGCGGGATGAGCTGATGCAGCGCGTCGGGGTCGCCGCTCTGATGGCGTTTGAGAAGTTGGGTGATTTCCACACCATCAGAGAGAGGAGAAGTTTTCATAACATCGCTTTCGGTAGAGGGTTCAATTGCTGTACCTGATCTGATGCAGGTCACCAGGAAAATATACGCGCAACGTCCCAAAATCCGAAGCCGAGAGACCGAAGGGCGAAAAAATCATCTTTGCTTGTCCGCTTTTGCCGCGTGAATCCGAATCATGAATCGTTGGGAAAATTTTCAACGACACACGGCATGAACAAAGCAACGTGGATCATTCTGGCGATTGGCTCACCTCTACCTGGCCGAGGCAAGCGAAGTGCAAAGGAGGAAACATGCGTAGCAAACGTTGTGAGTACTGGCTTACGCCCAAAGCCGAGCGGCGAGAAAGTACGACCGGAACATGCAGCATCTACGCCGTAGCGCAAATCGCGCCCAATGAGTGCCTTTGGGATTGCCAAAAAAATTCTGTGGAGTGCTCTTTTGACGAGGCCTCTGTCAATGAGATTCCTGACCCGCTGGTGTATGTTTATTTGAGCTGTCCTGAGTTGGGCGGAGATTGCTTTCAGCATTCCTGCGATCCGAATGCAGGGTTTCGCCGTGCGACTGAACTGGTGGCGATGCGGTCTATTTTGCCAGGAGAACAAATCACTTTTGACCTTGCCATGTGTTTACCCTTTCATTTTGGCGCATGGGATTGCCATTGCGGTACGTGGTGTTGTCGGCAACGCGTGACGGGCAGCGATTGGGAAATGCACGCGCTACAGCAACGCTATCAAGGCTACTTTCAGCCCTACATCGAAGCGAAAATTCGGCGCGGGCAAAGCGTGTGACAACGATGCGGTTTCGAGTTGAGTGTTGGGTCTGAATTGCCACTCACGTTAGCTATAGGTTTTGAGAAAAAGAATCTTTGTTGCCGCGCGAAGCCCTGGGAGCGCAGGCATCCTTGCCTGCTCAAGACGGGGCAGCAAACTTGCGAGGAAGAGCGGTCCCATTTTCGCCACAAGCAGGCAAGGATGCCTGCGCTCCCAGGGCTCCGCATCCTCGTTCTGATCTTTGCCAGAAAATCATTTTCTTGATAGTGGGTAGAGAGGCTTGTTTGTAGAGGCTTCAGCCAAATTGGAAAGAGGATTTTCGCTTTAGCTCAAGCACGGCAATTTCCTGAATGTGCTGCGTCCGAATCACCGCAGTCGTTCGATTCAACCGGTCGGGCAAAGGTGACATTGCAGATCAAAGCGGTTCAGATGTACGGCACGACGGGCAAAGGGGCAAATTCATTCGGGCTGGTGCTGAACTTTTAACTCTCATCCGTTTGTGCTAGTCAATGCTTGTATGGCGGCGGAAGCTACACAACAAATCAAAGACCTCTTCGATGCGGCGTTCGACCTTGCGCCAGCCGCGCGTGAACGCTTTCTGACTGAGGCTTGTGCGGGCGATGACGGTTTGTTGGCGGAGGTACAAAAACTCCTGCGGTTACACGACGAGGCCGACGAATTTCTCGCAGTACCTCCGCTTGTCAACGATTCGTCCCCAGCCATGAACTCCGATGCGGCGCTTGGTCGTCGCATCGGGGCGTATCAGGTGATCCGCGAATTGGGGCGTGGGGGAATGGGCGCGGTATTTCTTGCGTATCGCGCCGATCAGGCGTTTGAGAAACACGTTGCCATCAAGCTCGTCTGGCCCGGTCTCGGCAGCGAAGAAATCCTCCTCCGGTTTCAGCAGGAACGCCAGATTCTGGCGCGGCTCGAACATCCGAACATCGCGCGGCTGCTGGATGGCGGCGTGACGGAAGACGGCTGGCATTACCTTGTGATGGAATACATCGCAGGTGTGCCGATCACGCAGTATTGTCGGCAGCGCTCGCTTCCCGAACGGTTGCAGCTCTTTCATGCAGTCTGTGAAGCGGTGCAATTTGCGCATCAGAACCTGGTGATTCACCGCGATTTGAAGCCGGGCAATATTCTCGTCACCAACGATGGCAGGCCGAAGCTGCTGGATTTCGGGATTGCCAAATTGCTCGAACAAAACGAAGCGTCCTTAGCCTTAACGCACACGCAACTGCCGCTCACGCCGGAATACGCCAGCCCGGAACAACTCAACAATCAACCGATCACAACCGCGACGGATGTGTATAGCCTGGGCGTAGTGCTCTATGAAATCCTGACCGGGCGCAAACCTTATCGCTTCAAAACGCCACTGCTACACGAAATCTCGCGTGTGGTGACGGAAGTGGAGCCGGATAAGCCGAATCTCGGCGACGAGCTGGAAAACATCGTGCTGATGGCGATGCACAAAGAGCCACAGCATCGTTACGAATCGGTGGCACAATTCAAAGCCGATTTGGATGCCTATCTGGCGGGCAAAACGGTGTTGGCGCGTAAACCGACGACCGGCTATCGCCTGGGCAAATTTGTGCGGCGGCATAAACTCACCGTGACGCTTGCAACCTTGTTGTTATTAACGTTGGTGACGGTGGCAATTGTGGCACTTTGGCAGGCATCAGTCGCGCGCGAACAGGCGCGAAAACAGCGGCGCGAGTTGTATGCTACGCAAATGAATCAGGCATTGCAGGATTGGGAACTCGGTAATTTGTCGCGGATGCGCGAAACGCTTGACGGTTGGTTGCCACAAGCGGGGCAAGAAGATTTACGCGGGTTCGAGTGGCAATATTTATGGGGGCTATGTAATCCCAAGACCGTTACCCTGAAGCATTCTGCTTCGGCAGAGTACGGCGGATTGGGATTCTACGATCACGACAACTTTGTGGGTGGGGGGAGCCAAACGACAGCTGATTTGTGGGATGCGAAAACGGGCCGGTTACTAAACTCGATGGAGTTTTCCTCCCGACAACATGTGTATCCCCTCTGGCTGGAAAACGATTTTCCGGTGCAAATGTGTGAAGGGGAAAACGTGGAATCTGTGAGCTTGCGTTCCGGGGAGAAACAATTTTCATTTGCCGTTCCGCCGCACACCGCCATTGGTTATGAACCGCATTTGAATAGGGTCGCTACGGCGCATGCCGATGGCACGGTGAAGTTTTGGGAAGCGACGACGGGAACGCTGCGAAATACGGTGCAATGTCAGGCGACGCCCATTGACGTGATGTATTTTTCCCGCGATTGGCAAACAATCTTCACTCGCCCAGCTTCCGGCGAATGGCGTATGCGAGACCTGCGGCAAGGGACTTATATCAAACGATCAAGACCGAAACTCCTTTAGCCGTGCCACAGGTTTCCTCTGACAGTAGATATTTTTTTATCCGGGAAGGCGGTGCGGCGGTGCGAATGTTTCTGATGGCGACAGGGCAGGAAATCGGGCGCATCACTGTGCCGGGCGAACGGATTCTGGTTGCCCATTTCTCGCCGGATGCGCAGCATTTGCTCATCACCAGCACCGACAGTACGGCGAAGTTGTATCAGCTTCCATCCCTCAAGCAGGTGGCGGTTTTTCAGAGCAGCAATGATTGGATGCATAGCGCGTTTGTCTCACCAGATGGCAAGTTGCTGATGGCGATTTGCGGGGCTTTGACAGTGAAATTGTGGGACATTGCGACGCAAAAAGAGGTCGCCGTTGTCAAAGGACACGACGCCAAAATCATCGGCGCACAGTTCTCCCACGATGGAACCAAATTATTGACGTGGGGGGAAGAGGGCGTCGCACGAATTTGGAAGATTGCGGAACTGCTCAAGCCCGATCAATTGACGGGGCATTCTGACGGAGTGTTTTCCCTCGCCGTTGCACCGGACAACAAAATGCTGGCCTCCGCGAGTAAAGATCACACGATCAGATTGTGGGACGCACAAACCGGACAATCTGTGCGGACTTTACGCGGTCACACTGAATGGGTATTTGCCGTCGCGTTTGCGCTTGATGGCAGGACGCTCGCTTCGGGAGGGCAGGATAAGACGCTGCGGTTGTGGGATGTGGCAACAGGCCAGGAAGTGCGACGCTTTGAAGGCCACACCGAATCCGTGCGCTCGGTTGCATATTCGCCCGATGGCACGCGGCTGGCAACCGCGAGTAGCGATGCTACGGTGCGCGTTTGGGACATCCTCTCTGGCCGTGAACTGATGAAATTGAGCGGCCACAAAGGCGAGGTGTATAGCATCGCATTTTCATTGAACGGCAACCAATTGCTCTCCGCTGGGGCTGATGACACCGCACGGGTCTGGGATGCACATTCGGGGCAGGAACTGCGGCGATTGCAAGGGCACACCGCTGATGTTTGGGCTGCAAAATTTTCCCCCGACGCCCGCACGATTGCCACCGCCAGCGCAGATCGGACAATCAAATTGTGGGATGCTCTTACAGGTCGCGAAATCACCACAATGCGTGGTCACGCGAATGATATTTTCTCGCTGGTCTGGTCGCCTGACGGCACTCGTTTGGCTACCGCCGGGAATGACAAAACGGTGCGATTGTGGAATGTCCAGTTGGGCCTGGAAGTCTTAACTTTCCGCCAGCACGCTGAGCAGGTTTGGGCGGTCGCCTTCTCACCTGATGGCACGATTTTAGCAAGTGGAAGCTGGGATAAAATGGTGCGCTTGTGGCGTGCTATGCCGCCTCAATAAAGTCTCGCTATCGAATATTCACGCGTATGGTATTCGCCACCTGCCCGTCTACCGTCAAGCTCACGTCCACTTCGCCCCGCCCAATTAAAGTACGCGGCAAGAGCAGATTCACTTGATCCAACCCAACATAATCGTTTTGTGCTCCGGCATATGTGACTTCGGCAGCAATCCCGCCAACATTGGCTTTGACTGCGGTCAGGGCGCTGCGGAACCGTAGCCCCGTGCCATACAAGATCAAATACACTTGATCGGTTGCCGGGCCGAGATCAATGGGAACGCTGACGAATTTGTTTTGTGCTGAATCAAAACGCACGATGGCTTCTACCGTAGAGTTATTACTTCGGGCGCGTTGAATCTGCCCTGCTGCCAAACCGCGCCCCGTTGCATCTGCCGCAAACAAGCCCGGCATGATGCGTCCAACCTGAATCGTACCGCTGGCAAAAAAGCCTTCACTGTTGGTGATGATGATGGAGGCTGGCCCGGTTGCAGTGCCGGGAGGTACTTGATAATTGATTTGCGAAGGAGAAACAAAGAACAACGGCGCGAGTCGTTCAGTGCCTGTGTTGTCTTTGACGATGACGCTGGTTCCGGCCAGAGTCGTGGGCAGTGGCAGCGATGAAGCCGGAAGCGATTCCATCGCCAGATTGGTGCCGAATGCCGAGACAATGGCTTCAGTTGCGACGGGCGCTTGCGGCGAGTAACTGGCCGCTGAGACGCTGACCGCGTTTGTGTTGTCGCGTGAATACGTTCGTAAAATTCGTGTGGTGTGCCCGGCCTGATCACGGATTTCTACGGCGACGGTCACCGCTGCTGCAACCAGGTCAATCGAGGTAGGCAAATTGATGACGACCGTGCCGCCATTGATGATTGTCGCGTTTGCGGCAATGTTCGTCCCGGCAGGGAAGTTGCCCACCGCGCGATCCATCGTGACCGAAAGCGTGGCGGGATTGATACCACTTTCCAAGTCATATGCCCCAATGACAAAACGCGAGAGCCTGCGAGCTTTGGTTGCTTCTGCGACAGACGGAATCAGGGAAAGCGTCGGGCGCAAATCATCTTCCAAAAAGGCGGCATATGTTTTCCACCCCACAGCCATATTCGGTGTCGTCAAATCAATCGGGCACCCGATGTCAATCCATCGTGCGATCTTCATTCGCTCGTCCCAGGTCAGTGTCAGGCCGGAATTTGGCGGCGGCATTTGCTCGCCTGTGTAATCGAGATCGCAATCGTAAAAGCTCAGTCCGCCCGGAATCGTTGCCGGATTGCTGGGGTCAGTCGGCGAAGGACGATCTGCATTCGTGCGCCCATCAAGCCTGCGGCCAAAAATCTTCCACGCCAGTAAGCTTTGCCTGGCCTGGCCTGCGCGAATGTATTTCGTCACTTGCGGCCAATACCAATCGCCCAGAGGCGAGAATGAACGCGGCGATGGGCCTGCCATCGGGTCTTTATGAATTGCCAGCGTGGCGTACGCCGCCGGGTAATATCCGTCAGGAATTTGATCGCTCGCGCGGCGAATTTCGACCAGACTGTTGTCGGCCAGATCAAGATTGCCTGCTGGAATCGTGATGCCATTTGACGAATGACACGAAGCACATTTCGCCTGGAAAATCGGCTTGATGTCGCGGAAATATTCGACTGTGGCAAATCGTTCAGCCGACTCTGCCACGCCGGGATTCGCTGAGCCATCCACTCGCAGCAGCGGCGTCGTTTGCGACAAATCACGGATTTGATAATCAGGCTTAGCAGCGGCGGTCTTGCTGAAATCCAATAACGGTTTCGTGTGCGCGTGACACCCGCCGCAATTGATCCTGACTTCACCCGGTTGCAGGCTGTGCCAGGTTTGCGCTGAGTTCAGCACCAGGCCATTGCGATCCAGCGTTTGAAATGTGAATGGCGTATCGGAAGGGATTTTGGCCAGAAACGATGTATCCACATTGCCCTGCGAATCAATGACGCCCTCTTTGCGCACTGGAATTTCGCCGAGGATGCGAATGCGTTCGTTGAAATTTGATGTGTAGCCCCGGTAGTTGTCAGGGTAGCGTAAATCGCTGGTCGGTTGCATTGCGATCACGCGCAACGCGTAAATATCGTTGTCCGAATAGACGCCCGCATCGGCACCCTGAAACGTCCAGTTGCGATTACCGTTGTTCCAGTGCTGAAAAAACGGGTCGCCCTGAAATGGACGCGTGTCGCGCGAAATCAATGATGATGAGCCGACAAGCGCGAGCGGCGTGCCTTCGGGCAACCGCGAATCTGCTTTACCGTCGTTTGCCATCTTGGGCAAATCGGCTGGCGCGGTTACGCCATAGATTTGCTGATAGGGCACAACAGCGCGCGGCCACAGCTCGTGATAGCGCGGATCGTTTTTGATCAGCACTAATTCTGACGGGGCGTTCATCACTTTGTCGCCGTGCATGCGATAGATTCCGGCGTCGTAATACGGCTGGGTCAGCCCTAGTCGGTTGTAATAAATTTTGTGATTGGCTGAACCCGGCGCATAGGTTACAAGCAATTCATTATTCGGCGCGGCGGACGGAAGCGTAAATTTTCCAACTCTTGAGGCATTGCCATTCGGGCAAGGGTCTTGTGACACCAGCGCACCGGGAAAGCAGGGCGCGGGATAATCATCCGCCGTCGTGAACGGGGTGATGCGTGTATAGCCCACGCGCTTCATCGGAATTTCGTCATCGGGTGTTTTGTCATCGGGGATGGGCTGAAATAGCGGGGCAGTGCTGTTTGTGTTCACCGGGAAGCGATAGAGTTCGCCAAAGCCGTTGTTATTCAGGTTGTAGTACCGATTTACCACAATGTCGCCATTTCCCAGTTGGGTCATAAAGTGATGCGCAATGTCGGCATCCCCAAAGCCGGAAAACGTATCGAAGTTCGTTCCGTCCGGCCAGATAGACCAGAGCATAAAACTGCGATCATCGCGCGACCCCATATTTTCCCACGTCGAAAATACGATGCGCCCATCTTTCAGCACAAACGGGTGCATTGCCGAGGCCAGGTTAAAGTGCCCGATGGTGTGTTGATTCTTGCCATCGCCATCCATGACCCAAAGCTGCATTGTGCGCAGTCCGGTATGTACCTTTGGTTTATTGGGAATGTAATTGTCGCGTGTCGAAGTGTAGACAATGCGCCCATCCGGCAGAAATGCCGGGCCGGTATTGAACACGCCGACTTCGGGACAATTCGATTGAAACTGCTTCGAGCAATCGTAAATCGCTCCATTGCCCGTATTCGGCGAAGACTCTTGATGCGTCAAACGGGTGACTTTGCGCGTGGGCAAATCAATGCGGTAGATGTCTGCGCCTTCGCGTGACAGCTCGCGGCTGTTGTAATCGGCTCGGCGCTGCGAGTTGGAATTTTTCAGATTGGGAAAATAGGCGAAAGTGACAGAACGTCCGTCATAGGAAATGTACGGGTCCATGACTGCGCCATTTGCGCCTGCTGCAAATATTACTTCCTCGCTGCCATCGGGGTGTAGCAGCATCAAATCTGCACCGGGTTCTGGCAGCAGTGGCGTCAGGGCTTCAGGCAAAAAATTGATTTGATTATCACCGGAGCGAATCGCTCGCACATAGACAATGTCGTAATTTACGGGGGGCAGCGATTGCGCAGCGGTTGTGAACGATTGCTGCGGAAGGTACGAGGGAATTAGGAAAAACGCGTAAATTGCGCAGAAAAAGACCAACAGGGATTTTTTCAACATATAAATTTTCTTTGGCAGATAATCTCTTCTTCACCTAGCCGGAACCTGGGGCTTGGCTCGTACTAAATGACGAGCCTTAAGCGAAAGCAAACATGCTGTGGTTTGCCCAATAGGAATGCGGCGTGAAGGGGCGCAAGTCGCACAGGCTTATTTTGTCTCGCTAATAGCCGATGCTGTATAGAGGGGAGCTTGTGAGTACAACACGTTATAAAGACGCGGGAATTGTGAAAGAGGCAGGAACCAGAGTCAAGCCGGAAGACCTTGGTTTTCGGCCTCTTTACAATTTCCCGGGCGCACTCTACAGAATCATTTAAAGTACGCACGCACCGTGTTGGCGATCTGTCCGTCCACCAACAATTCGACCGCTACTTCACCGCGTCCTGCCAGACTGCGAGGCACTTGCAGGTTGACTTGATCCAACCCGACAAAGGCTCCTTGCGATCCGGCAAAAAGCACGCGCGTTGTCACCCCGCCAATGGTGGCAGAGACATTCGATAAGTCGCTGCGATAGCGTACGCCCGTGGTGTACAGCACCAGATACACCTCATCGGTCGGCTGACTGAGATCAATCGGAATCGGGAAAATCTGCCCTTGATTCACGGTGATGGCACGCTCAAAAGTGGTGATGCCGTTGCGCACGCGTTGCACGTCGGCGGCGGCTAATCCTTTCCCATCGGCTGCTGCTGAAAAGACGCCCGGCATGGTTCCTGAGATGATGACAGCGCCTTTGGCAACGGTCAGCCCATTGTTGCTGACCGACACTTCGGCCAGCCCGTTCGCGGTTCCGGGCGGGATTTGATAATTGATCTGGGTGGGAGAAACGTAAAAGAGGGCTGAGAGTCGTTCCGTGCCAGCACTATCACGGACTTTTACGTTTGTGCCCGCCAATGTCGTAGGTAACGGAAGGGATGTTGCGGTTTGGGAGGTAGTCGAGAAGTTCGTGCCGAAGGCCGACACGATAGATTCACGCGCGACTTCAGCACCGCGATAGCTTGCGGCTGAAACCGTCGTGACTGTTTGGGTTGTACTTGAAGGCGAGTTGACGAGGATCGCTGCTGTGCCTGCTGATAGGGTGACAGAATTAGTGGCTTGATAGCTGATTGTTCCCGTGGGGACGCCATCTGCGGGTAAGTACCCGCCGCCATTGGCTTGCGCCAGATAATAGGTTTTGCCCAGATTCAGGATTAAAGTCGAATTGGTTGGATTCACAATCACCATTCCGTTGGTGTAGCTGCGACGATATAAGCCAGTCGCCGAGTCGCGCCATCCGTCTACGTTTACCGGTAAACTATCGGTCGGCGAGCCAATCGGAATATCGTATTCAGGGAACCATTCTGGTTCCAGTCCGAGTTCCAAATTGACAAAGGTGCGCGAGCCTTTCACAAGCAGGTAATTGGCTATGTAAAAATTTCTCGCCGTCAAATCATTCGACCCGTCCAGATAGCTTTGGGCAATGATGATTTTGTTCTGACGCTCTAAATTCAGGATGCGATTCATCTGTAATTTCCAGTCTACCAAATCCAGCAAGGTGTATTGATTCCATTTGGCAAAGCCTTCGATCATGACGCCATCACCGGGGCTGTAATCGGTTACATCCCGCGTCGTGACCCAATGTCCGGCGTTCGGAATGACCAGATAACGACTGCCAAATTGTTGTTTGGTAGTGACCAGCCAACGGCGGATTTTGTCAGACCACGCCTTTTCAAATGTTGTATCCACTGCTGGAAATGCTGGATTAAAGCGGCCCAGATAATTGGGGACTGACAGCGAATCCATAAACACGCCGTCATCGTCATTTGCGGCGAGCTGTCGCGTCACTTCGCCCAGCCAATAGCCGCGCCAGCCTGCATCATCCGTGTCCATCAAATAGGAACCCCAATCGCAGAAAAACACGCGATTTTGTCCAGCATAGTGATAAAACCAATTGTCTTTGACGACCTGATCTCCGGGATATTCCGGCACCCACTGGTTGCCTTCGATCACGCTGATAATTTCTCCTGTGGGCTGGCAATCACCCTGCGGAATGCGATAGCCGAGCGACTGCCCCAACCGATAGTGAAGAATCAGAAAATTGGGATTGTACGAGCGAAATTTATCGGCATACGACCGCAGAATTTTCTGTGTGCCATCGTAATGCGTCGCCGCAAATTTCATTTGTTGATCAGTCATGGCCCGCGCCAGCAATTGATCATTCCAAATGTGAATGCCGTTGGTTGTATCCGGCACCGAACGCGTTTGCGCCAAGGCGGGGATCTGAGCTGCGAGAAAGGCGTTAGCAAGTAAAAATATCAATAAATACCGACACGTATGCCGACGAGGGAATAAGCAACGTTCATAAAACATGAAACAAGACTCCTGGATTGTGTGAAGACACAGAAGGCTTGCATCGCCAATGGAAGGCGGGGGATGAGCCTGGGTTACGAATACGATGCGAAGGGCATTGAAACTATGAGGCGAATCCACAAGTTCGCCTCATAGCTCAGGACTGCGGCCACTTCAAAGAGCTGGAGGTTGGGCTGGAAACGTCTCAAAACAGCCAATAACGCTCTTTGGGGACCAATGGCCACAGTGGGGGGAGAGGCCTTCAGCTTGGTATTCTTTGTTTTCTAACCATCTTAATCTGTAGCATTGAAAATTAATGGCCGCGTCGCGGTAATCTGGCTACCAACCGTTTAGGCCGTAATTTCAGTTGGTAATAATGGATTAGGCTAGGGGTAAGGACTGAAATGAGAATCAACGTATTTTTCATATTAATTTTCTTTCTGGTAAGAGCCATACACATAGGCAATAATTTTGCTTGCACTTGCCAGTACTAAATCCAGCAAATAAAACATATTCGTAATTAAATTTTCCTGGCTTGGCTCAATAAAAGCTGGGAGCCACATCATCGCAAAAGCCCATACGATGACTTTCTTTGAGCACAAAAGTTAAGCTTTTAAATCGGGTGTGAGAACGCAGGAGATCAGACTTATCAGTGTGCCAGTTGGCACTGTAAGGGGTGTTCAAATAAGTCTGGAAATAACATCAAAACCCGATGTCGTTAGGGGATGACACTGGTTAAGTTTGCAAATGGGATGCCAGAAATTGAATTGTTTTAAACACGCATAGTTACACGAAGCGCATTTTGGGCAGGGTGAAAAAAATACCAGATTTGCTGGATTGCAATAGGAAAAATTTACCTGGCGAAGAAAAGTTTACCGCGCTTTTGCCGTCCAAATCATGCGGCCTGCGACGATGGTTGCGCTTGGCGCGCCTGTTAGCTCCCACCCATCGTACGGCGTATTGCGGCTCTTGGATTGAAATTCAGATGCGGCAATCTTCACTTTCCGATTTGGGTCAAAAATCGTGATGTCTGCCACTGCGCCTGTTGTCAGCGTGCCGCGACCCAGATTGAAGATGTGCGCAGGATTGGTTGAGAGCAACTCCACCATCCGGGAAAGCGAAATAATCTTGCGATGCACCAGGTGATCCAATGTCAGACTGACCGCTGTTTCCAGACCTACAATGCCATTGGGAGATTGATCGAATTCCAACGCTTTTTCATTGGCGTGATGGGGCGCGTGATCCGTGGCAATCGCATCAATTGTGCCATCGGACAGCCCTTCCAGACAGGCTTCCAAATCAGCTTGCGAACGAAGGGGCGGAGCCATTTTGCAATTCGTGTCATAGCTGCGTTCATAGATGGCCGCATCTGTCAGCGTGAAGTGATGCGGCGTGATTTCGCACGTCACGCGCAAGCCTTGTTTTTTGGCCTGTCGCACGAAGTCTACTGATTTTGCCGTTGAGATATGCGCAATGTGAATATGTGCGCCGGTAATTTCCGCCAGCTGAATATCACGCGATACCTGCAAATCTTCGGCGGCACCGCTCAAGCCTTTTAGGCCGAGTCGCGCGGAATATTCGCCTTCGTGCATGGCCCAGCCCGGCGAGATGCAGCAATCCTCGCAATGGTCTATCACGGGCAAGGCAAAGTCTTTGGCGTATTCCAGCGCCCTCCGCATCATTCCAGCATCGCACACTGCTTTACCATCATCGCTGATGCCGACGATGCCTGCCTTTTTCATCTCGCCGATTTCCGCGAGTTGTTCGCCTTTTGAACCTTGCGTGATTGCGCCTATCGGGAACACGTTGACAAGATTGGCGACTCTGGCTTTTTCGACAATAAAGCTTGTGACGGCAGAATTGTCATTAATCGGTTTCGTGTTTGGCATACAGCAAACCGAAGTGAAACCACCTGCTGCGGCTGCGCGCGCGCCCGATTCAATTGTTTCTTTGTATTCAAATCCCGGTTCCCGAAAATGTACGTGCAGGTCAATAAAACCGGGTGCAACGATGAGGTTTGTTGCATCAAAAACTTCAGCGTCTGCCGCGTTAAGTCCTTCGCCAATTGCTTCGATTTTGCCGTCACGAATGAGCAAGTCGCGTTTCGCTTCGAGTGATTGCGAAGGATCAATGATGGTGCCGTTTTGAATGAGTAATGAAGACATGGCTACAAAATATTATTCTCCTCCTGCCAGCAAATACAGCACCGCCATTCGGACGGCGACACCATTTGCGACCTGGTCAAGGATGACGGAATACGGGCCGTCCACGACATCCGATTCGATTTCGACGCCGCGATTGATGGGGCCGGGATGCAGGACGATAGCATCGGGTTTGGCTAAAGACAGCCGTTTTAAATTTAAGCCGTAATGAATGGAATATTCCTTAAGACTGGGGAAAAAGCCGCCTGCCTGACGTTCCATCTGAATACGCAGCATCATCACGACATCAGCATCCGCAATCGCTTCATTCACGTTAGCCGCGAAGCGCACCGAGCCTTCAGCGTTCGCAAATTGCTTTTCAAAGCCGTGTGGCAACAGCGTGTTCGGCCCGGCGAAAGAAACGTGTGCGCCTAGTTTGCTGAGCAGATAAGCATTGGAACGTGCAACGCGACTGTGCAAGACATCACCGATGATGGCGACTTTCAGTCCGGCAAATTTTCCTTTGTTGTGGCGAATCGTGAGTGCGTCCAGCAATGCCTGCGTTGGATGTTCGTGCGCACCGTCCCCGGCATTAATCACCGCCGAATTTACGTACTTCGCAATTTGATGCGGAGCGCCGGAAGACGAATGACGAATGACAATGGCATCGGGTGCCATTGCTTCCAGGTTCTGCGCCGTATCAATCAATGTCTCGCCTTTGACGACGCTGGAGGTCGAAGCCGAAATGTTGATTGTATCGGCTGACAATCGTTTGCCCGCGATTTCAAAACTTGTGCGCGTGCGCGTCGAGGCTTCAAAAAATAAGTTGATGACCGTTTTGCCGCGCAAGGTGGGAACCTTTTTGATGCGGCGCGAATTGATGTCGCGAAATGTTTCGGCGGTGTCGAGAATTAAATTGATTTCTTCGACCGAGAGGTCTTCGATTCCAAGGAGGTCTTTTCTGTGTAAAGGCATAAGAACGGTCTATAAAGTCTTGCGAGTCTATAGAGTCCAGAGAGTCAATACAGTCTTCTACTTTCTATTGTCGAAGGTAGGTTGCCAGGTTCATGGTCATTTTTGAGGTCTCACTCAAAAGGGCATAGGTTTGATTGAATTCCTCCTGATTTATGTATCCCAGATCAATCGCTACATAGAGATGCGATTGCACTTCAGCTGCAGAACCATGTGCGATATTCAGAAAGTTCGCAAATTCTTTATCTGAGCGACGGCCAAATCCTTCAGCGATATTGGCCATGATTGAAACACTGGCGCGCCGAATCTGATCTACAAGGCCAAAATCCCTGGTAAACAATCCTTTCATTGTCAGTAAGTAAATTGATTTCGTGACAGTGCGTGCTTTTTGCCAGGCACCAACATCTTCAAAGCGCGTAAACTTCGCCATCCTTTAACTTTCTGTTCCAAATAATCAAAGACGACTTTCCAGACTCTCTGGACTCTATAGACTCTCCAGACTCTTTGGACTTACTTCGTCTCGACGACAATGACTCGTTCATCTTCGTCGTATTCCGGCAGCATGACTTTGATAATTTCGTGTTCGGTCGTGTTGACATATTTGCCGATGTAATCTGCCTGAATGGGCAATTCGCGCCAACCGCGATCCACCAGCACTGCTAATTGCACGCGATGCGGACGTCCGAAATCAATAAGTTCGTCCAGCGCCGCACGGACGGTACGACCTGTGTACAGTACATCGTCTACTAAGATAATCGTTTTACCTGTGATATTGGCTGGAAGCTGGGTGCTGTTGACGACGGGTTGTTCCGCTACGGTGCTTAAATCGTCACGATAGAGCGTGATGTCCAGGGTGCCTGTGGCGACGGCGACGGAGTCCATTTCTTTGATTTTATTCGCCAGTCTTTCGGCTAACGGGACGCCGCGACGATGAATCCCAACCAGGATGATGTTGGATAAATCAGGATTGTTTTCGACAATCTGTGACGCCATGCGCGCCATCACGCGATTCATATCCGCTGCCGTCATCACAACAGCTTTTTCTTTAAAATCCATGTTTGCCTCAAAGGTGTTTGGAATTATGCAAGAAATTTTCTTCTACCAGTTGAAAGCGTTCTGAGCGTAAAAGTGCTTCTCCCACTTCGCTCAGACTGGGCAGGATGGTATTCAACGAACCGCAATTATCTAATGCGTCCATCACAACAATTTCAATGCAGAGATCAATACATTGATTGCAAATATGCACCTGTGGCCCGGCGATGAGCTTCTCAACATCGTGTTTGTTTTTACCGCAAAAGCTACAGCGTAAGGTGTCAGCCAGGGTATCTTTGTAGTGTCCCATCTTCGTATCCTCCGGGATTCAACTGCGGGTTTTTCGTGAGTCGGTGGATCGCGAAATATAGCATTGCTCACAATCGTTTCGCCAGTTCTGCCTGAAATCGTTTGATCCTTCGCGCATTTGTCCCGAAGTCGCCTTTGCCAACGCGCGAACGAGAATGCACATACACCGAACAGTTTTCACCGACGCCTGCCTTGACCGTGATCGTCACATCATCTTTAAAGCGAAAAAATCGGGTGGTATCTACCGCATCAATTTCGCCCGCAATGCGGTCTTCGCGCAAAATCTCCCATCCGAAATCGCGTGCCGTGGCCAGCGCCGCATCAAAGGCACGATAGGGCAGGACGGAAAAATGTTGCGGTTGTAACTCAGGATATTCCGGTGTCTCGCCTGTTTTGACGTCATTGATGCGAGGCCAGATCAAACTGGAAATTAGCAATCCGCCTAACAATAATGCGAAGAGTAACCCGCCTGTGAGTAGTATTCTTTTGACGATCCGCATGGGGAACTTGAGTCTGAAACTATGTTTGAAATGAAAGAGCGATCAAGATACACAATGCAATGCGGATTGTAAAAGCGTACCGGTTGGATTCAGAAAGCGCAGGATGGCTTTAGGGAAGGCTGGGCTTGCGACTGACTTGGCTCTTTCAAGGCGAACACAGGCCGTAGCGGATCGGTGATTTTTGAGCTGATTGTCCTAAAAACTGTCAGGTTAGGGCGTGCGAATAATATTTAAGACCGGATGCCCGGAACGCCAAAGCTCTTGCTGAAATTTCTCAATGCCTTGTCCTGTGACACGTATGACGCAGAGATGCCGCTCTTCATGCTCAGTTGTGATGAGACTGACGATACGCACATTGTGCCGTCCGGCGATGGTGACAACTGCCTCCAATGTATCTTCGTTCTTTGACGCATCGAAGGTAATTCGCACTTCATTCGGCCTTGATTCAAACATCTCGACAAAGGCGCGAAAGATGTCTGATTCTGTGATGAGTCCGACTAATAGATTGTTTTGAAGCACTGGCAGCGCGCTGATTTTCTGGTCTCGCATGATTCGTGCGGCCACCTCGATGGGGGCATCCGGTGTGGTTGTTACCGGGTGATGGTGCATAACGTCTTTCACTTGTAAATCGGTTTTGAAAGCATCTGCTGCCACCACGCTCAGCGGGTTTATTTCGGATGGAAAGGCGCGGAAAAGATCGGTGTTAGAGACAATTCCCTGGAGCGTTAGCCCCGCAGGTTGGCGCGTCACCACAGGTAAGCGACGGATTCGGTTGTTCATCATGAGTGTGGCTGCGTCTGTAATTGCGGTGTCAGGCGTTACCGTCAAAATATTTCGGCTCATCCACATGCTGACAATCATATCTTTTCCTGCTCTATCAAGGTTTGGTTCTTAAATCGAAAAACGATTCTCTTTTCCCGCCACCCCCAACAGATTCATATCGGCGGAATGCGCCAATTTCTAAAATGATTTCCCTGACCAGGCGCGCCGCCGGATAAGGGGTGACAATTTGACTCTGGAAGGCCAGGCGTGTCGCACGAAATGTCCCAAAACATCTTGGCCTCTGATGGACGCATTTCTTGTCTGACCTTTGGCCCTTCTGGTACACTGCCGTTTGCAACCCCAACCCACGAAACTCGGAGTCCACCGTCTTGATTGACACGATTGCCACAGTTGAGCGAAATGACCTGTTCGACTCAATGCCACCAGATCAACCTTCTACGCAAAAAAGCCGCAAGTATGGTTTTCTGCGCTTGCGCCTTTACCCATCGCAAACAATTTTGCCTGGGCAATTTGCGATGCTGAAAAAGCGGGGAATTTACGAGCCATTGCTACGTCGCGCGATGGCTTTTTATCGCGTCGAGCAACACGCCGATAGCACCAGCGTCGAATTCATCTACCAGATTTTAGGACGCGGCACAGATGCACTTTCGACGATGCGCGTGGGAGATGAAGTTGATTACCTGGGCGCGCTTGGCAATACCTATGACCTGGCCGCTGCCAAAGGTAAGGACGCGTTGTTAGTCGTGGGCGGTGTCGGTTCGGCAGCGGTGTTTATGCTGGCAGAAGAATTGATTAGGCAGGGAACCCGCACATACTTATTTATTGGCGGTGCAAGTCGTGGTGATTTGCTGGGGCTGAATGATTTTATGGAATTGCTCGGCAAAGAAGATTGCATAAGCGCAACGGTTGATGGCAGCGAAGGTGAAAAAGGTTTTGTGACAGCACCACTTGAACGGCACCTGATCGCCAATACAGGCAGGCCAATGGTGATGTATTCCTGCGGCCCGGATGCGATGTTACATCGTGTGGCAAAGATTGCTGAAGCGCATCACGTGCCCGCACAACTCTCGCTCGAAGCACCGATGGCGTGTGGCATTGGCATTTGTGTAGGCTGTGCCGTTGCCATGAAGCACGATTGCGCAAAAGGATTTGTCTACAAAAAAGTCTGTACCGATGGCCCGATTTTTTGGAGCGAGCAGTTGCATTGGTAGCATATGAAGCGTAGGGATTTTCTCTCAACTGCGGCACTCGCAACGGTGGGATTGGTCACCAGCGCTGCGCCGCGTTCCAAGGCCATGACAGTGCGTGGGCTAGCGAATACCTCATCCCTCGGCACAGTGTTGATGCACGAACACGTGATGGTAGATTTTATCGGTGCAGACAAAGTCAGCCCCAATCGCTACGTCCGCGACGAAGTCTTTCGCACCGCGCTTCCTTATTTGCAACAGGCAGCGCGCCGTGGCGTCAAAACGCTGGTTGAATGCACGCCCGCGTGGTTAGGGCGTGACCCGGAATTGTTGCGGCGATTGTCTGTTGCGTCCAGGCTGAACATCATCACGAATACAGGCTACTACGGTGCAGCGACCGATAAGTTTGTCCCGGCGCATGCTTATCAGGAATCTGCTGAGCAGTTGGCTGCGCGTTGGACAACCGAGTTTCACCTTGGGATTAACGGCACAGACATCAAACCCGGTATCATCAAGATTGGCGTGGATGCTGGCCCGCTGTCCGAAATTGACGCGAAACTGGTGAAGGCCGCAGCCTTGACGCATTTGCAAACCGGCCTGACGATTGGTTCGCATACGGGCAACGGCATTGCGGCGATGCAGCAGTTGGATTTGCTTGAAAGCCTCGGCGTAAATCTCAACGCTTTCATCTGGATTCACGCGCAGAATGAAAAAGACCCCGCCATCCATCGGCAAGCGGCAGCGCGCGGATGCTGGGTGGAATTTGATGGCATCAATCCGAACAGCGCGGCGCAACACGCGGAGTTTGTGACAAATCTGGCGCAGCAGAATTTGTTGTCGCGCGTGCTGGTTTCGATGGATGCTGGCTGGTATCACGTCGGCGAACCGCAAGGGGGCAAGTATCGCGATTACAACAGCCTTTTCACTGACTTTTTGCCGCTTGTGAAAAAGCAGTTGAGCGCAAAGCAAATCCAGCAACTTCTCAACGACAATCCACACAAGGCGCTGAGCTTGGAGATCAAACGAAAGACGACGAAATAATGATGGACTCGCAACTATTAACGATTGAATGCGCAGGCGTGACGTTCCCAAATCCGGTCGGCACGGCGAGCGGCACGTGCGGCTACGGCTTGGACTTGAAAGAACTGCTTGATCTGAACAAACTCGGCGCAGTGTTTACGAAAGGGTTGTCTGCAAAACCAATGCGCGGCAACGCTCCGTGGCGCATTGTCGAAACGCACGGCGGAATGCT
>JAFDVL010000104.1 GCA_018268995.1 Acidobacteriota bacterium | reverse complement strand
TTCATCTTTTGTCGAGTACATAGATAAAAACCTTAGCCCTGAGCTTGCCAAATATGCGATTTATGTCAAGCCTTTAGATACTTTAGACTTTCAAATATCCGACGAAAAATATAAGAACTTGGAATCTTTTTTGAAGGAAAAACTTGGCAACAGCTTTACGCTTAGAGAAGTACAGTTGATGATAGAAAGAATCATTTATGATGATGATACAGCATATGTAACAGGAACGAATATGCGAAGAGATCCAGATAAAAGGAATCAATGGATCAACGAGAAATATTTTGACCAAATAAAAAGGAAAATATCCTTGCAAAAACTCCCTAAAGGCTTAATGAGTAAGCTCAATAGTTTCGCGGCTAAAAATACCTCCAATTTAGATCGAAACGCTGCAATTGGAGAGGCTTTTGTCAAGTCAGCCTGCACGATAAACTCAGCAAGTATCGTACCTGTAACAGGTAACTACAATAAGTACAATAAGGCATCTCTTCCCTCAAAAAATGCCATGCTAAGCAACGCCAACCATGCAAAATCTATAAATATAAAAGGTCGTACTGCACCGACATATTCATGTGTTGAGATTATTACGACTTATGCGGAGTCATGTGGTTTTGCTTTAGGTGTCGAATGCTTTACGAATCAAGCTGTTTATTGGCCTGGTGGGTGGATTTCTTTATGGTCTTCCTATGAACAATGTTCTAATTCTTTAGGTGGTAGTAATTGTTGGATGTCAAACCCCAATGATCGGGTAACCGGTTATTGCATTATTGTGGATAATAAAGGTCGTCCTCCTGTCAAGCAGCAAACTAAAAGAACTTTCCCACAGGTTGGTCTCTAAGCTTGTGGAAGAGACCAACCTGTGGGAGCAAAGAGACCATTAAGATTTTGCATTATATAGGAGAAGGGAATTGAGAACACTTATGCAAAGTTAGGCTAGCAGGCATAGCGCGCCTACTGACAAAAGTTGCCACTCTCGCTGCCCGTCATTAGGGCGATGAAGACGTGAGGTTCCTAAACTTGATCTCCTATTTCAGGATCACTGCCGGAAGTTCCAACTCTTTCACCGCTTTGTTGAAGGCGGGCACATCAGCCTTCAAAACTTCATCCAGCTTTTTCAATTCAGCATCAATGCGGCCTGACAAATTCGCATACACCTGCAATGCCTGATCCGTTGGCGGATTATCTGATCCACCGACTGAACCACCCAGTGCTGCCAATTTGTTATTCAACCGAATCGGATAATTCAGCGGGTCTTGACTGCTTTGGTTTTTGGTTTGATAGAGCGCCTCTTCAATCGCCGTGATTTTCGCATTCAAGGCTTTGCCGGAATCCACGACCGCTTTGGCATTCGGCTGTGCAGCGATGCGTTTGGAAACGGCTTCAATTTGTTGCCGCACATCACGAATCTTGATGATCGCATTGTGCGTTTCGTCGAGTTTGTTGCGAATCTTCCAGAGCAGGTCGAATTGCTTGGCGAAGTCTTCCGGCGTCGTCGTGATGCGCGGGTCTTTGCTGAGCGCAAACGATTCGGTCATCGTCTTGCCGCCGACGGTGAGTTTGGCTTGATACGAGCCGGGAATGGCGCGCGGCCCGGTCACTGGCCCCTGCCACATAATCATCCCCGGAAAGCGCGCGGCGTCCGGGTAGCGCGTGTCCCACACGAAGCGATTCAAGCCCGCTTCGGCTGCAACCCGTGTTGCACCGCCGCCGCCAAAGAAAAAGCCTTCGTCACTCATGGCCGGAGCGCCTTCGGTGGCCGCCGCTTTGCTCGAAAACTTCTTGATGGATTTGCCTGCGCTGTCCAGAAATTCGAGCGTCACTTCGTCTTTCGGTTTGTCTTTCAAGTGGTAATACACCACGACGCCGGACGGAGGATTTTGCCCCGCCGTCGCCATCGGATTCGCAAAACCGCCGCCGCCGACAGTTCGATAAGCGTCTTCGGGTTTGAAGAGATGCGCGTCCGCTTTCGCTACTTCGTCTTTCATCTGATGCAGCACGTTCAGATCATCCAAAATCCAGAAGCTGCGGCCTTGCGTGGCGACGACCAAATCCTTGTCGCGTTTTTGAATCGCTAAATCCGTGATCGGCACGACGGGCAAATTCAATTGCAGCGATTGCCAGTTTTCGCCGTCATCGAACGACACGTGCAAGCCTGTTTCCGTGCCCGCGTACAACAAACCTTTGCGATGTGGGTCTTCGCGGATCACGCGGGTGAACGAATTGTCGGGCAAGCCTTTCACAATCTTCTTCCACGTTTTGCCGTAGTCGCTGGTTTTGTACAAATACGGTTTGTTGTCGTCAGATTTGTACATCGTCGCGGCAATGTACGCCGTGCCTGCGTCGTGCGGCGAAGCGTCTAACGAATTGATCTGACTCCATTCGGGCAGGCCGGTGATGTTCTTCGTGACGTTCGCCCAATTTTTGCCGCCGTCCTGCGTGACGTGAACTAATCCATCATCCGAACCCGTCCAGATCACGCCTGCTTTGACGGGCGATTCCATCCCGGCAAAGATCGTGCAGTAATACTCAACGCTCGTGTTGTCTTTTGTGATCGGGCCGCCCGACGAGCCTTGTTTGGATTTGTCGTTGCGCGTCAAATCGGGACTGATGATTTGCCAGCTTTGGCCTTCGTTCGTGGTTTTGAAAAGCACGTTGCCGCCCGTGTACAGCACGTTGGAATCGTGCGGCGAAAAGAAGATGGGGAAGTTCCATTGGAACCGATACTTCATGCCTTCCACGCCCCAGCCCATCGGATTGTCGGGATACACATTGATGTCACGGTTTTGCCCCGTGCGATGATCGAGCCGCTGCAACAGCCCGTCGTAATTGCCCCCGAAGACGATGTTGGAATCTTTCGGATGCGGGACAACCCAACCGGATTCAAAGCCTGCCGTGACAACCCAATCCCGAAAATCAATACTACCGCTGGACGAACGGCTCAGAATTTTTACGGTCGTATTATCTTGCTGCGCGCCGTAAACGTGATACGGAAAATCATTGTCCACCGAAACGCGATAGAACTGTGCCGTCGCCTGATCCTGCTCCGTCCAACTGCGCCCGCCGCTGAAGCTGACGTTCGCGCCGCCGTCGTTGGAATTGATCATTCGCTGATTGTCGTTCGGCGCGATCCACAAATCGTGATTGTCGCCGTGTGGAACCTGAATCGGCGTGTACGTGCGCCCGCCGTCCTGCGATTTGTAAAAGCCGGTGTTCAGCACATACACCGTGTCGGCGTTTTGCGTGTCGGCGTAAAGCCGCGAGTAATACCACGCGCGTTGACGCAGGTTGCGCGATTCATTCACCTTCACCCAATTCCTGCCGCCGTTGTCCGAGCGAAAGACGCCGCCGTCTTCGGCTTCAATGATTGCCCACACGCGCTCAGGATTGACGGGCGAAACGGTCACGCCGATCTTGCCGATGAATTCGCCTTTCGGCCCGCCCGGATTGCGCGTCAACTCTGTCCACGTGTCGCCGCCGTCCGTAGACTTGAACAACCCGCCGTTTTTGCCGCCGCTTTCCAAACTGTACGGCGTGCGTTTGACTTCCCACATCCCGGCGTACATCACGTTCGGATTCGACGGATCAAGGATCAAATCAATCGCGCCGGTTTGGTTGTGCTTGTACAAAACGCGCTCCCACGTTTTGCCGCCGTCTTTGCTGCGATAGACGCCGCGTTGTTCGTGCGGGCCAAAGATGTGACCGAGCACGGCGGCATAGACGAGATCAGGATTTTTCGGATGTACGCGAATCCGTGCGATGTGGCGCGAATCGTCGAGACCGACGCGCTTCCACGTTTTGCCCGCGTCCATAGATTTGTACACGCCGTCGCCGTGCGACACATTGCCGCGAATCGGCGATTCGCCCATTCCAACGTAAATGATGTTTGGGTCAGATTCGCTGACGCCAATCGCGCCAACCGAACCCGTGCCGAAAAAGCCATCCGACACATTCAGCCAATTCACGCCACCATCGGTCGTTTTATAGACACCACCGCCCGTTGCGCCAAAGTAATAGACATTCGGCTGCGATGTAATGCCCGCGACCGCCGTGACGCGACCGCCGCGATACGGGCCGATGTTGCGAAACTGCAAGCCTTTGAGCGGATTCGATGGTTGTGCGGTTTGCGCAAATGTAGGAATAAAAAGAATGAGGGTGAGTAGGAATGTGAACAGACGGGGTTTCATGGTTTGGGTTCTCCTAAATTGACAATGATTTTTTACCACGGAGAACACGGAGGACACAGAGAAGAATTAGACAGGATTGACAGGATTCACAAGATTGTTTTCTGTCTTTATCTTGTTCATCTTGGAAATCCTGTCAGAAAACTCCGTGCTCTCCGTGTTCTCCGTGGTGAAATACTTTTTCGTTAAAATACCGATCTCTTTTGCACTTTTTCTTTGGTCGCCAACGTGAATCGCTTTTCGACGGCATCACCCTGCATCACGCGCGCCGCCACATATTCACCGAGCGCCGGGCCGTGTTTGAAGCCGTGCCCCGAACCGCCGCCGACCAGCCAAACGTTCGCCATTTCCGGGTGGCGATCAATCAGGAAATCGCCGTTTGACGTGTTTTCATATTGGCACACGCGCGATTCAATCAGGGGCGCATCCTTCAATCCGGGAAAGCGTTCGGCTAAGTGTTTGCGCACTTCGGTCAATGAAGACGGGGTGATGATGCGTTCGTTCGTATCGGGATCAAGCGCAGGGCCGTGCCGATCCAGCGCGACTTTGAAGCCGCGATTTTCCAAATCCGGGATGCCGTAAATCTCCGCGCCAAAATCAATCCACGTCGGCATCGCAGGCGGCTGCCAACGCTTGTCTCCGGCAGGCGCACCGAAGAAATAAATCTCCTGTCGTGTCGGATGAATGCGGTCAGCCAACAAAGTCGGAAACACTTTTGGCAACCACGGGCCACAGGCAAACACAAACGCGCCCGCACTGATCGTTTCACCACTGCTGGTTTTGACAGAATCAATCTTGCCATTGCCAGACGGCGCGATGACCGCTTCCGTCAAATATTGCGCGCCATTTTTCACTGCGTTCTCAACCACCGCTTGCACCGCACGTCGCGCGAGCAATGCGCCGCTATCGGGTTCGTACAACGCCCACGTCACCGGGCCGAACGAAATCTGCGGCCAGCGTTTTTCGAGTTCGGCGCGCTGCAATTCCTCAAACTTCACGCCCAATTTCGTCAGCGTCGCCTTCGTCGCCAATGTGTAGGCATCCTGCTCACGCGCCATCCAGAGCATCCCGGTTTTATGAAACAGCGGTTGCTTCACTTGCTGAAAAAATTCCTGCCACATTTTGAGCGAGCGCATTGACCAGCGCGTATAAATTTCGTCTGCGCCGTAGCCCATCCGAATGATGCGCGATTCGCCGCCCGAACTCGCACGACTATGCGCCGCGCCGTACGCATCCAGCAACGCGACCCGTCTACCCGCCCGTTGCAAATGCCACGCTGTCCAGGCACCAAATACGCCCGCACCAATCACGGCTATGTCGTAAGTTCTCACTGTCATTTTTGTTTGGTTTCCGTGTACCTGCTCGGAGCCAATACTCCAGCAATCAATGCTGTCACAAATTCACGACGATCAATGTTCATGGGAGCGCGCATCATACCACTTCACTCCCTAAACGAAAACGCGACACCATCGGTAAGAACGACCATAAGGGAGTAGCCCTATTGGATGAGTCCTGTGCTTTCTTCAAGCTTATGGCATAATCCCCTTGTATTAGTCATTTCTGCCCCGTTATTTTGCATTGGAGGTAGCCTCATTGCCTGCACCACAGAATGCCATCGCTGAAAAATTGGAAAAAGCTCGCAAGGAGTTATTAGACCTAGGATTACGGAATCCGCTCCTTAATTATCGTTCGCTCAGGGCGCGTGGCTTGGAAATCGTGGGCGAAAAGCCCGTTTCTGTCTTTCGCATTCTAGTACGCGAAGGAAAGACTATGTCATTTGTCCCCACCAAAGGTGGAGATAAGGAAGGATTGTTCGAGCAGCCGGATGAGTTGAGCGAAGAAGCAAAACAGGTGCAATACGATGATCTCCGGCTACAAACGCCTTACGATTCGGCGCGTTTGCGATCAAGGCTGCTGACAACGTATCAAACTTCTCGCACGTTCATCGAAGAGCAAGGCGTAAATACGCTCTATTTGGCGTTAGGGATGCTTGGTTGGTATGACGCGGAGAGTAGTCAGGAAAAACGCCGCGCGCCTTTAGTTCTAATTCCAGTCGAGCTTGAGCGCGCGAATGCAAAAGAACGATTTCATATCAGTTATACAGGAGAAGAAATTGGTGCGAATCTTTCGTTGGCTGCCAAATTGAAAAGTGAATTTGGCATTGATCTACCGCCATTTCCTGACACTGACGAGCTGGATTTGCCCACTTACTTCACGGCAATTGAACAAGTAATTGAAGGTCAGCCACGCTGGTCGGTAGAACGTGATGTAATCGCGCTGAGCCTGTTTTCGTTCTCAAAGTTCCTGATGTTCCACGACTTGGACGAGGCAAATTGGGCGGAAACCGCTAAGCCTTCAGGACACGCGCTTATCAAAGCTTTGCTTCAAGAAGGATTTCGGGAACCACCTCTGACAATCACGGAAGACGATCATCTTGATCAGCACATTAGGCCACTTGATCTCAACCAAGTTGTTGAGGCTGATAGCTCGCAAACGCTGGCGATATTGGCAGCAAGTCAGGGGCGTAACCTGATTATTCAAGGGCCACCCGGAACGGGAAAATCACAAACCATTACCAACTTAATTGCTGAAGCCATAGGGAAAGGGAAAAAAGTTCTCTTCGTGGCCGAGAAAAAAGCTGCCCGCGAAGTGGTCAAGCGTCGCCTCGACAAAATAGGTCTTGGGGATGCTTGCTTAGAACTTCACGATACAAATAAAAAGGCTTTGCTTAGCGAGTTGGCACACACACTAAACCTCGGCAAACCGATGCTCAAGTCCATTGAAGGCGAAATCGGTTTGCTCACAGAAACACAGCATAGACTTAACAGCTATTGTGAAGCAGTCAATACCACAATTAGTAGCAGTGGTGTCACGCCTTACGATGCCTATGGCGGGATGCTAAAGATTCGTCAGCAATATCCCGAAGCGAAATTGCCCCAGTTTAATTTGCCGGAAATGACTTTGTGGAAGGACAGTGAGTATCACCGCAAACGCGCCATTACGGCTGAAATGCAGCATCGCCTTGTTCCTATCGGCACTCTCAAAGAACATCCTTTTCGCGGGAGTAAAATCAAGGTGCTGATGCCGTCAGAGCAAGAAAGATTGGAAGACGTTTGCTTAGTCGCTTGGCAGTCAACAGCCAGACTCCGCGATAGAGGAAGAGGGCTGGCAAATTTACTTGGCCTGCCAATCCCACAAGTAAGAAAAGACATCGAAGTTTTATGTCGGGCGGCACGAAGGGCAATGGACGCGCCGGGATTGCAAGGCGTCCAACTTCGCACTGGCGATTGGCAAGCGCGCCGCGATGAAATCCGTACTCTCCTTACGGCTGGCCTTCGGCTTTCGCAGTTGCACGCACGGTTTGATGCAATTCTCATTTCTGAAGCGTGGGAGCAGGATTTACTTGAAACACGGCAGCATTTGGTCAATTACGGGAATAAATGGTGGAGGTTGCTAAGCGGCAATTATCGGAGAGCGAGAAACCGTCTGGCAGGGCTATGCCAAATCGAAGCACCTAAAGAAATCGAAAAGAAAATTGAACTGGTTGACGCGGTGCTTGAGGCGCGGCGGCAGCAGGCAATGGTGCGGGAGTTTCAAAATCTGGGGGCGACTCTTTTCGGTGCGCAATGGCAAGGAGAAAAATCAGACTGGAGGGTGCTGGCAAAGCTATTTGAATGGATCATCGCTCTTTACAAAGATATTGGCGATGGTCAATTGCCCGAAGGCCTTCTTATCTTCCTAGCAGGCAATCCCCGCGTTGCAGGCCTTGAATCAGCTATTACCGATGTAGAAACGGCGCTCAATATTCATTCTCATCACGCGCGCGCAGTTGCCTCATCGCTCAATCTTGATGAACAGATACGGTTTGGCGCAAACGAGAAGCTGGAAGACCAGGTGCTGGAAACGCAAGAAAAATTGTTTGAGGATTGGTCTATTGCAATCCCTCGCTTGCACGAAATAGCTGCTTTTAATTTGCAGGCGGAAACATTGCAAAAAGAAGGGCTGGTAGAACTGCTACGGATGGTAGACGGATGGCCGAATGCCTCCCAACATTTGGTTATCGCATTTGAGTGGAACTGGTTCGAGAAGTTGCTAACGAAAGCCTTTTTTGAGCGTCAAGCCCTCGCCGCCTTTCAGGGAGAAAGCCAGATGCAGGCGGTGAATCAGTTTTGCCAACTTGATCGGCTGGTCACAGAACATAACCGCCTCCGACTAGCATCTTTACATTGGCAAAGATTGCCGCAGCAAAATGGTAGCGGACAAATTGCTGTCCTACGGCGCGAGTTAGAGAAAAAGTCTCGTCATTTCCCAATTCGCAAACTGATGAAGGAGGCTGGCAACGCAATTCAAGCGATCAAGCCAGTTTTTATGATGTCTCCATTGTCTATTGCAAATTATCTTGCGCCAGACAGTATCAACTTTGATTTAGTGGTCTTTGACGAAGCCAGCCAAGTCAAGCCCGTTGATGCTCTCGGCGCAATTTTGCGTGGCAAACAAATCGTGGTTGTAGGCGATAGTAAGCAGATGCCTCCAACAAACTTTTTTGACTCGATAATTCAGGGAGGCGATGGCGATGAGGAAAATGAAAGCACTACTGCAAATATTGAAAGCATTCTTGGTTTGTGCAAGGCACAAGGAATGCCTGAACGAATGCTGCGCTGGCATTATCGGAGCCGACACGAGTCGTTGATCGCTGTCTCCAACTACGAGTTTTATGAAAACCGACTGATCGTTTTTCCAGGGAATCCACAACAAAGTGATCAACTTGGCCTCCTTTATCATCATCTTCCGCAAACCATTTATGATAAGGGAAAAAGCACAACCAATGCGCAGGAAGCCACCTTTGTTGCCCAAGCAGTGATGAATTTTGCCCGATCTCAATTACGACGGCCAAGCGAAGAGCAGCAATCCTTGTTGGTCGCAGCTTTCAGCGTAGCGCAGAAAAAAGCAATCTGGGATCAGTTAGAAATGCTGCGACGACAGGATACCTCGTGTGAAGAGTTTTTCGCCCCAGGAAAGCATGAGCCTTTCGACGTCAAGAATCTGGAAAACGTTCAAGGCGATGAGCGTGATGTGATCTTCATCAGCATTGGTTATGGTCGTGATGAAACGGGGCAAGTCTCAATGAATTTCGGGCCGCTCAATCGTGATGGGGGCGAACGTCGCCTCAATGTCTTGATTACACGCGCCCGCAGACGTTGTGAAATCTTCACGAACCTGACGGATCAGGATATTGATCTGACTCGTACAAATTCGCGTGGTGTTCGCGCTCTGAAGTCGTTTTTGGCATACGCTCGAACGAAGCAACTCGACATCCCGTTGGAAACCGGGCGCGGCACAGACTCGCCATTTGAAGACAGCGTAAAAGCCGCTCTCGAATCGGAAGGTTATCAAGTTAGAACCCAAGTCGGGTCGGCTGGCTTCTTCATTGATCTGGCAATAGTTGATACGAAAAGGCCTGGCGCTTATTTGCTTGGGATTGAATGCGACGGTGCGATGTATCACAGTTCACGTTCCGCGCGTGACCGCGACCGTTTGCGGCAACAGATTCTGGAAGGGCTTGGCTGGCGCATCCATCGTATTTGGAGTACAGATTGGTTTCGTAATCCAGCGCGCGAACTGAAGCGTGTAGTCACTGCTATTCAGGAAGCACAGGCACAAGGTGGAACAAGCCCCGTTACCGTTGATTCCGCAGAAAGCCCTACCTCAATTGAAAGGACAGTGGTTGAATACGACTCACGCCCCGAAGCCATAACGGTTGCGCAGCCTTATCAAATAGCAAACTTCTCAATCAGCTTGATGGGATATGAATTGCACACAGTTCGCCGCGATCTTTTGGCTTCGTGGGTGATTGAGGTCGTGAAAGTTGAAAGCCCGGTTCACATCAATGAAGTTGCCCGACGAATCACTAATGCTGCGGGATTAGTTCGTGTAGGAAATCGAATCAAAGACGCCATTGAGTCCGCTTGCAGTTACGCAACCAGGACTGGGGCAATTCGTCGTCAAGGCGAGTTTCTTTGGACGCAAACTATGACTCACCCCGTAATTCGTGAGCGCAGCAATTTGCCTGCATCCTCACGCAAAATAGAATTGGTCGCGCCCGAAGAGCTTGCGCTGGCGATAGAGCAAGTAGTCAGAAACTCATTCGGGATTCAGCGAGAAAGTGTTGGGGTGGAGGTCCTCAGAATTTTTGGTTTCTCAAGAACGAGTGATGAGATGCGAAGTGCAGTTGAAATTATGGTAGATCGTCTACTTGCAAATGGTAGGTTGAAGCAGATTGGCCTCCATCTTACCGTTTCAAATCCATCTTGACTTACACCATATTCAAATGGTCATCAAAGTCTTGCTATCATACACATCTAAGCATACCCTCAAGCTGAACTAAGAACGCAATGGCAAAAGCGTCCCGCCACAACCAAAACACCATCACCGCTTCAGAAGTCGCAGAATTTATGTTCTGCGCCAAAGCCTGGCAGATCAAGCGCGAAGGCAACGAACCGGACAGTCCGCACTTGGAGCCGGGCAGTGCCTTTCATCGCCAGCACGGCAGACAGCTTACCTTTGCCCGCAAGTTGCAGCGGATGGGCTGGGGTTTCGTGGGGTTGGCGTTGTTGTTGATCGTGCTGTTATGGTGGAATTGGCGATGACTCCGAATCAATTGGTCAGTATTGCCTTTCTTGTTCTACTGATTGCGGTGGCGTGTCTGCTGCTCGCCAAATTCTTGCGCCAACGCAGCGGTTTGCCTGACGGGGAAATTGTTTACGAAGATACAAGCGGTGATGATAGTGAAGTGTTGGTCTCAGAAACTTATGGATTGTGCGGGAAGCCAGATTATTTGTTGGAAGAAGACGATGGCTTGGTTCCGGTTGAAGTGAAGTCGAGTCAGGCACCGCGCAATGGCAGGCCGTATCCGTCGCACTTGATGCAGCTTGCGGTGTACTTTTTATTGGTCGAAGATGTGCTGGAAGAAGACGCGCCGTATGGGTTGATTCGCTATCGTGATCGCACGTTGCGGGTTGAAAATACGGACGAACTGCGCGAGCAACTTTTGGATGTTGTCGCGGAAATGCAGGCGATCCTGCAAGACGGCGAGGCATATCGCAGTCATCATAGCGCGCGACGTTGTGCGGGCTGCTCAGTGGCGTATGCGTGTGATGAGCGATTGGCTTAGCAGCGACTCCAAACAGAAAGAAAGCGAGAACGCGGAACAAACGGAATAAACGGAACAAACGGAAAAGAAGTGGGCAATACAGCTTTCCGTCTGTTCCGTTATTTCCGTTTGTTCTGTTATCTTTCTTCAGCCTTATTGCTAACGTCTTTTGACCAGAGGGAAAACGATGAAGAGCTTATGTGTCATTCTCTTTGCAACGTTCGTTTTGATGCTGCTGCCACAAGTTATGAATGCACAAACCAAACCACGCGCGCGTGATCTCGGAGTCCCGTTTGACGGTACGCCCGGCACGCTAAATGCCATCACGGATGTCAAAGGCATCGAAGTCGGCCACAGCACGATCATTCGCGGCGACGGCAAATTGCAAGTCGGCGTGGGGCCAGTGAGAACTGGTGTTACCGCCATTTTGCCGCGCGGCAAACAATCGAATGTGCCAGTGTTTGCCGGATGGTTTTCGCTGAATGGCAATGGCGAAATGACCGGGACGACGTGGCTGGAAGAATCCGGCTTGCTTGAGGGGCCAGTGATGATCACCAACACGCACAGCGTCGGCGTCGTGCGCGATGCGGTGATTAAATGGCAGCTCAAACAATACAGCCAGACTGCGCAGATGTGGGGCTTGCCTGTCGTGGCCGAAACGTGGGACGGCTACTTGAACGACATCAACGGCTTTCACGTCAAAGATGAACACGCGTTTGAGGCGCTGAACAATGCGCGTTCCGGCGCTGTGGCGGAAGGCAGCGTGGGCGGTGGGACGGGGATGATTTGCCACGAATTCAAAGGCGGCATCGGCACAGCTTCGCGGAAGTTGAATGCGCAACAAGGCGGCTTCACCGTGGGTGTGTTGGTACAGGCGAATTATGGTTTGCGCCAACAATTGCGGATTGCGGGCGTGCCTGTGGGCGAAGAAATTACTGACGGCACATTTCGCCCGCGCGAGACAGGTTCGATCATCATCGTCGTTGCCACGGATGCGCCGTTGTTGCCCCATCAGCTCAAACGATTGACACGGCGTGCGGCGTTGGGGTTGGCACGCAATGGCAGCACGGCGGGCAATGGTTCGGGCGACATTTTTATCGCGTTCTCGACCGCCAATGAAGAAGCCGGGAAGCAGGCAACGATTGCACCTGCGATGATGTTGCCGAATGAGCAAATGAATCCGTTGTTTACGGCGACCGTGCAGGCGACGGAAGAAGCGATTATCAATGCGTTGGTGGCGGCAGAAACGATGACCGGGATTGACGATCACAAAGTTATTGCGTTGCCGCACGACCGCTTGCAACAAGTGCTGAAGAAGTACAATCGTTTGGTAACGTCGGGAAAGAAATAATGACGATCCAGCAACTACATTCCTGGGATTTGCAACCTTCGGAAGCGGTGGCGTTGCAAAGCCAACTGCGTGAGAAAGTCATCCTGCAACCGCTGCCAGCGCACCTCAATCTCGTGGCAGGCGCGGACATTTCCTTCAATAAATTTTCTGACGTGATTTATGCGGGCATTGTCGTGTTGCAGTTACCGGAACTCGAAGTCGTCGCTACATCCGGCGTGGTGACGACCACCAAATTTCCGTATGTGCCGGGCCTGCTTTCGTTTCGTGAGTCGCCCGCATTGCTGGAAGCGTGGGAAACGCTGACTGTGCGGCCTAATGTGCTGATGCTAGACGGGCAAGGCATCGCGCATCCGCGTCGCATCGGCATCGCTTCGCACATCGGGCTGTGGCTGGATTTGCCGACGATTGGTTGTGCAAAATCGTTGTTGGTTGGCAAGTACGAAGAGCCTTTGCCAGAGGCAGGGAATTGGACGCCGCTCATTCACAAAGGCGATACGATTGGCGCTGCGCTGCGCACGAAACATCGTGTCAACCCCGTCTATGTTTCGCCGGGGCATCTGGCGGATTTGCCTGGTTCGATTGATCTGATGCTGCGATGCTGCAAGGACTATGCGGCAAAAGCAACGAGCAAATATCGCATTCCTGAACCGACGCGGCTGGCACATTTGTTTGTGAATGCGTTGCGGCGTGGTGAGGAATGGATGCCGCCGAAAAAATGATATTTCACGTAGTAGCGAATTCATTCGCACCGTCCTTTCTCAAAATCCAGCGAATGAATTCGCCACTACGAGTTTGTGCAATTATGACGCCTCAACCTGATTACCACGCAATGTTACAAATCGCCCTTGCGGAAGCCCGACAGGGTTTAGCCGAAGGTGGCATTCCGATTGGCGCGGCGCTCTTCGACAGCGATGGCAACTTGCTTGGCAGCGGTCATAATCGCCGCGTGCAGGAAGATGACCCTTCAGTGCATGGCGAAACCGATGCCTTTCGCAAAGCCGGACGACAACGCGGCTATCGCGACAAGATTATGGTGACGACTCTGGCCCCCTGTTGGTATTGCAGCGGCCTCGTGCGGCAGTTCAAGATAGGCACCGTGGTTGTCGGCGAATCGGTGAATTTTGCGGGCGGCGTTGATTGGCTCAGAGAAAATGGCGTCAACGTCATTGATCTGCACTCACCAGAATGTATTCAACTTTTAGCTGATTACATCGCAGCGCATCCTGAAATTTGGAACGAAGACATTGGGGAAGTGTAACGCGGGCGCGAATTTATAAGTTGACACCAAGAAGCCCAAAATCGTATAAAAGCGCTCTTTTACGGTAAATATCCCCTGGTTCTGATGATAGTTCTTACTACCAGAGATCATCACAGAATGCTCAAATCAGCGGTTTGACGACCTCATATGATCGGTACAGGGATTATTAGCCCACTTGTTCCCGCCCCCCAGTACCAGACTTGCTGTGTTGTCGTATTGCCCCTGTAATGCTGCGAAGGAGTACCCTGATGGCCCTCTCAACGCCCGCTTCTGAAAATGCCCTGCCGCTGGATCGCTTTACGCAAATTCTCAATTTTTGCACGACACCCGCTCACACAGATACACCTGCGCTGAAGCTGGCACGCCTGACTTCGCTCAAGCTGGATTTGCGCGCGATTCAGGAAGTAGAAGCGATGGAAGGTTATGCGACGGATGCGGATTTTGATGAACTGTTGTTCATGCCCAAAGTGCAGGATTTTCTGGCGCAAACGCACCACGATGAGCTGGCGGTCAAGTCTTTTTGGTTGCTGATCAGGATGCACTTTCTGGGATCGCTAAATGGCTTCCAACGCGCACAGATGATTCAATACAATGCACGGGTTTTGTGCAAGCCTGCCTTATTGCTGGCGGAGTTTTACAAACTGCCTGACATGCAAGCGCGATTGCGGTTGTTGAGCCGTCTTTCCTATTGGGACTTTGCTGTCTTCATTGCCGAAACCGATCAGCGCACGCTGCCGCTGTCTGCCGAGAGCGGTGTTTTCCTGAGTTCGATTGCCTACAACAAGAAAGACCGTGAAGCCCGGCGCTCTGCTCGTCGGATGTTTATCGCGCGCTAGGTGAAGAGGGATTTGATGGAACCTTGGATGCGTAATTTACCTGATACCAGCAATGCCCTCGATGCCGAAGTGCTGGCCCAGTATCGCCGTTGCACAAGTGCGCACGAAGTCGAGCGGTGGTTGAACGAAGAATTCACTCAGCTTGCGCACACCCCCTTGGAAACGACCAGTTCGTTGCAGCAGGAAGACTGGCTCAAGCGATTGTTTATAAGTCTGCGCTTGTACCGTCTGGCGCAGGTCGGGGAAACCGCATTGATGGTGCAATCGCCCGCCTCGCCCCGCTCCAATCAAGCGGGACAGGTCGAAGTGTTGGATATTTTGGTCGAGCAGGATGACTGGGCGCGTTTGTGTGTGCTGGGGGCAGGAACGTATGAAATGTTGCTGCATCGTTTGCGCGCACTGGCAATGATGGAAAGCACGCTGACCATTTCCTGGGCTGAATATGTGACGCGGTTTTGCACGGAACACGAACGCTTCAGCGAGCCGCAAGCCTCAGTGAATGCGGAGCGCAATTGGTTGCCGCTGTTGTTGTCCCTGCGTAATGCACTCAAGACCAGCCCTTTGCTTAAAAAGGTGGTCGCGCCCATTGCGCACAAGGTAGAGCGGCGCGCACGTCCATCGTCCAAGCAGATCCAATACCCACCTGTCTTTGCATCATGGCCAGAGCGAATTGTTTCATTTGGCTGTGCGTTCGGGATCGTGTTGGTTGGTTTCGCCATCGTATTTATCAGCCCGGCCTGGTATGTCACACAAATCAAACAAACTACCCAGGTACGAGCGGCCAGAAGCACCTCCGCTGTTCCCCCTACTTTTGCCAGCCCCCTGCCGACGGAGCTGCCCACAGCACAGGACACTTCGACACCTGTAGCATCAGCAGCACCGATAGCCACTCCATCGGTAGCCACTCCAATGCCAACAGCGACCCCAACCCCGACAGTGACACCAGCGCCAGTACCGACTCCGACACCCGTCGAAGCCCTAGTCGAGCGCGCAGGCTTTTTTGTGATTGGGATGGCCGCCCGCGAGGAAGCAAATGCGCAAGCCGAAGCTCAAAAGCATCGCGCGGAAGGCTTGAACCCACGTGTGGTCTATTCGTCGAAGTGGTCAGGACTGACGCCGAATTATTATCAGGTGGTCTATGGCATCTTTGCGAATCGTAGTGGCACCACGGCGTTGCGCAAAGAGTTGGAACAGCGCGGCATCAAAACCTACGTCATGCACTCCGGTCAGCGGGTGCGGCCATAGACAGGCTTCACAGGTGAAGAGCGAAACGCCAAATGTACGACAGGCAGCTTGCCTGTCGCCGCTGCGAGTTTTCAGCCAGCGACAGGCAAGCTGCCTGTCGTACATCGCTTTAATCAATACCATTCCCCCTTTGGGGTTCATCCAGCAGATGCTGCTCGATGAACTATTCCCCTTTACCGAAAGGGGCTCACAGGAGAAGCACTAGGAGCAGGAGTAGGGGTAGGGGATGAAGTAAGTTCACCCGCGATAATCCCGCCAACGGCTCCTCCAGCCATTGATCCCGCTACCGTCAATACATCTCTAACATTGGAATTGCCGCCGTTCTGTTGCCCATTGTTCTGCTGACCGCTGTTCGGGTTGTTGTTGTTCTGATCAGGAATGTCATTAATGTCAATCGAAGAAATAATATTGTTTATTAGGTTCCCTTGGTTCCTAATTTCCTGAAACAATTGAGAAAGGTCTAAAGTCCCAAATTGTGATGGTGGAGGACTATACGGTCCATGTTGTTTTTGGTTATCTGCCACGCTTTCCGCTGGCTCGATATTTTGTTGTGAAGTCTGGGTGCTTGGTTTGGTGGCAAGAATTCGCTTGAGGGCGGCGTCAAAACCAGCCCGATCTGCCCGCCGTGCTGCGGCCTCCAATGTATCCACATCGGCCATGTTGATGGTTCCGCCCTTCTGGTTGATTGTCTCAGCCGCCCGGCGAATCTGGGCGAGGCTCTCATTGATTCTCTGGAGTTGATCGGAGGGGATTCGGATGCGCCTGGCCTGATTCGTCGGAACTGGCGTGACGCCCGCCGGAGTGCTCACACTGGCGAGCGAGCCGCTTGTTTCGACGCGCGTCTTGCCTCCGGTGACATCCACCGTCAACACGACCGCTTCCTTACCATCAGTCACAACCGGGCCATCGGCGGTTACGACCTTCACCGCGACGCCTGCCGCAGCCACAATGGTCGCACTTCCTGCACGCAATTGGCCGCCAAGTGTTGAGCCTTCCACCGCCAGCGTGAAGTCGGTCGCGCCGGTTAGTTCCACTTGTCCCAGCGCGCCGAAGCTCAGGACAGCAGAGCCGTTCTCGATGGTTTTCACACCACTCCCACTAAGCACTGTCGCGCCTGTTGGAGCCGCGTTGCCATTGAGCATTACTGTGCCTTGCGTGGAAAGTTGTGCGGATGATGGCAATCGGAGCGATTTGACGCTGTTTGCTCCAGTGACATAACTTTGCAGCTTTGACACCACTTGGGTTAAAGGCGTGCCGGTAACGAAACTTTGGCAAAGGACTAAGACGCCAACCACAGTCAAAACAGTAGCCTGTTTCAGGTGAGTTGTCTTCAGGTTCATGAGGTACCTCCAAGAGAAATGAGTCAATCAATATTGGGGCTGAGTCCTGTCTGCCAATCTGCAAGCGTGCGTGAGGCTTGGACAGCGCGCTGGAAGCGAGGATTTCAGCCAATTGAAAACTTGCAGAGTCCAATGAAATTTGTCTTCACACAAGTCTGCACATAGCGCTGGGGCAGTGAAGCGAACGGAAACGAGATGGATGGGGAAAACGTTTATTTTACGGTCGCATCGAGGGCAGATTATTCATGACTGGAGGAAAATAGGCAAGCTGAAAGTCATACAGGTTTGCGGCCACGAATAATTGACCTGAAATCGCAGCCGCCGGGCGAGGTTATTCCAGCGGATGCAGCCTGGGTTTGATTTCCCGGAAGGTCACGTTTTCGTAAAGTTCCCGCAACGTGATTTCGCACCCGACCGAAACCAATTGTACGACATCGTCCAGCGTTGTGTATTCACGCTGATTCCAGACCCGCTCATCCTGTTTGATGTAATGCGTGACGTGCGGAAGTTCCTGCGCAATCAGCAGGTATTCACAGAAGCTCGGAACGGATTTGTAGTGCGAAAACTTGAGGCCGCGATCATAGCTTTCAGTAGATTCGGACAAAACTTCAATAATCAGCGCCGGATTTGTCAGCACATCCACACCGGCAATTTTTTCAAACTGCGCCTGCCCGCAGAGGGCAGATGTATCGCCGTAACGATACGGTGGCAAACTTGGAACTTTAAGGCGCATATTGGCAGGGAAGATGCGGCATCCTTTAGGAGAAATGCGAGGTTTCAGATATGCAATCAGGTTCGTTTCGATCTCAGCGTGCCCTTCATTCACACCGCTCATATCAAAGATTTCACCATCCCAGTATTCCAGGCGCGAATCGGATTGGCGATCCATCTCCAAATATTCTTCCAACGAGTATTTATACTTTGGTTGTGCCGACATAATTCACCTCTTGGGGCAAGCTTAGCAAACACGCAATGCTAATGACAACGCACGCGGCGACGTGGTCGTCGGGCTGGAAGCACAGGCGCGGCTGGCGTGTCTTTCCCTGCTTCCACTTCTCGGCACCACTTGCGACACGCGATGCAATACACCATCGTTTCAGATGTGACGCGTTCGATGATGATCTGGCAGTTTGGGCAACGAACTGTGATGTGTTCGCTGAGCGTTGTCATTTACTTTCTCTGACAGTCGGGTACTTGATGCCGAGTTGTTCCAGATAGGTTTTGTACTTGGCCGGATCGTAATAAAACTTCTTCATTTCCGTCCGAAACTTTTCCATCTTCTCCTGATTGAGTTCGACGGCAGGCTTGTCGTTCGGGCCAATCAACGGCTGATATTTGATGTCTTTCGTCTGCACATTATTGAAGTACTCCCACGCCTGTTTGACCAGTGCCGGATTGAGCATAAAATCCAGCGCCGTCATCGCCTGCACTTTCGCGCCTGCCAGCGATCCTTTGTGAGCAATTGGCGTTGCCATCGCAATTGCGTTTTCCCAACTGTGACCGGGCA
>JAFDVL010000103.1 GCA_018268995.1 Acidobacteriota bacterium | reverse complement strand
GCCGTTCGGGCCGATAACGCCGACAATCCCGTTGGGCGGGAGCGAGAACGTTAAGCCTTCGTACAGCAAATTGTCGCCGTAGGCTTTGCTGATGTTGTTGGCTTCGATGACGACGTTGCCGAGGCGTGGGCCGGGCGGCAAATAAATTTCCAAATCTTCAGCGCGCTTCTCACTTTCCTGCGCGAGCATTTGTTCGTAGTTGCTGATACGCGCTTTGCTTTTGGCGTGGCGCGCTTTCGGAGCCATCCGAATCCATTCCAATTCGCGTTGCAGCGTTTTCTGGCGCTGACTTTCGGCGCGTTCTTCGTGGCGCAGGCGTTCCTGTTTTTGTTCCAGCCACGAGGAGTAATTGCCTTCCCACGGAATGCCGTGACCGCGATCTAATTCGAGAATCCAGCCCGCTACGTTGTCGAGAAAATAGCGGTCGTGCGTGACGGCGATGACTGTGCCTTCGTAGCGTTGCAAATGCTGTTCGAGCCACGCGACAGATTCGGCGTCCAAATGGTTCGTCGGTTCGTCGAGCAGCAAAATATCGGGCTTTCTCAAAAGGAGGCGGCACATCGCAACACGACGTTTTTCGCCGCCGGAGAGAGTTTTAATCGAAGCATCGCCCGGCGGACAGCGCAGCGCATCCATCGCCATTTCCAACCGCGAGTCCAAATCCCACGCGTCGGCGGCATCAATTTTTTCCTGCACCTCACCTTGTTTTTCGATCAGCTTTTCCATCTCGTCGCCATCCATCGGCTCGCCAAATTTCTCGTTGATGGCTTCGTATTCTTTCAGCAGATCAACCAATTCCTGCACGCCTTCTTCGACAATTTGACGAACGGTTTTGGATTCATCGAGTTGCGGTTCCTGTTCCAGAAATCCAATCGTGTAGCCCGGTGAAATATGCGTTTCACCGTTAAAGTCTTTGTCTACGCCCGCAAATATGCGCAGCAATGAAGATTTGCCGGAGCCGTTCAAGCCCAGCACGCCGATTTTTGCGCCGTAAAAATAGGAAATCGAAATATCTTTGAGGACAGGTTTCTTGTCATAAAACTTGCTGACGCGAACCATCGAATAAATGATTTTGTTGGGTATGTCTTTGCTCATTTGTAAACTGGTAAAGTATTAGCTGGCTAACGGCCAGGAAATTAAGGGGACGTTAACAGATTGTGTGGAAGCCGATGGCGTTTTCATCAAACGGTCCATCTCGCGCACCACCTCCGCAGAATAGTAGCGTTCGCCACAACGCGGGCAAACCTGCGCAGGGACTTGTTCAAAGATGAAATGTTGGGATTTACGATGGCGATAAACGTTCACCAGCTTTTCAGCAACGTCGAGTGAAGTGTTGCAATATTCACAAAAGTCATTCGTCATAAAATTATTCCTCTAAAACGTAAACGGTGATGATACGAAGCAAGCTGGACGGCAAGAAACGACAAACTACTTCCATCGTGCGCGCACCGAACAGTTCATTTCCCTGCACCACAAAACGAATTCCACGCGGATCATCAGTCAACGTGGAAACGACTTCGCCGTGCAACAGAGAATTTCGCACATCTTCTTCCGTCAAATCATCCGCATCCATTTCTTCAAGCGCGTGATTCGTATACTGGTATTGCCCATTTCTGATTGCGCGCCTGATTTGTTTGATCGCCATCGCTGATCTCCGCAAACAAAGGATTGTACAGGCTGCGAGTAAACACAACAACGATGATAAAATCAAATGCGCTATGACAGAACCATACTCTCTCGGAGTTGATTTAGGCGGCACGCAAATGCGAATGGCAGCAGTGACCGATTCAGGGCAATTAGCTACGCCGATGTTTGCTGTGTCAACCGGCATAGAATTTAGCGAAGAGCGAATGCGCGAGGCGTTGCAGGAATTGCACGCGCAAGTGCAGACAAGCATCGGCGCGCAAACGATTGCGGCGCTCGGTATTGGGATGACGGGACTGGTCGGCGAAAGAGCACTCATCGCCGCTGACTTTCTTCCGCAACTGAATGGCGTAGATATTGTTGCGTTGGCGCAAGACGGCTTAGGCTTTGACACCAAAATCGAAAACGATGCGCGCTGTTTCGTCCTGGCAGAAACCCGCTTCGGCGCAGCGCGTGGCGCGCGGCATGTGGTCGGCATTACGCTCGGTACAGGCGTTGGCGGCGGCGTCATTGTGGATGGCAAACTGCATCGCGGCGCTCACGCCAATGCAGGCGAAATTTGGAGCCTGCCGCTACGCGACAAATGGCTGGAGCACTTTGTTTCGACAACTGGGTTGGTGCAAAGCTTCAAAGAAGCGGGCGGAGAGGAAGAAAACGTGGATGCCGCGCGAATCGCCGAATTGGCACGCGCGGGCAATGCCGCCGCGCAAACGGCATTTCAATCCTACGGCGCGGATCTCGCGATGGCGTGTGAAACGATTCGCGCGCTACTTGATCCCGAAGTGATTGTGATTGGTGGTTCGATTGCACAGGCGCGCGATGTGTTTGGTGACGTGCTAGCCGAACGCATCGCCAAACACGGGCCGCCAGTTACCTGGGCTGAACTAGGAACTGCGGCGGGCGTGATCGGTGCGGCGTCGTTGAATATCGGATGAATGCGGCAACTCAGCTTGTCTCATCGCAAAAAGTTGGAAATCGCTACTTTGTCTCTGAGGGAGTCCCGAACCAGGAATCCCAATACATTTTCGCGCCCATTTTCAGCAGCTTCCACGCCTTGTCCCATTGGATGGTGTTGTTCTCGCCGTAGATAATTTTCTTCAGCAATTGATCGCGGAAATATTTGCCTTCGCGTTTCAGCATGAATTCCTTGGCGAAGGGTTTGGCAACATCGAAGAAGCTGAAATGCGGGTCCATCACAATGCCGATGCCTTCCAGCGTCATAATCGCGCGAATGATGTAGGTAAAATTCGCTGGCAGATGAAACGGATATTTGTACATTACTTCGGCCAATTCATAGGTCAACTCTTTGAAGCGAATATCACCCAGTTTCAGGTTCAGGTAATTCCCAAACAGCATTTCGACGACGTGGCGGATTTCGTCTTTGTTGACGGTCGGGGCCAGGAAGTTCAGATTGATCAAATCTTCTGTCAGCCCGTGAACATCTTTTTCGACGATATGGAAGAAGGCATCAATCATCTTGCTTTGTAATTCGGGCGAGATGCGTCCAACCATTCCGAAATCAAAAAACGCCATGCGACCATCGGGCATCACACGTAAATTGCCGGGATGCGGATCGGCGTGAAAGAAACCATCCTCCAACAATTGTTTCAGATAGGTTTTGGCAATCAGCTTGATGACATCCGGCGGATGGATGCCACGTTCGCGCAGTTCTTCCAAATCCAACACTTTGTTGCCGCCGATAAATTCCATCGTCAGCACGCGCGTAGCCGAATGCGACCAGTAAATCGCCGGAACATAAACCTCTGCCCATTTGCGAAAGTTCTGGCGAAAGGTTTCGGCATTTTGGGCTTCTTTGGCGTAATCCATTTCCTCAAAGATTACTGCGGCAAATTCGCCAATGGTGCCTTCCCAATCCACGCCTTTGGTGAAGCGAGGATAACGATTCATAAAACGCGCAATCTGTCGCAACACGGCCAAATCAAAGTTAATGACTTTTTCGAGATTTGGGCGCTGCACCTTGATCGCGACAACTTGCCCTGAATGCAAACGTCCGCGATAGACTTGACCAAGCGAGGCGGCGGCAATGGGTTCGGTTTCGATTTCCGCAAACAAATCAGGAATCGAGCGCCCTAATTCGCGCTCAATGATGGCCATCGCTTCGTCATTCGGGAACGCAGGAACGCTATCCTGCAACTTGGACAATTCTTTGATGTAGGCCAGCGGCAATAAATCAGCGCGCGTTGAAACCGCCTGACCAATCTTGATGAATGTCGGGCCGAGTTTCAGCAATTGGCGACTGAGCCACTCTGCCTGCCACTGCAAATGTTTTTCTTCGGATTCGTCTTTTTTGCCGATGAACCAGCCGCGATGATAGGCATAGACAAACACGTGATACAGCACGAACGTTGAGATAATATGCCCGGCCCGAAACCAGCCGCGAATCCCGTGACCTTTGATGTCATCGTGCGGATCATATTGGGCGGGCGGCGCGCTGGGAGGCACAACCACGGGCGCAGGCTCTGAAACCGGAATCAGGTCAATGACTTCATTACGATTTCGATTTGCTAATTCACCCGCTTCGTATTTGGAAATTGCCATAATTTCGGTTCCTTCTTAATTCCCACCCAAACCCCGGAGCGCGTTATCCCTGGATGTCCCCAGTCATACGCTTCAAATGAAACTAAAGTTGCGTTGGGCAGCGGCAGTTTCAAAATATCGCGTTGCCGTCTCGCAATCCCGTGCAATTTGCGTTTTCAACTCATCCAGTCCTGCAAATTTCTTTTCGCCACGCAAGCGATGTAAAAAACGAATTCGGATCGTTTTCCCATACAAATCCTTGTCAAAATCCAGCACAAAAGTCTCGACCTTAGATTCAACATCCAGCCCAACCGTTGGACGCTTTCCAATATTAGTTACGCTCCGATGCCAAACCCCGTCAATCAGGGCCAGCGTGATATAAACGCCGTCCGCAGGAACAACGCGATTTTCTACGGCAATGTTGGCCGTCGGGAAGGAAATCGTTCGCCCCAACTTTCTTCCTTCAATCACTGTGCCTTCAATCCCATACGGACGGCCCAGCATCCGACGGCCCAGATTCACCCGCCCACTTTGCAGCAAGCGGCGTACCATCGTGGAGCTAATCCGGTGATGTTGCAGACGGACTTCAGGCACTTCATCGGCCACAAATCCCAGACGTTCAGCCTCGCGCCGCAAAAGTTCGATATTGCCGCGCCGATCTTTCCCGAAAGCGAAGCCTTTGCCCAGATGAATTTCGCGCGCGCCCAAGGCCTCCAACATAAATCGTCCAATAAATTCCTCTGCCGATAAAGCCGCAAGTTCGTGCGTGAAATTCATAACGACGACCTGTTGCATGCCAAGCAGTTTCAAGCCTTCCATTTTCTGCGCAAACGTCTGCAACAAGGGTGGGGCGGTTTCCGGCTTTAAAACCTGGCGCGGATGGGGGTCAAAGGTGATCAGGGTCGGCGTCGCGTCTATCAGCAAGGCGCGTTCGACCACACGACGGACGATAGCCTGATGGCCTAAATGCAAACCATCAAAAACGCCGATGGTCAGGACGGTAGGACGCTGGATTGCTGGATCATTGAGGTCGTGAATGATGTTCATTTTTCAATGGGTCTTGAGCCTTTGTTTTTTTTGGTCTTGGGTGGAAGAAACAAAACGCAAAAGCCGAAGCCCTATAACTCAAGAATCAACTCGTCATAAGCCAATTCGATATTGGCCGGAAGATGGCGGCTGATTTCAGAATGTTTTATGTCGTGGCCCATGTGGGTCAGCAAAGTCCGCTGCGGTTTCAGTTCTTCGATGTAGGCCAATGATTGTTCAAGATGCAAATGGGTGGGGTGGGGCTTGATGCGCAAAGCGTCCAGGATCAATACATCAAGTCCTTTCAGCGCTTCCAGCGAGGTCGGAGCAATTTGATTGCAATCTGTCACAAAAGCCACCGAAGCGCGCCCATTGCTGAGCCGAAAAGCCGTGACTTCGCCCTTGCCGTGAATCACCGGAATCGGGGTAATTTCCAAGTCACCGACAAAAAATGGCTCGAAATTGGTGATGGTTTCCGGCGTCACCTGGGGCAACCCACCGCCCACGTGTTTGGCCTCGAAAATGTAATAAAAAACGCGTCGCAGGTCACGCCAGGTTCGTTCACTGGCAAAAACAGGGATGGGGCCATGCTTGAAATTGAATGGGCGAATGTCATCTAAACCAAAAACATGGTCTGCATGGCAATGGGTAATTAAAAGGGCATCAAGTTTGGTTAATCCGGCACGTAACGCCTGCTGGCGAAAATCCGTCGAAACGTCAATCACCAACCGCTGTCCGGCTTGCTCAATCAACAACCCAGTTCGCAATCGCTTGTCGCGCGAATCCGTTGAAGTACAGGTCGCACATTCACAACCAATCATCGGCACGCCGACTGAGGTTCCAGTTCCCAGAAAAGTCAGTTTCATAAAGTCTTGAGAATTTTGAGAGTCTTGAGAATCCTGAGAGTCGTCAGGGTCGAATGCGTGTTGACTCTCTGGACTCTCTGGACTCTACGGACTCTCAAGACTTACTGCCTGCGCAGCGAAACAAACTGCATTTTCAGATCTGACAGAAGTGTGTCGTAAAACTCTTCCTCAGTGGGCGACAGGTTGCCTTGTGTTTTCTCGCGCAGGACTATCAGCATTCCAATGCCCTGCTGCGCAGCTTGCAAGTTGACTTCAGGACGCCCTGTAGCAGGATGTTCGACTAATCCCAAATGAATAAAGGCCGTGGACGTAGCCAAACTGTAAATAATCTGCATGAACTCGGTCATTTCCGGCTCTTCCTCAACCTGTTGGTCTTCGGCAAAGGGGCTTGGCTCTCGTTCTAACGCAGGTTGTGCGGCAGTGGTGGAATACACATCCTCTGGGCGCACGGCGGGCTGTGAAGGTTGCGCGGGAGGGGCGGCAGGCGGCGCTATCGGTTCCGGTTCGGATGAATAATCGCGTGGGGAACCATCGGGATTGAATTTTCTGCGATCACTAATTTTAAATCCAACTTCTTGTTCATCAGACATACTGAATCTTCGACTCCTTGCACATAGATGGTTAATTAAAAAGAAACAAGATATTAGCACAACAGTGGCCAGATTTATGAACCGATAGCGTATCACAAAGCAAGCCGTGTCAGCGCCCACTGAATCCTCAGGCAATTTGGGAAACGTCCGTTTTTGCGTTATCTTACCCAATCGTTTCGTGCAATCTTCACCTTGATGAGACCTGAATACGAATGAAGAAAATTCTTGATCAAATTCCACAATCTACTGATTCAACGTTCCGCCAATTTGCCTTTTCGGCAGGAAAATCCGCCAATCTGTTGCGCTGGTTTTATTGCCTGATGTTTGCTGTCTCTTCGTTGTGGTCGCTCAATGACAATGCGCCGACAATTTTCATTTACCCGGTCTTAACTGTGCTGTGGCTAACCGTCGCGATGCTCTTTGGCTATTTCCATAAATCAGATGTGTTTATCCTATCCATCTGGATTGATCTGGCCATTATCACGACAGGATTGCTGTTATGCGCAGTGTTTGGTGTATTTAATGCCAAAGGCTTTAATATTTTCCTGTGCTACTTTCCGGTGATGGCAATCGCGACGCGGCGTTACAACCTGTTGTTTGTGTTACAAATCGGAGCGGGATTACTGGCCATGTATGCAGTTCTCAGTTTATGGACACTGCAAACGCTACCGATACCACGATTATTCGCGCTTGCCGCAATGACTCTTGTTTGTGCCGCGCTCGCCAAAAAGCCAAAAGCAGAAGTGGTTGAAATGACGCGGACAGCCGTCATGGAAGCGTATGCGCTCGGAGCGCACGAAAAAGAAGTCGAGTTATTGGCAGTGATGCATAAGCAATTTTATCCGCCCGCACAATACGAACTTCCCGGCCTGTACGCCTCTTACAAACACGGCGTTGGAACCGATACGAGCGGTGATTTTTATTATGCGCTGGAAACTCGGCAAGGGCCGCTCGTGGTGTTAGGAGATTTGCCGGGCAAAGGATTAGACGCGGCGCTGGCGGCCACCCAGCTACAACAATTCATTTCAGAAACAGCGCAGGAAAAAGAAAAGCTCAGCGAAATTCTGATGGAGTTGAATGCCGTCATGTGGGCGAAAAAGCAGACTGTAAGCTGCATTCTGGCGCGCTGGGAAGGGACGAATCTGCACTACGTCAATGCCGGACATTTGCCAGCAATTCGCATCAGCAAACGCGAACCAGAACTATTGCCCGTGAACGCCCCAGCCGTCGGCGCGGCAGAAACAATTGATTTTGCTGAAGCGGTACTTGAATTCCCGAAAGGCGATTTATTACTGCTTTACACCGATGGAGCATATGCGGGACTAGCGCAGGAACAACAAGCCGGAATTGCGGAAATGATGCGACTGGCCGAACAGTTCGGCAATGGCGAAGTGAATACGATTTGTCATCGCGTCTTTGATTGCGGCCAACCCGAATATAAAAAAGCTCCTGATGACAGCACCGTGGTCATCGTGCGGCGGCAGGAGTATGCGGCGGAAGCGAAGGGGTAAAGCGACGAGAGAAAGAGAGATGGAGGGATAGACAGGGCGAAGTAACTTTGCAGCATCGCGCCGTCCCTCTTTCTCTCGTTCCCTTCCACCCTCCATCTCTCTTTCTCTGTTCATCAAGTTATGCTGATCTTAGGAATTGAAACCTCTTGTGATGAAACGGCGGCGGCGATTTTAGAAAACGGCACCGTCGTCAAATCGAATGTGATTTATTCGCAAATCGCCACGCACAAGCGGTTCGGCGGCGTCGTGCCAGAGATCGCTTCGCGGGAACATCTGGAAAAAATTCAGGATGTCGTCAATGAAGCATTTGTTCAGGCGGACGTGACGCCATTCGATTTAGACGGCATCGCGATCACGCAAGGCCCCGGATTGGTTGGGTCATTGCTGGTGGGCATCAATTTTGGCAAAGGAATCGCCTTTGCTGCGAACAAGCCGTTTGTTGGCGTGAATCACATTGAAGGTCATGTCTATTCGGTCGCTTTTGAATTCCCTGCCCCCGAATATCCAGCGCTCGCGTTGATTGTGTCTGGTGGTCACACGAATCTTTTTCTAATTCTGGAACCGGGAAAATACAAACTGGTGGGACGCACGCGCGATGACGCGGCAGGAGAAGCCTTTGATAAGGTTTCCAAATTAATTGGCTTGGGTTATCCAGGTGGGCCAGTGATTGATCGGCTGGCCAAACTTGGCAATAAACGCGGGATCATCTTCCCGCTCGCTGAAATCAAAGATCAGCGATTGGACTTTTCGTTTAGTGGGTTGAAAACAGCCGTTCTGCGCTATGTGCGCGAACATCACATTGAGCCTGTCACTGATCCGCAGAATCCATCGCCACAGATTCTGGATCTGTGCGCCAGCTTTCAAAATGCCGTCGTGCGGGCATTAATTCGCAGCGTGCGACGCGCCGCAGAAATTTACCATCCCAAAACTTTAATTCTGGCGGGTGGAGTCGCGTGCAATTCAGAATTGCGCGCATCGTTGCAACATCTCGCCGATGAATTGCACGTTCCGGCATATATCCCTTCGCCGATTTATACGACAGATAACGCAGCGATGATCGCAGCAGCGGGTTATCCGAAATTATTGCGCGGAGAGTGTGCTGGATGGGAAATGAGTGCGGATTTGAGCTTGCGGTTGCAAAACGTAGATGTTGAGTCAGACACGTGGAAAAAGAAGCAGCGGTATCGTTTATGAATTATTCATCATCCGTCTCATCAACACCGAAATAACGCATCCATTGGCCAAGTTCCTCTTTGCGAATCCGGGGCTCGGCTTCCGCTGCCTCGCCATCATCTTCTTCCAACATGCGCCGAAACTCACCCGAACGAAGGACGCGCACGCCAGACGCTCGCACGCGACCCAACAATTGCAAATCTGAAGTCACGACCGTCAGCGCCTTGCGATTTCGTTCGCGTTCGACAAATTCAAGGATGCGACTATCCGCGTCTGATCCCTCGCGCGCATAGTAAACTTTCACACTGCGAAAACTTGAACCATCAGCAATATTGATGGCAGGGCGTCCATCAAACACCACCGCCACGCGCGTTTTCTTTCTTTGCACAAATCGCGCTAGTTCTTGCAGAAGTTGATCGCGTGCGGCAGCTTTATCTCGATGCCAGCCGACGCGTTGCCCCATCAGATTATTGCCGTCAATCAAATACACATGTGCCAATTATGCCTGGGCAACTGTCCTCGGCCCGTCGTCTGTTGCACGTTATTAGCAGGAAACCGCATAAAAGCAACAAACAACGGACGACTGACAATCAACCAGGGATCAGGTTTCTCAAACCTTAATGTTGTACGACTTAATCTTGCTGTTGAGTGTGGTGTTATTGAGGCCCAACAATTTCGCCGCGCGGCTCTGATGTCCGCCCGTCAAATCCAATGCCTGCCGGATCAATTCGATTTCAAAGCGTGAGACTTCATCGTAAAACGAAATTCCGTGCGCTAGGTCAATATTTTGCGACGGGGCAGAGACCCCGCTTCCTAATCCCTCTGCACCATCAGGGTTCAGGATTTCAGCCCGCAGGCAATCCAGCGTAATTTGATCGCTACGCGCAATGATCACAGCCCGCTCAATCGCTGTTTCCAATTCGCGAACATTTCCCGGCCAGGGGTATTGCTCCAAAGCCAGCAATACTTCCGGGCTGATTTGCTCCGACAAATTGCGGCCATTTTCGCGGCTATATTTGCGAATGAAATGTTGAGTCAGGGGGAGAATATCGGCGCGACGATTGCGCAGCGGTGGCAGATGGATGTTGATGACGTTGAGCCGATAAAACAAATCTTCGCGAAAATCACCCGCCTGCACAGCCCGGCGCAAATCGGTGTTGGTTGCGGCAATGATGCGAACATCCACTTTGCGCGGGGACGTGTCACCAAGCGGTGTAAATTCGCGTTCCTGAATCACGCGCAAGAGGCGCGCCTGTGTTTCCGGCGGAATCGTCGTGATCTCATCCAGAAAAATCGAGCCACCGTCTGCGACCTCAAATAACCCTTTTTTCGCGGAGACGGCCCCCGTGAAGGCACCGCGCGTATGACCAAACAACTCCGATTCCAACAGCTCTGAGGGAATGTTGGAACAATTCACCGCCACAAATTGCCCGCTTTCCGCACGAGGCGAGGAAAAGTGGATGGAGCGCGCAACCACTTCTTTTCCCGTGCCGGATTCGCCCGTCACCAGTACCGTCGAGCGTGCTGGCGCAACCTGTTCAATCAGATCGTAGACCTCGCGCATGGCCGGAGAGTTGCCGACAATCTGGCTGCGATCTACGGAGGCGCGTAACGTACGCCGCAATACTTGCCGCTCTTCGTCTTTGCGGCGACGAGCAATTCCGCCTGCCACTTTTTTTAGAATATGCTCATTCTCAAATGGTTTACGGATACAGCTAAACGCGCCCAACTCCAACGCCGCGACCGCAGTCTCAAACGTTGCAAAAGCCGTAATCATGATCACGACGGCGTCCCCGTCCAGCTTGAGCAGTTCTTCCAGCGTCCGCAAACCGCCAATCCCCGGCATCGAAACATCAAGCAGCACAATGTCGTAGGTCTTTTCGCTGAATCTTGCGAGACCTTCCTCGCCCTGTTTGGCCAGGTCAACGCGATAGCCTTCCGGCGAAAGCAGGCTTTCCAGCACATCGCGCATGATCTCTTCATCATCAATAACTAATACGTTCCCTTTTTTTGGCATAGCGAAAATTGTAACGCAAGTTCGGCGAGATGTCAGAAGCGAGGCATTGAATCGTTAAGAATTCATGACCCATGTCGTCTCAAACTAAGATTGTTCCAGCTTGTCGAACAATTCACCGATCAATCCCAACGGTGCGTAAAACCCCTTGCGCAAAGTTTGCAAGAGTGAAGAGAGAGCAAGGCAAAGCTTTTTCATTTCTTTCGCTGCTTCAGCAATTGATCCGCCAACACGCCCAGCAAAATCACTGCGCCCATCACGGCAAAGTTCAGCGAGCTTGGAATGCCGATCAGGTTCACGAGATTTTGCAGCACTTGCAATAACGCTGTGCCGAGCAAAATGCCAACGACGGAGCCTTCGCCACCGCGCAGACTGCAACCGCCGAGCACTGCTGCGGCAATGCCATACAACTCAAAGAAATTGCCGTGCGATGAAGGCGAAACCGAATTGGTATAAAACGCAAAAATGACGGCGGCGATTCCAGTCAATGCGCCGCACACGACATAGGCGCTGGCAATCATCAATCTGGCGTTGATTCCCGAATAGCGCGCGGCATCTTCATTGTTGCCGACCGCGAACAAATAGCGTCCGTAAATTGAGCGATGAATCAAAACCCACATCACAACGCTTAAGATGATCAGCAAAACAAATGGCGTAGGAATGCCGAGAATATTGCCGATAGCCAGATTTTGCAGTGACTCCATCCCTGTCGCACTGCCGAAGCCTTTGGTTTCATCGCTGGCGATAAAGCGTGCGGCTCCGCGATAAAACAGCAACCCGCACAGCGTCACGATGAAGGGCTGAATCCGCACTTTGGCGACCAGAAAGCCGTGAAATAATCCGAGTGCCATTGCCGCCAGCACAATTAACAATACGGAAACGATGCCCGGAATATGCCATTGCGTAATTGCCATCGAGAGCAATACGCCGAGCAGCGCCAGCACAGAGCCGACCGAAAGATCAATGCCGCTGGTGATAATCACAACGCCCAAACCAAGGCTTAAAATGCCAAACGCGCCGATCAGTCGTGCCGTGTTCTGCAAATTCACAGGGGTCAAAAATCGGGGATTGATAATGGCCGTGATCGCACAAAGCACAACCAGGAGGATGAAAATGCCGAGTTCTTTTTTCATAGTTGTTATTGGTCATTGGTCATTAGTCATCGGTCATTGGTTACGTGCTTTATTGAGGGATAAAAACAAATAACAAATGACGAATAACTATTGGCTAATGACTTCCTACCGCGAACCGCATGATTGCCTCTTCGCTGCATTCGGCGCGTGGCAAAATTCCTGTCAGTTTGCCTTCGTGCATGACGGCGACGCGGTCGCTGATGCGTAAGATTTCTTCGAGGTCGCTGCTGATGACAATGACTGCGGTGCCGTCGGCAGCAAGTTGGTTGATCAGATCGTAAATTTCACTTTTGGCACCGATGTCTATGCCGCGCGTAGGCTCATCAAAAATGATGACCTTGAGTTTTTGCAACAGCCATTTCGCCAGCACGACTTTTTGCTGATTGCCACCGCTGAGTTGCGAAACTTTGGCAGCGACAGAAGGTGCTTTGACGCGGAGTTTTTGCGACATCTCAATCGCGACCTTGTTTTCAGCGGCGAAATCAATCAGTCCGGCTTTCGCATAATCCGTCAGCGTCGCCAGCGTCGTGTTGTCCTGAATTGTCCAGTCCATGACCAAGCCGAGATGCCGCCGATCTTCTGGGATCAAACAAATGCCGTGCTTAATCGCATCCTGTGATGATTTGATGTGCAATTCTTCGCCGCCCAGTAAAATCCGGCCTCCCAGCGCGGGTTCGACGCCAAATAAGGCTTGCGCGACTTCGCTGCGGCCTGCGCCAATCAAACCAGACACGCCCAAAACTTCGCCTTTGCCGACCCCAAAAGAAACGGATTGGTTTGGATACCGTTTCGTCTGCAAATTTTCGACAACGAAGTAATTCGGATTGGCGTTGGCCTCTTTCGCTTGATGCACGTGCTGCAATTCGCGCCCGACCATCAACGTCACCATCCGGTCGTGTGTAATTTCCTCACGCGTCAACGTCCCGGCATTCGCACCATCGCGCAGCACGACCACGCGATCTGCAATTTCAGTCACTTCACCCAGGCGATGCGAAATGTAGATGATGCTCACGCCCTGTGCCCGCAAATCCTTCACGACCTGCAAAAGCCGTGTCGTCTCCGCCAGTGTCAAACTCGAAGTCGGCTCATCCATGATCAGCAAACGGGTGTTGAGCGAAAGCGCTTTCGCAATTTCGACCATTTGCTGTTGCGCGATGGAAAGCTCGCTGAGCGGCGTGCGCGGCGAAACGTCTACGCCCAGACGTTTGAGCAGGACATCCGTTTGGGCTTCGATTTTGGTGCGATTGATGAGTTTGAGCAAGCCGCCGCTTAACGGCTCGCGCCCCAGAAACACATTCGCCGCAACATCCAGATTCGGAAAGACATTCAATTCCTGATGAATAAACCCAATGCCAAGCCCCATCGAATCGTTCACGTTTTGAATCGTAACCGTTTCGCCATTGATTTTGATGGTGCCCTCATCCGGTTGATGAATGCCGCCCAGCGTTTTCATCAGCGTGGATTTCCCTGCGCCATTTTCGCCAACCAACGCGACGATCTCGCCGGGATAAACTTCCAGCGAAACGTTGTTGAGCGCAATGACGCCGGGAAATCGCTTGCTGATACCCTGCATTGCAAGAAGAGGAGATGTCATAACATTTGAGGTTCGTTTTACAGGCGCGGTGCGGCGGGTTTGTTGGGTTTATCCCACGCATTCGCCCCTTTGACCTTTAGTTTTCGCTTGTACACCTTATCGCCAGCGGTCACATACAGCGTATCGAAATCCGGGCCACCAAACGTCAAATTACTGCTCTTGCCATTCGGCGTCGTCAGGATTGCGTTCACACGACCAGCCTGATCACAGATCTGCACGCCCAGCCGTGTGGCAACATATAAGCGGCCATCGCGATCTACACGCATCCCATCGGCTCCGCTGTCATCTGCCGTATCCGCAACGTGCAACCAATAATATTTTTGTTTGTGGGTCAGTGTGCCATCCGGCTGGATTTGATAGCTCCAGACCCAATGCGTTCGCATTTCGGCGACATACAACAACGTCTGATCAGGCGAGATGGTGATGCCGTTCGAGAATCGCAATCCTGTGTCCACAATCTTTTTCTCGCCGTTTGGTTTGATCAGCCAGATGTTGCTTTGTGGTTCATAACCTTTTGGGTCGGTCACATAAATATTGCCGTTGTTAGCGACGACAATGTCATTGCCTTTTAGTTCACTGGTGACAGTGGTCACTTGCCCGCTGGTGTCATAAGAAAACACTTTTTGCCCGTTACTGGCCGCTCCGTAAAGCTTGCCATCCGGCCCAAACGCCATTCCATACACGCCCTGCGTATTCGTGGCAAATTGGGTCAGTTTGCCGTCCAACGCGACTTTCCAAATGTTGTTGCTTGAACCATCGGCAAAAAAGACCTCGCCTTTGGCATTCGCAACCGGGCCTTCGCTGAACTTGTATCCTTCGCCGACCATCTGCCATCCTTCACCGGGCAGCAACAAGTCGGTGAGCACCTGGTTTTTGCTCACACCGACTTTGACGGGATTCGGCCAATCTTTCCAGAGCCATCTTATTGCATCAGGAAACAGCGCTGTACCATGTTTTCCATTGTGTCCGCCTTCTCCCCAGACGTGCTTGACTTCGTAACCCGCAAACGTCAATGACCGTTCCATCGTTTGGTTCGCCATCCACCAATCACCACCATAGTGATTATTATCGTTTGTGCCACTCTGCAAAAAGATGCGCAACGGCTTCGGTTCGTACTTGCGCAACAACGTGTGATAGCGGTCGCCGCCGCGCAGCCCAACGTACGTGCCAATCGCGCTAAACACACGGCTGAAGGCGTCGGGCCGCTCCCACGCCGCCGTGAACGCCGCAATCGCGCCGCTCGATGAACCGCCTATCGCGCGGTCGTTGCCGTTTTTGGAGAGGCGAATCGCGCGCCCGTCAGAAGTCTTTTTGGTTTCGACGTCGGGCAGAATTTCTTCGAGGATGAAACGCGCATAAGCATCGCCGAGGCCGTCGTATTCAAAGCTACGATTGAAACGATCCAACGCTGCATTCGTGTCGCGCGGGTCATTCGGGTTCGTGCGTGCGGTGTAGCTGGGCGCTTTTACGATACCAGGGCGCACAAATACGCCGATGGTGATGGGCATTTCTTTTTTGTGAATCAGATTGTCAAAGACTTTGTCGGCATCCCACTGCAAGCCATCCTGATTCACATACACACAGGCCGACGTGTCCGGTTTGTATTGCGCCGGAACATAGACCGAATATTCGCGCGTCGTGCCGGGAAAGATTTTGGAATTCTCAAACGTAAACTTGAGCACTTCGCCTTTTGGCACATTGGGTTGAACCTGCGAATCAGGATGCGGGGGATAGGTTTCTTGCGGCTGCTGCGGTGGCCCCACAACCGCAACCGAAGTTTGATTTGGTTGTGCGACAATAGAAAGCGCGAAAAAGATTGTTAACAAGGTGAATCGAAACAGCTTCATTTACGTTGTCCTTTCAGAGTCAGGTCATTTTTCATTTTCCCTTTCATATTTTTCATTTGTCATTGCCAGGCCCAATGCCCACAACCGCTGACAAATGAAAAACGACAAGTGGAAAATAGAAAATGAAGAATTCTTGCTACCCAGCAATCGTGACACCACCATCAATCACGACTTGCTGTCCGGTCATCCACGCACCTGCTTTTGAGGCAAGGAAGACAGCAGCACCAGCAATATCTTCCGGCTCTCCAATGCGGCGCAGAGGGGTGGCGGCTTCGACCCGCGATAAGGTCTTGGGATTGTCCCACAACGCCTTGGCAAAATCGGTTTTCACCAGTCCCGGTGCGATGGCATTGACGCGAATATTGTGTTCGCCCCATTCCATCGCCAAATTGCGTACAAGCTGAAAATCGGCTGCCTTGGAAATACAGTACAAACCGAGTGTCGTCGAGCCTTTGAGCCCGCCAATGCTGGAAACGATAATGACTGCGCCATCCTTGCGCTCAGCCATTTCGGGACAGACCATATTGCACAGCCACAAATTGCTTTGAATATTCGTCCCCATGACTTTCGTAAAAACCTCATCCGATGCGCCAGCCATAGGGCCATAGTACGGATTTAAAGCAGCATTGCAAACCAGCACATCAATCTGTCCATAAGCCTTGCGTGTTTCCGCGACGAGGGTTTCGAGCTGATCTTTTTTGCTGATGTTGCATGGAATTGAAATCGCCTCTCGCCCTTCAGCCCGCAGCGCGTTTGTGACTTCATCACAGGCTTCTATTTTACGCGAGGAGATCACAACTTTGGCCCCCGCGCGGGCAAGTTCTTCTGCGATAGCGCGTCCAATACCGCGCGTTGAACCGGTGACAATGGCGACCTTGCCCGTCAGATCAAAAAGTGAGCTTGGCATAGAGTTGTTCCCTTACCGCAAAGGATCAAAGAGGCAAAGGCGCAAAGAAAGTATCATCTCAAGAGCCTCTCTTTGTCCCTTTGCTCCTTTGCCCCTTTGCGTTGAATTTCTTACCGATAAGTATGCAATTTCGGATCGTCCAGATGCGGGATCGCGTTAAATGAATCCAGCGTGATCCGATGTTTGGAAAAAACAAACTCATTCAGCGCACAATTGCGAATGCGCCAATTGAAATCCAGCACCATTTCTTCGTGCGCTTTGGTGGCGAATTGAACCGAAACCGAAATCGCCCCACCAGAACTGAATACCGCCACACGGCTACCGCTGGAAGCCTCTTTCGTCACCTTCTCCAACCCACGCCGCACGCGAGCGTGAAATTCCCGGAACGACTCGACCTTGGGCGAAAGCAATTCCCCCCGCACCCAGGCCAGTGTAATCACCTCAAATCGCTTCTGAAAGTAGCGCCGTCGCGCTTCTATTGTCTCCGCATTCTCAAACGCTTCGTGCAATTGCCGAAACTGCGCATCGCGCTCAATCAGTTGAGGCAACAGCTCCGTCAAAATTCCATCCGCGTCGTATTCGTCAAATTCTTCGAGTGTAATCAACTCAGGTGCGGGCAATCCGGCCTGCGCAATTTGTTCACGTACGATGCGGCCTGTATTGACCTGCCGCCGTCGCGGCCCGGTAAATAAGGCATCAAACGAAAGGGTGCGCTTCGCCCAGTACTCGCCCAGCAGTCGGGATTGTTCCTCACCAAGCGGTGAAAGCTGATCGTAATCGTCACTTAAAAACGCCGCCTGCCCGTGCCGTACCAAAATCAATTGGCTCATATTGTCAGAACCACCTTGCCAATTGTTCGGCGCGTGCCAAGTGCCTGCAATGCCGTAATCGCCTCTTCCAACTTGAAGGTCTGCGACACGATGGGTTTAATCTTCCCGGCTTCATACATTGCAAAAAGGTCAGCCTGCGCCTCGGCCATAAACTCAGGATGCAATTCGCAGTATCCACCCCAGTAGGAACCGATGACCGAAATGTTTTTGAGCAGAATCCGATTTGCCGCAATCGAAGGAATCGTACCGCCCGCAAAGCCGATGACGAGCAAGCGACCTTCCGGCGCAATGCACTTGGTCGAAAGATCAAAAATCTCCCCGCCGACTGGATCGTAAATCACATTCGCCCCGCGTCCCGTGATCTTCTTGACCTCATCCACCCAACTTGCATCGCGGTAATTCAGTGCGGCTTCGGCTCCCTGCTCCATACAGAAATCCAGCTTCTCCTTGCTGCCCGCCGTAGCGATCACGCGCGCGCCCATTGCCTTGCCAATCTGCATCGCCGACATCCCCACGCCGCCCGCCGCCGCGTGAACCAGCAACCACTCGCCCGGCGTAATCGTCGTGCGCTTCGTGAAGGTGAAATACGAAGTTTGATAAATCACCAGCATCGCCGCCGCCTCTTCATAACTCATCGCGTCGGGGATTTTAAATGTCTTTGCCGCTGCTGCCAGCGAGTATTCCGCATAGCTTCCGCCCAGCGCCGAAGCCTGCACGCGATCTCCGACCGCAAATCCTTCGACGCCTTCGCCGACCGCATCAATCGTGCCTGCGACTTCGGAACCGGGCGTAAACGGGCGCGGTGGTTTGACCTGATACTTGCCCTGAATCAGCAGAATATCGAAGAAATTCAGCGCCGCCGCATGATTGCGAATGCGCACTTCGCCCGCCTTCGGTTCGGGGACGGGGATGTCTTCGAGTTGCATTTGCTCCGGCTCGCAGAACTCGTGGACGCGCCAAGCTTTCATGAAACACCTGCCTTTCAGACGTGATCTTGTTTGAGGAGCGCGGATTCTACACGACCTATCGCCCAATCAGCAATCGGCCAAAGCTTTGAAGGCTAATTCTTTAGGCTAATTTTGTGTGCAATCGTTTCCGAATCTTTTGTACGACGTCGTTCAGTTATGGCGGTGTCGGAATATCACTCTCCGGTATTTCCGGAACAAAACTATTGCACGCAACTACTCACGTTAAGGCTGGAAGCTCGTTTAAGATGGCTTGTCCAAGCTCGGAAGGTATATTCGTGACGAATAATCTATCTATAGCCCGGTGGGGGGCTTCGCCAGTCATTAACGAGAAAATCGAAGGTGCGTGATAATGCCCTTGGACGTCGGCACCTTCAATGCTTACCGCATGGGCGTAAAATCGAAACCCTGGTTGCTTTAATATTCCCTGAACGAGAAATTTCAATACATTGGCTTCGTATAATGGCTGATACAGGCGGTCGCTTCGCATTGTCCGCTTCACTGCCAGGGCAAACAACAAGTCTCCGGCGGATATTCGCCCTTCCAATATGCGATAGGCCTGCTCTAGTGTAGCAACATTGGCGGTGTGCAAATTCTCAATCGGAGTAGAAAAAACTGCCTCGACCGTAGTGGAAGGAATTCGCACTCCCACAAAGTCGGGAGCCGATAATTTCAGATGCTGTCCATTTTGAGAAAGTCGTTGTTCTAATTCACTTATTTGGAGTCGCGCTTCGCGAGAAAAGAGCTGTGTCGCATCATACCCTCTGGGCAATTTGACAATAGCAATTTGCTGCAGTGAGTCTGGTTTGAGATGTTCCGGGCATCGGAGTACCTGCGATTCCCAGCTCCCGCTTGCCATAAACCGGTTCCAAGTCACAGCAGCGTTCCAAAGCAGACTGCCTTCTAAAATCTCAAGCACATCACCTTCGACTTTCGCGAGTGCGCTGCCCGCCAGGGTGAAAACCTCGCCCAGAAATTTATGACCAGCTTGTTTTACATTGAGCGCAAATTGTCGCAGGTAATCATCAAAAGTTAGGCTAGTAGAAGCATCCCTCAATGAGCCAGGGACAATACTCTGAAAAGTGCAGGAAATCGCATTGCGTTGCAAGACACGGAACTTGGTTTTTCGGCCCGAGACGGGATTATTGCGTCGGTCTTCAAAACAGTAGCCAAAGGGGCAGGCCTCGCAAATAGCTGGGTCAAAAGTATAGGGCATTATTGTTTTTCTTTTCCCGCTTCCTGCTGAATTTTGGAAACGATTTGGAACAATACCTCCACCTCAACACCCAAGGTCTTGGCTATACGCTCAATCGTGAGCAAAGACGGATTACGACGACCTCTTTCGATCCCACTGATATAGGTACGATCCAGACCAGCACGATGCGCCAGCTCTTCTTGTGAAATTCTCAACTGCTCTCTACACTGCCGAAGTGCGAGACCGAGGCTTTCAGTAATTGTCATTGACGAATGGTGTGGTGATGTGGCTTATATGTCTACGGACTATAAGTCACATGACAATAAGTCCGATCACAGCATTTGCGAAATGGAGGGTAGGATTACATTCATCGTATGAAGCGGAACTCATTAACAGCCGTATCTTTATTTTCTGGATGTGGCGGATTTTGTGAAGGGATTGAATTGGCAGGCTATCGAATAGCTACAGCCATTGAAAAGGATCATTATGCTTGCGAAACATACCGATTTAATTTTCCGGATGTCCCATTGATAGAGGGAGATATACGAGAGTTTCTTATCCAAGAGGGGGCGGCCCAAAAGCACTCAGCTACGAATAATGGCAATGTTGATCTCGTATTCGGTGGTCCCCCCTGCCAAGGATATAGTCAAATTGGCACTCGTTCCTTAGAGGATGAGCGGAACTATCTTTATAAAGAATTTATTCGTATCTTGACGGCCTTACAGCCAAACTTCTTTCTCATGGAAAATGTGCCTAATGTACTCGTTCTTAACAAAGGGCATTTTAAGGACTTGATTCTTTCGGCTTTCAAAGCAGCAGGGTACGCGAACACAACCTATGTTCGTGTCCTAGCGTCGCGGCATGGGGTTCCACAGGAACGGAAGAGGGTATTTTTTATTGGTGTGCATGACCGGTATCAAGTTCCTTTTGATCTGCAACAATTCATTTTAGCGCACCTGGAAGAGCAGTCGCAGAAAGCCCTGGTCACTGTCTGGGAAGCAATCAGCGATTTACCCGCAAATGTAGTACCGAGCGGATATACGATGGAGTACCCCACAAGTGTATCGTCTGAGTATCAAAAAATAATGCGGCTAGATTGTTCATATCCACCTTATCTGCTGTCAGCAAAGATGAAAAAGGGGATTCGCCATTTTGAAGGGGTTCAGCTTCATAATCACCATACGAAAGAAATTCAAGAGCGACGCCTAGCACTCATTCAAATGCTGGCACCTGGCAAGAAAGGAAACTCTTTACCAAAATCCGTTTGGAATGGTCTGCGTCCTGAAAAATGGCGACGCCTTCATCCTGATCTTCCCGCTTATACGCTCCTGGCCAACATGCACCGTGATTTAAGTGAATTTGTTCATCCTAAACTCAATCGCTGGATAACTGTTCGCGAGGCGGCTCGCCTGCAATCCTTTCACGACGGCTTTGTGTTTGTTGGGAGTGAGTGGCAACAACTAAAACAAATTGGCAACGCCGTACCACCTCTCTTGGGCAAAGCTTTGGGAAATGCTGTCGTGAGCCTACACGAAGTAATTGTGTCAAAAGCGAAGCCTAAGTACGCCTCAAAACATGCGGTGCAAGCGATACTCCCGTTTAGTAACTAACAGCAGGGACAGCCTGCCCCTCAGCTTTCCTTTATGCAACAAATGGCCACGGCAAATTCTTACAGTCATTCATTTCTAATCGTTAATTGTCAGCTATTAACCTGCCTCGCTTTTGTGCTTTCTATGCCTTTCGTAGTAATGAATCAATTATGCGAGAAGAAGCAACACGGGAAATACTTGCAAAAGTGTTATCGCTAACAGTAACCTCACAGTCCGTGCTTCGTACTTAACTTTGCAGGAACTCATTTTCTTCGGAGAGAAATGCATGCAGGAACACCGCTTCGGCTTACATTGGATCGTCAAACTAACTTTTACTTTGGGCTTGCTGGGCGTAGTGGCTATGATGTGGCAGCCATCCGTGCGCGGTATATCTGCCAACTTTACACAAGACCCCGCGCAACTGGAATTCTTTGAGAAAAAGATTCGTCCAGTCCTCGCGGCCAATTGCCAGAAATGCCACAACACCAAAGCACAAGTCGCCGAGCTTGACTTGAGCACAGCAGAAGGCTTCGCCAAAGGTGGTGAAAGCGGCGCGCTCGTCAACAAAGACAAGCCGGAAGAAAGTCGCTTGCTGAAAGTTATTAGCTACGATGAAACGACCAAGATGCCGCCATCGGGCAAACTAAAAGCTGAAGAAATTGCGGATCTGACTGCGTGGGTCAAGATGGGTGCGCCGTGGCCGGGCGTAGCGGTAGCAGCGGCGAAAACCTGGCCAAAAAATTCCAGTGCGCGTTCATTCACCGAAGACGAAAAAAGCTGGTGGGCATTTCAACCAATCAAGGATGTTACCGCGCCTGCTGTCAAAAATTCAGCCTGGGTCAAATCGCCGATTGATGCATTTGTGTTGGCCAGGCTCGAAGAAAAAAATCTCAAGCCCGCGCCTGCTGCTGACAAACCTACCCTGCTGCGGCGTGCGACATTCGATTTGACGGGACTGCCGCCAACGCCCAACGAAATGAAAGCGTTTCTGGCCGACAACTCACCGGATGCGTTCAAGAAAGTCGTCGAGCGATTGCTGGCCTCGCCGCGCTACGGCGAAAAATGGGGGCGACATTGGCTGGATGTAGCGCGCTATGCCGATTCGACGGGCAATGATGAAGATCATCGCTATCCGCACGCGTGGAAATACCGTGATTATGTGATCAAGGCTTACAACGACGACATGCCTTACGATCAATTTGTGCGCGAACAATTGGCGGGCGACTTATTGCCCTCGCCCGACGGGGGCGAAGTAAATCGGCGTGGCATCATCGCAACGGGCTTTCTGGCATTGGGCGCAAAAGCCATCGCGCAACAGGACAAGATGAAGATGCTGTACGACGTGTACGACGAACAAGTGGATGTCACGTCGAAAGCGTTTCTGGGTCTGACGATGGCCTGCGCGCGCTGTCATAATCACAAATTCGATCCGATTCTGACCAAAGATTACTATGCGCTGACGGGCATCTTTGCGAACACGAAAAGCTTTTCCAACGCCGAATCGCATGTTTCTGTGCCGCTTGAAAAACCACTGGTGCCAAAAGCGGAATTCACCAAATACACGAATGCCCGACAGGAACTTGCGAAGCAGGAAAAGCGTGTGCGATTGGCGCTTGAGGAAATCACGGATGCCATCAAAGAGCCGCTGGTAAAACAAAACAGCGCCCGTTTGGCCGAGTACATGCTGGCTGCACGAAAGGTCTATCAGGACGGAGCGAAAGTTGAGGACGTAGCCAGACAAACGAATCTGCCGGAAAATCTGCTGAACAAATGGGTCAACTATTTGAAGCCGCGCGATACCGTGCGTGGCTATCTGAACGAATGGGATCAGGCGCAGCCCAGCCAAAGAAATGAAGTTGCACAGACCTATCAAGCGCGATTCCAAAAACGCTTTGACGAATGGACTGAGAAAGTAAGCAAATGGCGTCCTGGATATCAAAAGGCGATTTCTGAAAATACAGCTCTCCCTGAAAAACCCAAGTTTGAAGCGGGCGATGATCGCTTTTTCAATGATGTCTACTTCGGCGGCGGCCCCTTTGTCGTTTTGGACAAGGAGCAAAAGAATTTCACGCCCGAACAATGGACACAAGTAAACAAGTTGCACAAGGAAATCGAGCGATTGAAAAAAGCAGCGCCGCCCGAACCCGAAATGGCTTGTGCAATTGAAGACGGCTCTTTGGTAAAACAGACGGTATTCATTCGCGGCGATTACAACAATCACGGCGAAGAAGCACCGCCCGCTTTCCCTGCGATTTTGTCAAACTATGACACCAAGCCCAATTTTTCCGGCAGCGGTCGTTTGCAATTCGCCGAATGGTTGACGCGGCCAGAACACCCACTAACATCACGCGTCATGGTCAATCGGCTTTGGCAAGGGCATTTTGGCGAAGGCATTGTGCGGACCCCAGACAACTTCGGCAAGATGGGAGAAAAACCCACACATCCTGAATTGCTCGATTTTCTGGCCCGACAATTCGTCAAAAACGGCTATTCGATCAAAGCCATGCATCGGCTGATGATGTTATCCAGCACATACCAAATGGCATCGGACAATTCAGCAGCTTTTGAAGCCGACCCGGACAACCGCCTGCTCTCACGCTTTAATCGTCGGCGGTTGTCCGTTGAGGAATTGCGCGATGGCATTCTGGCGATTGATGGCACGATTGATTTAACGATGGGCGGATCGTTGCAAACCGGACGCGGAACCGATGGCGAAACCAGTCAGGGACGCCTGAGCGTCAACCCTGAAACCTTGAAACGTCGTTCCATTTACATTCCGCTACGACGAGCGAATTTGCCGACGCTGCTGAATCTTTTTGATTTTGGTGATGCCACAACAATGACAGGAAAACGTTCATTGACGAATGTTGCCACGCAAGCGCTCTTCTGGCTGAACAGCGACTTTCTAACGAATGCCTCCAAAACCATCACGCAGCAACTGAGCGCTAAATCTCCTGACGATCCCGCTCGCCGTGTGGCGATTGCCTACTCGCAAATTTTGAATCGCGAGGCAGCACCGGATGAAATTACGATGGCCTTGAAATATATCGAAGGATTCAAACCCAAAATGCCAGGGGAGAAAACCGACGAGGCAGCCTGGCAAAGCTTTTGCCGCGTGCTTTTGTCATCGAATGAATTTTTATATTTAGACTAATTCGTTTCGCATCATGAAAACATTGCTCAATGCCAATGACAAAGCGGAAATCCTGTCACGCCTGCTCAGCTTGCGGGAAGACAGCCCTCGACAATGGGGGAAAATGACACCGCATCAAATGATCTGCCATCTGAGCGATTCCTATCTGATTGCGATGGGCGAGCGCGAAGCTCGGTGGGCGGGCAATTTTGTGACGAAAACCGTCTTCAAGTTTGTTGCCCTGTCAGCACCGATGAAATGGCCCAAAGGGGTCAAAACCGGCCCAGCGGCGGATCAGGAACAGAATGGGACAAGGCCCGTTGATTTTGATCAGGATCAGCAAAGGTTGCGGGCATTGATTAACCGCTTCACCAGTGAACAGCGCGACTTTCAATTTGCACCGCATCCCATCTTCGGAGAAATGACCGTCGCAGAATGGATGCGCTGGGGCTATTTGCACGCCGACCACCACTTCCGGCAATTCGGGAGCTAATTTTTTCAGGAACCTTATGAAGCAAGAGCAATTGAAATCTATCTCTTCTCTTTATCAACGCGTTGAAAACCCAATGTCGCGCCGCGCCTGGCTGCGTGCCGCAGGGCTGGGCTTTGGTGCAATCGGCTTGCAAGCGATGCTGGCCGAAGAAGCTTTGGCTTACGCCACGGCTGACAATCCGCTGGCACCGCGCGCGCCCCATTTTGAGCCGAAAGCCAAACGTGTAATTTTCCTGTTCATGCACGGCGGCCCCTCCAGCATTGATTCGTTTGACCCCAAACCACGGCTCATCAGCGACCACGGCAAACCGCTGCCGATCAAACGCCCGCTCGCGTTTGCAGATGGCCCGGTCGGCCCGCTGATGAAACCATTGTGGGATTTCAAGCAAAGTGGGCAGAGCGGAATTCCGGTCAGCGATTTGTGGCCACACGTTCGCACCTGTGTGGATGATATGTGCATCGTCCGTTCGATGGTCGGCGAAGGCGTAGATCACGGCGCGGCGTTGCTGCAAACCTTCACGGGGTCTTCGACTTTCGTGCGCCCCAGCATGGGATCGTGGGTGGTGTACGGCTTAGGGACTGAGAATCAGAACCTGCCTGGCTACATCACAATCAAGCCCGCGCTGTCACACGGCGGCGCAAAAAACTGGTCGTCGGCATTTTTGCCCGGCGCGTACCAAGGCACGGCGATTGGCAATTCCGGCCTCAAAGTCGAAGACATTCAGAAAGAGCCGATTGAATATTTACTGAGCAAACATCTCTCGCCAGAGCAGCAAAAATACGAATTGGACATGCTGCAAAATATCAATCGCCGCCACAAAGATTTACACAAGCAAGACCCGCAACTGGAAACCCGAATCCAGGCCTTTGAAATGGCGTTCAAGATGCAGTCGCAAGCGCTCGAAGCATTCGAGGTCAACAAAGAATCTGAGGCCACGAAAAAATTATACGGCCTGGATGACCCGATCACGGCGGATTTCGGCTGGCAATG
>JAFDVL010000102.1:185787-193025 GCA_018268995.1 Acidobacteriota bacterium | reverse complement strand
CTTCATCTTTTGTCGAGTACATAGTATTAAAATATAACAAGAAGAACGCCACTATAAGAATAAGGCCTCTCTTCTTTATATTCTTGAGATTGATAAAGTTTGCTACTGTAGTTCTCCCGAGTTTAAGTTGTTTTTTTTTCTGAGCGTCTGACATCTTATAGGCAATTAAATGCAAAAAGCGGATGCTTTTAGCAAAAAAGGAACAAAAAAATCATTGAGTCAATTCTGGGTGACGCCGCATCTGTCATAATTTGCCTTAGTTTATTTTTGATAACACGCCACTCTCGCCCAACCGATGCCGCCTTGATGTTGAGTTCCTGCGCAATCTCTTCATTCGACACCTCCCGCAATTTCAAGTATGCAATCCCTTGATCGTGCAGGCTCAGTGTCTTAATCGCTGCCTCCAATATCACGCGCCTTTCTTTCCACAACAATTCATTCTCCTGCTTCGGCGCGTAGCTCAACATGAGGAAATATTCTTCCAGCGGTTCTGCCGCATGCTTCCGTTGCAACTGGCGGCTGATGTGATGATTGATCAGGGTTTGCAGCCAGGTTTTGAAAGCGGCTTTCCTGGAATCATACGTGCGTAACTTCTGACAGTCATTGTCGAGCAATTGTACGATGATCTGTGCGGTGAAATCCTCAATCTCATCTGGTGTGGGGTAGTGCTTGTATTTCCGACAGGCAAGCTGGACGGCTTTTCCTATCGTCGCACGAGAATTTTCCACGAACAATTGCCACGGAACACTATCATTGTTGTCAGGCATCCTTCCCATCCTCGATTAAGTCAGCACCGCTGCACAGGTCTTTACATTGCAGGCATTGGCTGAGCGTTCATCTCACTTCACATTACTTCGGCAGAGAATGAAGCAATGTTGGCGAATGTTTCTATCGCACCTTGAACGCAAAAGTGGCGTTACTATAATCGTGTCCGAAAATCTCTGTCAACGAGCCTGGCCCGGACAGTTTTCGATCCCTCGGAAGAAGAAAATCTGGCATGCAGATTCTACAGCGGGCACTTTTCGTGAAAAAACATTGCCAAGAGGGATTGTTTTCAATTAAAGTTCCTTTCGCTCCGAGATGTTCCATAAAACATTTCAGGTGCCAACAGAGGGGTGATTGAATTATAACTGCAACAAACGTCCATCACGCCAAAATAGCCCCCACATCCGAAGCACCGTAAATACAACTCAACCGAAACGCTTGAACTTGTTCTTTGCATTTTTCTTGCAAGCAGGACGGGTCAATTTCTCAGATGACTTTCAGCATTCGGAGTGTTTACTCCGGCTCTCAGAACGTAAAACGCTATGCAAAAATATGATTTGATTGTGATTGGGTCTGGCCCCGGCGGGCAGCGGGCAGCAATTCAAGGTGCCAAATTAGGCAAACGAGTTGCCGTCATCGAGAAGAAGGAAGTTGTCGGTGGAGCGTGCATCAATACGGGGACAATTCCCAGCAAAACCATGCGCGAAGCTGTTATGCATCTGTCCGGCTATCAGTACCAAAACGTGTATGGAATGAACTATCGGGTCAAAGAAAAGATCACGATGGAAGATCTGATGTTTCGCTGCCAGCATGTGATTCGCACAGAATGTGATGTGACGCAAAATCAAATGAGCCGCAACAACGTAGACCTTCATTACGGCGCGGCGAATTTTATTGATCCGCATGCGATTCGCATTCAGGGGACACGCGGCACCACAGAAATTTCAGGCGATAAAATTGTTATCGCTGTTGGCACACGCCCGGCAGCCTCATCCACGGTTCCGATCAACAACCGCACGATCATCAATAGCGATCAAATCTTCAATCTTCCCTTTGTTCCAAAGACCCTGATTGTGGTCGGAGGTGGAGTGATTGGAACCGAATACGCTTCGATGTTTGCCGTGTTAGGCGTGCGCGTGATTTTGATTGAGAAAAGACCGAAACTCCTGGAATTTGCTGACGACGAAATCGTCGAAGCGTTGTCATATCACCTGCGCGATCATCACGTCACAATGCGTCTTGGCGAAGAAGTCGTCAGCGTTGAAGAGCTACCAGATGGTAGCATCGTCGCCAATCTGGAAAGCAAAAAGAAAGTTCGCGGCGATGCTTTACTCTATTCAATTGGACGTCAGGGGAACGTTGATGGCTTAAACCTTGCCGCTGCCGGACTCGACTCCGATTCACGCGGGCGCATTAAAGTGGACGAGCAATATCGGACTGCGCAATCGCACATTTTTGCGGTGGGAGATGTCATTGGATTCCCCAGTCTGGCATCGGTCTCAATGGAGCAGGGAAGGCTTGCCGCTTGCCTTGCCTTCGGCGTTTCTGCTGTTTCAAATCCAGATAGTTATCCCTACGGAATCTATACCATTCCTGAAATCTCTTTTGTCGGTAAGACAGAAGAACAATTGACGGATGAGGATGTTCCGTACGAAGTCGGCGTCGCCTATTATCGTGAAATTGCGCGCGGACAAATCCGAGGCGATACGACAGGCCGTTTGAAATTGATTTTCCATCGCGAGACCAGAGAGATTCTCGGCGTTCACGTCATTGGCGAAGGCGCTTCAGAGTTACTGCATATTGGCCAGGCTGTTCTCACCTTAAAAGGGACGGTGGATTACTTCATCAATACGGTTTTCAATTACCCAACGTTGGCAGAATGTTACAAGGCGGCTGCCTTTAATGGTCTGAACAAGCTCGCAGGGTTTGAGAATCAACGATACAAGGCGGCTGAAGTGGCCTAGCGGCACTTTCTCCAGCAATTCAAATAGCTTCGCATTCTTAAAGAAGTCGGACAATGAGATAACTGTCCGACTTCTTTGCTTTTAAGGATGATTTTGCAGAACAGTCAACAGGGGCAAGTCAGTCTTGTTGGGTACGCACGCATCTTGCCTGTAAAGCTGGTGAGCATTGAGGCCTGTGCGAAGCCAGGCGCGTACCCAACAAGAATGACTTGCCCCTGCATCGGCAACGGCTGGCTTTCGCCTGATGAGGTAAGTACAATACCTTCCTCTCAAGTAATCAAAATCATTGATAGGCAATTGGTTTTTAGATAACTTCCGTCTTTGTGTCAGCTCACAAATGAAAAGGAATTCGTGCAGCGAAAGGAGTCATCGTGATCTATCGAAGCATTTGCATCGGCCTATTTTTCGCCTTGTCATTACTTCCCGGCAGCTCTGTTGCGCAGGAGATCGAACTCCAGCCGTTAGTTGCACAGGTCAAGCGCCTGATGGAAACGCTTGATTATTTAGGGGCACCACTTTCATTGACAGATAAGCAGACGCTCGAAAAAGCGATGCAAAAGGTTGATGCTGCACAAGCCGCGCGCGAAATACAGGACGTTCTTGATAAATACTGCCTCTATGAAATTCACATTAATCCTGAGAGCCGCGTCAAAGTTTCACAGGCCGCAGCGAAGCCTGAGCTTGTCGAAAATGGTTGGCGCACCTTTCTGGTCAAGATTCATAACGAAGCAGGTGTGACGGCAGAACTCAAAGCCGAAAGTCTCAATGCTTTGAAGGTTTATTCCCGCGGCAAAACTGGGTTCGCCACGAATCCGAGGCCAGAGCAAACGATTACTCCATCAGCTGTACGGGATCGTTGGCTGGATTTGAGTATGTATTCAAAACCACCGATGAAGCCGCAACTGACAGGATTGAATTTGGAGTACAAAATCATTCAACTTTACAGTCGTGATGCTGGCAAGCGTGAAGCCAAGGTCAGCTTCAATGTTGGGCAAGGTTCACAGGACATCGGGTTTCGCAACGATGCCGACATCTTGTTTACCTGCTTGCCGTCAACTGAAGTAACCTTGCGTGTGCAGGACGAAACTGGCAAACCCACTACCGCATCATTCATTATTCGGGATCAACAAGGCCATGTGTATCCTTCGCAGGCGAAACGTCTTGCGCCAGACTTTCACTTCCATCCACAGATTTATCGAACCGATGGGGAAAAGATTAAACTTCCGGCGGGCGAATATGCAGTTGAATTTACGCGTGGGCCTGAATATCTGACGAAAACGCAGACGATAAAAGTTGTCGCAGGAAAGCCGCAAACCGCAGCCTTTAAGCTTGAACGTTGGATTGATTTGGCAAAGCTTGGCTGGTATTCAGGCGATCATCACATTCACGCTGCGGGCTGTATGCACTATGAAACGCCGTCGCAGGGCGTTCAGCCGGACGATATGATGCGTCATATTCTGGGCGAAGACCTGAAGATCGGCAGCGTCTTGACCTGGGGGCCGTGTTATTACTATCAAAAGCAATTTTTTGAGGGGAAAGATAACAAACTTTCAAGACCTGATTATCTAATGCGCTATGACCTGGAAGTCTCTGGGTTTCCTTCCAGTCACACCGGGCATCTGGTTTTGCTGCGCCTGAAAGATCAGGATTATCCCAACACAAAAGTTATCGAAGACTGGCCTACCTGGGATTTGCCTGTGCTGCAATGGGGAAAGGCACAAGGAGCCGTGGTTGGATTTGCGCATTCAGGTTGGGGGCTGGAATTAAAGAGTGATCAGCTTCCTACCTTTGAAATGCCGAAGTTCGATGGCATCGGAGCAAACGAATACATTGTGGATGTGACTCACGATGCGGTTGATTTCATCTCAACGGTGGATACGCCTTCGATTTGGGAATTAAATATCTGGTATCACACGCTCAATTGCGGTTTTCGCACCCGCATCAGTGGCGAGACCGATTTCCCATGCATTTATGGCGAAAAAGTGGGACTTGGCCGCAGCTATGTGAAATTAGATGGAAAGTTGAACTATGAGGCCTGGGTGCAGGGCATCAGGGACGGGAATGCGTATGTAACCGATGGCAAAAGTCATTTGCTGGATTTCGCCGTGAACGGCTTGCGCGCGGGAACGAATGGCAGTGAGGTGAAATTACCAACATCATCAACTGTACAAGTTACAGCCAAAGTTGCAGCGCGACTGGATGCCCAGCCAAACGATGCAGTCCGCAAAACCCGCTACGATATGAAACCTTATTGGGAATTAGAACGCTCGCGCATTGGCAACACTCGTGAAGTCCCGATTGAACTGGTTGTGAATGGCGAAGCAGTTGCTCGGAAAAACATTCTTGCGGATGGTTCATTGCAGGACGTGAAGTTTGAGGTTTCGCTGGAAAAAAGCAGTTGGGTGGCCCTCAGAATTTTGCCTTCCTCACATACCAATCCGGTTTTTGTCCTGATCAATGACCAGCCGATTCGTGCTTCGCAGAAAAGTGCTGAGTGGTGTTTGCAGGCAGTGGATCAATGCTGGCAGCAGAAAGCCCCTAAAATTTCACCTGCGGAACGCCCTGCGGCTGAGCAAGCCTATGAACATGCTCGACAGACATATCGTCGCATCATGGCACAGAGCAAGTAAGATTTTTTTGAATTCCGCTTCCTTGCCATGTCCCTAAGTCCATTGCCTATGATATTCTGCGCTCCCCGTACTTGGTTGAAATTCAAAGACTAACGTCATTTTCCCCCAATTTGTCCTGTGATGGCTGAGTTTGTGCTCCAATTCGGCTCCTTCTTTAAGTCTATCGGCTGGAAAGACCTGCTTGATATTGGCTTGGTCGCGTTTCTGGTTTACGAAGTTTTGCGCCTCGTGCGTGGCACCAGGGCCGTACAGATGGCTGCGGGACTGATCGCAATTGCCCTGCTGTATCAACTTTCACGATGGTTTGGGTTGGATACTGTCGAATGGGTATTACGCAATGCCGTCGTTTATCTAGGGTTTGGAATCATCGTGCTTTTCCAGCGCGAATTGCGTGCTGCGCTTTTGCATTTTGGGAAAAACTTCCGTGCTCCTTTTGATCAGCTTAGACGTCGCGCTAAAGCCCATGAACATAGCTGGTACGACGATGTTGTGCAGGCCGCAATGGATTTGTCGATGGATAAGGTTGGCGCATTAATTATCATTGAGCGGGATGTAGGGTTAAAGACCTATATTGAAAGTGGTATTCGGATGGACGCGCGTCTGACGTATGATTTGCTGGTCACGATTTTCAATACAAACACGCCGCTACACGATGGTGCTGCGATTATCAGCAATAATCGGGTTGCCGCCGCTTCCTGTTTTCTTCCTCTGACGCAAGACCCGCGCATTTCGCGCGAACTCGGAACACGGCATCGCGCGGCCATCGGGATCACGGAAGACACGGATGCCTGTGCGGTTGTGGTTTCAGAAGAAACAGGGCAAGTCTCCTTTGCCATTGGCGGCAGGATGACGCGCAATCTTGATGGGCCCCGCTTGCGCCGCTTAATCCTTCACGCGATAGAACCCTGGCATACGGATGAAGAGGCGGATGCCCATGAGGCCGAGGAGCGGCGGAGGGAAATGGAATTACAGGAAATTCTTACCACTCGCCAAAGTCAAGCCAAACAAACTCAAAGTGAACGCGGTGAGTCATACAATGACGGTTTGACTGAGGAGGTTCAGTCTTGAAGTTAAAATCAGCCGCAGCCGTAGCCAAAAGGGCACACCCCATTTCACGTTCGTTGACTTGGATACAGGCCAATCTTAAGGAAAATTGGCACTTGAAGCTGTTATCTATCGCAGTCGCTTTTCTTTTTTTCGCCGTTTCTCGCCAGCCCAGCCGGGAAGTTTTGTTGACGAACGTTCCGCTGGAATTCGTCAATATTGCCCCTGGCCTCGAAGTTAGCAGCGATTTGCCAACTTCCGTAAAGGTCCGTTTGCGCGGACCACGGGATATGGTGCAAGGATTATCCGCGAACCAACTGGAGGTCAGAGCAGATTTGAGCAATAAAACGACGGGCGAGCGAGTGATACAACTCAAACCCTCGGATGTAACAAAGCCCGACAAGATTGAGATTCGGCGAATTGAACCGCAAACAATCGAATTAGTGCTGGAACCCACCCGACATAAAATCGTTCCTATAGAAGCTCAAATTGTAGGGAATGTGGCGTTTGGATACGAATACTCAGTGAAAGTCGAACCTGCCGAAGCCGAAATTGAAGGCCCGGAATCGAAGGTTGAACGGGTCAAGAAAATATTGACCGAAAGTGTTCATCTCAACAATCGAACTGAAAATCTTCTGCTCCAGGTTGATTTGGAAACTAGTAAACAGGGCATTCGGCTCACGAAATTCTCGCCGATCCAATTGAAGGTGGAGGTCGTCGCCAAAAAGAATATTGACTAAGTTGACATTCCAATGCTTACTCCGTAAGATGACGCCTTGCTGTCATCCCGAAAAAGGACAGCATTTATTTTATCGGGGCGTGGCTCAGCCTGGTA
>JAFDVL010000102.1:0-185733 GCA_018268995.1 Acidobacteriota bacterium | reverse complement strand
CGGAGGTTCAAATCCTCTCGCCCCGACCAATTTCATCAAGCAGTTAAGGCTTCCAATCGGAAGCCTTTTCCCTTTCTGTCTCACATATTGTCCCACATGAAAATTTGGAATGAACTTCGTTTCAGTCGTTTGCCAGGCATCTTTCGCAGCTTGTCCACTGCAAATAACCCCTGCTATGGTAGAATTTTTAAGCCCACAACGCCAAGCAGAGACCCCAGGAAAATCAGTGTCTCTGCTTTTTCAAAATTCAGGTTATTTTTGCATTAGAGGGGAGCCGCTAGTCGTGAATCCAGAATAATCCCTTTTGGTTCTTCTTTACTTCGCATTTTGTTCTCCGCTGAAATCCTGGCTCAATAACGCAACGTCAAAGCCTGTTCCGCCCGCCGCGCAATATCTCGGCTGAGCGTGGTGACGATCTGAGACATTTGTTCGAGCTTGACCGCTTTGAGGCCGGACAGTTGTACGACTTCCGCCGCTTTCAAAGCCCCTGCCAGGTTTAGTTGATTGGCTTCGAGGTTGAGTTGATAGGCGGAATTAACACCCTGCACTTGTTGGCGATAACCACACTCGACAGCGCCTGCGGCCAAGTCGCGATTCGCTTTGGCAGCAACGATGTTCGCGGCAGCTTGTTGTTCCGCGATTTGGCTCGTTTCCTGGGCATAATGATTAGAAATCATCCCAAAACCCTTTTTAAGGTAATGAGAGCACAGGCCATATGAACGAGAGCCGCAAAAACTTTCGACGAATGTTCGTGCCGCACGACTAATCGGCGGAAGGTCTGCAACCAACTGTTGCTGCGCTCAATGATCCAACGACGCTTGTAGCGACGCAGCTTTCTCCCGTCCTGATGCGTCGCGATGGTGTTGTTGCGCCGCTGGGGAAGCCTTCTCCAGGTGTATTCCGAGCGGAGTACCCGCGCCATCGGCCAATCTCATAAGCTTTGTTCCCTTGCCACTCTTAGTCTTCCCGACCAGCGCGCCCCCTTTTTCGCCCGGATGAACATACCGTCAATGAAGCACTCGTCCCAGCGGACTTTCTGCTGGTCAGACAACTGGTTGAGAAAAGCGCGCCTGAGTTTCAGCAGCACATCCTTTTCAGCCCATTCCTGGAGCCGCCGATGGACGGCACTCTTGGAACCATATCGCGCGGGCAACTCGCTCCACGGTGCACCCGTCCACAAAATCCAGAGAATGCCTTCAAAACACTGGCGATCAGCCAGTGGTGGGCGTCCGCCTTTGCGGGTGCGCTGGCGCTTGGGCAGATGGACTTTGATGGCTTCCCATTGTTGATTCGTTACGCCTCGCCAAGCCATTGATTACCTCCTTAGCTTGGAAAGCTACTCAACCTCAATTCCTTGTCAACCTGTTTAGGGATGACTTCTAGGATGGTTGTTGCTCGCGCCCGTGATGGTGCAGGCGCAAGCGATAGTCATTGATGAAAGTATCCGTCAACGCGCTCACCATTACGAGTCGCTGTTCATTTTGGACGGGCCGTACCGTGCGCGTGGGAAACAAGCTCATCAATCCCTTCGGTATTAGAACGGATGGCGTGCCACCCTATCGAGAGACCCGTGCGTATGTCCACAATGGCACGGCCTTGTTGCGGCGTTTGTCAGTAGGTAATCCAGCAACAACTATTGCCTATACACCTGTGCCTCATGCGGCGCAGCCACTCAACAATGCGGCACCCATTGCATCATCAGCCATCAGAAAAAGTGTCTCGTATGCGGCGGAAGCTGTTCCTTCCATACAGCCTGCTTCAACGACCTCCATGTCTCGTTCGATCTCCTACCATAACTGTTGAGCAACGTTGCGGCTGGCGCAGGCCACCGGAATTCAACGGTGCTGCCGAACAGCATCTACCGCCCGTCATCTATCGTGATCCGGCGGATGTGCGGACGATCTTTCAATTGCGTTCCTCCTTGCTGGTGCTCGTCGTGCTCTTTGTCCTGAGTGCGCTCGGCAACGCCTGGCAATACTGGCGCAGACCCGACCGCATTGTGGTAGATCGCTTCAATGGTCGCGTCCTGCTCATCAATGAAGATGATGTCAGAGCACGTTCATTTCGTTTCCGAGGATCATGAACTGGAATTGCTGCAAGCGGCAGGCTTTGCGCAAATCACGCGGTTCTTTCAAGCCTTGTGGGTGCGGGCGTGAGGAACGACCAAGGCGATGACGGACACGATTTAATATTGCTGACAGGGATTCCAATGGCGGAGGGGTAAGCTGAATTGCGCAAGCGTATTCCGTCAAAGACTATGCCGAAGCCAGCCAATTTCCGTTGAGCATCACGCGCTGAAGGCGGCGCAGCACGGTAATATCAGCGAGCGGATCGCCTGCCACTAGGATCAAATCGGCGAGCTTGCCGGGTTCGATGCTGCCGAGACGGTCGTCAATGCGAAAGAAGCGGGCGTTTTCCAGCGTCGCGGCTTGCAAGGCTTCCATCGGTGTCAGGCCGCTGGCGACCAGCAATTCCAATTCGCGCAGATACGCCTCACCGCGTTCGGCGTGCGGCACGCTGGAATGCGAACCTACGACAATGCGCCCGCCTGCGCGTTTGATCATCCCCGTGAATTTGAGCATTTGGGCGAAAGCGCGCACGTGCATGTCTGTGGCGTCTTTGTCGCCCGGTTGCTTTTCAAACACCGCCAACGTTGGAGAAACAAACGTTCCGCGTTGCGCCAGCAATTGCAGCAAGGGCTTGACGCGCGGAGCGTCCAAATCAATGGTGCTCCACATTTTGTAACGGCCTTCGCGGCGGGCGTTGTTGTCGGCAAGAATGGACAACCGATATTGCTCGGCTTCACGCGGCAACAACAGTGATGTGCCAAACGATGTGATGTGCTCAATGCCGTCAACGCCCGCGCGAATGGCATCGTCGGCGTTGACGAGTTCGAGATGTGCCGTAACCGGAACGCCGCGCGCGTGCGCCGTTTCAGCCGCTACGCGCATCAAGCCGAGCGGCAGACGAAAGTAAACTTTGATGGCCGATGCGCCTTGTTCAATGAAGCGGTTAATGGCCAGCCGCGTTTCTTCGGCATCACGCACGATGAACGCATCTGCCGAATAAGCAGGCGGCGCATTGTCCAAATGCGGGCCAGCGAGAAACAAGCGCGGCAACGGCTGAGCGGATTGGCGCACCTTGTCATAGGCTTCGATCCACGCGCCGGGATCGCGCACCGCAGTGATTCCGTGCTGCAAGAAAAGCGCGGGCAAACCATCATCGCCATCCAAATGAAAATGCGCGTCTATCAGTCCGGGCAAAAGCGTCAGACCTTCTGCCGCAATGACGTCAGCGTTGCGCGGAACAGCCAGCGCACCGCGCTTGCCGACAGCGAGAATTTTTGCGCCTTGCACCAACACGACGGCATCGCGTACTGGCGCACCGCCGCGCCCGTCAATCAACGTCGCGCCCACGATAGCGGTGATGCGTTGCGGTTTGGGCTGAGCAACGGCGTTGATTTCGCGCAGGGTTGGGCGTCGTTGCGCTGTGACATTCACCGCAAACAAGAGCACGCACAAAATGCCGACGAATGGTTTCATTTGCTCTCTGTGTTCACGACTTCAAAGTCTGAGCCTTTGAGGCGCGTCAGCGTTTCCAAGCCCTTCAAACGACGATCCGGCGCAATGGACATACGCCAGTCACCGCCGTTGTCGGCCACAAACATACCGTATTTTTTCAAGCCCTTCAGTATGGCTTGCGCGTGCGGCGGAAAGCCTGTGATGTCGAAATCCTGCCGCAGCCGGAAGCGTTCGCCCATGCGCGGCAAATTTTCGTCCGTCAGCGTGCTTGCCCAATGCCGCGCCGGATAAACATAAGCGCGGCGCGTTCGTTTCACGGTGAAGCGCATCGCGTGCGTGACCAGCCCGCGCGCGCATTCATCATAACGCACCGTCGCCGGAAAAACGGGCAAGCCAGCGGCATCCGATGAAGTCCAGCGTTCAGGGCGCATTTGGTTTGATTTCAAATCGAAAATTGAAGCCTGCGCCGCTTCCCATCCCTTGTCGGTTTTGCGCGCTTGATAAAACTCATAGAGCAAACCGTTCACCGGATCGAGCACGATGCCGTGCCGGTCGCCTGTGCCGTTTCGTTGAATCGCGTCAAGCGCGCCTTTCGCGTGTTGCAATGCGCCTTGGTCTTCGTTGCGTTGCAGCGGCCAATTTTCAATGGGCATGTTGCCCGGCACGGGATAAGGCCCCGGGTCGGATTCTTTGGGATAAAGCGTGATATTGACCGGCACGCGCGGCTGATCGGGCGGAACGATGACGAAACCCATGTCCAAATTGAAATCAAGCCGCTTGTCCTTGCCAATCGTCGCAATCATCGCGTCAGAGTTGCGCAACACCGGCAATTTCGAGATGTCCTGATTCCACGGATTGTCGGGCGGAAAGACTTGCAACGCCGACAGAATACGGTCGGCTTCGGGCGTATTGAACATCACGGGCCGCTTGATCGGCGGCAGCTTGGATTGCGTCGCAATCGTTGTGAAGCCGCCACAGGCAACGGCCAGCAAGAATAAAGTCAGTCGCAGTTTCATAGTTTTTTTCAGGGACGTTTGGGGGCAGCAATGGCTTGCGCCAAGCGGTAACGCGCTTGCTCGTAATCATCGCCGCGTTCAGAAAATCCGACCGGGTCAGTTTCTTTTACTTCAGAATACACGCGCGGAATCAGCTTTTTGATTAACTCGTCCACGAGCGCCGTATGTCCGCGCTGGCGCGCCATCGTCAGATACAAATGATCCTGCAAGCCGCGCCGCAAGTTGGCGAATTGCACTGTGCCGACGGGGCCAGCGATGCCGCGATCCTGATCGGGATGCAGCTTGTCTTCGCCCGGATACATTTGGACGCCGTCGCCGTTGGCAAAATTCTGGTCTTCAATAGGCTTGTTCGGCTGGCCGCGATTGTCGAACGTGACCGGATTCGCCCACACGTTTTGATTGCGCTCGCCTTGTTTTTGCCCATTGTGCCGCCAATGCACGCTGTGCCATTGGAAGTAAACGCCGACGCCCGCCTTGAAACATGCCCACGGCAACATCCGCACGTCAACGGCGGTGGTGTCAATCAAGTTTGCGCCGGAAACCGGACGCCCGCCGCCATACGTCCAATATTGACGACCTTTCGCGCGTTCGCGGGCAGCGGCTTCAAAGTCAATGAAGCCGTTCCAAATATCAATCGCGCCGTCCAATTCCGGCACGTATTTTTTCGTCACCATCACCGACAAGGCGCGTCCGGGGCCGGGGTTGGAATGAATGTTGTCAGCGATTTGGCGGATGTAAGGAAACTGGCTCGGCGGCGGTTCATCGGGCATGTAAAGAAACGTGCGCGCCTTGGGCAGATACTGATTCAAAAACGTCATCCATTCATCCGACTTGCGCCACGCACTGGCGCGTTCGTCGAAATCTTTGCCGGGGCCATAAAACGTAGCAGGCACAATTTGATTGCCAACCCCTTGGCCCGGCCCTTCGTAACCTTTGGCTTGCGTGAAATCCGCCCCCGTGAAACGACTCATCGCAGCTTTGACCCTTCCGATGCTGTATTCATGTATCAATTCCACGCGATGGCGATGACCGAAGCGATGATATTCGGCGTCGAGGTTGCGGCCTTGATAAAGCTCCGGCTGTGAGCCTTCGTAATAGACCATCGTCGGCAAACTGTTTTCATCGGGCAGCGTGAAATCGAACAACTCCAGTTCCAGCGGAATGCGTTTGGTTTGCCCGTCCATCTTTACCTGAATCTGTCCGCGATAAAGACCGGCGGGCAGTTCGCGCGGCGTATAAATTTCAATCCAGATGGCCTGATTTTGCTGCGGCGCAACGCTGACTGGGAAACCGCCTTTGCCTGCTTTGGCGTTTTCGGGGACAAGTTGCACTGGCTTCCAGCCCGTCGTGTCTGCCGGGATCGCGTTTTTCGACCAATAAAACCAACTGGCTTCGGTGGTTTTCGTCACATTGAGGTAGTTGACCGTGAACAATTGAATTGGACGCCCAACCGAGTTGGACGGATCGTTGCCGGGCGCGCGATACGTGATGCGGTGCGCGCCAAGTTTTAGTTCAGGCAACGCGACGGAAAGCTGCTTGATCTCGGTTGCGCCCGCTTCGACGATCAGTTGAAACGCGATGATTTCATTGCGCGCGCCAAACAGGCGAATGCGCTTGCCGTTCCAAACCGTATTGCCGCGCTTGAACGGGCTGCGCAAGTCGTCGCGTTCGATCTTTTCGCCATCGTGAAGCGCCCAAATGGCGCGCCCTGTTTGCGCGCTGGCATCCGTCGAACTACCCAAGAGACTGAAGAACAACGCGACGAGAAATAGTTTCAGCAGGTTTCTTTCAGGCATAAATTTTGAACTCGTTCACGACGCGGCTAATCGCGCCGTTCGGACTTGGCGTGTCAGGTTGCAAACTATGTTGCAACGAAGCAAACAACCCCAGCAACTGCCCGAACAATACATCCACCGGAGGGCGATAGGCATCTGGCAGCGCCGGTTGCAGCAACAGAATTTCGTCGGCCAACGCGGCGAGCGCGGGTTCCGTTTGCGTTGTCACCACGATGCGCTTTTGCCCCAGCTTTTTGCGTTGCAGTTCGGCCAGCAAATCCAGTTCATAGCTTTGGCGTTGCGGCGCAGAAGACAAAAACGCGACGACGAGCGTTTCAGCATTGACCGCTGACAACGGCCCATGCCGAATGCCCAGAAATGATTCCGACCGCGTTGACACGCGGCCTGCGGTGAGTTCCAACAGTTTCAGCGCAGCTTCATGCGCGATGGCGTTCAGCGAACCACTGCCCAAAAAACAGGCTTGCCTGAAATTTGTGCGCGCCAATTGCGCTGCCAGTTTGGCCGCCGGATTGAGCGCCGCCTGTCCCGCCGCAATCAATTGCTGCAACGTCGCTTCGTAATCAGCCAGCGCGTAAACGTGCGCTAAACATTGTCCGGCGATCACCAGATTGGTAAACGAACTGGTCATCGCCAAGCCGCGATCATTAACCGCGTCATCCAGCGTCACGCAAAAAACGTTCTGCCGTCCGGCGAACTCGCGCACCAACCGCCCTTGCTGATTGCAACTAATGACCAAATGATGAATGTGCGGGAACCGCCGCAACGCCGCTTCCATCACGGCGACGCCTTCGGGGCTATCGCCGGAACGCGAAAACGAAACCCACAAATAGGAACGCTGTGGCAATACCAGTTCGTCCATTTCGGTCAGCAAATCAGTGCTGGCTATGGCCTGCACTTCACAGCGCCAATGCTGCCGCAACAAAGCCGCCAACGCTTTGCCGACATAATCGGACGTACCCGCGCCGTTCAAAAACACTGCATCGGGCGCAGCCTGCGTCAGAAAAGCACGCAGCGCGTTTTGTGCCTGCGCGATGCGGTGATACGTGTTTTCCCAGGTGGCTGGTTGCTGATGGATTTCATGCGGCGTGTGGCGCAACCCACGTCGCAACTTTTCCTCTTCCGGCAAAACCAACAGCCCAGCAAGAGCTCCTGTCTCGTTCATCTCATTCATTTGTATCCTTTCGATTGGGAGCGAATCTGTTTGAGGAAAATACAAAGCCGTCATTTTGATTTACATTTTCTTTCGATTGATATTATACTGACTCCGCAATCGAAAAGAAAGCAAAGTTTAGATAAAATCTGAAAGCGAAACGAAAGCGTGACCAATTCGACTTTAAGCCCAGTAGTTGTCATCGGAGAGTTGAACGTGGATTTGATCGCCAGCGGGATGGCGACGCCGCCGCAGCTCGGTCACGAAGTGTTGGCGACAGGCTTTCAAATTACGTTGGGCAGCGCGTCGGCGATCTTTGCTTGCGGGATCGCGCGGCTGGGTCACGCGGTGACATTCGTCAGTCAAATTGGGGAAGACGAGTTTGGCGAGTTTTGTTTGCGAATGCTGCAACGGGTTGGCATTGCGACCGACAAAGTCAGCCAAACGCCGCACCTGACCACTGGCGTCACGCTTTCGCTGAGCACGCCACGTGACCGCGCGTTGGTGACGTATTTGGGCGCAATTGCCGAACTGACCGGCGAGCAGATTTCGCCCGCGATTTTGGATGGGCATCAGCACTTGCACATGACTTCGTATTTTTTGCAGGAGAAATTGCAACCGTCGTTTCCGCAACTTTTCACGGCGGCGCGCCAACGCGGTCTGACGACTTCGTTTGACCCGAATGCCGACCCGGCGTTGGGCTGGAAAGAGGAATTGCGCGAAGTCATCGCTTGCACCGACATTCTGTTCGTCAACGAATGCGAAGCCGAACAATTGACCAAACAAACCAATATCAATCAGGCGCTGCAACAACTGGGCGAACAAGTTTCCTGCGCGGTGATCAAGCTCGGTGCCAAAGGCGCAGCCGCCATCAAGGACGGCGAAGAGCAATTCGTTCCCGCCTTCGCCATCAACGCTGTGGACACCACGGGCGCAGGCGATTCGTTTGCGGCGGGCTTCATTCACGGATATTTGGCGGGGCAACCATTGCGCGCCTGTTTGGAACTGGGCAACGCCTGCGGAGCGCTGTCAGCCCTGCAAGCAGGCGGCACGGCAGGTCAACCCGATGCCGCGCAATTGACCGCGTTTTTACAAGGACAAAAGCCGCAATGACCATCGCCACACATCACGCAGAATTGGTTCCCAGCCGCGTCTTGCTCGATGCGGCGCAACGGTCAGGCTGTGCTGTGGCGGCGCTCAATTTTTACAACGCCGAGACGTTGCGCGCGCACATCAATGCAGCCAACTCGGCGGGTTGCGCGCTGATTCTGCAAACGACTGAAGCGACGATTCATTATTTGGGATTGCAAATGGCAGTGGCGATGGCACGCACGGCTGCTGCCGAAATCACACAGCCCGTAGCCTTACATCTTGATCATGGCGCGAGCTATGAACTCGCCGCGCGTTGCATCGAAGCGGGCTACAGTTCGGTGATGATTGACGGATCAAAATTGCCTTTCGCCGAAAACGTCCAGCTCACGCGCCGCGTGGTTGAACTCGCGCACGCGCAGAATGTTTCCGTCGAAGGCGAACTCGGCCACGTCGCCCATAACGAAGACACGCCGCCGCAGGATTTCGCGCAATTTTTTACCCGCGCCGCCGATGCCGCGCGTTTTGTGCAGGAAACCGGCGTGGACGCGCTCGCCGTCGCCATCGGCACTGCGCACGGTTTTTATCAAGGCGAAGTGCGGCTCGATTTCGCGCGCTTGCGGGAAATTCACGCGGCAGTGGGTCACACGGCGCTGGTGTTGCACGGCGGCTCAGGCGTGCCGGATGAATTGTTGCAACAGGCGATTGCGGACGGCATTCGCAAAATCAATTTCGGCACCGAACTCAAAAACGCTTTCACGCGCGCCGTCAAGCAATCGTTGCTGCAAAGCGATGAAATTGATTTGCGCCGTACGTTCGCCCCGGCGATTGCTGCGGTGGAAGCGGTCTCAGCAGCCAAAATGCGCGTGTGCAATTTGGGAGCACTTGCCTGATGTCAGAAAACTTTTCATGTGGCGCGGACTGCCAGTCCGCATTTGGATTTCGTCCCGGATGTTTGCCTGGCGATGCAGAAGCCCGCACGCAGTAAGGGCGTTGGCTTAAAAATTCGACGTTATTGAATCTCGCGCCCTTACTGCGTGCGGGCTTCTGCCTTTGAACTTTTTTGTCGCGCAGATGACTTGGTCGAATCACGACGATCTGCCCGTTATCACTAACCCCTACCTCTCAAGAAGGAGCCAGTATATGATCAACACACAGCGCATCTTCCGCATAAAAAGGCGCGCGATTCTGCTTGCCCTGTGCCTGTTTGGCAGCGTGGGGCTGGCTTGGGCGCAAGGAACCAGCTTGGGCACGATTCGCGGCACTGTCACTGACAGCAGCGGCGCGGTCGTCCCCGGAGCCAAAGTGCAACTCACCGACCTGACGACGGATTTGAAACGCGAAGCCGTTTCTGATCAATCCGGCACGTATGAAATCGCCGCCTTGAATTCTGGCGCATACAAGGTGACGGTTTCGTCGCAGGGTTTCAAAACCGCAACTTTGAATCAGGTCATCCTGCGCGGTGGCGACACGGCGCGCGCCGATGTCGAAATGCAAATCGGCGCTACCAGCGAAACCGTCGAAATCACGGCAGCGACGTTCATCAATCAGGAAACGCCGACCGTCAGCACGCAAATCACTTCGCGCGAAATTCTGGAATTGCCGCGTGACAGCCGCGACATCTATTCGTTTCTGTATCTGAACCCGAATATCACGCAAGGCAATGGTGACGGCTCTTTCAAATTCATCGGCTCGCAAAGTTACGGCGCGAGTTTTTCGCTGGACGGGCAACGCACGAACGGCGGTATTTTCGGGCAACCGACTTCCAGCCAGCCGTCGTTTGAAACCATCGGCGAATTGGTTGTGTTGTCGAATAATTTCACGGCGGAATATGCGGGCGTGGCGAACGTGCGCGTCGAAACGCGGCGCGGCGGCAAGGATTATCACGGCTCGCTATTTTACAACAACAAGAATTCATCGCTGGCGGCGTGGTCAATCGGTGACAAACGCGGACAATCGCAATTCACGCCTTCTCCGGCGGTGGCTACGTTCCCGAAGCCGTATTTCAACCTGAACGAAACCGGCGGCAGTTTCAGCGGCCCGGTTCCGTTCAGCAAAAAGACGTTTTTTATGGCGGCGTATGAACGGCGCTGGGATGTTAGCCCCGTGCGTTTTCGCAACACGACGTTGCCGCATGCGAGTTTGTATACCGGTGATTTTTCTAAAGTCAGCGACGCGGCCAAGCCCGTCGTGCCGACCGAGGTTACACTGACGGCGGCGGAACTCGCCAGCAATACGGTGTTGGTGAACGGCACGCGACGTTTCGTGACGATTCCCACGCGCTTGCTGAACCCCGCGACGGCGGCACTCATCAAAACTTACTTTCCCGCGACCAGCGTGAACGCGCCGATCAATGCGGCGAACGGTCGGTTGGTAGATTATTTCGAGAATCTCAGCGGACGCATCACGCGCGATCTCGGCACGTTGCGCATTGACCACGAATTGACCGACAAAGACAAATTCGCCGTGATTTACAACATTCAGCCACGGCAACAAGCGACGGCAGCGGTGGCGGCTCCTTACATCGGTCTTGGCTTGACGCAAAACGACCAGAAAAACCACACGCTCTCGGTTTCGCACACGCACGTTTTTTCGAGCAATCTGGTGAATGAAGCGCGCGGCGGTTTGAACTTCCAATTCCTCTACCGCACGAGCAACACGACGCCGACAGGCTTTTTGAAAGGCCTCGGTTTCGATGACAGCGACATCGCAGCCTATTACGGCGTGGTCGGCGAAAACGCGCGGGACACATACGGTCACGTCGGCATCAACTTTGGCGGCAGCTTCGCCACGTTCGGCACGGGCGGGCGCAACACCTTTCGCCCACTCGATCAAAAGCTTTACACCTTTGGCGACACGCTGACCTGGATTCGCGGACAACACACAATCAAAGGCGGCTTCGACACGGTGTTCAATTCGGCGCTCGACGGCTTTGCCAACAATCGCGGCAATCCGCGCGGCTTGCTGACGTATTCAACCGGAGCCGCGACAGATCGCTTTACGCGCTTCCTGATCGGCCTGCCCGCGACGACGGCGGCCTATGTAGACAAGCTGCGCACGCCGATGGATGTTTACAACTGGGAACACGGATTCTTTGTGCAGGACGACTACAAGATTCATCCGCGCCTGACCCTGAATCTGGGATTGCGTTACGAACTCATCACGCCGTTCATCGAACGCAATGATTTGCTGGTGAATTTCGATCCGACGTTCAAAGCATCCAACGGGCGGCTCGGACGTTTCGTCGTGCCTTCGCAAGCAGCGCTCGCCAAGATTGATCCGCGCATGATTGCTTACGGCGCGGCGACGGCCAGTGAGGTCGGTGTCAGTCGCGGCCTCGTTAATGCGGATAAAAACAACCTCGCGCCACGGCTCGGCGCGGCTTGGCGCATCGCTGACAAGAACGTCATACGCGGCGGTTACGGCATCTTTTATCCCACGTCCGCCGCACAAGGCATTCGTGATCCAATGGCGTCGGTCGGCTTCAACCAAGGCCGCACCAAAGCGACTTCGACCGCAACGCCGTTGGGCGGTTGGCCGGGTGGCATCAATCCGCACGGCGTCACGCCCTTCAGCGGCGGCACGGTGCGTTCGGTCGGTTCAACGCCCGACGTGAACGCGGTGCCATTCAATCTCAAATCGCCGCGCATTCAGCAATACAACGTCACCTTTGAGCGTGAATTGCCGTGGCAACTGGCGGTGCGCGCTTCCTATTTGGGGACGCGGTTGAGCGGGCTGATTTCCGGCATTGATTTGAACATGCTCGCGCCGAACGATAAGCCCTTTGGCACGACCACAGGCGATGGCATCACGCCGTGTACGCCGGGTGAGGATTGCGATTATTCGCCTGCTGATTTGGCGCGGCTGCCCTATCCCGATTTGGGCAGTTACATGCTGACTTACGGCAACATCGGACGCGGTCGCTCGCACGCGATGCAATTTGAAGTCAATCGCCGCCTGGCGAACGGCTTCACGTTCAATCTCAGTTACACCTTGCTTGATCAAAAGTCGAGCGCGCCCGACACCGGCAATGCCAGCTTGGGCGGCACGGCTTATAACCAATTCAAACCCGAAAACGATTTCGGCACTGAAGCTTTTATCTCGCGTCATCGTTTTATCGCTTACGGCATTATCGAATCGCCGTTTGGCAAAGGCCGCAAGTTTGGCGCGGATGTTCCGACTGCGGTGGATGCGCTCATCGGCGGCTGGCAAGTGTCGTGGAATATGTTTGCCAAGAGCGGCTTCGGCTTCACGCCGTATTGGGATTGCGGCAACTGCGATCCGGTGTTGCCCGGCAACATTTTCAGCGGTTCAGTGGATGCGATTGGCGGTTTCGGTGGCACCACGTTCCGCCCCGTTGTGAGCGGCAACGCGCAAGTGCGCAGCGGCGACCGTTTCTTTAACCCCGATGCGTTTAGCGCTCCGCCGCTGGGCGCAGACCTGTTCGACAATGCCAACGTAGCCAAACGCAACTTGCTGAAAGGGCCGGGCGCGTGGGGCATGAATTTGGGCTTGGATAAATCATTCCGCCTGGGCGAACGGTTCCGGCTGCGTTTGGGCGGGCAATTCAACAACATCTTCAATCATCCGATGCGTCCGCCGACTGCCGATCAGTATTACGCCTGGCTCGGAACGATGTATCTGAAAGTGAATCCGACGACGCTCAAACCGGAATTGGATTTTCTCGACCGCAATCCTGATTTTGGCCGCTTCTTCGACAGCTTCAATCAGGAAGGCATTGACAGTCGGCGCACCATTCGTCTGACCTTGCGCCTGACGTTTTAAGGAATGGTCTGGAGAAGTTGGGAGAAGTCTAGGAAAGTCTGGGGAAGTCTGGGGAAGTCTGACGACCTTCTTCTTTCTACGGCTTCACAAGAGTTCTCCAGACTTTCCCCGCTTTTCCCGATGATCCTCTGCATCAGCGCCAATCCTGCGATTGATCGCCGCTTGCGCATCGAACGTTTGCAAACAGGCGGCGTCAATCGCGCTTCGTCCGTCGTGGCGGCCCCCGGAGGCAAAGCCGCGCACGTGGCAATGGCCGCCCGCGCTTTGGGTGAAGCCGTGCAATGGATCGGATTTTCCGGCGGCACAACCGGCGCGGCGTGCGTGCGCGGGCTGGAAGCACTGAGCATCCCTGTCATTCCCGTCCGCACTCGCAGCGCCACGCGCATCAACCTCGAAATTATTGACGACCGACATACCGTCACCGAAATTCTCGAACCCGGTGGCGCAGTCACCGCCGCCGAGTGCAATGAAATGCTGCGCGTATGTTACGAATCGTTTGCCCAACATCGCCAGCAAGCCGTCATCGTGCTATCGGGCAGTTTGCCGCCCGGCGCTCCGCCTTATCTTTACGCGCAACTCATCCAAATGGCGCATCAATGCGAATGCCGCACCATGATCGACACCAGCGGCGATGCGTTCGGCAACGCGCTGGCGGCTCAGCCCAGCTTCGTCAAACCCAATCGAGAAGAGGCAGCGGCGTTCAGCGGATTCGCCATTACGGACGCGAAAGCTGCGCTGGTAGCCGCGCGCCAATGCCTTGCACGCGGAGCCGCGAGCGCAGCCGTTACGTTGGGACGCGCCGGATTGATCTGGTTGCAAGGGCAGGCCGCAACGCCCTTGGTGGCCTCATCCATTGACGTCGCTGCGCGCTCGACCGTTGGCTGTGGCGATGCAACGTTGGCGGCTTTTGCCGTTGCCGCCGTGCGCGGGTTGGACACCGCTGAAACGTTGCGGCTGGCCGTCGCCAGTGCCGCCGCGAATTGCCTAGCCGACTTGCCGGGGCAAATTCAAAAGTCAGAAGTGGCGCGATTGCTCCCGCTGGTGAAATGTGATGAACTTGAACCGCATTGAGGACACTGAATTATGTTGATTGAAGAACGGCGCGACCAAATCCTGAGCCTTTTGCACCAACAGGGCCGCGTGCGCGTCAAGGATTTAAGCCAGCAACTAAAAACATCTGAAGTCACCATTCGCAACGACCTGCAAGAACTGCACGAACGCGGGCATTTGCGCAAAACGCATGGCGGCGCGATTTTGCCTGTGACGGTCAATAACGAGACTCCTTTGCAGGAAAAATATCGTTCCCGCGCGGCGGAAAAAAGCCGCATCGGCGCGGCGGCAGCGGAACTGATTCACGATGGCGAAACGATCATTCTGGATTCAGGCACGACGACGCAGGAAATCGCCAAGCGCATCAAAGACAAACGCGATCTGACCGTCATCACCAACGGCGTCAACATCGCGATGGAATTGGTCGGCGTCCCCGGCATTCGCGTCGTGTTGCTGGGCGGCGTGTTGCGTGACAACGCCTTTTCCATCGTCGGCCATTTTGCCGAAGAGATGCTGCAACATTTTTCCGCTGATAAATTGTTTTTGGCGGCTGACGCCTGCGATTTGGAATTCGGCATCAGCACGCCCAATCTGGAAGAATCGCGCGTCAACCAAGCCATGACACGAATCGCCCGCGAAAAAATTCTGGTCGCCGATGCCAGCAAGTTTGGCAAGCGCAGCCTCTCGCGCATCATTCCGTTGTTAGATATGAATCAAGTAATCACCGACACACAACTGGCAGACGATTATCAAATCGCCTTGCGACAATATGGTGTCGAGCTGGTATTGGTCTGACGCAAAGGATGAACACGGCGACTTGCACGACCAAACCGTAAAAGAGATGACATCTGTTCATCGTGGTTTTATCTTCATTCACTGCCTATTTTCGACAGCTCATTAAATTTTCAAGTTTCATTCTGCCTTCAAGCCATAGCGTTCCCTCTTTCTGAGTAGAATCGCTATGTTTCGCAAAGTTGCCCAATCCATTAGGCGCACGGAAGCATTTGTCGAAGAGTTGTTCCTGCAACGCTACGAACAGATGCTCGAATGGGCGTTGCATTTGACTGGCCATTGCGCCGCGCAAGCCGAAGATTTGGTGCCTGACGCTTTTGTGCAACTCACGCTCAGCCCGCCAGATTTCAAGGCCGTCGAAAATCTGGATGGATATTTGTTTGTCGTGCTGCGCAATTTGCATCGTTCGCAAATGCAGCGGGCGATGCGTGGGCCAACGGGGCCGGAATCGCTGGTGAATTACGATTCTGCTGCGGCAAGTTTGAAGTCCGCTGACCCGCGCGAGCATTGGCAAGCTGTCGAGGAATTACAGCAATTTTGCCGCTATGCCAGTTTGCGGAAGGAAAGCTCGAAACATTGTTGCAGCGCGTTGAGTGTGATCCATTCCGGGGCGGATTCCATCCCCGCCGCAGCTTGTAGTGATTTTAATTGTGCTGATGACATACCTCATCCCTCCTCATTATTAACTATCTGCAACAAAGTTAACTGCAAGCCTGATGCCAAGCGGATTCGTCACCGCTGTATCCTCGACATCGCAATATTTGGATCAGGTCAATTGCGCTCTCAGATTCTGAAATGAATAGAACGATGTATAGATATGGTGTAAAAGACGGGCAACTTAGTGTTACATCACACCTCATGTATGACCAGAATCCACCTTGTATGACCGAAGAACAGCCGGGAGTCTTTTTTTTAAGCCATCGCTGAAGTGACGGCATTTTCTATATCACTTTTTGTATTGTGCAATCCAGGTCATAAAAATCCTGCGATTATCAGGGGAAACACGCTGTATCAGGCGTATCCATAGCATCGTCTTGATGGAGAACGGTTCATTACAGGTAAGTTTTGTCAGAGTCTCAGTCGCCTTTTGTTTGGACTCAAAACATTGGCCCGCCTATTGCATAGATCAAAAATATCCGGCGTGGAAAAGTGTTCCCCGTATCAGGGTAATCTTCAGATCATTACAAGCGGAATGGAGGATTCTTATGAAACAGAAATCAATCAATATCATCGTCCTGGCAATCAGCTGTCTATTTTTTCTCACCTCAAACACACAGCTCCTTGGTCAGGGGCGGCAAGAAATCGAATCAACTCATGCTGTTTCGACCGAGACGAAACCACAGGACGGGCCTACTGGTCGGGATATTAAAGATGAAATTGAGCAATCTCAAAAAGCAGCGAAAGTGTTTACCGAAATCATGGGTGCGCCAGATAAAGCGATTCCACAAGAGTTGTTGGACAAAGCCGAATGTATCGCAGTTTTTCCTGATGTAATTAAGGCAGGGTTTATTGTGGGCGGTCGCGGAGGTCGTGGTGTGGCAAGCTGTCGTGTTGGTAATAGCTGGAGCGCGCCAGCGTATTTCAATCTGGGCGGCGGTAGCTTTGGTTTGCAAATTGGAGCACAGTCAACGGACTTTGTCTTTTTGATCATGAACAAAGATGGCGTGAATAGTCTGTTGAAAAATAAATTTACGATGGGAGCCGACGCTTCGGTTGCAGCAGGCCCCGTTGGACGACAAGCAGGTGCAGAAACAGATGCGATGTTAAATGCCCAGATCCTTTCCTACTCTCGAAGTAAAGGGTTATTCGCAGGTCTGGAACTAAAAGGCGTGGTCATTAATCAGGATGATGGTGACATGCGCGATGCCTATGGTGCTGGCACCTCTGCAAAAGACATTCTGCGCGAAAACAAGGTGAATGCCCCGGCTGAAATTCGTGCATTCCCAAATACCTTGACTCGATACTCAAAAAGAAGCGATGAGAAATAAGTAAAGGCTTCCTAGTCGCTCCCCCTCACCGCTAACTACTAGCAATGGTGAGGGGGAGAAGGTGAGAACAATGATGACACGTGAAACTGGACAAGTCCTGCAAAAGAAACAACCACAAGAATCGTTAGGCGATTTGTTAGGCGATTTAGTTGCACACTCTGCTGGCTTGGTACAGGACGAGTTTCGTCTGGCACGACAAGAAATCAGCGAAAAGGCCAAATTGTACAAGAGCGCTTTGATCTTGTTGGCTTTTGGCGGGGTAATCAGCTTTGTCGCCTTTTTATCCTTCAGTAGTGCGATTGTCTTATGGCTAAGCACGCATGTAGAGCCTTGGCTGGCAGCTGTCATCACTGGTGCGGGATTGGCAGTCATCGGAATCGTGATTCTTTTGCTTGGGGCAAGTGAATTAAGCAACTTAAATCTCAAACCGGAAAAGACTCTTAGGACATTGGAGGAAAACAAAGAATGGTTGAAAGACATAACCTAGCAACCCGTACATCTTATGAAGAAAATTCTGTAGATCAAACGACGGAAGAGCTTCGTCAGAATATTGCGGCGCGGCGTGAATCTATCACTGAAACAGTAGATAAGATTAGTGATCGCGTGCATCGCACTTTAGATTGGCGAGAGTATATTTCTGATTATCCTATTGCTTCTCTGGGAATTGCTTTCGGCCTGGGAGTTGTCGTTTCGGGAATCTTCAAACCCAGACCCACGCCCAGCGAACGAATCCTGGAAGCCTTATCAGAAACAATCGAGGACGTGACGGATCGTGTTCGCGGTCAGTTCGATGCGGTCGGATTAAATCATTCAAAACCAAGCTCGCCTCTCTTGGTGCTCGCTACGTCTTGGGTCGCTAAAGCTGCGGTTTCTTATTTGGGAAATCAATTGACTTCAAACATGACGAATCACAATGAAGAACGAGTTACGGCATCACATGGTGGCGATGGAATTGGCCGTTCAACTTCGGGAATTGCATGATCATAGCGCCTGGTCATTTTCCAGCCAGAGAAACCAATATGATTGACCACCTGAATTTTCGGGCTGATGTTGATACTTAGCATCAGCCCGAAAGCTTTGACGCTTGCTCCCTCTCCGCTCGCAATTCTCACTTTCCTGCCGACATCGGATGTTGTGATTGTGCCTGGTGGGTTACAATCCGTTCTTACACATCACGATTAATTAAAAAAGGAATAATTCTTTATGGAACGGGTGTTCTTTCTACTCGGTGCGCTTTCTTCCTGTCTTGGCGTTGCGGCAGGGGCGTTTGGGGCGCATGCCCTGAAAACTCGATTGAGCGCGGATATGCTGGCGACATTTGAGGTCGGCGTGCGATACCAGATGTATCACGCCTTTGGCCTCATTGCGGTTGCCTGGGTACTGACGAAATGGCCATCTTCGCTCGCCACTCTAAGTGGATGGTGTTTTCTTATCGGGACAGTCTTGTTCTCTGGGAGCCTTTATTTGTTAACTTTAAGCGGGGTTCGATGGTTAGGCGCAATTACGCCTTTGGGCGGTGTTGCATTTTTGGTCGGCTGGCTGTGTTTAGGCATTGGAGTTTGGAAAGCCAACTAAACCACGACTCTTCTTTATCAGGGATGAGAAAGAGCACATCGGATTGAGCAGCTGCTATTTTCGACTACGCCAACTGATAAAAATCTGTTCGATAATTTTCGCTCCTGCCTGCCTCTGGGTTGCATAGACTGCGGGACACTTGATACAAGGATTCCTGAAAGCAACACCTCAACGATTCGCGGGAATCATAAAACATTATTCGGCTCAGGATGATTTTCTGAAGGTGAATCGTCCTGAAGTTAGAAGAATTGGGCTATAACGAAAAACATCAAATCGCTCGAATGGCAGATAATGTTTTGCTAAAAGCATCTCACGTTACCAAATCCTATGCGGGTGTGAAGGCGCTCAAGTCGGCTTCATTTGAATTGCTCGCGGGAGAGGTTCATGCGCTGATCGGTGAAAATGGAGCGGGCAAATCCACACTGATAAAAATAATTACGGGTGCCGTTGAACCCGACAGCGGAGAATTATCGCTAAACGGACAGGCCATTGTGGGCAACTCGCCGCAACTCGCCAGGTCGTTGGGCATTGCCGCCATTTATCAACAGCCTGCACTGTTCCCAGAACTGACAGTCGCCGAAAATATTGCTTTTGGCATGGAGCGCAACGGATGGTGGAAGCCAATTGATTGGCGTGCGCGCCGTGAGAGGGCAGAAACCCTTTTGGCACAGGTCGGAGCAAGGATTCACCCTGAATCGTTGGCAGGCGAACTCTCCATGCCAGAACAACAACTGGTCGAGATCGCGCGTTCATTGGGCGCGGAAGCAAAGGTTCTGATCATGGATGAACCCACTGCCTCGCTTTCAGAGGAAGACACGCAGAATTTATTTCGTGTGATTCATGAATTACGAGAACGCGGCGTCGGCATTATCTACATTTCACACCGGCTGGAAGAATTGCCTTTGATTGCGGATCGCGTCACCGTTTTGCGCGATGGCAACACGATTGAAACGCGACTGATGCGTGAGGTAGACCGGCAGGAATTGATTCGCCTGATGGTCGGTCGCGAACTGTCGGCTGTGTTTCCAAAAACCGAAGTGCCAATTGGCGAGGTCGTGCTTGAATTGCAATCAGTGGGCAGTCAGGCGGCAAATGTACGCAATATTAGTCTGACCGTGCGCGCGGGCGAAATTCTGGGACTGGCTGGACTGGTTGGAGCGGGGCGCACTGAGCTTGCCAGAACGCTCTTTGGATTGACGCCAGCGGATGAAGGCGAGATTTTCTTGAACGGAGAAAAGATTCGTATTCATTCACCCGCTGAAGCGATTCAGCATGGGATTGCCTACGTGCCCGAAGACCGCCGCCGACATGGGGTCGTGCTTGACTTACCAATCAGTCAAAATATCACGCTTGCCACGTTGGATCGTATCGCCCGGTTTGGTTCCTTGAACTTCAATCAGGAGCGCTCATTGGCTGTCGAGTACGTCAATCGGTTTGCGGTCAAGACTCCGACTACATTTGCGCCCGTTGCTACTTTATCTGGCGGCAACCAGCAAAAAGTTGCGCTCAGTCGTTGGCTTGCGACTGATCCGCGCGTCTTGATTCTGGATGAACCAACGCAAGGGATTGATGTGGGGGCAAAATCAGAAATTCATGCCTTGATGTGTGAACTGGCGGGGCGGGGGATTGCGATTCTGATGATTTCCTCCGAATTGCCAGAAGTGCTGGGGATGAGCGACCGCATCGCAGTAATGCACGCGGGAACCGTTGTTGCTGTTTTGAATCGGCACGAAGCCACACAGCAAAATGTGTTGTCCCTGGCACTTGGTCACAGTGCGGACGAACTTCAGCACTCCGATAATCAGTCGGTGAATTAGCTCTCCTGCGCACTCAAGCTGGCGCGGTACTCATTTCAACGATATGCCGAATTCATTTTTTTTCAATTTCAACGTAGCCCGCCATCAGCGCGAATTGGCGGCCTTGAGTGCGTACGTCGCATTGCTTGTGTTTGTCGGCATTGTCGCTCCGTCTTTTTTTAATGGTGCGAACTGGCGCGATCTGGCAGTGACGAATGCGCCTGTGTTGATTGTGGCAATTGGGATGACGTTGGTCATCATCACCGGGCAGATTGATATTTCTGTCGGCTCGCAGTTTGCCGTTTGCAGTATGTTGGCCGGTGGTTTAGCCAAAATGGGCATTCCGGTTCCGCTCCTGTTGTTGCTGGTGCCTTTGATCGGTGCCATGTTTGGAGCTGTAAATGGAGCGCTGGTGGCTTATTTCAAAATGCCCGCGATTGTTGTGACGTTGGCAACCCTGGTCATTTGGCGAGACGCCTTACGGTGGATCACAGAAGGTGCGTGGGTGCAGGGATTGCCCGCTGCGTTTCAATGGTTTGGAGTTGGGCAAACGATGGGACAGGCAGTGATCGTGATTGTGGCGATAGCAATTTTGTTTTTATTTCGATGGGCGTTAAGAAATCTGGGGGCTGGCCGTGCGGTCTATGCTGTCGGTTCTGATGCCGAAGCAGCACGGCTTGCAGGAGTAAATCCGCCACAGGTTCTGCTTTCAGTTTTCATGTTGATGGGGGCATTGACGGGGCTGGCCGCTTTGCTGAACTCCATTCGCTTCAGCTCAATTCCGAGCAACTCAGGGCTTGGATTGGAGATGAAAGCGATAGCCGCTGTGGTCGTCGGTGGAACCGCAATCACAGGTGGACGCGGCACGTTGATTGGGACGTTGATTGGGACAGCTCTGCTCGGCACGATTGGAACCGCACTGACCTTTGCGGGGATCAATCCTTTTTGGGAAAAGGCGATTCAAGGCGCAATTATTCTGGCTGCGCTGGCGTCTGATATTGTGTTCAGCCGATTGCGAAGCGCAGATTTCGGATTTGGCAAGCAGCGTAATGCAACGATTCCAGTCGGGAGGGCAAAATAGAAAATGGCTGGCACGACCCCCGATACAGCACCACGCACACTACAATCTATCCCGCCTCTGCATCTCCGCTTGTTCCCCAATCAGGAATGGTCTTTATTGCTTGTGCTGTTGTTTGAATGTGTGATTTTCAGCATCACGGGCAATAATTTTCTGACGACCAGCAATGGATTCGAGATTGTCAGACTCAGCGTTGAGATCGGTCTGCTTGCCTTAGCACTGACGCCTGTCATTATTACAGGTGGCATTGATTTATCTGTGGGATCAATGATGGGATTGTCCGCCGTGGTTCTCGGCGGGTTATGGCACGATGCGCACTTGCCTTTACCACTTGCTGCACTGGCGACGCTGTTGCTGGGCATTCTGGGAGGCGGATTAAATGCGATTTTGATTGCCTATTTGAACCTGCCGCCACTGATCGTCACGCTTGGCACATTTTCTCTTTACCGTGGTTTGGCCGAAGGCTTAACGCGTGGTCTCGAAACCTATCGCGGCTTTCCCGATGAATTTCTCTTTCTTGGGCAGGGATATTTAGGCGGCATTGTTCCACCACAGTTATTCGTCCTGCTCATTGCGATTATCGGAATCTGGTGGTGGCTCCATCGCAGTATTTACGGGCGAACCTTGTATGCAATCGGCTTTTCGGCTGAAGGTGCGCGCTATGCCGGAGTCCCTGTCGCGCGACGATTGTTGTGGGTCTATGTCGTCTCAGGCTTGATCTCAAGCCTGGCTGCTCTGATTTATGTTGCGCATCTGGGGCAGGCGAAATCGGATGCGGGCACCGGGTATGAACTGATGGCGATCACGGCAGTCGTGTTGGGTGGTACGTCAATTTATGGCGGACGCGGGACCGTCATGGGCACCGTGCTGGGTTTGTTTGCGCTGATCATCTTGCAAAATGGTTTGCGCCTGAGCGGTCAACCTGCGGAACTTGCAGGCATCCTGACGGGCGTCTTGTTGCTGTCTACGATTTTGATTGATCGCTATGCCCATCGCCGCGCGGCTCGCCCTGTTACCGCAGTATCTCAATCTATTCTTAGCGAGGATTTAGAAGTGAAAAATTCACACGTTGCCATTTTAAGTGCCGTCATTATTGCGGCTGCCCTGATTGTTGCTGGCAGCAATTGGATGCTGGTTCGTTCGCTGCAACCTGTCGGAGGTGTATCTACAATTGCCACTGCCAACAACACAACCCCAACGAATACAAGTCGTAAGTTAACTGTGGCGGTCATGCCGAAAGCCAAAGGCGATCCCTATTTTGCCAGTTGTCGCCAGGGCGCTGAAGAAGCCGCGAAAGAACTGGGCATCGAACTGCTGTGGGATGGCCCAACTGATCTTGATCCTGCCAAACAGAACGAAGTCGTCGAAGCATGGATTACTCGCGGTGTGGATGCGATAGCCGTCAGCGTCAGCAATCGCGAAGGCATTTCCACCGTCCTTCGCAAAGCCCGCCAGAAAGGCATCAAGGTGCTAACCTGGGACGCGGATGCGGAGAGAGATGCGCGCGACTTTTTTATCAATCAGGCTACACCGCAAGGCATTGGCTATACGCTGGTGGATGAGGCGGCACGCATGATGAATGGTTCAGGCGAATTTGCCGTGATCACGGGGAGCTTGAGCGCCGCAAATCAGAACGAGTGGATTAAGCACATCAAAGCGCGACTGGCTGAAAAATATCCAAATCTAAAGTTAGTCGGGATTCAGCCCAGCGATGATGACCGAGATCGCGCGGCGACTGAAACACAGAACATCATGAAGACGAATCCGAATGTGAAGCTGATCATGGGAATTTCTGCGCCTGCGGTGCCCGGTGCGGCGGAAGCCGTCAAGCAATCCGGTCGCAAGGATGTCAAGGTGATGGGGTTGTCATTACCCAGCCTCTGCAAATCATTTGTTCACGAAGGAGTGATTGAAAGCGTGATCCTTTGGAACACACTTGATCTTGGCTATCTGGTCGTGCAGTCCTCAAAAGCCGTAAATGACGGATCGCTGAAAGTGGGTGTGCAGGAACTGAGCGCCGGACGCAAAGGGAAAGTAGCGGTGCAGGGAGATGAAGTGATCCTTGGCGCTCCCTTCATCTTCAACAAGGGAAATATTGACCAGTTCAACTTTTAGTCAAAAGGCGAGTGCAGAAGACCGCACGCAGTCAGGGCGTCACAACGTGCCTTAATGTGGCTCTGACTGCGTGCGGTCTTCTGCTTTAGTTATACTTTGAATAGTTATTTGTTGAGAATCAGAACGCCCCAGGGGCTTCCCGTTAACTTAACCTTCTTCGTTACACTCTGATTTGCCACGTCCACTACGGAAACATCATTGGATGGGCCATTGGCTGTGAAGAGCGTTTTTCCATCCGGCGAAACCCCAATTCCCCAGGGACGCGTACCTACCTCAAAAGAGCCCGTAGGTTTATTTGTGGTTGTGTCCACCACAAATACTTTTTTGCCGCGTCCCGTACTCACGTACAAATGTTTCGCGTCCGGCGATAACACCAATCCCATCGGCTTGATTTCGCCTGCTGCGCCGAGCGAGATGTCTTGGAGCTTTTCGTTCTTGACGGGATCAAACATGGCAATCGTGCCATCGTTTTCTGCATTCACATAAGCCCGCGAACCATCTGGCAGGAATACGATGTTGCGTGGACGGCGACCGACTTTGATGCTCTTGACGAGGCTCTGTTTGGCGACATCAATCACCGCAACAGTGCCATCCTCTTCAGAGGTTGCATACACAAACTTGCCGTTTGGAGCCAGTGTCACGCCTTCTGGTTCTCCGCCGACTTTGACCGTCTTACCAACTTTCCCTGTGGCTACATCAACAAAGCTGATGCCTGCGACATCTTCATTCGAGACAAAGATCGTGGAGCCATCACGACTAATATCAAAATTTTCAGGGTCTGAGCCGCCGGGAAGAACGCGAATTATTTTGTTGGTCGCAACATCAAAAACACCAATTCCGTCAGCGCTTTTATCCGGCGGTGGCAACGTGCTTTCATCCACTCCGGGAGGTGCCAGCGGCGAACCGCTTAAAGCGACATAAATCGTCTTTTGATCGGGGCTGGCGTGAATCCCGCGTGGACGCTTACCCAAAGGAATTGTTGCGATCACATCGAATGTTGTTCCATCCAGAATGCTTAAATCGCCGGACGTTTCGTTTGTCACGAAGACGCGATAGCCAGATTTCCATTCCGGGATTGCTGCGGGGGCAGTAGAAGCGGCAGTTTGGGCGGGTGGTGGATTGGTTGTTTGCGTTTTCGTGCAGGCCGTTGCCAGTACGATCAGGCCACAAGCCACAATGAAAAGGGGCTTTTTCATGAAAATCATTCTCCTTTGAAATTGAAGACAAGGTCATTTTTGCCAGACGGTGCCAGCGTTACTTGTTGTTCCATCTTTCCTAATTCTTCCTGCCACACTTCGATAGTGTAAGTGCCCGGTGGAACATTGCGGAGTTGAAATGAACCGTCATTGCCCGTCACCGCAAAATATGGATGGGCGACGGCCCCAATCCAGGCGTGCATCCAGCCGTGAATATTGCATTTCACTCGAATCATCACTTCGGGCTGGGTGAATTTGCGGGTGAAGGCTTCCGCGCCAGGCGATTGGCTTTGATTCCACTCCCGATTGACCTGTGCCAGCGGGTGAATGTTATGCGTGACCGGATCAGAGTTCGTAACCTTCAACGTTTGGCCAACCTGAACCCCCAAGACGCGCGGGCCGAACCAACAGCCTTTCTGGTCTATCACCACAGAGTCTGTGGGTGGCTCAAACTGTTTATCTTCCAGTCCTTTTTTGATGTAGACGAAAACATTGGCGAGCGTGCCGTTATTATTGACTGCAATCACTTCATCGGTCTGCCCGTTGGGATGGAGCTTGGCGCATTGCGGATCACTTTCCATGTCCACTTTTTTTGAGGCAGGTTTCTTGCTCGAAAAAAGAATCTTGCCTGAAATCTCACCCGCTGTTTTGGTGTCTACTTTAAACCACGCGGGTTTTGTTTCAGCTTGATTGGCAGGTGTTGGTGATTTCGTACAGCCGACGAATTGACAACAGAGCAGCAATCCAAGTGGTAAGAATATAAAAGGGAGGGCGCGTTTTTGATTAGTTTGAGTCACACGCATCATGCATCATTCCTTGCCGGGAGCTTCAGCGTTCGGTGGTAGTTCACCTGTCAAGGCTTCCAGAAAAGCGATGAGATCATCGCGCTCCTGGGCTGAGAGCTTGATCGGTTTCATGTCTTTATCTAATTGCGGATTGGAATTGCCGCCGCCAATATAAAAATCAATGACTTCTCGAAGTGTTTTCAGGCTGCCATCGTGCATGTACGGTGCTGTTTTGGCAACATTGCGCAGGCTGGGCGTCCGAAATGCCCCGCGATCAGCCTCGATTTTTGTTTGCTCAAATCTTCCCAAATCCGTCAGCTCTCCACTGGCATTCATCCCGACGCCAAGGTTGTGAAACTTGTCATCGGTAAACAATGCAAACTTCTCGTTGATCGTATGGCAGACGGTACAATTGCCCCGATTCTTATCGCTGAAGATTGCAAGACCACGAATGGCCGCAACGCTCATCGCAGTCTTGTCTCCGCCAAATTGATAACGATCAAAGGCGGAATTCCCACTGAGCAACGTTCGCTCGAAAGTGGCAATCGCTTTTTCTATTTTATCCATCGTGATACGACCTGGCCCAAAGACCTTGGCAAACTCGTCTTGATAGGACTGAATCGCACTGAGTTTGGTTACGCAAAGCTCATGCGGAAGATCCATTTCTATGGGATTGGCAATTGGCATACTTGCCTGTTGTTCGAGGCTTCTAGCTCGGCCATCCCAAAATTGTGTTTGGCGATAGACGGCATTTAGTACCGTCGGTGTGTTTCTGGTGCCGCGTTGCGCTCGCACTCCACTCGCGACCTGTAATCCATCTGAAAACCGAATATAAGGGCTATGACAACTGGCACAGGAAAATGTGTTGTCACTGGAAAGCCGCGTATCAAAATACAACTTGCGACCCAGCGCAATCGCTTCAGCCGTCGGCATATTCGTTGCGGGTACGGGGACCGGAGGCAGGCCGAGAGGCGCTGCAATCGCTATCGCCGTGCCGATGGGGTTTGCCGGAGGCTCAGCCGTTTGACTTTGACGACAGGCGAGCAGGCAAACAAGTAAAAATGCCAATAAAAAAAGACATTTCAAGCTGGCGCTGGCAACCCCGTACCTTGACGATTGATCTGGCAATAGACATCTGTTTAGAACATTTTTCATGGATGATTTGATTGTCGCACTTCAAGAAACGAATACCAAATTAGACGCTCAAAATATACGTGATCTGCGTTGGAAAAAGCGAATTCAGCAAAGAGGCGATTGACAGACATATTTGCAGATCATAAGATGATCTGGTCTTATTCAAACGCATCTTTCAGAAATAGGCAGTACCAGACAACCTGAGAATGAAATGAGCCGAAGCGTCTTGCAGCTTATTCAACCGATTTCCAAGCGAGATCAGGTCGTCGCTTCTATCAAAGAGGCAATCCTGACCGGGAAATTGCATCCGGGTGACACGATTGTTGAGAGCCGTGTGGCACATCAGCTAGGTGCTGGCATTCCATTGGTGCGTGAAGCGCTCATTGAATTAGAACATCAGGGCTATGTCCAGAAGATTCCATACAAGGGCACTACGGTAACTCGGCTGGAACGGAGCAGCGTAGAGCAGATTTTTCGGCTCCGCGTTGAACTGGAGACCATTGCGGTGCAATGGGCGAAAGATAGTGTGACAGTGGAAGACATTGCTGAATTGCGCGATATTACTGCGCAAATGCGGAGCGCGGCTGAAGCCTTAGACCTAGACCTTTTCTATGAAAAGGACCTGGCCTTTCACCGCAAGCTCTGGGCGATGTCTGGGAATGATTATTTGTTCGATTGTTTGGAACGCCTGGTCGTTCCACTTTTCGCATTTTTCGTGATTCGGAATCGTCGTGCGCGCGACTCTTATTTGGAAAGCGCTGCAACTCACGAAGAAATTGTTGATTCGCTCCAAAGATTAAATAAGGTAAAATTAGCCACATTGGTTCGCAAATCACTAATCGAATGGAAGGCAGAAGTCATAGAAGAGCTTCTGCCTAGCGATAACGAATAGAACTGGGTTACGAGTTCGATTACATCCCTAATATTTCAGAAAACTTATCTAAAGAATAGAGAAGCGGCTCAACCGAAAAACCGCTCAATGCTGGGAAGATAAGCTGCTCACGCAGATCTTGCACAAATCAATCTAACGCGTCTTTCGTCACATAAAACGAAGGGCGTTTTATCTGTTTTTTCAGCAATCTACGGATTGGAGAGTTTATGACCCATAGACAAGAAAAGCGATATTTTCAGTTAATCCTACTCTGCTTTCTTTTAGTTGGCTTGGTCGTTGGCCTCAGCGCACAAGGCCTGACAGGGCAGATTTCCGGCTCGCTGGTGGATGCGAGCGGGGCCGCAGTGGCAAATGCCAAAATCGAAATTACCAATCAGGAAACAGCGCAAGTGCGCGAAGTGGTTTCAGACGATCAGGGTAATTTTGTGGTTACTCAGCTCTTGCCCGGCACCTATAAGGTCAGCATTTCCGCCTCAGGCTTCAAGCGGTTCGAGCGGGTTGGCATTCCTGTCACCGCGAATGAACGCGTTCCTTTATCTAAAATCTCCCTCGAAGTTGGAGATGTCAGTCAGACCGTCACGATTACGGCAGAGCAAACCTTTGTGAAGACTGAGAGCGCCGAACGCGCGGGATTGATTGACGAACAGCAAATTCAAAGCATCGCGCTGAAAGGCCGCGATTATATGGGGTTGGTCAAGCTGTTGCCCGGCGTGGTGGACACGTCGAACCGCGAAGCGCCCGGCTGGAACAATCTGGGTGGTATCAGCATCAACGGCAGCCGTCCCGGCACGATCAACCTGACGCTGGACGGCGTTTCGTCGCTCGACACGGGGTCGCAACTGGGGCCGTATCTCGCGCCGGGTCTCGACGCGATTGGCGAAGTCAAAGTGTTGCTGACGAATTATCAGGCCGAGTACGGGCGCAGTTCCGGCGGCACCATCAACGTCGTCATCAAAAACGGTACACGCGATTTTCACGGTGGCGGCTTTTACTTCAAACGCCACGAGCAATTCAACGCGAACGAGTTTTTCAATAATCTGCGCAACATTCCCAAACAGCGGTATCGCTTCAATTATTGGGGCGGCACGATTGGCGGGCCGGTTATCATTCCCGGCACCAACTTCAACAAGAACCGCGACAAGCTGTTTTTCTTCTGGTCGCAGGAATATCTGCCGCGCCTCTATCCCACACGGCAAGGCACAATCACTTATCCCACGGCACTCGAACGCGCGGGCAACTTCTCGCAGAGCCTGGACACCAACGGACGCTTGATTCCCGTGCGCGATCCGCTCAAAACGGGCGCGTGTACCTTGACCGATACAACGGCCTGCTTCCCCGGCAACATCATTCCCGCCAATCGCATTGATCCCAACGGACAGAAGCTGCTTGGCATTTTCCCGCAGCCGAACATCAGTGCGGCTTCGGTCAATTACAACTACAACAACGTCTTCCAAAGTCAGGTGGATCAGCCTCGCCGCGAAGAGATTTTGCGCATGGATTGGAACATCTCGCAGAAGACGACTTTTTACGCGCGCGGCATTCAGAATTACGAAGCCTTCAAGGGCGATTTCAATTTCGTGCTGGCGTCGAACGTCTGGCCGCAGTTCCCGATTAAGTACCAGATTGACAGTCGCGGTGTGGTCAGCACCCTGATTCATAGCTTTAAGCCGACGCTCACGAATGAATTCACGTTTGGCATCAACCGCGCGTTGCAAACCGTCAATCCGCTCAATCAGGAAGGCATTGACCGTAACGACCGCGTCAAGATCGGCCTGACTTTGCCGCAATTTTTCCCCGGCGCAAACCCGCTGCGGCTCGTGCCGAATGCCACGTTCGGCGGCATTCCGAACGCCACGCAACTCAACATCGAACAACGCTTCCCGTTCTTCGGGACCAATAACATTTGGAACTGGTCAGATAACCTGTCGTGGGTCAAAGGCAGCCACAACGTGAAGACCGGGTTCTATTTTGAATACACGACTCGCAATGCGGCGCGTGCGGCTGCCTTCAATGGTACGTTCAGTTTTGACCGCAACGTGAATAATCCGCTCGACACTAATCACCCGTTTGCCAATGCGTTGATCGGCGTCGTGAACAGCTACACAGAAGCAAACAACAAGTTGGATGGACACGCACGCTATCGCAACTTTGAATGGTTCGTGCAGGACAACTGGAAAGTGGCGCGGCGGTTTTCGATAGATGCTGGCGTGCGGTTCTACTACATCGAACCGACGTACAGCGAAGGTGATCCGCTGGTATACTTCGACCGCACCTTGTATGACGCGACGAAGCAACCCGCCTTGATGACGCCGTTCTGCCTGACCGCGAATCCGTGTTCGGGGAATAACCGGGTGGCACGCAATCCACTCACGGGAGCAACCGCGCCTTCCGTCAAAATCGGCACCTTTGCGGATGGTTCAGGCACGCCGTTCCAAGGCATGCGGCAGGTGTCGGAACGCGTCTTCAACACGCCGTCCATCCAGGCTGCGCCACGCCTGGGCTTTGCCTATGACGTCTTTGGTGATGGCAAGACCTCCATTCGTGGCGGCATCGGCGTGTTCTATGACCGCTTCAACGACGATCAGGTCTTGCAGCAACGCGAGCAACCGCCGAACGTCATCACCCGCACCGCCAATTTTACGACCATTCGTGATTTGTTGGCCACACCGCTCAGCACCAGCCCGGCGGGCGTCAATTCCGTCTTGCCGGACTTTGACCCCACTGCGGTGTATAACTTCAGTCTCGGTGTGCAACGCGACATCGGCTTCAACACCGTGCTCGATGTGGCGTACACCGGATCACTGGCGCGGCACCTGCTACAACGGCTCAGCCTGAATGCTGTGCCGTATGGCACACAATTTCTGGCTTCAAGCGTTGATCCCACCACCGGGCAACCAATTGCCGATCTCAACTTCCTGCGTCCGCTCAGAGGCTATGGCGATATTCAGTTGATCGAGACCGGCGGCAACTCCAACTATCACGGAATGCAGGTGCAGTTGAATCGCCGGATGTCGAGCCGCGTTTCTTACGGCGTCAGCTATACGTGGTCCAAATCCATGAATCTGGTCAATGGCAATAACGAAGCGATCAATCCTTTCATTGACCGCAAAGTGCGCAACTACGGCAGAGGCAATTTCGACCGTACCCACAACTTCATTGTCAATTACGTCTATCGGCTGCCGAGTCTGAGCAAGTATTGGGACAACGGTGTGTCGCGGCAGATTTTCGGTGGGTGGGAATTGTCTGGCGTCACGTCGTTCGTCAGCGGTGCGCCATCGGGCGTCGGCTATGCATTGGTGACCGCACGGAATCTGGTGGGCGGCGGCGGTGCAGGCGTAGACAGTCGCGTAGTGATGGTTGCCAATCCGGTACTGGCGCGCGATCAACGCGGCAACAGTTGCGCACATGCTTTTGCCGCGACCAGTACCGCGCTGGCGAATACTCCCGTCAGGGCCGTTGGTTGTCACCTCAATGTCAATGCGTTTCTGGCTCCAACAACCGCAGGCGATAATGGTCGAGGCAATGCCCCGAAAGACGTGTTCCGTTTGCCGGGCACAAACAATTGGGACATCTCGTTGTTCAAGACTTTCAATCTCTCGAAGGATGGGAATTTCCGGTTGCAGTATCGCCTGGAGATGTACAATGCGTTCAATCACACGCAATTTACGGGCGTAGATACGACAGCACGCTTTGACGCGAATAACAATCAGGTCAATGCACTGTTTGGTTCGTACACGGCGGCGGCGAATGCGCGGCGCATTGTAATGGGGCTGAAGCTGAACTTCTAGGCGCTGAGGCAAAATCGTGGGGCAGAATCATTTTCCATTTTCCATATTCGCTTTTTCATCGGTCATTGTTTAGGGAAGCAACCGCAGGCAAGGAGAAATGAAAAATGAAAAACGGAAGATGGAAAATGAAATGGTCACCTCGTTCGTGAGAGGGGCAATTGAGCAAATTGTCCTTCTCCCGAACCATTTGAAAAACATCGCGAGAACTGATACTAAATTTGTCTTATCCACGGAATCTGAAACCATCTCTCCTGATGGATGGTCTACGACACTTACCACTGTTTTTCTTAAAGGGAGTCTTCCAAGTGAAGTATCGAACATTTATTCAAGTATTTGCCGTGCTGTTGTTGCTGGCAGGCTGGAATGCAGAACTCGCGGCGCAGGGCAACAAACCAGCTGATTGGTTGACCGATGGCGGTGACATCGAACGCACTGCCTGGCAACGCAATGAAACCATCGTCAGTACAACCACTGTCAAAAACATGAAGCTGTTGTGGAAGACGAAACTCGATAATCAGCCACGTCAGATGCACAATCTATTGCCTGTCCTGATTGCTGGACGTGTTAACACTGCCAATGGGCCAAAGCAAATTGTGCTGGTAACTGGCGTGACCGATAATCTTTATGGATTGGATGCTGAGACGGGTGAGATACTCTGGAGTCATCACTTCACCTCGGATTGGACACCGCCTGCCGATGGCGGGCGCGGCGCTGGCATCTTGTGTCCTGGGGGAATTACTGCAACGCCTGTCATCGGGCCTGGGAAATCACCAGGTGAATACATTGTGTATGCCGCTGCCTGGGATGGAACATTGCGCCGGGTTGACCTGGCAACGGGCAAAGAATTGGCACCGCCCGCGAAATTTATGCCGCCCAATGGCAAACCCTATGCGCTGAACCTGCGTAACAATGTAATTTATGTTCATACCGCACAGGGATGTGGTGGTAATCCAAATATGGTTTACCTCTACGATTTGGCGACAGATAAAGTCGGCTCGTGGGGGCCTGCTGGTGGCGGAATGTGGGGGCGCACAGGCGGCGCGATTGATAGCAAAGGCGTGATGTATACCGGAACCGGCGATGGCCCGTGGAATCCTGAAAATGGCATTTTTGGCAACGGCATCATCGGCGTGCGCCAAAATCCTGAAACCAAAGCAGGCGAGTTGATGGATTATTACGGCCCCAGCAATGCCGAATGGTTATGGAAACGCGATCTGGATATGCAGGTGACGCCTGCCATCTTCAAATTCAAAGACAAAGAATTGATGGTTGATGCGGGCAAAGAATGTGTGGTTTACCTCATGGACACGGATTCGATTGGCGGCGACGATCATCGCACGCCGCTGCATCGCACGCCTCTGATTTGCAACGAAGAGGTGAACTTCGCTTCGGCAGGCATCTGGGGGTCAATGGCAACGTGGGAAGACAGCAAAGGAACGCGCTGGGTCTTGACGCCATTCTGGGGGCCGAAGCACTCCAAATTCAAAGCGCCCATTGAAAACGGCCCCGTCAAGATGGGAGCGATTGCTGCTTTCAAGGTCGAAGAGAAAGCCGGTAAATTGACACTGACTCCTGCGTGGATTTCGCGCGACATGAACCGGGCTGAGCCTCCTGTGATCGCGAACGGTGTGATCTTTGCCTATGGCAGCGGCGAAGACACGGATCAGGCCAAATTTGACATCGGCCTCGCCTATAACCACGACGCGCGCAATCGCATCAAAGGTTCGACCAAAGCCGTTTTGTACGCACTTGACGCACAGACGGGCAAAGAGCTGTGGAACAGCGGCGATCAAATCGCTTCGTGGAGTCACTGGGGTGGATTATCGGTAGCGAACGGTCGTGTGTACATCAACACGTTTGATGGCTATCAATATTGCTTTGGCATCAAGAGTGCTGGAGACAAGGTGGCCCAAAAATAAAGCCGGAGGAACTGATCGAATATGACTCTGTTTGTACAAAATTCTACTGGAGCTTCCACCATGAAAAGATTTGTTGCCACGCTTGTTACCTGCTGCATTTTCACCCTGAGCGTACATGCACAACGCGACTGGATGACCGATAATGCCGATGCACAACGTTCATCGTGGATGCGGTCTGACGGCAAAATCAATAAAGATTCGATGTCCAAACCAGGCTTTCAATTTTTGTGGAAGATGAAGGTGAAAAATGCCCCGCGCCAGTTAAATTCCATCTCTTCGCCGTCTACGCTGGATCGTTTAATTGGCTATCGCGGATTTCGCATGCTGGGCTTTTTCGCGGGTAGCAACAACAACCTGATTACAATTGACACTGACTTGGGACGACTTGAATGGGAAAAGCAACTGAAGGTTGCCACCCCGCCTGGAGCCGGTACCTGGGCTTGTCCTGGAGGCACAATGACAGGCGTTGCTCGGCCTGCATTGACGACAATCTATCCGGCTCCCACGGGTGGCGGCAGCGGTCGTATGAATCCGGCGAAAGGCGCAGTTGGAGACCCAGGACAAGGAGCCGTCACATTGGCGAACGTGCGTCCAACCAATAACGCAGGGCTGCGCCAAATGATGCCGCAGGCACAGCGCGTCAATCCTGCGAATCCCCCCGGCGGCCAATTGGGGGCAGGGCCTTTTCTGGTGTATGCCCTGGCAAGCGATGGAAAGCTGCATTCGTTGCATCTTTCAAACGGCGCAGATTATGAATCGCCCCTCCCATTCATTCCTGCCAATGCAAATGCCAGTGGTTTAATCGTCGCCGATCAAACTGCCTATGTCATCACTACGAATGGTTGCGGGGGCGCGGCGAATGGTGTCTGGGCGATGGATTTGATCAGCAAAGAAATCAAAACGTTGAAGGCCAATGTGGTTGGTACGGCGGGCGTTTCGTTTGGCGGCAATGACTTGATTTACATTGCAACCGGGAACGGTGGCGACAAACCCAATTCGCTGATCGCGCTGGATCAAAAGACGCTGGCCGTGAAGGCTTCATTTTCCGGCGCGCAGGAATTTACCTCCTCTCCCGTTGTGATTTCACACAAGGGCAAAGTGATGATTGTGGCGGCGACGAAAGATGGACGTGTGCATCTGTTCGATAGTGAAAATCTGAATGCACCCGTCGCGTCATCCGCTGCCATGAAGGACGCGAATTTCACGCCGGGAGCGTTAGCCAGTTGGCAAGACCTGAGCGGCACACGCTGGATTTTAGCGCCAACAAATGGTGCGCAAGCGGCTGACGCTGGGTTTAGTGCGGGGAGTGGCGCGATTACGAAAGGCGCGGTTGTCGCGTGGAAAGTCGTTGAGCAAAACGGCAAGGTTTCCCTGCAACCGGGCTGGGCCTCGCGTGACCTGATTTCACCGCTGGTGCCAACGATCATTAACGGTGTCGCCTTTGTCACTTCGAGTGGCGAATTCAGACCAGCTGACAACAAGATGCCTGCTGCATTACGTGCTGCGCGTTCTGGCAAAGCGGTCATCTATGCACTTGATGCCACGACGGGCAAAGAACTGTGGAATAGCGGTACGACGATCACCTCGTTTGCCCACGGAGGGGCGATTTCTGGCAGTATGGGGCAGATTTACCTGGCTACCTACGATGGAACGATTTACACATTCGGATTTCCGATGGAGCATTGATTATGAAAACAGCAGTAGCGTCTTCAAGTCTTAATAAAAAACATACTATTCGTTTGGGATTCCTGACCTTGGCCTGTGTCCTTTTTGTCGGTTTCTGGCTGACATCTGCAACCGCAGGGAAGGTGATCATGCAGGATGAGCCGGGCAAGCCGGAATTGCAGAAGATTTGCAAGGGCTGCCACGAGTTGGAAAAGGCCTATTCGATCAAACAGGATCGCAATGGCTGGCAGTTGACGATGGAGAAAATGGTCTCATTCGGCATGAAAAGCACGGACGAAGAATACAAAGCTGTGTTGGATTATCTGGTCAAGAATTATGCAGCCGATGAAGTGCCGAAAGTCAAAGTGAATAAGGCAACTGCCATTGAGTTGGAAAGCGGCCTTTCCCTTAAGCGTTCGCAAGCGAAGGCTTTGATTGATTATCGGACAAAGAACGGGCCATTCAAGTCCCTTGATGATTTGAAAAAAGTTCCTGGCATCGAAGCCGAGAAGATCGAAGCCCGAAAAGATCGCCTCTCATTTGAACAATGAAAATTATTGCTGTCACAATCTTAATTGGCCTGGTGTTACTGGTTGGCCTGGGTTGGTCGCAGCCGCGCGCAAATTGCACAGCCGCGATTTCGGCATTGGAAGATCAAGTCACCGCGCAAAAAAATATGCTGTGGGATTGGGCCGGTCTAATTCGCTACGGCAGCGAAAATACAGAGATTCCAAAGCCCAAAGCCGATGAGCCACGCGTTGTTTTTATTGGCGATGAGATCACCGAAAACTGGACGAACTTTTTTCCCGGTAAGCCCTATTACAATCGCGGGATTGCCGGGCAAACGTCGCCCCAACTGCTTGTGCGATTTCGACAGGATGTCATCAAGCTCAAACCAAAAGTCGTCGTGATTCAAGTTGGCCTCAACGACATTGCCAGCATTTACAGCCCGATCACGCAAGGTGTGTTTGCCGAAAACATTATGTCTATCGTCGAACTTGCGAAGGCAAACAATATCAAAGTAGTACTCGCTTCGTTGACGCCGATTTGTGATTGCTACAAGAAACAATCGCTGCTGCGCCCGTTTGGCAAAATCATCGGCATGAACAACTGGTTGGAAGAGTATGCGAAAGAGAGTGGTTCTGTGTATCTGAACTACTACGCTGCATTGGGTGTAGGCCGTAATTTGAAACAGGAATTTACGAGCGATGGCGTGCTGCTGAATGAAGCGGCGTATGCGGTGATGACGCCATTAGCAGAACAAGCTATTGCCCAGTCGTTGGGCAAATCGTAACGTTCGGCGGTTGCAATAACAGGCGTTCTTATCTTTCCATTTTTCCACTTGTCATTCTCGATTTTTTCAATTGTCATCTTTTGCGGCCTTGCACGCACAACCGATGAAAAATGAAAAATGACAAGTGGAAAAATGGAAAATAAAATGAATGATTGTTTGGCTAAATCTTAATTCTCACGGAGACTGAATTTCTTATGACTCTCTCTCAAGTACAAGACACGATCAACGCAGGCGAAGGCATTTTTCGGCTTGAGCCCTGCTGGGTGCCGCGTTCTTTCTTAATTCCAGGCCGACGCCTGAAGTTGCATCCTGACGATCTATACGCTTTCGGCGGACATCGCGGGGGCATTGATGAACGCTGGTTTTCTTCGACAACGAAAGCTGCCAACGGTGAACATACAACTGAATTTGAAGGGTTGAGTTTCATTCGCCCCGACAGTGGCAAAAGCTTTTTGCTGAAAGATGCCATTGAAGTCGCAGGCGATCAGATTCTGGGGCAAGACGTAATGGAATCCGTCGGCGGATGGGGAATGCTGTGCAAGTTCTTCGACAACATGGGGCCGATCCCGCACCACATGCACCAGATGAACGAACACGCCGAGAAAGTTGGGCAAAAGGGCAAACCCGAAGCCTATTACTTTCCACCGCAGTACAATTCGGTCGTGAACGCCTTCCCTCACACCTACATGGGACTCGAACCCGGCACGACGAAAGAAGACGTGTTTCGGTGTCTGGAAAACTGGAATAAGGGCGACAACGGCATCCTGAATCATTCGCGCGCCTATCGCCTGGAACCGGGCACCGGCTGGCAGGTTCACGCGGGGATTCTGCACGCGCCCGGTTCGCTCGTGACGTATGAACCACAAGTCAACAGCGACGTCTTTGGCATGTTCCAATCTGAAGTCGAAGGCCGCGTCGTGGATTGGAGTTTGCTGACGAAAGACGTGCCGACCGAACATCATCACGATTTTGAATACCTGATCGGCATGTTGGATTGGGACGCGAACGTCAATCCTGAATTTGCGAAGACGAACAAAATCTTCCCGACGCCTGTTCGCCCGGTCGAAGAAATGGAAGCCGACGGCTACCGCGAAATGTGGATCACGTACGGCACGCCGTTCTATTCCGCGAAAGAATTGACGGTATTGCCGAAGCGTTCCGTCATCATCAAAGACGCTGCTGCCTACGGCATGATTTTGACCGAAGGCTACGGCACGATTGGCAAGCACGCAGCTTCGACGCCCGCAATGATTCGCTTCGGCCAAATGACGCAGGATGAATTCTTCGTGACCGTTGATGTCGCACGCGAAGGCGTTCGCATTACGAATCTGAGCGACACCGATCCACTCGTGATGCTGAAACATTTCGGCCCCGGCAATCCTGATGCCGCGAGCTTAGTGAAAGAGTAAGAAATAAACCACGGGGAACACGAAGAGCACGGAGAAAAGCAAGACAGGATTCACAAGATTTTCTACAAGATTTACAAAAATACTTCTTGTTAATCTTACCGACAATCTTGTAAATCCTGTCCAAAAAACTCCGTGTCCTCCGTGCTCCGTGGTTCTAATTCAAGGAGTTCCATGAACCAATACCCCAAAATCCACAACGCAACCTGGCCCGGCCTCGTCGGCAAGGGCGGCCCCGACGCAGAACCGATTATTGAATTTGAGAAGATGCTTGATATGACTGCCGCTGCCGAAGTCAACGGTCAGAGATTCGATGGCGTAGACATCTTCTTGTCATTGCCGCACACCGACATTGATTCGACCGACGATCAGTTGAAAGAACTCGCCGATCAAGTTGCTTCGCGCGGCCTTGTGATCGGCTCGCTTGTCGCTCCGGTTTGGGGGCCAACGGGCGGCGGTTCGGCGATGGGATCGGAAGACGAACGCAACGCCTTCCTGACGCAAATCCGCAAATCCTGCGAAGTCGCAAACAAGCTCAACAATCTCGGCATTCGTCATTATGGCGTCATTCGCATTGATTCGTCGTGCAGCCCCAGCGATTGGTCGGCTGATCCCGCAGGCAACACGAAGAAGATTGCTGACACCTTCCGCGCAGCCTGCGACATTGCCGAATCACACGGCGAACGCCTCGCTGCCGAAGGCGAAATCTGCTGGGGCGGGATGCACAGTTGGAAGTATTTGGCCGAATTGTTGGAGCAGGTAGATCGCCCAAACACGCTCGGTATTCAAGCCGACATGGCACACACGATGCTGTTTACGATGGGCTACAACGCACCCGAACATCGCTTGCTGCCCGACAACTACGATTGGGCGGACAAAGAAGTGTTGTACGAGGCGTTAGGTCAAATGACAAAAGTGCTGCGTCCGTGGGTGAAAGATTTTCACGTGGCGCAAAACGATGCGACCGTGAAAGGCTCTGGTTCACACGACAAGACGGGACGCCATTGTCTGCCCAACGATCCGAACGGCAAGATGGACATTGTGCGCGCGGCTGGCTTGTGGTTGCGCGATGAAACAGGCAAAGTGACGAAGAGCGTGCAGCACATCAATTGGGACGGTTGCATGTTCTCGAACGAAACGATGACCGATCCGGCGACGTGGAATTCAATTTTGGCGACGATGATTGCGGTGCGCGATGCACACGGGTGGAATTGATCGGCGGCCTTTGCCCAGTTGCTGCGTTTGTCATAGTACAATGTCGAAGAGGTAACGATTATGAGTACAACGATTACAATTCCTGCTGATCTTGAGCAGCAACTTGTCGGACAAGCCAAGGCGAATGGGCAGCCGTGGGAAGAGTTCGCGCTTAACGCACTCAGGCAGGCTTTAGAGGCATCACCGGTCAACAATGGCACAGATGATTCATGGCTGGATGTTGAGTATATGAACGCCTGCGGCAAAGAAGCGGATCCGAGTGTCACGCTGGAATCAGTGCGGCAAATACTCGCCAAGCTTCCTGGTTCGCTGGCGGATGACATCATCGCGGAGCGCGATGAGCGGTTCTAAATGGCGAATTATTTCTTCGATACGAGTGCGTTGGCGAAGCATTATCGAGCCGAGCAAGGAACGCCAGAAGTCGAGCGCATTTTGCGCGAACCCGGCAGCGTTCATTACATTTCGCGTTTAGTAGCGGTTGAGCTTCAATCCGTGTTCGCGCTCAAAGCCCGTACGCAAGAAATCACGACGCAAGACCTGCAACAATTGCAAAAGCACATTGCGACCGACTTTGCTGCGCGTCGTTTTCCGGTGGTTAGAATGTTGCAGCGTCATTTTCAGGAAGCCGAGCGATTGCTCAAAAAGCACGCGCCGAGCAAAGCACTTCGCACATTAGATTCGCTCCAGCTTGCAGTGGCGTTGAGCCTTAACCGTGAAGGCAAGATAGATCACTTTGTTTGTGCCGATGATAAGCTTTGCAAGGTTGCGGAAGACGAGGGGCTATCTGTTGTTAATCCTTCGTAGCTGACGAATTCGGATTTATGAACTACAAAGATTACATCACGATTGAGCCAAACAAACGTGGCGGCAAGCCTTGTGTACGCAGCTTGCGCATTACCGTGTACGAAGTGTTGGAATATCTGGCGTCCGAAATGACGGAGGAAGAAATCCTCGACGATTTTCCTGATTTGACGCACGAGGATTTGAAGGCTTGCATCGCGTTTGCGGCGGATCGTGAACGTCGGTTGATGACGGTTCCGATTGCCTCTTGATAAACTCCCCCACGAGAAATTAGGTTAAGTTTAAGGTAAATCTATGAAGGGATTGGAAGACATTCAAAAGTCTCTTCAACCAATTGGATATAAACCAGAAGATGATTTAATTGAGTATTGGTTCAAGAACGAAACTGAATGTATTCAGAAACTCGACTCAATTAAGCCTTCCTGGGGGCAACGCATCTCCACACAACTTAGATGGCAAACTGAGTTGGGCAGAAAATTACTTGAAGCAGTTAAAGAGTTCATCAGTTCAGCGCAAGAACAAGCTAAAAAAGAGAGGCAGGCGCAGTATCAACAAGGTAGCCCCATTTTCGTCAGGGCAACAATTGATTTTGATCAGTTAAGAATTACCTTTGGAAAAGAAACTAAGCATATAAACGAGTGGCTTTATACTATATCCAACAAGTCAATGTATGAAGGCTGGACGGATATTAGAGGCATTGACCTGCGCGACATATCTATTTGTGATGCGGCTCTAAAGAATGCTTGTTTTGCTAATTCCAATTTCCGTAAGGCGAAATTTAATCAGGTTACTATAAATAATTGTAACTTCCCTGAGTGTGATTTCTCAGACTCATTTCTCGCAGTGATTTCGATAGACGACCGGGTAGGGTTTAGCAATTCAAATTTTAGCGGTGCGACGGTTAATGCAATATCGCTCGGTGCAAATTGTTTAGGCACTAGACCAAAAATAAGGGAAATTTCCTATCTAAACCTATTGTTCACAGCGATAACCGGTAAGAAATCCAAGATCGCTGATGGGCATACAGACTTTTCTTTCATTAAAACGTCGGCTGGTACAAATGGCGAAGAGCAGAAGCATTTGTCTTATATCTCTTGGTATCAAGACACAATGCTAAAGTATACAGAAGAAACTGGCCTGGTCGGGAAGTCAAGTAATATTATCTCTGCTCTAACTACAAAGAATTGGCGTTCTTTATGGGCAGTCTTGTTTACCTCTATCGCCCTCATTGTTTTATTCGCAGTGACATATTATTTTCTTGGAGATTCTGGTTTTAATAAACCATTTCCGTCGTTTATGTCGGCGATTTATTATAGTGTCGTGACTTTCTCAACGCTTGGTTACGGAGACATTACTCCAAATACAAATAATAACTTTGCGCTAATGCTAGTTATTTTGGAGGTTTTTATTGGATATATCCTCTTAGGAGTGTTTTTGTTTGTTCTATCTAATCGCGTTAATGATCGAAAGCCTTAAATATTTAAGGCAGCAGGCTTTTTGAGACCATTTATGACCAAAAAACAACTCAACATCGGATTAGTCGGTTACGGTTTCATGGGGCGCACGCATTCCAACGCCTTTCTGCAAGCCGGACGTTTCTTTGATCTGCCGTTTCAGCCCGTGCTAAAAGCCGTGTGCGCACGCAATCCTGAGCGCGTGCAGGCATTCGCCAACAACTGGGGCTATGAATCTGCCGAGACGGATTGGCGCAAGCTGATTGAGCGTGATGACATTGACCTGATTGACATCGCCAGCCCGAATGACACGCACGCAGAAATCGCCATCGCGGCGGCGCAAGCAGGCAAAATGGTGATGTGCGAAAAGCCGCTGGGGCGTACGGCGGAAGAAGCGCGCACGATGGTCGAAGCGGTCGAAGAGGCGAAGGTTCCGAATGCGGTTTGGTACAACTATCGTCGCGTTCCGGCAGTCACAATGCTCAAGCAAATGCTGGACGACGGGCGCTTCGGTCGCATCTTCCATTACCGCGCGAAGTTTTTGCAGGACTGGACGATTTCGCAGGATTTGCCGCAGGGTGGTGAAGGCTTGTGGCGCTTGGATGTTTCGGTCGCAGGCAGCGGCGTCACGGGTGATTTGCTTGCGCACAACATTGATACCGCGATGTGGCTGAACGGCCCGATTACCGAAGTCGTAGCGATGACCGAAACGTTCATCAAAGAGCGCAAACACAACTTGACAGGCGAAGTCCAAGCCGTCGGAATTGATGATGCCAGTTCGTTCCTCTGCCGCTTTGCGAACGGTTCGCTGGCGATGTTTGAAGCGACGCGGTATGCGCGCGGACACAAGGCGCTCTACACGCTGGAAATTAACGGCGAACATTGCTCCGCATTTTGGGATTTGCACGACTTGCATCGTTTGCAATACTTCGATCACCGCGACGAAAGCATTGTGCGTGGCTGGCGCAACGTTCATATCACGGACGGCGATCAACCGTACATGAAGCATTGGTGGGTCCCTGGGTTGCAGATTGGCTACGAGCACACCTTCACGCATCAATTCGCTGATTTCGTGACGGCGGTAGGTGAAGGCAAACCTTGCCCGCCCACGTTCCGCGATGGCTTGGCGACGGATTTGGTGTGCGATGCGGTGCTGAAGTCGGCGCAGACACGGCAATGGGAAGCCGTCGGCGAGGCTTAATCTCATCGCTACAACCCCATTTCATTTTCCATTTTCCGTTTGTCATTTCTCATTTTTCATCGGTGGCAACGCAACAGCACACCCTGACAAATGAAAAATCAAAAGTGGAAAATGGAAAAAGATTCGGAGAGTTACCATGAAAAAACTCACCTTCATCACCACCACTCTGTTCGCGGCAACACTCCTGGCGTTCGCGGTCATCGCCCAACAAAGCCCGGCGCCGCAAGGTGGACAGCCTGGACAGGGCCGCCCACCCGGTGGTGGAATGCGCACAGGGATCGAAGCGATGACGCCTGATGATCACACTGGATTTGAGCAAATCTTCGATGGCAAAACGCTGAAAGGTTGGGACGGCAATCCCGAAGCCTGGCGCGTCGAAAACGAAGCTATTGTTGGCGAAAGCACTGCCGACAAGCAGCTCAAAGCCAACACATTCATCATCTATCGCGGCAGCCAGCCAGGTGATTTTGAATTGAAGCTCGAATATCGTCTCAATTCCACGAACAGCGGCGTGCAGTACCGTAGTCAGGAGTTGCCCGACGTCGGCAAATGGGTGCTGAAGGGCTATCAGGCCGATATTGATTTTGCGAACGTTTACACCGGGCAATTGTACGAAGAGCGCGGACGTGGCTTCCTGGCAATGCGTGGGCAAATGACGCAGATTTCGCCGGGTGGAAAGAAACGCATCATCGCCAATTTACGCGGCGGAGACGACCTCAAAGCGGCGATCAAAAACGGTGATTGGAATCAACTGCACATCATCGCGCGCGGCAATCGGCTTACGCATATTCTCAACGGACATCTGATGTCAGAAACGGTGGATGATGATCCGGCAGAACGCGCAATGGGTGGATTGATTGGCTTCCAGATGCACGTTGGGCCGCCGATGAAAGTCGAATACCGAAATATCTGGCTGAAGAATCTGTAATTCTGACTGTCACGATTCGTCTTTCAATCATTCCTCGTTCTCTCCCCAGCCGTCAACGACTGGGCTCTTGAGAAAACGCAAACCATCCGTATTTCCAATTCCACCTAAGCATCGTGATAGTTAGATTGTGGGAAGGATCAAATCTTAGCTCCTTAGCAACGGTTCTCCTTTTTCCCCGCCAAAATCCCTGCTTCCTCAATTTTAATCCTGCACCGATCAATTAGGGAAAGTTCCTCAACAGATGTGGCAAGGTGTGTGAAATTGCACGATCAGATGCCGATATTTTGCCGATTAGGGGGCATTCTGCGTCTGGCTTTGCAATTGCTACAGCACGGGTAGAAGTAGTTGATATTTGAAGGGAAAGAGGACTGATTATGAAACTTCCAACACAGATTACATTTCGCAACATGAAATCGTCTGAAGCTGTAGAAACCTGCATTCACGAAGAAGTCGCTAAACTGGAAACTTTCTATGATCAGATTATTAGTTGTCGCGTTATGGTAGAAACTCCCCATCGCCATCATCAGCGTGGAATTCCGATTCATATCCGCATTGATCTTGGTGTTCCCGGCGGAGAGATTGTCGTAAATCATGAGCCTAGTTTGCACGGTTCGCTGCAAAAGACGGCGGAAGCGGTGCGCTCGAAAAAGCAAAATGTTGAAGCACCGCGTAAGGACGCTTATCTTGTCATCCGTGATGCCTTTAAGACACTACGCCGACAACTTCAGCAATTTGCCCGAAAACAAAAAAGAGAAATCAAGCAGCATCAATCGCAACCCTTAGCCACAGTCAGCAGGCTATTCCCCGAAAAAGATTATGGGTTTTTGCAAACGCCGGAAGGCGAAGAAATCTATTTTCATCGAAACAGTTTGCTGAATGTGACCTTTGATCAATTAGCACCCGGCGCAGTTGTGACTTATGTCGAAGCGCAAGGCGAAAAAGGATTACAGGCAAGCACCGTTCGATTGCAGGGAAAATCCGCGCCAGCAGGGCAAGGGAGCTAATTGGAATCTTTCCTGAATTTCTTTTCCGTTGAGAGAGCGGAATGAATGACAGCCTGTGATAAGGCAATCAGGAGTCAAATTTATGAAGAACGCAATTTACCAAAAGAAGCTCTTCCGGGTTCATCAGTTCCTTTCTGATGTTCCTATCCGCACCTTAGAGCGCATTGACTTGCCGGGGGGGAAACTCGGTCTGACGATTCAGGAACTCGGAAATATCGTCGGGTTTGGTGGCGAGGAAGAGGTGAACATCGGGCCTGTCACCAAAGCCCTGTTTGATTTGCGTGGCCTGATCGGGCGTATTTTTCATTGGGATGAAGTGCCCGATCTGATTAAGCAGCATACTTATCTGCCACATTTAAGCCCGGAAGATCGCCGTCGCTCCGTCGTCGAGCCGGGGAAACCCGCAGGTATTTCGCGGATTCTCTATCAATTTGAAAATGAAATGCTGGGCGAAATTATCAATCGCACGGTGCATTGTTTTTGGGTGCTGGCGATGGAACGTGCGGCCACCGGATATGTGCTGTGGGTTGCCGTTTATGTGAAGAAGATTAATTGGTTCACGCCGATTTATATGGCACTGATTACTCCGATGCTGAAATGGATTATTTACCCCGCAATGTTTCGATCAATCAAACGGCGCTGGGAACAACATTTTCCCTCGCAAACGGGCATGCGGTATTTGCCAAAGCATCGCCATCCATGATGAAAGGACAGTATGATTCAAAGAACCTCACAGTCATTCCTGTTGATGCCAGGGGAAGAAGTCAGAATGGATCATCTGTACGCGCGCTGGATCGCAGCGAATGCACTGGGCGAAATGATCGGACTCGGATTAGTCGCTGCGATTGCAGGCGGGATGCTGTGGTATTTCGGGGAACCGAGAACGTCACTGGCGGTGCTCTGTTTTACTGCGCTGACAATCTTGCTGGGCGCGGGGGAAGGGCTGATTCTCGGTTATGCCCAATGGTATGCGATGCATCCTTTTATGCGACGATTACCGCGCTGCGATTGGATGAAAGCTACCGCCATCGGCGCAGTGATCGCCTGGGGACTGGGAATGATTCCCAGCACGCTCATCGCATTGCAGGAAACTGCCATCGCCTCTCCTCCGGCGGAGATCAGCCCCATCGCAAAATTTTCCCTGGCGGCCTTGATGGGCTTGGGGTTGGGGGTGGCATTAGGCATGACGCAATGGTTGATTCTGCGTAAATACCTGAAGCACACAAACAAATGGATTACGGCAAATGCCTTTGCCTGGGCGGTTGGGATGCCATTGGTTTTTGTGGGGGCTGGCGTTATCCCGCAAGGCACGCAAGGTTTGCCGATCTTCTTTTTGATTGCGGTGACGTTGTTGATTACAGGCGCTGTTGTTGGTGCGATTCATGGATTGGTGCTCATTGGATTACTCAGAGACCAATATTAAGCATATGAACACTATTACTGTCCCGATTCCAACGCGTGAAATGAATCGTCAATGGCTGGAAATCGCCTGGCGTGCATTCGTTATCTGGCTGGTCATCATTGGGGCAGAGTTTATTCATGGCATCTTGCGGGTTTTGTTGCTAGAACCACGCGTCGGAGATTTTCGTGCTCGTCAAATCGCAGTCTTCAGCGGAGCCATGATCATTTGTACTATCGCATTTATTTTTGTGCATTGGTTGAAGGCGTGCCGTATCACAGAATTGCTCTTCATTGGCGTCTTCTGGCTGGTGCTGACAATTGCGTTTGAATTGATTTTGGGACGCGCAATTTTGGGGCTTTCCTGGGAGCGGGTGCTATCCGATTACGATTTAATGCACGGCGGTTTGCTGCCATTTGGCATGCTGATCCTGATGTTCTCTCCCTACATTGCTGGAAAATTACGTGGGATTGTTTGAACTTATTCCCCCGGCCATTCCCGCATCAGCTTGATCCGCGAATAGCAAATACGGAAACCATTTCGCTCAAAATTATGTTGCGAGGTTGTGCCGCACATGGTCGTTCCCATTGCAATTTCACAACCTTGTTCTTTGGCATAAGACAAGCTGGCCTGAATCAACGCTGATTGTACGCCGCGCCGCCGAAATGCTGGAATTGTTGCTTGCCCATAGAAATCTGCTACGCCATTGGAAATCGAAACTCCGCCGCCGCCTGCCGGTTGTCCTTCTACTTCAACCAGAAAAGGAACAGAATTCTCCGACTGAAAAATCGTCCGCCCTAGTTCGATCATAATTGGATGTGGTTCTTCATCTTCAACAAAGCCCCGTGCGATGGTCTTTGCCCATTTTTCTTCTTCATCTGGCCCTGGAATCCTTACCGTGGCTTGAGCCGATTGCGCTGATCTGAACGTGTTAAGTTCCTGATACAAGACGTTACTGGTTTCAATAATGCGGTAACCACGACGCATCAGGATTTCAATTAATGTGACATCTGCCAAGGGGCACAGCTCAATGTTGACCGCCACTCGACGGCTGAAATAGAAATCCTCCAGTTCATCTACTTCGGATTCACTGACAACGCCTTGCAGCCCCAGACCGAAGGCTTGCGTAATCGGCGAATCTGCACCTGCGTAGGTCGCAAATCCTCCCATTAGTGGAATAGACAGCGATCCAGAATCCGGGAACAGCCGAGCATGGGCACGCGCATATTCCACACATTCCAACGTGTTGGTCAGTTCCAATCGGCGAGCAAGATGAATATCAGCAAAAAGCATAATGAATGACCCCGGATAATTTGCTTCAAGGCAGCTGCCTTTCTTTACAACCGTGTTTGGAAATTAGCTGCGGAGGATCGGTATCTGACTGAATTCCCAGACACTCTCTATGACCGAGGAAGGTTTATAGGTTGTAATCGAATTATTCTCAATACCCGCCGAAAAAATATGAAGTCCCATGATCCTTTCCTGTTCTTGATGTCACATGAATAAGGTGAAAGCAAAATTCTGAAGCGCTATCGTTGACGCAACGCGGTGCTATTGCTAGCCAATAGACAGGCCGAGCAGTGCGTCTTTGTGATGCTTCGCAAACCATTCAAATCACCGTATCCATTGCGGATCAAATCAGGGAAAAACATGAGCCAGGAAACCATACGCAGAAACTACTACAGCATCACTTTCCTAACCATTTTGGTTTTGATGGTCTGGATGTCATTCACTTTTTATGTGCAGGCTGGAAATCATCGCAAATTGCCAGGAGCGAAGCTTGTCAGTGAGGCCGGAACGCCTCCGGCAGCGAAGGCCTCTCAGCTCAGACACCGCGACGGAAAAATGCTGGCGGAATATGGAAAACTTCCGCTGTATTTTGAAGCCAATCAGGGACAGTTTGAGAAACCTGTCCGATTTAAAGCGCGAGGCGGGGGCTACGATCTCTTCCTGACCTCGGCTGACACTGTGTTTCAATTCCGCAACGTCTCGCAAACAGAGGCGACTTCCAATCAACCCGTGGACACGATGCGAATGAAACTGGTTGGTGCGAGTTCCTCAGCCTTGATCGAAGGAACGAATCTCTTGCCTGGCAAAAGCAATTACTTCATCGGACACGACCCAAAACAATGGCGCACGGATGTTCCGCAGTACAGCAAGGTGCAATACAAAGCGGTGTATCCCGGCATTGATCTGGTTTATTACGGCACTCAACAGCAACTTGAATTTGATTTCATTGTTGCGCCCGGAGCGAAGCCTGATCACATTCAAATGCGGATTTCAGGCGCGGAAGACCTGGAACTGAATCATGATGGGGACCTGATTATCAAAACGAAAGCGCGTGATGTGCAGTGGACAAAGCCATCCATTTATCAGGAATTCGACGGAAAAAAGGTCAAGATTGCTGGCGGCTATGTGATACAGAAAAACAATCAGGTTGGTTTTCAAGTTGGTGATTATGATGTGCGTAAGCCGCTGGTCATTGATCCAATTGTTGTACTTTATTCGACCTATCTTGGCGGTACAGATTTCGACGAAGCACACGGTGTCGCTGTTGATTCTGCTGGAATGGCGTATGTCACCGGCTATACCCGATCACTTGATTTCCCGACAGCCAATGCTTTATTGCCGACGGCAAGTGTGGGCGACAATGCGTTTGTCATCAAGTTCAATCCAGCCAATTCTTCGATCATTTATGCGACCTATCTAGGCGGCGCGAATGGCTGCGCCAATGCGTTGGATATTGCCGTAGACAGCGGAGGCAATGCGGTCGTCGTTGGTGACACCTGCGCCAACTCTTTCCCCTTAATGAACCCGTTACAACCGACTTTTGCTGGAGTTTCAGATGTTTTTGTGACGAAACTGAATGCAACAGGCTCAGGGCTGATTTTTTCAACGTACCTGGGCGGTTGGTATACGGAAACTTCGACCGACGTTGCGATTGGCCCGGCAGACAGTGTGTATCTGACAGGTTGGACGTTGTCCTATGCTGCCTGCGCGACCTGCGCCTTCCCAACTACAAGTGGCGCATATCAGACGACGCACAATGGTTCGTACGAGGCGTTTGCGACAAAGATTAACGCGACCGGCAGCTTGACCTATTCCACCTTCATCGGCAGCCCCGGAGATGAACAGGGGCAGGGGATTGCAGTAGATTCGAGCGGCAATGCCATCGTGACAGGGCTGACGAGTTCGACAGCTTTCCCCACGCTCAATGCCGTGCAGCCAGTTTATGGCGGCGGTTTCACCGATGCGTTCGCGCTGAAGCTGAATCCGACAGGGACAGGGCTGGTGTATTCCACATATCTGGGAGGAAGCAGCGGACAGCCGTATTATTCCGGCGGCAGAGAAACAGCGCAGGGCGTCGCCGTAGATGCGGCAGGCAATGCGTATGTCACTGGTCTGACGCCTTCTACTGATTTCCCGACTCTGAATGCGTTAGAGCCAGCGTTGAACGGTTGTGTGGATAATAGATTTCTAGTCAAGTTGGATAGCGCAGGCGTACGTCAAATCTCGACGTATTTGGGTGGTGGATGTGCAGATGTGGTGGGCGAAGCCGTGGCGCTGGATTCACTAAATAATATCTATGTTTCTGGCAGTTGGGCTGTCACCAAAATTAACTCGACGGGTGCGGCGAAGCTCTATTCATTTGTCCTGCCGTCAAATGCATCTTTAGTCAGCATTGCTGTAGATAATTCAGGCCGGGCCTATGTCGCAGGTGGAACAACTTCTACGGTGCTTCCCATCGTCAACGGATTTCAGCCAACTTTTGCCGGTGTGCAGGATGCTTTCTTTGCCATCATCGGCGAATCAAATAATCCCCCCCTCGTCAGCGCTGTCGGGCCTTACACCGTAAACGAAGGCGGCACAATCAACGTCACCGCTACAGGTTCTGATCCTGATGGCAATGCGCTGAGTTATGCCTGGGATTTGGACAACAATGGAAGTTTCGAGACCCCAGGGCAGAGCGTCTCTTTTTCGGCAATCAATCTGGATGGCCCGAACGCCAACACCATTCGCGTACAGGTTACGGATTCAGGTGGGCTTTCCGCGATCTGCGGCGCGGAGTTCTTCGCGTACCTGTAACATCAGGTTCAGTGGCTCCTTGGCAGCCTCAGTCTTTCCGAGTTTGAGCTGACATAGGCCAATGTATGCGTGATAGATGCCCAGACGGCGGCGTGCCAATTTGTCTGTGGGGGGTTGCGCGACCATCGGTTCCATCACGCGCAATGCTTGTTCATAGTAATTCAGCGCGTCCTGATAATTCCCGTTGCTGCGAACTGTATCTGCCAGGGCTTTCAGGCGATCTGCCAGACTGATTGGGGATCGCGAGGGGACTTTGGCGATCAATGTCTCTTCCATCGCTACAGCCTGACGCAGATGGTTCTGCGCCTGGGCATTGTCGTTCACCAATGCAAAAGCGTCTGCGATATTTCCATGACTTTGACTGAGGCGATGTAGTAATCGGATATTGGCAGGATCAAGTTGCGAGAGCGAAGCCATGATTTCGTGACCTCGTTGATAGTGTTCCAAGGCTCCAGGAAAATCTTTCTTCCGTGTCAGGGTAATCGCAATGCCTCGGTGAATATCACTTTGCACGTACTTCACATCAAAATCATTTGGCGCTTTGACTGCGGTTTCCTGCGCTAGATTGAGTGCTCGAACGTAATGCTGTAACGCGTCTTCCAAATCACCGACTTCGCGCAGCATCAGGGCAAACCGCTGGTGATCGTTATACAGCATTTCTCCAGATTCAGTTGCGTCCGCTTTCTGTATGTGCGGTTTCATCAGGGCAATTGCTTTGCGCGTATGCGCCAGCGCGTCGACGTTTTCCCCGGACTTCCGAAACAGATCACAGAGTTGGTGGTATTGATAAAAACAGTCGTGAAAAATTCGCCTGTCTTCGGGGACTTCTGCCAACAGCTCGGATAACAACGTGAGAGACTGGCGCGCGTGCGCGATGGCTTCTGCTCTATGCTCAACGGCCTCCGACGCCTCGGCCAGTTTGGAATGATTCAGCGCCAATTCATGGCGCGCCTGCACACTTGTCCCACGGGTTTGCACCAGATGATGTTGAATCTCCAATGCTCGACGATAGCTGGCGAGCGCAGCGGGTTTATCGCCTAATTCGCCCGAACGTGAATTGCCCTGTACATCGCCAAGTTTTACATACGCCCGCGCGAGTTCCTGTACGGCTGGGTGAGCGCAAATAATGGCTCTAGCCCGATGGATCGGGCTTTTCGCTCGGCTTAAGCCGCAAGAGAAGGACGCTCAAAGCGCCCTCTTTGCGGCCTGCATCTTCCCCAGCCGTCAACGACTGGGCTCTTGAGAAAAGGCTGTCGCCTGCTCCACAGTTCTTTTAGAACAGTCGCCTAGCCTATGAAAGCGTTCCTGAAATCAAGCTACAAAAAAAGTAATGGCGCAACCTGGTTGGGAGGAAAGCCTAACCGGTTGCGCCACGAATTGTTAAGTTGGAAAGCGGATTTACTTCGTCGCTACTTTGTCGGCTATTTTCATCTTGGGTTCTGGTTTTCCGGGCTTGTTTGCCGTTTTGTCTGCCGCTTTCGGTGTAGCGGGAGCGGCGGACGGTTTGGCTGCCGTTGGTGCGACGTGGTAATTCGGATAAGCCGGGCGAATAGGTCGTTTGACGGGAGTTTTGGTCAAAGCTGCCATCGCCAATTCCACCGCTTTTTCAAGTTGAACGTCACGACCTTTGCGCCACGCTGCCGGATCGAAATCCACTTCGACATCCGGTGGGGTGCCATAGTTTTCGACTTCCCATTTTCCTTCCGGCGTATAAAAGCCAAAGTGCGGCGCAGTGACATAGCCTCCATCAACCAGCGTCGGATAGCCGCCGATTCCCACCAATCCGCCCCAGGTGCGTTTGCCTACAACGGGGCCGATTTTTTTGCGCTTGAACATCCACGGCAACAGGTCGCCGCCGGAGCCGGAGTATTCATTGGCCAGCATCACTTTGGGCCCTTGAATGACACCAAACGGAGTCGTTGCCTCCATCCCTTCGCGCACTGCCCAGTAACTCATCACCGGTTTGGCCAGATGGTCTACGATGTAATCGGCTGCACTGCCGCCGCCGTTGAAGCGCTCGTCAATGATCGCGCCTTCTTTGTCGAGTTGCGCGAAGTAATACCGATTGAAGTTCGTGTAGCCGCCGTTTCCCGTGTCAGGCAGATAAACATAGGCCAGCTTGCCACCCGACATTTCATTGACCTTGCGGCGATTGCTTTCGATCCAGTCGTAGTTGCGCAAGGCCGCTTCGCTGGCGACAGGGATGACCGTGACTTCGCGCGATCCCGTGCCGTCAGGATTTGGCCCGACTTTAATGACGATTTGCTTGCCCGACGTGCCTTCAAAGAATTGATAGACATTGTCGGTCGCCGTCAGGTTGCGGCCTTTGACTGCGAGTAAATATTCGCCCGTCACAACATTGATACCCGGTTGTGTGAGCGGTGCGCGTAACTGCGGGTTCCAGTTTTCGCCGTTGTACACTTTCGCAAAGCGATAGCGTCCGTTTTCAATCTGGAAGTCGCAGCCAAGCAAACCGCCCGGCACAAAGTTTGGATTTGGCACATCGCCTGGAGCCTGAACACGCAGATGGCCAACGCTCATTTCGCCGTACATTTCCTGGAACAGATAGTTTAGATCATTGCGATGACCAAGGCTGTTCAGGTACGGCTCGTATTTCTTGGTGATTTCAGCCAGATTCATTCCGTGCAAATTCGGATCGTAGAAGTAGTCACGTTCCAGTCGAGCGACTTCGCGATAAATCTGGTTCCATTCGGCTTTGGGATCAATGCGAACTTCAAGGTCTTCGATCTTGAGCCGCCCATCACCCGGCTTCGGCGGCGCAGCTGTTGCTGCGATGAACCAACCTGGGCCTTGCCGATAAAGGATTTTTTCGCCGTTTGCTGAAACGTCTGCTCCGCCTACGCCATCAATGAATTTGTCGAACTTGCGCTTCTCAAGATCGAATTTGTGGACGGTGACTCCACCGGGTTGACCGGGTGCAGGTTGTGCAGTGGAAACTTCAGCGATGAATAGGTTGTTAGCTTTGCCCGGCATCAATCCCACGTAATTCCGCGCCGGAATCGGTAATGCGATGATGCGTTGGCTGATGTTGTCAAAATCAATCGTGACTTTGACGGGTTCCTTTTTCTCTCCCGGCTTACCTGCTGCCGCTTTGAGTGCGGCTGCGGCTGTAGCTTCTGGAGTTTTCTCTTCGTCAGGAACTTTCTCTTCGTCGCTTTCAGGCGCAAGCGGAGAAGAATCAGATTTCTTCAGCACTACGGCATAAATGCTACGCGTTGAGCGCAGCGGATAGCGCGACATGTCCAACCCGCCATTGGTTGGGCCAATGTCTGTACTGGCAGAGAAATAAAGATGCTTCCCGCTCTTGTCAAATCGAGCATATAACGCATCGCTCATCCCGTCTGTAACTTGTGAAATCTTACTGTCGTCCAGCGAATAAACATAAACGGCATGCGTCCACGATTTCAGCATTTTCGCGTAGGCAATCCATTTGCTGTCAGGTGACCAGTCAGGATCAATGTTGCCCCAATCAGAGCCGGATTGATCTACTTTGACGGGCTGACCTTTTTCAATGTCCACGTACCAGAGATTCAGGCGCTTATCTACAAAAGCGATCTTCTTGCTGTCAGGCGACCAGCGAGGGTTGTAGTAAAACGAAGGATCAAGTTTGATTTTCTTGACCTCGCCCATCCCGGTTTGATTGCGCAGGTGCAATTCATACTCGCCTGACTCGTCTGAAAAATATGCGATCCACTGTCCATTGGGTGACCAGGATGGATCACGTTCAGCCGAGGCTGGTGCATTCGTCAAATTGCGGGCATCACCTTTTTCAGCGGGTACGGTCAGGATTTCGCCGCGTGCTTCAAACACGGCACGCGCACCTGTGGGCGAGATCGCCGCACTCGTAATGCGAGGAGCAACTTTTTCATATCTGGCGCGCACGCTGGGCAAATCACCACTGATCGTGATGTTAACGGGATTCGCTTTGCCGGATTTCAGATCATAAATGTTGATCGAACCGAACTGCTCATACACGATGGAATCGCCCCCAGCATCCCGATAAGCCGAGGCAGATTTAATATCCAAACCGGTGTTGGGCAATGCCTGAGCGACCTTCTTGGTTTTTGTGTCGTACGTGAATAAGGAAACCGGGCCATTGCGGTCGGAGAGAAAATAGACCTTGTCACCCAGCCACATCGGATTGTAATCGTTGGAATTGTCACGCGGCACTCGCTCAATGCTGGAATCGCTTAGACTCGCAATCCAGACGGGCGTGGTCATCCCGCCTCGATACCGCTTCCACATTTGAAATGCGCGCTGCATCGGAACATACGCCAGACGGTTTCCATCACCGGAATAGGATGCTTCGTAGCCCATTGGCAGCGGCAAGGGGGTGGGCATCGTTCCATCAACAGGCATCGTGAACAGCCGATCAAAGCGGCGCGAATAGGCATCTCGCCCTGAAACAAAGACGATATTTTTGCCGTCCAAAGACCAGTTCACCATTCGGTCTACATCGGGATGAAAGGTCAATCGCTTTGGCACGCCACCCGATGCGGCGACCAGATACACATCCACATTCCCGTCGTATTGCCCGGTAAAAGCAATCCATTTGCCATCGGGCGAAAAGAGCGGATCGGTTTCAGTCCCGACGCCTGTTGTTAAGCGAGAGGCTTCGCCGCCTTCACGCGGCACAATCCACAAATCGCCCGCAAAAACAAAGACGATGTGCGTTTTGCTCATCGTCGGATTGCGGAGCAGTAATTTGTCATTTTGTGCGAATGCGCTGGCGAGAAAGCAAAGGCAGAGAGCGAAAAATAAAAATGCACGTTTCATGGTATGTCTCCCACGTGAATGATTGTGTCGGTACCACGACCAGCAAGGGGCGAGTTGGGTGGCAACGCTCCCTACTGGTCGCGGTACTGATCGTAATTTAGTTCCCCGACCCCCCGCTGGCGACGGGTGCGACGACAGGCTTGTGGTAATTCGGGAACGCCGGGCGTTTGTATTGCGCAGGTGGATTCTTTTTCAATTCATCCAGCAGATATTCCACCGCTTTTTCCAGTTGCGGATCACGTCCCTGCCGCCAAAGCGCCGGGTCCATTTCGACTTCAATATCGGCGGGCGTGCCAACGTTTTCCACTTCCCATTCGCCCGTGAGGCCGTAAATCGCAGCATCCGGCGCGCGCACCGCTCCGCCGTCCATCAAAATTGGCGCAGGCTGCGAGGCGACCAGTCCGCCCCACGTCCGTTTGCCAACAGTCGGGCCGATCTTCAGTTTGCGGAAATACCAGGGCAGGGCGTCGCCGCCTGACCCTGCGAGTTCATTGATGATCATCGCCTTCGGCCCGTAAATCGCTCCCGCTGGCGTCGGAATGTCTCGACCTTCGCGGAAGTAAATAAAGTTGAGCAGCGGGCGCGAGAGGTAATTGACGATGTGATCCGCCAGCGAGCCGCCGCCATTGAACCGTTCATCAATTACCGCGCCCTGTTTATTCGTTTGCGCGAAGAAGTAACGATTGAAGCTGTCATAACCCGGCCCGCTTGTGTTCGGCACATAAACGTAAGCCAGCTTGCCGCCGGATAGTTCTGTCACCTTGCGACGATTGCCTTCGATCCAGTCCAGATTGCGTAAGGCATTTTCAGTCGCCAGTGGTGTGACCGTCACATCGCGTGCGCCTGTTCCATCAGGATTTGGCCCGACTTTCAGGGCAACCTGCTTGCCGGAAGTGCTCTCGAAGAATTGATAGACATTGTCGTTTGCCGTTAGGTTTCGGCCATTCACCGCAAGCAGATAATCGCCTGCCTTCACGTTGACGCCCGGTTGCGTCAGCGGTGCGCGCAGTTGTGGATTCCAGCTTTCACCGTTGAAGACTTTGGCAAAACGGTAACGCCCGTTTTCGATTTTGTAATCACAGCCCAACAATCCGCCCGGCACAAAATTCGGACGCGGAATGTCGCCGCCGCCAATGAACATATGTCCAATCGTAAGTTGATTGAGCATGTCTGTGAACAGGTAATTCAAATCGCTGCGATGAGCGACGCTGTTCAGATACGGCTCATACATCTTTTTGGTTTTTTCCAGATCAAGGCCGTGCAGATTCGGATCGTAAAAATAATCCCGCTCGCCGCGCCAGACTTCCGCATACATTTGTTTCCATTCGACCTTCGGATCAATATAGACCTCCATCTCAGCCGTCTTGAGCAAGCTCGGAGCACCAGGCGCACCGGGTGGCATAGGCGGAGCTGGCGCACCGAGTGTTGCTGTATTTGCAATAACCCAATTCCCGGCTCCTTGGCGCATCAATGCTTTTTCACCATTGGCTGAAATGTCAAACGCTGTGATGCCTTCGCCTGCCTTGTCGAGTTTGCGTTTTTCCAGATCGTATTTGTGCAAGACAAAGCCCGGAGCCGTCGCTCCCTGTGGTACTTCGATCAGGTAAATCAAATTCGCCTTGCCTGCGACCAATCCGGCAAAATTGCGCGCTGGAATAGGCAATGCGACGATGCGTTGGTCAATGCCTTCCAGATCAATTTTTACCGGATCTGGGTCTTTCTTTGCTGGTGGCCGAGCCGCACCGTTGGCAGGTGTGGCGTTTGCTGCTGGCGCATCGGGCTTCTTTTCGTTCTCTTTGGACGCATCGCCCTGTCCCGCTGTTGCCGCGTCTTTCTTCTCTTCCGCCACTTTTTCTTCATCGCTTTCCGGTGCCAGAGGGGAAGGCGCGTCATTGCGCAGCACAATGGCATAGACGCTGCGTGTGGATTGATATGGGTAATTCGACATTTCAGCAAAGCTGAACGCCGGGCCGAGATTGGTGCTGGCGGTGAAGTACACATATTTCCCGCTCTTATCAAATGCGGGATAGCGAGCATCGCTCATCCCATCTGTCAGCTGATGTGCTTTGCCTGTCTCAAGTGAATAGGCAAAAACGCCGCGTAAGTGGTTGTCCAATTGTCGAGCATAGGTAACCCATTTGCTGTCCGGCGACCAGCGTGCATCCAGCACATCGTTGGGGAAGCCGTCAGGATTGCGATCAATTCGCACAGGCGTGCCTTTTTCGATTTCGGCGTAATAAAGGTAATTGCGATGATCCTTGAAGGTGATTTTCTTGCTGTCAGGTGACCACGTCGGCGAATCGTAAAAGTTAGGATCAAGCTTGATCTTCTTCACTTCGCCCATCCCGGTTTGGTTGCGCAGGTGCAATTCATATTCGCCGGATTCATCTGAAAAATAAGCAATCCATTTTCCGTCAGGCGACCACGCTGGATCACGTTCGTGAACGCCGGGCGTGTTCGTTAAATTACGCGGATCACCTTTTTCTGCCGGGACGGTGATGATCTCGCCGCGCGCTTCAAAAACGGCACGAACTCCAGTGGGCGAAATCCCCATATTCGTAATTCGTGCGCCGACTTTTTCGTAACGCGGACGCACGGTCAGTAAATCGCTGTTGACGCGAATGTTCACTTTCGTTGCTTTATTGGTTTTGGTGTCAAAAAGGCTGATCGCGCCAAACTGTTCGATGGCAATCGTCCCCGTCGCGGCATTTGCCGAAGCGGATTTGATGTCAAAGCCGTCGTTCTTTAATGCCAGCGCGACCTTCTTTGTCTTTGTGTCGTAGACGTGCAGTGAATATTTGCCGTCGCGGTCAGAGACGAAATAAATCTTATCCCCCACCCACATCGGCATTCGGTCACTGGCCTTTTCTCGGGGCAGCTTTTCAATCGTTGAATCGCTCAGGCGAGCGATCCAGATGTAATCCATCTGTCCGCCGCGATAGCGTTTCCATTCCGGCTGCCATTGATTCAATGGTTCGTAGGCGATGGAGAGTCCGTCTGGTGAGAACGAACCGCGCTCTGCCATCGGCAATGGAACTTCATCCGGCAAACCAACGCCGTCAGCGCTCATTGTGAACATACGTGGATAGTTTGAGGAGCTTTTACGGCCTGAAGCAAACAGCACGCGTTTGCCATCATTCGACCATCCGACCACGACATCGGCGGCGGGGTGAAACGTCAATCGCTTCGGCACGCCGCCACTGGCAGGAATCGTGTAAATATCCGTGTTGCCGTCGTACTGTCCGGTGAAGGCAATCATTGTCCCGTCGGGGGAAAATTGCGGATCGGTTTCTTCGCCAACGCCCGTCGTCAACCGTTTGGCCTCGCCTCCTTCGCGTGGCACGCTCCACAAATCGCCCGCATATGCGAAGACGATGTGGGTACGGCTTAAGGTCGGTTTTTGGAATAAAGTTGGGCCATCAGTTTGGGCAAAGGTTGTTAGCGTAAGGAAACATGCGAGAGCAAAGGTGATAGATTTCATGACGATAGTCTCCTGGAAAAGCGTTGGGAACATTACTGAGAACAAGGGCAGACAATCATCTGCGTTCTCCAGAAAATATTAGGGCAATCCTGTTTTGTTCATCTGTTGTTTGAGTCGTGCCATAAAGGCTTCGACTTCTTCAAGCTTGCGGGGCAGGGCGTTGGACATAATACGTGGCTCGCCTTCTGTCACCAGCACATCGTCTTCGATGCGAATGCCAACGCCTTTGTATTTCTCAAATGCAGGGCGCACGGCTTGAATGAATTTCTCGTTTTCAGGCGTCTTCGGCAGCACATCAAGTGCATCAGGGCGAATGTAGATTCCTGGCTCAACGGTCAGGATCATGCCCGGAGCCAGCGTGTCGGTCGTTCCGACATCGTGGACGTTCATTCCCAGCCAGTGACTGGTGCCGTGCATAAACCAGGTGCGGTATTCGTTAGTTTCTTTTGAGGTAATCAGCCCCAGCCTCAGCAATCCTTCTTTGATGACTTCGGTGGCTTTGGCTTGTGCTGCGGCTTTGGTCTGGCCAGCTTTGACCAGCTTGATGGATTCGACCTGCGCTGCGTACACGATGCGATAAATTTCAGCTTGTTCTTTGCTGAATTTGCCTGTGACGGGAATTGTGCGCGTGATGTCAGCGGTGTAATGATCAAATTCGGCTGCGCAGTCCATCAGCAAGAGGCTGTTGTTCGCCAGCACTTCCTGATTGGTGATGTAATGCAAGGTTGTCGCATTGTCTCCGCCGCCCACGATGCAGGGATAGCCCCAGTTGAAAGCATTGCGCTTGCGATAGGTATATTCAAATTCGGCTTGAACTTCGTATTCGTGCAAGCCCGGCGCGGCCACCGCAAAAGCGCGATTGAATGCTTCAATGCTGATGTCTACTGCCTGCTGCATGATTTTGATTTCGAGTGGGGATTTGATTTGTCGCAATTCACCGAAGATTCGCATCGCGCTTTTGATATTCATGCCCGTCGCTCCGGGCGGGAGTTTGGCCGCGAACTTTTGTTCCTGCGCATATTCTTTGGATGCTCCCCCGAACATTGGCAGGAGCAAATAAAGCTGCGCTTCGTCTTTGTTCACCGCTTCGCGGAACGCGCCAAATTCCGCCGCCCATTTTTGATTGTCCTGCGGATTGCGGATGACCGGATTGCCTTGCATCGTCGGGCCATTGCCCAGTGCCATTCCCGCGCGTGACGAGAGATAGCCAAGAAAACTATTGAATTGTTCGCTGTCCCAGACTTCCTGAATGCCGCTGATTTTCCGGGCTTCTTCAACCGATAACATTCGACCGTTCCAGGTTTCATTGCGCGGATCACGTTTCGGAAGAAATAGTATTTCACGTTGCGATGTGGCGCTTGGAATCAGCAACAACGTCACACCATTTTGGTTGATGCCAGTCAGGTAAAACAGGTTATTTTCCTGCCGGTAGGGATAGTCTACGTCATTGGTATACAAGCGAGGTTCAGCACTGAAGAGGATCAACATCCCCTTGTCGCCGAGTCGTTTCATTGCTTCTGCACGACGGCGAGAGAATTCTGCCTGTCGTTCCGCTTCGGTGATAATTGGCGCGGGAGGAGCAATTTGCCAATCCCTTTTTACCGCCGGAGATTCAGCCTCTGCGTAACGTATGATGCTGAAAGTAAGAGATAAGCAAAATAATCCTATGAAATAGATTCGCAGGCGAGAGAAGGACTTGAACATGTAAACCTCCAGAGATGTCGTACTGATTTTTCCGCAATTAAACCATAACCCAGCCAGACCTTCCTAACCGGATGCGTACTATTCGGGATAACAAATTTAGGTGTATTTGAGCCACTTCATCAACTCAGGAAGCGAAGGTCTTTTGCCATACATCAGCACGCCCACGCGGTAAATTTTGGCTGCCAACCAGACTGAACCCAGAATTGAGCCGATCAGCAACAGGATTGACAGTGCAATCTGCCACCAGGGCGGTTGTTGTACGGTAATGCGCATGAACATCAGAATCGGGCTAAAAAACGGAACCAATGAAAGGATTGTGGCGATCAATCCGTCTGGTTTACTTAACACAAACGACGAAAGGATATACGGCAAAACCAGAAGGATCGTGATGGGCATCTGTGCCTGCTGGCCATCTTCTTCGCTGGAAACCATTGCTCCCACCATCGCATACAGGGTCGAATAAAGGAAATATCCGAGCACCAGGAAGATCAGCATAAAAGCGATCATTGAGAAGGGGATTCGAGGGATTTTGAATTCGCCAAAAGCAAGAGCCTGCGCCGCAGCAATGCTGGAGATCAAGAACATTGACCCAACCCAGATGGAAACCTGTGTTAACGCAACAAGTCCGATTCCAGTTACTTTTCCAAGCATTAGGTAAAAGGGTTTGACCGAAGATAAGAGGACTTCAATGATGCGAGACTGTTTTTCTTCCATGACGCCTCGCATCACATATAACCCATACACGAGGATGGAAATGTAAAGAATAATGCCCATTGCGAACGACAAAATCCACTTTGCCAACGGGGTTTCGCGCTCGCCCTGTTCATTGATGAAATCAATATGGATGTCTTTGCTGACCTCTTTTACCTTCTCAGGGCTAATGCCTGCGCGTAGCATTCGTTCCTCGACGATTGCCTGTTTGACCGCGTTGCGAATTCGTCCCTGAAGCGCGAAGTCATTCGGGTTTTTGGCGCGTTGTTCGATTTTTCCTGATTCAAGCACATCCGAGGGAATCAGAATATACCCACCCAACTTGTCTGCCTTGATCTCTTCATTGAGCGCCTGAAGGCGTGCCTGGATATTTTCTGACGAGATACCTTCCCGGCTCACTTCAATTCGATCCGATCTGTCATTGTTTTCGGTTAAAAACTTAGCCGACCGTTGATACAGTGACTCATCTTTTGTTTGATCCAGCACGATGATTCGTAAAGATCGCTGATCGCCTTTACCAAAAAACAGCATGGGTAAAAAGGCGATTCCTGCCATAAAAAGTGGGGTCAGGATTGTTCCAATGAGAAAACCTTTCGACCGCACGCGCGTTAAATATTCGCGTCGGATAATTGCCAGTAGCTTGTCCATAATTTGGGTTACGATATTTTAGGAAAAACTTAGAAAACCGCATTACGCTGAAACGCTGCCGCAAGTTCAAATTCTCTTTAGTGTGCTAACAAATGCCTGGCCACATCTCAGCTTGACGATATTTGTATAATTCAGGTACTCTTGCGGTTTGGTGTGAGTTACGAATTTTTGTCTTTTTTGACATGGAGCTTTGTACTCAGATCAATAACGCCAGCAGGCAATGATGCCCGCTGTACTTTGAAAAGGAGAAAGTAACGTGAAAGAAGGAATCCATCCAGTTTACAACGAAGTCCAGGTGCATTGTGCCTGTGGTGCTTCGTGGACGACGCGTTCAACCAAGAAAGAGCTGAGCGTGGAAATTTGCTCAAGCTGTCATCCATTCTTCACCGGCAAGCAAAAGCTCGTTGATACCGCAGGCCGTGTGGAACGTTTCCAACGGAAGTATGGGAAGAAGCCCGCAGCGACGACGGAAGCCAATTGATTGCGGGCTACGATTTGCGGATTGTGGGATACTGGAATGCTAAAAAATATGCGACAACAAAGATTTGATCTGCAATGCGGTGAAATCTGTGTTTTCGTCAGTTTTCCGCCCATCGCAATGACAATTTCACCCATTCTCAATCATTAGCAGGTATAATCAAAGCCACAGTTAGCTGTATCAGAATTCCTTTCTGAAGGGACTTGATGCTGACTGTGGCTTTCGTTTTTGTCTTTACAGCTGGAGGTCGTTATGAGTGCAGAAAAAGAAATTATCGTGGGTGGACAAGCCGTGATCGAAGGCGTAATGATGCGGGCACCCAATTCCTATGCCGTATCCGTACGCCGACCAGATGGCACAATTGCCACTAAATCGGAACGCTTGCCGAAACTGAGTGAGAAATATCCGTTTCTGAAAATCCCGATTTTACGTGGCAGCGCTGTCCTGATTCATTCCATGATTCTTGGTGTGCAGGCACTCAACTTTTCCGCCTCAGTGGCCTTTGAAGAAGCTGAGAAAGAAGGAAAAGACACTACGGCGCTGAACGCTGCGGCAAAGACTGGAGCATTTGCAGCGACATCTCATGCGGTAGATGAAAAGAAACTAGAGAAAGCGGCAGAAGGGCAAACCACCCTAGCGATGGCTGGCTCAATCGTATTTGGACTTGGCTTTTCGATTTTCCTGTTTGTTGTCCTCCCACTTCTGATCACGAATTTCCTGTTTGTGTATTTCGGTTGGGAAAATGCGCCTGCTGTGTTGTTAACACAGTCGGCTGACCAGGCATGGTATCTGGAAGCCTGGAATTGGTTACGTGCCTATATGAAGCCCGTGCGTCCGTCCATCGCCTTCAATGTGGTTGACGGCATTATTCGCATGGTCTTTTTTGTCGCCTACATTTTCATCATGACGATGATCAAGGACATTCGACGTGTGTTTGAGTATCACGGTGCGGAACATAAAACTGTGTATGCGTGGGAAGCGGGCGATGATCTAACGGTGGCCAATGTCAAACGCTACCCCCGTCAGCATCCTCGTTGTGGTACGAGCTTTTTGATGCTCGTGATGCTTGTTTCCATCGTTATGTTTTCGGTCGTTAAGTTTGACTCCTTGCTCTTTAACCTAATTTCCCGAATCGCATTGGTGCCGCTGATTGCGGGCATTTCGTATGAAATCATCAAGTTGGCAGGGAAGAAAGAAGCCAGCGCCTTTTTCTCTTTCATTACCCGCCCAGGCATTTGGTTGCAGAATCTGACAACCAAAGAGCCATCAGATGATCAGCTTGAAGTTGCTATCCATGCACTCAAGGAATCCTTAAAACTGGAGTCGGAAATGGTTGATGTTTCGAGGATCAAGTGTCAGGTCTCAGGGGCCGCTACCTAGCGTCTCTCTCTTCGGCATTGCTAGCCCTGAACCCTGAACCCGAAACCTGAGACGAATAATTTATGTTTGAAAAACTCGCACAGATTGAAAAAACATTTGAAGAACTAACCCAGCAAATGACTGATCCGTCGGTGATCAGTGATATGGAGCGTTATACCAAAGCCACCAAACAGCACCGCGAACTGGAACCCGTAGTCGAAAAGTATCGCACGCTGAAAAAGCTCCAGAATGATATTGAAGGCGCGAAAGAATTGATGAATGATTCGGCAACGGATAGCGAAATGCGCGAACTGGCTACTATGGAATTGGCGGAAGCCGAGGAAGGTATTGTCAAAACGGAAGAGGAATTGAAGGTTCTTTTGTTGCCGAAAGACCCGAATGACGAGAAAAACGTTATCCTCGAAATTCGCGCTGGCACGGGCGGTGAGGAGGCTTGTTTATTTGCCGCAGAAATCTTGCGAATGTATGGTCGTTTTGCTGAACGACAAGGCTGGAAAATGCAGATTTCTGACATCTCAGAAACAGGGATGGGCGGAATTCAAAAAGCCGAAGCCATTATCGAAGGCAACTACGTGTATTCCAAACTCAAACACGAATCCGGCGTGCATCGCGTCCAGCGTGTTCCACAAACGGAAACGAGTGGTCGCATTCACACTTCAGCTGTGACCGTGGCTGTTCTGCCTGAGGCTGAAGAGGTAGACGTTAAAATTGATATGAAGGACGTTCGGATTGATCTGTTTTGTTCCTCTGGCCCTGGCGGACAATCTGTGAATACAACTTATTCCGCCGTTCGGATGACGCACCTTCCAACCGGAATTGTCGTTTCGATGCAGGACGAAAAATCACAGATCAAAAACCGTGAAAAAGCATTGCGTATTTTGCGTTCCCGGTTGTACGAACAGGAAATGCAAAAACAGCACGATGCGATTGCGGCTGAACGCAAATCAATGGTTGGCAGCGGTGACCGCTCAGAAAAAATCCGCACATACAACTTCAAAGAAAATCGCGTCACGGATCATCGCATCGGTCTGACGATTCATCAGTTGGATACTTTTATGGAAGGGTATATTGATGAAATTGTTGATGCCCTGATCGCCTACTATCAAGCAGAGAAGTTAAAAGAAGAAACTGCTCGACAGGTTGGTGCATAAAACCACTATTGTAAGATTGACATCGCCAAGCCACGAATTTTCACGAATGAATATTCGCCACAGATTCGTGGCTGGTTTGTTTCCCTCATGGATCGTCTCTAAACTTAAAGAAATGCCTACGATTTCAGAAGCCCTAATGCTGGCTTCCTCGCAGCTTCGCAATTCATCGGTTCCGAATGATTTGCTTGATGCTCAAACATTGCTTGCGCACGCGTTGGGAAAAGACCGCACATACTTAATCATCAACTTCAATCAGACTCTCTCAGACGAGGTTCTAAAGCAATTCCAAAACTATATTGATCGGCGCTCAACGCGGGAACCGCTTCAGTATATTGTGGGGAAGCAGGAGTTTTTTGGACTTGATTTCGAGGTCACGCCCGATGTCCTGATTCCACGTCCAGAAACAGAATTAATTGTTGAGGAAACGATCCGTCTTGCGGCAAGTCTCTCGCACCCGATTGTCATTGATGTTGGGACGGGATCGGGATGTATCGCTGTGAGTGTGGCTCGCGAATTGTCAAAGGCGCAGGTCGTTGCGACAGATATTTCCTCAAAGGCGCTTACAGTCGCAGCGCGCAATGCGAAACGGAACGGCGTCGAGGATCAAATTAAATTTGTTGCGGGTGATCTGTTTCAAGAAATTCCTCCAAACCTGAAGGCCGATTTTATCCTTTCAAATCCTCCCTATATCGCCGCATCCGAGATGCCCGGTTTGCAATTGGAAGTGCGAGATTGGGAACCAAAAGTCGCACTCACGGATTTTGGCGATGGATTACAATTTTATCGGCGACTGTTGGCTGAAGCGCCGGATTATCTTCAATCAAATGGGGTTTTGATCTTTGAGCTGGGGTACCAGCAATCCGAACAAATCAAAGCCTTGGTGGATCGTCACATTTGGAACGATCCAAGGGCTTTGCAGGATTTCCAGGGAATTGACCGGACAATGGTTCTGTCCAGACGATAACGCTTAAGGCTTGGTGGGCGTGGCTTCTTTCTTTTCCTCAGTCTGTTCTGCCGGTGCGTTTGGTTTGAATAATTTCTCTTCCAATTGAATGCCAAAAGCTGCTTCGATGACTGTGCGTTCTTCGACAATTACATCGTTTTCATAAACAACGGTTGTGTAAGGAATGATATTGGTGTTCTGAACAACCTTGAAATCTTTGTAATGCAAACGGTATTTGATCGGTTTGCCATCCGGTGTTGCAGGCTTGGTTTCATATTCAAGATACAACACTCGCCCTGAACGCCGACTGACCTCATAGCGGGTTTTCGTCCCATCGGCCATCGTCAAATCAATGATGTCAATTTCGAGAGTCGCAATTTTCTTGGTATCCACGTACTCGATTTTGCTTCCGTCTTCCTTGTAGCGTAAGAGCGCTTCATAGCTATGCGCATATGAGGATCTAAAAGCAGCTGCGAGCTCTGGGGTGAGTTCGGTTTTCTCGCCGTTGTTTAAGGCCCAGGTTTTCTCGCCATCAAATCCCATCGTAAATTTTGTGTCTGGCAAGTCCAGTTCAAGAATAACAAGGTCTTCCGAGAGCTTCGGTTTACGAATAAATTTTAGTGTACTGCGACCTTCGCGAACGTTATCGCCACTAATGAGTTTTAGGTTGTTCTTAATCGTGCCATTTTTTTGCAGAATCAAAGTCCCATAATTCGCCCGGGCAAAGTCCACCAGTTTTTCGACTGGAGGGGTTTTCTGCGCCACGACCGTTGAACTGGAAATCATTACAACGAAACCTAAAAGTAAGATGAAACTCAGTTTTGGCAACGAACCAGATAAAAAGCGCCAAAGAATCATGCGAGCAAGTACCTTTCTGTTGACAGCCAAAGGGGAAACCCATAGATTTTGTTTTACCACCGTAATAATAACCTACGCTGCTTAACTATCGCCAGCCCCGCAAGTGAACGCACGTGGCGAGCCTGTATTTGTCTCTGTTGCCCTTTGCGTCAAATGTCAGGGAAATTGGCCGCTCTATGATGCACCGAAAGGTAAAATAGTTTTTAGAGGAGTCCAAAATAAAATGAAAATCGGCATACTCGTCGGAATGGAAAATACTTTTCCGCCCGCATTGATTGAAAAGATCAATTCAATGAATGCTGGCGTCACGGCTGAATATTTGAAAACGGGCGGAGTCAAAGCCGAGGATGGCTGTGAATATCGGTTGATTTTTGACCGCATCTCGCACGAAATTCCTTACTATCGTGGGATGCTCAAACATGCAGTTCTGAATGGAACGATTGTGGTGAATAACCCCTTCTGGTGGTCTGCTGACGATAAGTTTTTTAATTACTCCCTGGCGACCAAACTTGGTGTCGCCGTTCCGAAAACCGTTTTGCTTCCCCAAAAAGCCTATATCAAAGGCGTCACGGATGCCTCACTTCGCAATCTGGAATTCCCGTTGAAATGGCAGGAAATTCTGGATTATGTTGGCGTGCCCGCATTTCTCAAACCATTCGATGGCGGTGGTTGGAAGAACGTCTACAAGATTCACTCACTTGAAGAGCTGTGGCGTTGTTACGATGAAACGGACACGCTCTGTATGACCTTGCAGGAAGCCATTGAATTTGAAGAATACGTTCGTTGTTATTGTGTTGGACGTAAAGACGTATTGGTGATGATTTACGATCCGGCCAATCGGCGATATGTTCCTCGTACGGAACGTGAACTGCCGAAAGACCTGGAAGACCGCATCGTTCGCGACACGATTTTGCTTTGTGAGTCGTTGGGGTACGATCTGAATACAGTCGAATTTGCTGTCCGGGATGGGATTCCTTACGCCATTGATTTTATGAATCCGGCTCCTGACGCAGACATTCACTCGGTGACGGAACCGTATTTCAACTGGATTCTGGATGCGATGTCCAAACTGCTGGTGGATTATGCGTTGAATGGAGTCCCGACCATCAAACATCATCGCTGGCATCGTTTTTTGGATAATGATGCAATTCCAGCCTCACAAGTCTAAAAAATTCTATGGTGTCGGTAGCATCTTTTAAGTCAAAAATTTAAGTCTGACTTGATGAATGCTGCTGACCCAATTGACGCAATGGCTATAGAGAGGATTTATGCGATTAGACCGTAAATTTACTATCGGCATCGAAGAAGAATTTCAGATTGTAGACCCGAATACCCGTGAGTTGCGTTCCCGTGTGGACGAAATGATGGCGGAAGGACGGATGATTTTAGGCGAACAGATCAAGCCTGAAATGCACCAGTCAATGGTAGAGGTCGGTACAAACATTTGTCATAATGTGCAGGAGGCAAGGTCCGAAGTTGTGCGATTACGCCGAACAATTGCGGAACTCGCGCATCGCAAAGGGTTGGGAATTGTGGCGGCTTCGACACATCCGATTTCCCATTGGGCCGACCAGCAAATCACCGAACATGAACGCTACGAAGCCCTCATTGAAGAAATGCAACAGCATGCACGCGCCTTGTTGATTTTTGGCATGCACGTTCACGTTGGGATTGATGACCCGGAAGTTGCAATCGCGATCATGAACGAAGTTCGTTATATGCTTCCGCACATTCTTGCGCTTTCAACCAGTTCGCCCTTCTGGATCAAGCGAAATACAGGGATGAAAAGCTATCGTGCAGAGGTCTTCAAACATTTTCCGCGCACAGGGATTCCCGATCATTTTCGTTCGGCCGGCGAGTTTCAGCGCTATCTTGATTTGCTGGTCAAGACGGGCTGCATTGATAACGGTAAAAAGATTTGGTGGGATGTCCGTCCACATCCTTTCTTCCCGACATTGGAATATCGCGTTTGTGATATTTGCCCACGCGTGGACGATACCATCGCGATAGCCGCATTGATTCAGGCAACGACAGCCAAGCTCTATAAACTCTACAAGCAGAATCTTGGATTTAGAATTTATCATCGAGCCTTGATTCAGGAGAATAAATGGCGCGCCGCACGCTATGGACTGGATGGGAAGTTAATTGATTTTGGCAAGCAAACTGAAGTTCCTGTCCGTGATTTGATCGTCGAGTTGCTCGAATTCGTAGACGATGTGGTTGACGAACTTGGGTCACGCAATGAGTTAAATCATATCTACAAAATGCTGGAAGAAGGCACCAGTGCTGACCGTCAACTGCGGGTGTACAACGAATCTGGCGGCGATCTGAAAGCGGTCGTTGATCTGCTGCTGAAAGAAACCCTTGAAGGGGTCATGTAGGCTAAAGTCCTGCCCCGTAATATCTAAAAGTTATGTCATTTTTACGCAAACGTTGTTTATTTGGGATTAGTGTAATCCTAGTCTGCGCCGCGCGTTTCGCATCCGCGCAAACTGTGGAACCCGTAGCCTCTTTTGCTGAACCTTCGATCTCGCCTGATCGGGCTGAAATCGCCTTTGTTTCAGGAGGTGATATTTGGACTGCCCCGGTTGCAGGAGGTGAGGCGCGGTTGTTGGTTTCACATTCGGCAAATGAATCTCGCCCGCTTTATTCCCCGGATGGAAAGCGATTGGCCTTTGTTTCCAATCGCGCGGGGAACAATGACATTTATGTGCTCACGTTTGCGACGGGGGATTTGCGTCGTATCACGTTTGATGATGGCAGTGATCAACTTGATGCGTGGTCGCGCGATGGCAAATGGCTCTACTTTTCCTCGAATAGTCGCGACATTTCCGGGATGAATGACGTTTATCGCGTCAGTGCTGAAGGCGGGACGCCCATGCAGTTCAGTAATGATCGGTACACAAGCGAGTTTTTCAGCGCCCCGGCCCCTGATGGACAAAGTGTCGCGATCACCGCACGCGGGAATTCCTTTAGCCAGTGGTGGCGTAAAGGGCATTCACATCTGGATGAAGCGGAAATCTGGGTCATCAAAGGTGGTGCGTACCAACAAATCACGAACCGTGGTGCGAAAGAAATGTGGCCGATGTGGACGGCTGATGGCAGGAACTTGTATTTCGTTTCGGATCGCAGCGGGGCACAGAATCTTTGGCTGAAAACTTTGTCGGGCAATGCCAAACAAGTCACCAATTTCAAAGATGGACGCGTGCTTTGGCCAACGATTTCTTACGATGGAAAGATCATTGTCTTTGAGCGGAACTTTGGGATTTGGAAATTCGACACTGGCAACGGACAAACCAGCGAAATCAAAATCACACGACGTGGTGCAGTTCCCGGCCCGATGGTCGAGCATCTGGTTCTAAATAATCAATTTCAGGAACTTGCACTTTCGCCCGATGGAAAGAAGGTCGCGTTTGTCGCGCGTGGCGAGATTTTTGCGGCCTCGGCAAAGGATGGTGGTGATGCTGTGCGGGTCACACGCGCCCCGGCTCGCGATGGGCAAATCGCCTGGGCACCGGATAGCAGAAAGCTTGCCTTCATCTCGGAACGCAGTGGAACAGGCCAGCTGTTCTTGTATGATTTCACCAGCAACACAGAAACCGAGCTGTCGAGCAACCCACTGCGAGATAATGCCCCACGCTTTTCGCCGGATGGGAAATCCATCGCTTTTGTCCGCGATGCAAAAGAATTACACGTGTTGGATGTGGCCACAAAGCAGGATCGGGTCATTGCCACAGGGCATTTGGACGCAGATCAAAATACGCTTAGCTGGTCGCCAGACAATAAGTGGATTGCCTATGCCGCGATTAGCACAAAGGCATTTCAAAACATATTTGTCGTCCCTGCGGCAGGCGGCGAGGCACGGGCTGTCAGTGGTTTGCCAAATGGATCTGTGAGTAGTTTGTCATGGAGTCCCGATGGCACCTATCTGATTTTCAATTCAAACCAACGGACAGAAGAATCACTGTTGGCGCGAGTAGATTTGGTTTTGCGGACTCCGAAATTTCGAGAGGATCAATTCCGTGATCTTTTCAAGGATGAGCCAAATCGAAACCGCCCGGAACCTGCACCCGCAACCCCTCGTGAAAATGTTCCGGCTGCGCAACCAGCAACAGAATCTGTTAAGAAAGATGCCGCGAAATCTGTCGAGATTGTTTTTGATGGCATTCGCCGTCGTTTGAGCGCAATGAATGTTGGCGTTAATGTGATTTCTCAAACCATCAGTCCCGATGGCAAAGCCCTGTTGATGAGTGCTGTGGCGGCGAATCGCTTGAATTTATATATCTACTCGCTGGATGAATTGTCGCGTGAACCCGCTGTCGCGCGTCAGATCACTTCTTCGCCCGGCTTCAAATCGAATGCGCAATTCAGTCCCGACAGCAAAGAGATTTACTTCCTGGAACAGGGGCGCATCAACATTGTCCCGTTAGATGGACGTCCAGCACGCCCCTTGGCAGTTACAGCAGAACTGGATGTTGATTTTGCTCAGGAAAAAATGGAGGTTTTTCGCCAGGCGTGGACGTATCAGCGCGATAGCTTCTATGACGACAAATTTCATGGTGTTAACTGGGATGCGGTCAAGACGGAATATGCTCCACGCATTGCCGGGGCACAAACTCCAGATGAAATGCGTCGTTTGTTGAATTTAATGGTTGGTGAGCTGAATGCTTCACATTCCGGTGTGAGCGGCGGTGCAGGCGGCAATAACTCGGCGAGCGGAAGGTTGGGATTGCGGTTTGACCGAACGGAATATGAAACGTCAGGGAAATTGAAAATCACTGAAGTCATTTCGCTCAGCCCCGCAGCGAACTCCAAACAAATCAATTCAGGAGATTATTTACAGGCGGTGGAAGGAACCGCAATTTCTGCCAGCACTAATCTCGATGAATTACTGCTCAATCGAATTGGGCGTCGCGTGACCATTAAGGTTTCCGGTTCTGCCGATGGAGCAAATTCGCGTGATGTTGTGTTGCAACCTATCAATTTGGCGACAGAAAAAAATCTTCTTTATACGCAATGGGTCGAATCCAATCGAGCCTATGTCGAAAAGGTCAGCAATGGCCGACTGGGCTATGTCCATATGCCTGATATGGGCGAAGGTTCGCTGATCGGTTTGTATCTGGGACTCGACACCGACAACCGCGCGAAAGACGGAGTCGTCGTTGATGTTCGCAATAACAATGGGGGCTTCGTTAATGTCTATGCCATTGATGTGCTGGCGCGGCGCGGTTATTTGAATATGACGCCAAGAGGCTTGCCGACTGCGCCTGCCCGTTCCGTTCTGGGGCAGCGGTCATTGGAGTTGCCAACGATTCTTGTGACCAATCAGCATTCGCTTTCTGACGCTGAAGACTTCACCGAAGGGTATCGTGCCTTAAAATTGGGCAAGGTCGTTGGGGAACCAACCTCAGGTTGGATCATTTACACAAGTGCCCGCACTTTGATTGATGGTTCGACTATGCGGATGCCCTTCATTCGCATCACGACGAATGAAGGCGTGAATATGGAATTGAATCCGCGTCCGGTTGATATTCCTGTGACGCGTCCGATTGGGGAAACTTTGACGGGCAAAGATAGCCAGCTTGACCAGGCAGTTCGTGAATTGCTGAAGCAGGTCGGAACTGGTCAGGGGGGCGCTGCAACAGGGCAAAGATAAGAAGGCGAAACAAAAACGAAGAGCCCCGCAGGTTCATTCCTGTTGGGCTTTTCTTCTCCAGCAATTCGTACCTCGCAGGAAAGAAAGAAAAAACGCAGACCGGAAGAGAAGGTGAGAACAACCAGGATGATACTACGTGGCTGTCTCAGCCTTCCTGTACCTTCTGCGTCAGTGTAATTGCAAATTCAAATTCAGGTCGTTGGCGTCGAGTTTTTGGGTGCATTGGCTGTTCAATACTCCGGTTGTTTCCATCGCGCAAGAGTGCGACATGCGGTGACGCCGAACGGTTAAAATTGAAACTGGCGCGCAAAATAAACGGCGGCATATCAAACGCCGCCGTTTATTTGTGCTTAGTGCTTTGCTCTTTAATACAGATCGAAGCGGTCAAGATTCATCACCTTGACCCACGCCTTCACAAAGTCATTGACAAACTTCTGTTTGCTGTCGCTTTCGGCATAAAACTCTGCCAACGCGCGCAACTCGGAGTTTGATCCGAAGATCAGGTCAACCGGGGTTGCTGTCCATTTGACTTTGCCTGTTGCACGATCAACACCTTCGTAGATACCTTCGGACGAGGACGACTTGTTCCATTTGGTGGACATGTCGAGCAGGTTGACGAAGAAATCGTTGGTCAATGTTCCGGGACGATCCGTGAACACACCATGTTTGGCTTGTCCGGCATTTGCGTTCAGCACGCGCAATCCGCCAACCAAAACGGTCATTTCAGGCACGGTCAGCGTGAGCAGATGTGCGCGATCCACCAACATTTCTGCGGGGGACAATCGCTGACCCGTGCGGAAATAGTTGCGGAAACCATCGGCGGTTGGCTCCAGCGGTGCAAAAGACAACGCATCGGTCTGTGATTCCGACGCATCCACTCGCCCCGGCGAAAACGGAACCTGCACGGTGTAGCCCGCATTCTTCGCCGCTTGTTCGATAGCGGCACTGCCACCCAACACGATCAAATCCGCGAGCGATACCTTTTTCGCTCCGGTATTGAATTCTTTTTGAATCGCTTCCAGTTTCCCCAGCACCTTGCTCAATTCCGCCGGATTGTTGGCTTCCCAATCTTTCTGCGGCGCAAGTCGGATGCGTGCACCGTTCGCGCCACCACGCATGTCAGTGCCACGAAACGTAGCTGCGGAAGCCCATGCCGTCCGAATCAATTCCGGGCCAGTAAGGCCGGACGCGAGAAGTTTAGCTTTCAGCGTCGCAATATCCTTCGCGTCAATTTGCTTGTAGGAGATTTTGGGCAGCGGGTCTTGCCAGCTCAGGTCTTCTTTCGGAACATCCGCGCCGAGGTAGCGAGAACGCGGCCCCAAATCGCGGTGCGTCAGCTTGAACCAAGCTTTGGCGAAGGCGAGATTGAATTCTTCTGGATTATCCAAAAAGCGTTTGGAAATCTTCTGATAACTAGGGTCAAATTTCAGCGCGAGGTCGGTCGTGAACATGATCGGCGCGTGACGTTTTGATTTGTCGTGTGCGTCGGGAACCATATTGGCTGCTTGACCGTTGGCCGGAATCCATTGGGTTGCGCCCGCCGGACTTTTCGTCTGTACCCAGTCATAGGCAAACAGGTTGGCAAGGTATTGCGAACTCCAGGCCGTTGGTGTCGCTGTCCACGCACCTTCGAGACCGCTGGTGACGGTGTCGCCCGCGTTGCCTTTGCCGCAATTGTTTTTCCATCCGAAGCCTTGTTCTTCAATCCCGGCGGCGGCTGGTTCCGGCCCGACGCATTTGCCCGGATTGTAAGCGCCGTGTGCTTTGCCGAACGTATGACCACCCGCGATCAGTGCGACTGTTTCTTCATCATTCATCGCCATGCGACCAAACGTTTCGCGGATGTCTTTTGCTGCTGCCAGTGGATCAGGATTGCCGTTCGGGCCTTCGGGATTGACGTAGATCAAGCCCATCTGCACGGCAGCTAGTGGATTCTGAAGATTGCGATTTCCGCTGTAGCGTTGATCGTCGAGCCACTTTTTCTCTGGCCCCCAATACACCAAATCCGGTGCCCAATCATCGGCGCGTCCGCCCGCGAATCCATAGGTTTTCAAGCCCATTGATTCAATGGCGACATTTCCGGTCAAGACCATCAAATCGGCCCAGGAAATCTTCTGACCATATTTCTGTTTGATCGGCCAAAGCAATCGTCGCGCCTTGTCAAGATTGGCGTTGTCCGGCCAACTGTTGAGCGGCTCAAATCGTTGTTGACCGCCACCCGCGCCACCGCGTCCGTCAGCAACACGGTATGTGCCAGCACTGTGCCAGGCCATGCGTATGAAGAACGGGCCATAGTTCCCATAATCCGCTGGCCACCAGGGTTGCGATGTTGTCAGGGCTTTCTTGATGTCGGCCTTGACGGCATTGAGGTCGAGTTTGGCAAATTCCTTCGCATAGTCGAACTGTTTGCCCATCGGGTTCGATTCGGTGGACTGCTGCCGAAGTGGTGTCAGGTCAAGCTGGTCAGGCCACCACATTTGGTTGGACTGAGCACTGACCTCATAGTTTGACACCATCGTTAGTACAGCAACCGCGCAGGTGGTGAATAACTTCTTAAGGTTCTTGTTCATTGATTTCTCCTTAATCGAACGGAAAATCCGTTCAGCTTTGAGTGGGGGTGACTTCTCCTTGATCGAACGGAAAATCCGTTCAGCTTTAATCGTCATGGGTGGCACCGCAGATTCGCTCGGTGCTTAATCCGCCGCCGCCGTTGGAATTTACTGACCGCGTCATTCGCAATGATTCGCAATGATCTGATTCAGCAACTCCTTTTGCGGAATGCTTTACACACAGGGGCTTCTGTAAAGCCTTGTCGAATTTCCGCCTCTTAAATTGTTGGAAATTGGACAATTGCTTAACAGTCCCCGAAATGGATTTGAGTGCAGCGAAGCGAAAAGCCAAAAGGCTACAGAAATCAGGGAGGTAAAGCGTAAAATTCAATCAAGCAAGGATGCGAGTTTGTTGGCTTTACGCCAACAAACTTCTCAGCATCCACGCGTTCTTTTCATGCGTTTGCATCCGTTGTGTTAACAAGTCTGCGGTTGGTTCGTCGTTAGCCTTGTCAACCACAGGGAAGATGGAGCGTGCCGTACGTACAACGGTTTCCTGGCCGGCGACGAGCCGCCGAATCATCTCATCAGCATTCGGTGCGTCCTCGTCTTCTGCGATGGACGTCAATTTACCAAACTCGCGATACGATCCGGGAGCCGGAAAACCAAGCGCGCGAATGCGCTCCGCAATCAAGTCCACGGCTAAGGCTAATTCGTTGTACTGAGTCTCAAACATGAGGTGCAGGGTTTGAAACATCGGGCCTGTTACGTTCCAATGATAGTTGTGGGTTTTCAGGTAAAGCGTATAGCTGTCAGCGAGCAGGCGTGACAGTCCTTCGGCGATTTCTTTGCGTTCTTCTTCAGCGATGCCAATATTAATTTGCATAAGATATTCCTCCCTTATAGTGCTTACTTCAATTTTCAAATGTTGATTGCAAAATATTCGGTGAGGTGTCGTGCATCCTCCCAGCTCTTTACCATGGGTAGGTGATTGGCGGGATAAGTTGCTTGTAACTTGACCGCTTCAATGACATCACAATAAATGTTCTCAAGCTCATTTGGCAAGATGCCGGATTCACGATGACGACTGGCATAACGCATCACGATTCGCTCCACTTGTTTGCGGCTTGGGTGTGGCAGTGAGCTTAAGATTTGTTTCGTTTTTTGACTCATGGATTTTTATGGGAAGAAGGCGAATTCTGCACTCGCCTTCCACCATCGTTTGATTACGCTACAGCCTGTGCATAGCTATTGTTTTCCTGACTAATTTCCAGCGAAACTGCCAGGGCCTGAATTGTTGCGGCCACACGAACAGCATCGTGAATCTGGTCTTCAGATAAGCCACCATCTACAACGACTTTCTCATGCGAGCGAATGCACATTTCACAGCCGTTGATTGCGCTGACAGCAAGGCAGAAAAGTTCAAAATCTACCTTGTTGCCAAGTGGCTTACCAATCCAGTTCATCCGCAAGCGAGCAGGTTTGGTTGAATAGCTTTCTTTTCCAACCATGTGGCGAAACCGGTAATAAACATTATTCATCGCCATCAAAGCCGCTGCTGCCTTGGCATCTTCTGTTACTTCCTGGCTCAAATGCGCCTGCGCGTCTGCGAAGATCGCATTTCTGACTTCAGGATTGCGTGTGGCAATTGCCGACGCGACTGCTACGCCCCAGATCTGATGTGGTGTCAGCGTTGTCGTTTGAAACACCGATTGGACATTCAGTTTGATGTCCTTGGCTGCTTCTGGCAACCGGGTTCGCAAGGATTCGATTTGGCCCATACTACGCCGCCTTTCCTAAGGTTTTTTCGCCTTCTTTCCAATTGCAGGGGCACAGTTCATCTGTTTGCAACGCATCCAGAACGCGCAAGACCTCGTCCACGTTACGTCCGACTGATAGATCATTCACATTTACAAAGCGAATGATGCCTTCCGGGTCAACAATGAAGGTGGCACGTAGCGCAACGCCAGCTTCTTTATGCAAAATGCCAAGTGCAGTGGAAAGCTCTCGCTTTGTATCAGCAACCATCGGGAAGGGAAGGTCTTTCAAATCTGCGTGATTGTTGCGCCAGGCCAAATGGACATAATGCGTGTCAGTGCTTGCTCCGAGGATTTGAGCATCGCGATCTAAAAAGTCCTGATTGCGTTTGCCAAATTCGGCAATTTCGGTCGGGCAGATAAAAGTAAAATCCATCGGCCAGAAAAAGAGTACCTGCCATTTGCCGCTGTAAGTGGATTCGTTGATTTCCTGAAACTCTTTGCCTTTTTCCAGGCTGACAACTGATTGCAATGTGAAATTCGGTAACTTGTCTCCAATAGTAAGCATGAACTGTTTCTCCTTTTATATTAAATTGAATATTAGACTTAGTCTAAGTTATTGGCAAAAAAAGAGAAGCCTCGATTTACTTCTTTACCTTGCCACGTAAAATAACTTGATAGTCGTTGATTTCGTATGCTTTCAGGCTTTCCAGATTGCCCACGGTCAACTGATGCCAATCAATATCATCAATCATCCCCGTTTCATCATCAATGAAGTGATGGTGTTCTTCCAACCGAGGATCAAACACAACCTTTCCTGGCGAAAGGTGCAATTCACGAAGTAGCCCTTTCTCCACAAATAGATTCAGGGTGTTATAAATCGTCGCCCGCGAAATCATCGGAAAATTAGAACTGACCCGGGCAAAAACCTGATCGGCTGAAGGATGCTCTTTCGTTTCGAGCACATATTCAGCCACGGCGACACGTTGCGCCGAGGGTTGGATGCCAAAGTCGTTCAGAGTTTTGATCACATCGTCTTTCATCAAGGCTTAGACTAAGTCTAAAGGTGGAATCTGTCAAGTGGTTTTTTAGGAAAAAAGTTGGTGCTCAGTTTTTGTAAAGCTCTTCAATTTGCGCAACGACCTTCCCACGATCATAGCGATCCAGCGCTGTTGCCTGCGCAGCCTGTCCAAGCAGATTGCGTTTTGATGAATCGAAGAGCAACTCACTCATCCGTTGCACAAGCATTTCGACATTGTTGGGAGAGAACAAAACACCCGTCTGGTCAGGTTCGATGATCTCTGACAATCCACCAACATCGGCTGCGATGACTGCGCAACCTGCGGCCATTGCTTCAATCGTAGCCAGGGAAAATCCCTCGTTTTCAGATGGCGCGACGACAATATCAAAGGCTGTTAGGTATTTTGGTAAATCGTGTACCTGACCTAAGAAATGGACTCGACCATTGAGCCGCATTTCCTGCACAAGTCTCTTTAGTTTTTCGGCATAAGTCTGGTCGGCCTTATTCGCCTCACCAATGATAAAAAAATCGGCTCTTTCATACGCAGAATTCGCCGTGAGTCGGCTAACAGCTTCCAGGAAAAAATCCTGACGCTTGAGGGGAGTTAATTGGCCAATGATTGCAATGGCCCAAAATGCCTGAATCCCCAAGTGTTCACGCGCGTCAGCTCGGTTGACGCGTTGCAGCGTTCGCGAATCCAGCCAATTTGGGATCACGCGAATCCTTTCCCTGAGGTGGGGGAATGCTTTGCTCAAGGCATTCTGAACAGCACCCGAAACCGCAATCAGATTTGTTACGTGATTGATTGAGGCTTCGTACAGCGGATTCGACTTGATGGGGTTGAAGTGATGCCTTGTAAGAAAGAATCGTGCGGAGGTTGCTTTGGTTGCCAGCCCAACCATCGGGTAGTCCCGTGCTAGATGTGCATGGACGATTTCGATGTTTTGCTCGGCAATGATTTTTCGTAGCCGTCGAATGCTGAGCAGGTCGAGCGCGTTGCGAAGTCCGATGTGATACCAATGAATCGGCAAATCGCCGAGTGAGGACGGCAGTTGGCTGGCAGGGCGGACAGCGCAATGTACTTCGTGACCTCGTTCAACTAGCACTCGCATTAAATCTGCGACGTGTCTTTCCCCTCCGCCAATGGTTTCTGCCGAGCAAACCTGTAGAATCCTCATAGAAATGATTATGCTTGACACGCTTCAGCAAGAACAGGTCTAATGCCCACTTCACGCCCCACCACCATTTGCTTCCCAGTTATTTTGAATCAGCATAATGTTTCCGTTTCAAGACCTTCCCTTCATCGTACAAGCCCTGATTGCCATGCCATTTGGATTGATTATCGGCAGCTTTTTGAATGTCGTGATCTATCGCGTGCCTCGTGGTGAGTCAGTTGCTTTTCCCGCTTCTCACTGTGGATCGTGTGGTGCTTCTGTCAAACCCTACGACAATATCCCTTTATTGAGCTATGCCATTTTGCGGGGCCGCTGTCGTGCTTGTAAAACGGGGATTTCCTGGATTTACCCGTTGGTGGAGTTGTTGACAGGGTGCTTGTTTTTTGCTGTGGTCTATGTGGATGGTGTCAGTGCCATCGGCCTTGCAAAGTTATTTTTTGTGGTCGTGATGATCGTCCTTTTCTTTATTGATTACCGACATCAATTGTTGCCCAATGTTATTACCTACCCCGCATTTTTGTTGATTCTCATCTACGCCTCACTCGGACAAGCCTATCCAGTTGGCTTTGGTGAGTCACCATTATTTACAACGCCATTGATCTACAAAATCCTGATTGGGTTTGTTCTGCTCATCATCGGAGCCGTCGCTTTTTATGTCGTAGATGTGATGGATAATGTGTTGTTTGGAAAGTATCTTGAGCTGGATGAGGAGGAAGAGGATGCAGCACTGAGGGATGTTGATGAAGCACGACTCTTACGTCAACACGACCGAGTAATCTTCACAAGCATGGGATTCGGTGCAATTTGTGCTTTCGTGTGGGCCGGTGTCGCATATTTGAATGTCTCCTCACAGCCCGTCTGGGTTACTAATGCCTTCGAGAATTTATACGATGCTGCCCTCGGTGCTTTTGTCGGTGGTGGAATCATCTGGTTCCTGCGAGCAATCTATTTTTACACGCGTGGCTTTGGTGGGATGGGATTGGGCGACGTCAAAATGATGGCAATCATTGGTGGATTTCTGGGGTGGCCTGCGGCAGTTTTGGTTCTGATCTTCGGCTCAATCTTCGGCTCAATCGTTGGATTATCGCAGGTTGTTTTGGGGGGGAGTCAAAAGGGAATGAAGACCAAATTGCCATTTGGGGTCTTTCTAGGTGTCGGAGCTGTGATGGCTTTATTTTTCGGTGACGCGATTATCCATTGGTACATTGGCTTAATGCCACATTAGGCTTTTCTCCAGCCATATACTTATTTCACCCTCGCAATTGACAGGCTTTTCCCTGCAATGCTAGTCTCCTTTTGTCCTGACAAGCATCCCTAGTATATTGAATAGAAGTTAGCTGAAGCGGTCTTGTTTGATCCAATATTCAGGCAAATAATCTGACTTTCTCCGGGGCTGGCACGGTGGTCGAATGAAGTTTGGTTTGTTCACTGAGTAATGCCCAATTGGTTGGATTTCCTAATCATCCAATCTCTGTAACAGGGTTCGAGCGGGATAGAAATATTTTGCTCGTATGAATGTTTACTTCATCCTCACTTCTATTCACATAACTCAAATATTTGCCTGACCCCTCGTTGCTGAATTTGGCAAAAAAGCTAATTGAACCCCGTTACTTGCAGGATTAGGGAGGATGAAAGATGTACAGTAAAGTGATTTGGAGCCTTGGTTTTTTGGCGTTTACTTCGCTCTGCTTTCTTTGCACTTATGTTCACGGTCCTAAGCTCTTAGCAGGCGAAACAGCACCTCCCACTTCAAGACCAATCGCTTCTGCAACATTTGAAATCCGACACGAAGATGGAAAGATGATCTTAAGCGGAACGTTCCCGGATCGGGCTGCGAAAATGCAAGTCCTGGCTCGTGCCAGAGATGTTTGTGGAGAAGAGAAGTTTGTTGATCAACTCAAAGTAAATTCACAAACCGCCTTCCCGCACCCTCGATGGATGAGTACGGTTTTAAGTAGTCTGGTTTTAGCTCAGCGGATCGGCAGTGATGGAGGAATCTATTTGGAAGGCACAAAGATGTCGCTACGAGGATCAATTGAGACGGAGGAAATGAAAAGACGCTTGATTACAGACGCGACGACAAATGCTGGAACAGCCTGGATTGACGATCAGATTATCGTGAAGCATAAGGCGCAGGCTAAGAAGGAAGGGAATTAGCGATGGGGTTATTGGAAATAGCAATTAAAATTGTATTTTGCTTATTGATTGCAGGGATCATTGGTTGGATTGTCGGATTCTTACTTGGCAGAGTATTTGGTTCAGCGAATGCCACAGAGCTTTTAAAAGAAAGCGAAGCCAGAATGCGAATCCGGGAACAGGAATCGCAAGGTTTGCGTGCAGAGCTTTCCATCGCCAGCACGAAAATCGCCTCTCTCCAGACTGAGCTTTCGACGCTTGCCACCACCATCAAAACGCGAGATGGTTGGATTACCGAGATGGAGCAGCAACAAAAAGAGATACAGGCTGATCTGGATGCGCGTATCTCTGAACTGGATGAATTAAAAGCGGAAACTGACTGCGAAATTGATAAACTCAAGATGCAGCTTGAGACGGCCAACTCTGCCCAGCTGGCGGAGCTGGAAACGTTGAAAGTCCGCATAGCTGAGGCAGAAGGGGCTGCCAAATTGGAGAAAAAGGCGCAAGGCGATCTGGCGTCGCTGCGGGCAAGTTTTGATGCGCAGGCAGAAAATCTGGCCGGGGCGAATCTTCAATTGCAACAATTGCCCTCATTGAAGGAAAAGCTTCAGGAACGTGAATCCGCAGTTGCCGAACTGGAACGCAAGCAACAGGCGATGATCAAAGAGCACGAAACCCAGATCGCTCAGTTGAAAGTGCGGATCACTGAGCTGGAATTTCTGGCGCGCGAAGTGAAGGAGCCGACAGTCAAAGTCTCTTCTTCGCCAACAACATCAGCGGAGAATAAAGATCGCGATGATTTGAAAAAGGTTTTTGGAATTGGCCCGGTGTTAGAAAAGCTGCTGAATCAGCATGGGATTTATTGGTTTCACCAGATCGCAAAATGGGAGCCAGAGGATGTACAGCGCTACGATAATCTGCTCGAAAATTTTCGTGGTCGCATTGAACGAGAAGGCTGGATCGCCAGTGCCAGGGAAGAGTATCAAAAGAAGTATGGCGAAAGTCTATAGGGAATAATGTTCACCTGCTGTCCTCATTTTGCTGGAAAAAGATTGAATGGCAATTGATGAAGTATCAAGCGACGATTTCAATTTTTTCTCGCGCTTGAAGATTGAAGAACAACAGCTAATAACCCCAAAGTTAATTGGCAATTTCGATTCCCTGGCCCACTCACCAGAGCAGTACCTACAGGCTCAGACCATATTTCATCGCCTGATCCTGGACGATTCTCAACCCGAATTACATTTCGACCGATTTCTGACACTGCGTAACTTTGTTCGTCAAGTGGGGGCGATTCCGGCTGCCTGGAACCAGATCAGAAGTTTTATTGGCGTCTCACGCAGCTACCTGGAAATGACCGTTCACGATCACCAGGATTTCCTATTCGTTCTTCGGGCTGAGGGATTCGCTGTAAATTCATGGATGGAGAAGGTGAGCCGTTTTGCCGGACAGGGACATCGGTTTGATAGTGCTCGTGCCCGAACGGAATATCGGCACGATCCGCAATTGCATCTTGTGAATGACCGAGCTGATGAGGAAGACTATGGGCCGAACTACTTTTTTGTTCATTGGGATGCTCAATCTGTCTATGCGCGTCAAGGATCATTGCTTGGGCGGATCGTCGCAGGACGAACGCATGCTTATTTAACTGCTTCTCCAAAAGAAGTAGATGAATATTTGAATCGCCATCTCAACTTTTCTCTGAATCCACCTGCAATCTCTGAATAAGTATCAGGAGTAAGAAAAACGCCTACATTGCTTGTCATTGGCGTATCTCTTGCGATACCGTTACATTGGTAAGACCAACAGGACATCTCCAACAATTCACACAGGCAGGTATGGGCAAAAAGACTCTCGCATTATTTGTAACAGCTAGCTTTCTCGCTTCTGCATTTGTCGTCAACTACGGGTTACCCGCGGTGCGGGCACAAGTGCCAGTAGACTTTGTGCGCGACATCCAACCGATCTTGCAAACTTCCTGTTCCCCCTGTCATTTCGGAGAGAAGCCCAAGGCCGATTTGCATCTGGGCAACAAAACACTTGCGCTCAAGCAAATCATTCCGGGCAATGGCAAAGACAGCCGAATGGTTCATCGGTTGCTGGGCGAAGGTGGCGAGAAACGAATGCCGCTTGGCCGGGAAGCGCTCAAGCCAGAGCAAATCGAACTCATTAAGCGCTGGATTGATGAAGGAGCGAAGTGGCCGGATGCCGCTTCGGTTGACGCCAAAATCCAAAAGCATTGGGCTTTTGTGGCACCTGTTCGGCCTGCAATTCCAGCCGTCAAAAACAAATCCTGGGTTCGTAATCCAATAGATGCTTATATTCTTGCTCGACTGGAAAAAGAGAATCTTTCACCTGCCCCAGAAGCAGATAAAACTACATTATTGCGCCGTTTGAGCTTGGACTTGATCGGCTTGCCGCCGACGCCAGAAGAGGTGGATGCCTTTCTCAAAGATGCTTCACCGAACGCGTATGAAAAACAGGTCGAGCGGCTATTGGCTTCGCCGCATTACGGCGAGCGTTGGGGGCGTCATTGGCTGGATGCGGCACGGTATGCTGATTCGGATGGCTTTGAAAAAGACAAGATGCGGCAGGTCTGGTTTTTCCGCGATTGGGTGATCAATTCCCTTAATCAGGACAAACCTTACGACCAATTCATTATCGAACAAATCGCTGGCGATCTCTTGCCGAATCCAACGCAGGATCAACTGGTTGCCACCGGCTTTTTGCGTAATTCGATGATCAATGAAGAGGGGGGCGTTGACCCCGAACAATTTCGGATGGAGGCGATGTTTGATCGGATGGATGCGATTGGCAAAAGCATCCTTGGCTTTACGGTCAATTGCGCGCAATGCCATAACCACAAATACGATCCGCTCAAGCAGGAAGAGTACTACCAAATGTTCGCCTTCCTGAATAACTCGAACGAAGGCGCAATAGTTGTTTACACCCCTGAAGAGCATATGAAACGCGCCAACATTCTGAGCCAGACCAAAGAGATTGAAGCCAAATTGCAGGAAGTGAAACCAAACTGGCAGGAGTTGATGAATTCCTGGGAAGAACAAGTCTCCAAAAATCTCCCAGCGTGGACGGTCGTCTATCCCAGCGTTGATGACATTTCGACAGGCGGCCAGAAGTATCTTCCCTATAAGGACGGTTCCTTCCTCGCCCAGGGGTACGCCCCAACAAAACACCGCGTGAAGATGACGTGGAAAACGGAACTGAAGAATATTACAGCAGTTCGTGTTGAGCTGTTGAATGACCCGAACCTCCCGTTAAATGGGCCGGGGCGCTCAATCAAGGGAACAGGAGCCTTGACCGATTTCTATGTCGAAGCGGCTCCTGCCAGCGATCCAAAGAAGGTCGAAAAAATCAAAATCGTGAGCGCTACGGCGGATGTGAATCCGCCAGAAACAGAGCTGGCCACGATTTTTGATGACCGAAGCAAGCGTCGTCGCGTTGAAGGCCCGATTTCCTTTGCGATTGATGACAAAGATGAAACAGCCTGGGGGATTGATGTAGGGCCAGGCGTGCGCAATCAACCGCGCAAAGCTGTTTTCAATCTTGAAAAACCTGTAGGAAGCGAAGGCGGCACGATCCTGAACTTTTACCTGAAACAAAATCACGGCGGATGGAATAGCGATGACAATCAAAACAATAACCTGGGTCGTATCCGTATTTCCGTAACAACGACACCAACTGCCGTTGCTGATCCGCTGCCAGCCCATGTCCGGGAAATATTTTCGATTCCGGCGAACCAACGATCTAAAGCACAAGTGGAGACTGTTTTTAGCTATTGGCGCACGACTATGCCTGAATGGGGAACCTATAACCAGCAAATCGCCGAGTTGTGGAAGCAGTACCCGGAAGGCTCTTCACAGCTGGTGATGAATGAACGCTTTGACCGCAGAGAAACGAATCTGCTCAAACGCGGAGATTTTCTCCGCCCTGACCGTGCTGTTGCTCCTGGTGTGCCAGCGTTTCTAAATCCGTTGCCCGCAGGCGCTCCGGTGAATCGGTTGACCTTTGCCAAATGGCTTGTGGATCGGAATTCGCCCACGACAGCACGCTCTGCGGTCAACCGCATCTGGCAAAGCTATTTTGGTACGGGGCTGTATTCCACTTCTGAAGACATCGGCAAGCAAGGCGAAATTCCATCGCATCCAGAATTGCTGGATTGGCTCGCCGTAGAATTTATGGAAGCTTCGAGCACGGAACGCGGAACGCGGAACGCGGAATCAAAAGCCACTCCGCATTCTACACTCCGCACTCAGCCTTGGAGCTTGAAGCATTTGCACCGAATCATTGTTACATCTGCGACCTATCGCCAGTCATCAAAAGTTACGCCTGCGCTGATTGAAAAAGATCCGTTCAATCGCTTACTGGCACGTGGCCCGCGCTTCCGGGTCGAAGGCGAAATCGTGCGCGACATTGCTTTGGCTGCGGGTGGGTTGCTGAATCCCAAAGTCGGAGGGCCGAGTGTCTTTCCGCCCTCGCCGGAGTTTTTGTATTTGCCGCCTACCAGCTATGGCCCAAAGAACTGGTATGAAGACAAAGGCGAAAACCGTTATCGGCGTGGGGTGTATACCTTTCGGTATCGCAGTGTTCCGTACCCGATGCTGCAAACCTTTGATACGCCGAACGCTGACATCTCATGTGTCAGACGCGCGAAGTCCAACACACCACTGCAAGCCCTGACCACATTGAATGAAACTACATTTTTAGAGGCGGCACGCGCTTTGGCATTGAAGACGATCAAGGAAGGCGGACAGTCAGATGCGCAAAAAATCGAATACGCTTTTCGCCGGGTGCTGGCCCGCAAGCCGACACCGCTAGAATCATCCGAACTGCAAGCCCTGATGAATCGGCAGCAAGTACGATTTACCACAGGCGAATTAAATCCCTGGAATTTCGCTACGAACGATCCTGACAAATCATTTTTGTTACCCAAAGGCGTGACGATGGAACAAGTCGCCGCTTGGACGGCTGTCGCGCGAGTTTTATTAAATTTGGACGAAGCAATTACTAAAGAGTAAGCTGTTTTCTTAGATCGGTTTTCAATTCAGTGTATGGAGCCGTCACCCACGTCGCTACCGCTCCGGGTACAGTACCGCGAGCGGTAGCGACCGGGTAACCATACACGCAACTGAAAACTGATCTAAATGTGAGGCTATATGCAAAAGGCGCAAGAACAAGTGAAGAAGCTATCAGAAAAAATCTCACGGCGTTGGTTCATGGAACAATGCGGCGTTGGCTTGGGAACATTGGCGCTCAACCAATTGCTGACGAAAGCGGGCTACGCGCAGTCCAATCCACTTGCGCCAAAGAAACCACATTTCGCGCCCAAGGCGAAGAATGTCATTTATCTTTTTATGGCGGGCGGGCCAAGCCATATGGAGCTTTTCGACAACAAGCCGATGCTGACCAAATTCAATGGAACCCTGCCTCCGGCTGATTTATTGAAAGGCTATCGAGCCGCATTTATCAATCCGAACTCAACGTTGCTGGGCCCGAAATTCAAGTTTGCTAAATACGGAAAGTCCGGGGCCGAATTGTCGGAATTGTTGCCGTTCACAGCGCAAATGGCTGATGACATCTGTATTGTAAAATCAATGGTGACAGATGCTTTCAATCACGCTCCGGGACAATTGATGATGAACACGGGATCAATGATTTTCGGGCGTCCTAGCTTTGGTGCATGGACGGTGTACGGACTTGGCGGCGAATCGCAGGATTTGCCTGCGTTCGTTGCTTTCAGCACGGGTAGCAAGGGGCCAAGTGGGGGCAACAGTTGTTGGGGAAGCGGCTTTTTACCAACTGTCTATCAAGGTGTGCAATTTCGGAATGTCGGCGACCCGGTTTTGTATCTTTCAAATCCGCGAGGGGTGGATGAAAAGCTACAACGCGATTCGCTCGACACGATCAACAAGCTCAACAAAATGCGATTGGATGTAGTTGGCGATCCTGAAATTGCTACACGCATTAACTCGTTTGAGACGGCTTTCAAGATGCAGAAAGTCGCACCGGAGGTCACAGACATTTCAAAAGAGCCAAAGCATATCTTGGAGATGTACGGCGCTGAGCCTGGAAAGCCATCTTTTGCGAATACAGTTTTGATGGCACGCCGCCTGGTCGAAAAAGGCGTTCGCTTTGTCCAGATCATGCACGAGGCATGGGATCAGCATGGAAGCCTTGTCCGTGACCTGACAAAAAACTGCAAGGATACAGATCAAGCCTGTGCTGCATTGGTCAAAGACCTGAAGCAACGCGGCATGCTGGAAGATACACTGGTCATCTGGGGCGGAGAGTTTGGGCGAACACCAATGGTACAAGGTGGGGACGATGGGCGTGACCACCATCCAAATGCGTTTACGAAATGGTTCGCGGGTGGCGGTATCAAACCCGGCGTAACGATTGGTGCTACAGATGACCTGGGCTTCAATGTTGCGGAAGATCGCGTGCATGTACATGACTTACACGCCACCTTATTACACTTGCTGGGCTTCGATCATGAAAAATTGACTTATCGGTTTCAGGGACGAGATTTCCGCCTCACCGATGTTCACGGGATTGTTGCTAAGAAGCTGTTAGCCTAGTGAAAAGAATGATTGACAAAAAATAGTGCTTGGCACAAAATCCGCGCGTCTTTACGAGGTAGTTTTGATAAGAAAATAAACAGTAATAATAACAGTCACCGAGAGATGCAATCTTGAGTCCGAACTCGAAGTCTTTCCTACGCTTCATCGTTCCCGCCCCTCCTCTTCGGCTCGGATACTTGACCGCACTTTTCTTTGCTGCTTGATATTTTTTATGAGCCGTTACCGTCGGGTGGTGTGGAATGAAGGAATGCTTCTCACGCCCCATCACTTTCAGCAATCCGATAACTATTACGAAGACTTACTCAATTCGCGGCTGGCTTCCTTAACTCCCTACGAATGGGGAATTCTGGATCTGCAAATCAATCGTGATGCGATTGCCAACGGTTTTGTTGAGATTCTGAGTTGTAGTGGCGTGATGCCCGATGGCCTTTCGGTCAGCATTCCACAGATGGGGCCTGCTCCTGATCCGCGTCCTGTCGAAGATCATTTTAGTCCTTCTGCAAACAGTCTGGATGTTTATTTGGCGATTCCTGCCAAGCGCGTTGGTGCTGCGAATTTTCAATCCAACGGCGGGGCCACAAACGCCACGATCCGCTATTTGCAAGATGCCGGAACGGTCATTGATGAAACGTCAGGGGAAAACGAACAGCAGCTCGCTTTCGCGCGCGGCAATTTCAAGATTTTGTTTGCCGACGAGCTACGTGATGGATACAGCGCCATCAAAGTGGCTCAACTGGAACGCACAGCAACTGGCCAACTGACGTTCTCTGATCAATATGTGCCGCCTGCTCTGCACGTCGGAGCGTCCGCCTGGTTGGGAAATCTTTTGCGGCAGTTGGTGGAATTATTGATTGCCAAAAGCCGCTCGTTAGGCGACAAGGTGAGGCAGAGTAATACGGGGCAGGCTTCGTTTACAGCGCATGACACGACGGTGTTCTGGATGCTGCATACGATTAATTCTGCTATCCCGATTATGGCGCATTTGTTTCGCACCCGCCTCGTTCACCCGGAACGGCTGTATCGTGAGATGATCGCAATCGCTGGCGGGTTGATGACGTTTGCACCGGATCGCCACCCCAAAGATATTGTTAAGTACGATCACTTGGACTTGTATGGGACGTTTCGACAGCTCGAAGCTGAGATTCGTGATCTGTTGAATTTAGGCGTTCCCGAACGATGCGTCCCGATCAAGCTGGAAAAAATTCGTGAATCCCTTTATGTTGGGCGCGTCAATGACGATCAGCTTCTCAAAACGGCAGAGTTTATTCTCGGAGTTGGTGCAAATACGCCGGAAGATCGTTTGATTGGTCGCGTTCCGATTGTGTTCAAGATTGCAGATGGGGATGGCATTGATGCCGTGATTAATAACGCGTTGATGGGGGTTACGCTGAAACATGCATCTCCCCCTCCTGGCCCAATCCCGACACGCGTTGGCATGCACTATTTCCGTCTGGATCGAAATGCACAGGATTTGGCCTTGACGCGGTTCTGGGATCGAATTATCGGCTTGAAGACCATCGCTGTTTATGTACCCCACGGCGTTCCTGATGAGTTTCCAGAAGCCAAGTTGGAAATGTACGCAATTAAACCCTAGCCTCGAAACCCGTTGTAATTTATGTCGAGTGCCATCGGGCAAAAAGTAATGAAAGCCAGTCAACAAAGTTCAGATAAAGATTTGGTGAGCCTTGCGACACCCGTCCTCGAAATGGTGATGCGAATTCGCTCCGGGCAATTGGTGCCCTCGACAGAAATGCGCCAGACGGTCGCTTCCTGGCTCAAGGAATTAGAAGCACGCGGCACACAACTCGGATTTAAGGAATCGCAATTACAAAACGTCAAATTTGCTCTGGCCTCCTTTGTTGACGAGACAGTACTGGCAGGTGGATTCCCCGTCCGAAATGAATGGGAACGTTTTCCTTTGCAACTAGAGTATTTTCAAGAGCAATTTGCTGGCGTAAAATTCTTTGAGCGACTGGATTCCTTACTGAAAAATCCTGAGCCGGAAGCAGATGTGATTGAGGTCTACTACCTCTGCCTGCTTCTGGGCTTTAAGGGCAAGTACCACATTTATCTGGAAGATCAGTTGCCCGGAGTCCTAAACAACGTGGCGGAGCATTTGCGGCGCGTTGGACGGTTGCGAGAAAGTGTTCTTTCGCCCCATTGGAAATTAAATGATCAACCAGCACCACCGCAGGAAACAAAAGTTCCGGCGTTGCCTGCCTGGGTCAAAATGGTGGCCGCGATTTCCCTTGGAATCGTCGCCCTGAGTTATCTGTTATTTCAATTTTTGCTGACCAATCACGCCAACAGCGTCAAGCAGCTTTTACTGAAGTAAGCATTCACCGCCCCTACTCCCCCAAGTTGTATAGCTGCCCCTGCGGATTTGCAGTGAGCAAATTCGTTCTCTAATAATCAGCGAGCTTGTCTGGCTTGCTGTCTTTGAACCTCACCTAGCTCGCCCTGAACTGGATTAGGATTAACGATGCCTGCGCTTAGTCTCAAAAAGTTGATTCTGATTTGCGCTCTTGTCACGCTTACCGGCATAGCCATGTTGCTGGTTCTCTTCTTGAGCGAAGAAATCGGAATTGTCCAAATTACCCTGATTGCCTTGATTTTACTTTGTTGGCCAGTAGGGATTCTGATCAATCATTTACTGAAAAATCGTCAGGCGAAAACTGACGAAGGTGCCTCAACCGAAGCGCCCAAAGCAAGCGGCCAGTTGGCTCCTGCGCGTGAATATCAGGAACTCAGTCGAAGTGCAGAAGAAGCTGCCCAATTCCTTCGCAGTAGCAATTTAGGGAATCGTGAGGTCAGTGATGCACTTTACGGCTTGCCCTGGTATGTAGTGGCAGGCCCGCCAAGCAGCGGCAAGACGTCGCTCGCACTTTCCGCCGGTCTGACCTTCAATGCTTTATCGAGCCAGCGTCGCTCCGATCAAAACTTAGTGCGTGCCACGCGCGATTGCGAATGGCGCATCACGGATAATGGCGTGTTGATTGACACGGCGGGGCGATACTTCACCGAAGGGCAGGATCGTGATGAATGGCTTGGATTGATCGAAACGCTCAAGAAAACGCGTCGCAACCGGGCACTCGACGGATTTGTTCTGACAGTCAATGCCGCCAATTTGCTGAGTGCCAAAGAGCCTGAAATTGAACAGCAGGCGCAGGTCTTGCGCGCGCGACTGGATGAATTGATCAAGAGTACAGGCGTTCGATTCCCAGTCTATCTGGTTTTTACCCATGCCGACTCCATTCCCGGATTCAAAGATTTCTATGCTGCCATGCCGCCAACAGAACGCGCGCAGGTGTGGGGCGCAACGATCCCGCTTGAACAGGCAAATACTGCTCATGCGTTATTCGATGTCGAATTTGATTATTTGCTGGATGCGTTGATGAAACGCCGATTGCTTCGGTTGAGCAGCGCGGCTACAGCATCCGAGCAGCATGGCGTTTTCAATTTTCCGCTTCGGTTCGCTGAGACGCGTCGGAAACTTGGTTTGTTTACCCTCGCGCTCTTTCGTCCGAATCCATTTAGCGAATTACCGTTATTGCGTGGGTTTTATTTTACCAGTAACCCGATTGGACAAGATGGGCGGATCAATGACACCGGGATTTTTAGTGAGGATTTCTTTAAGCAAGTCGTTTTCCGAGACAAAGATATTGCAGCGTCTTTCCAGTCACAGAAAGCCGCACCAAATCAACTTGCCAAAGTGAAATTAGCTGTCGGGGCTTTGGCTGCGATTTGCCTGCTCTGGTTCGGTGGGTCCGTCGTGTCCTTCTTCAATAACAGCTCGCTTCTGGATGAGGCACAGGCGAATGGGAAAACGGTATTGGAATTTTACGAAGCCGGACGGGGCAAGGCTACGGTTGAGACAACGCAGGCTGAAATGGATGCTTTGGATAAGTTGCGCGGAACGCTCCAAAAAATCGAAGACAACGATCAAAGCTTTTTCGGTTCTTTGTCGCATCGGTTTGGTTTGTATTCCGGGGGAAAGATCAGAGAACGTGCGCGTCAGGTGTATTTCGATTTTGTCTCACAGCGGTTTTTGATTCCTGCACTGGCTGCTTTGGAAAATGATCTGGGCAATATTACGCCCGCTGGCGAAGGCGAAAAACTGGAAGCCATTCAGGACGACTATTACTATAAATTGCAGGCCTATCTGATGCCTGAAAAACAAGAGCGGGTTGATTCAAAGTTCCTGGAAGAGCGGCTCAGTCCCTATTGGAAGGAAAAGGCTTCGGAACGGGGACGTCAGGAAAATCTTGCGTTCTATTCTGAACAGGCTGCTTTGCACGAGGACGATGACACGACTGTGCCACGCCCAATTGCAACCGACACCGCGGTCAAAAGTGCTCGCGACAAATTGAAAAGCTATTCACCCACCAAGCGCGTTTACAACGAAGTCATGCGCAAGATCAATAAACTCGGCCCGTCGGTGGATTTGGCTAAGGTTTTGGAAGGACAGGAAGGAACAGAGTTGCTGGAAGAATCCGATCCGCACCCGGTGCCTTATGCCTTTACGAAGCAGGCTTATTACAAGCACGTCACAGGCGACGCAATGGCTTCGGTCAAAGAAGATTTGAGCGGCAAGGATGACTGGGTGATGGGCGAAAAATCTGCTGCACAAGGCGTCAACGTCGAGCAATTGCGGGAACGTTATTCGACCGAATATGCCGCGCATTGGCAAAAGTTTCTGAATGGCATTCACGTACGGCAATTCAAGGATAAGATCGCCGCGATTGATGCACTCGGAACTTTGGGACAGGAAAACTCTCCGTTGAAAAAAGTCGTTGCCTATGTTGCCAGCGAAACAAAGCTATCGGTTCCGCCAACGGAAGGCGGCGCACTCGCTTGGTTGAAGGGACTGCTTGCCAGCAAAACGGGAATCAACGATCCTAAAATTGAATCCTCATTTTCTGCCTTGCATAAGTTTGTAGAGGGCGATCAACCACCGATTTCACGGTATCTGGCCAAGTTCGGGGAAGTGCGCGAGCAATTGCGAACTGCGCCTGGCACAACGTGGGATGAAATTGCGAAGGTGCCCAAAGAAAATCGTAATTGGGATAAGCCCGCCAACGAAGTCAGCGACATGGTAAAGACAATGGAACTTACACCTGGCAGCAAAGCCGCCGGGGAATTTCTGGCGCGTCCATTGCAAAATATTGGCGCAGGGCAAAAAGCCGGAGAAGCCAACAATCTTGAAGAAGCCTGGCGAAATCTGGCGCGTAGCGCGCATCAATTGGAAGGCCGTTATCCATTCAACGGAAGTAGCACAACCGATGCGCAGCTCACAGAATTTGTCCAATTCTTCAATCCAACAGACGGAGAGTTAACCAAGCTCTACAAGAATTTCTTAAGCGGCAAAGTTGAAGGTGAGCCGGGGCAGTTGAAATCCAAAAATCCAGCGGACTTCAACGATGCCGCTGTGGCTTATCTCAATCAGGCATTCAAACTTCAGCAAGCATTTTTCCCAGGTGGCCAGCAACCCAAGATCAGTTACTCCTTGGCTGTGACGCCGCCTCCAAATAAAAAAGTCGAACTCAAGGTAGATGGCACAAATGCTACTGCCGAAGGGTCAGGTTCAATGTATCAATTATCCTGGCCGTCCTCAGGTGTTGAGGCTGGAATAAAGGTGATGGTGACGGACAAAGCCGCCGCACAAGCGGTTGGACAATCCGTTCCACCGGGGCAGCCTGTTGCGGGTGAAGTCGCAAACCATCCGGGGTTATGGGGATTATTCCGAATGACTTCGGGTGGGAAAACACAGTTCACCTGGGGAGGCGCAACTGCGAAGTTGACGCCGCCAACGAACAACCCATTTGCAATTAATTTCAGTACGATGCGTGCGCCGGATAATTTTAAATAAAAATATTTTGAATTCGTGCGACATGGATTGTGCTGGGTTTTCAGTAGGAAATGTAAGGCGAGTGAAATGAAAATTTATTTTTAGCTTACAAGTTTTGCTGAGAAAAATTCGCTTTACCAGGTAAAGGGCAGGAAAAAACGTTATGACTACAGCAAAAGAACTTTTTCAGCAGGGAGAACTTAATGCTGCGATTCAGCAGGTGATTAGCGAAGTCAAAGCGCGTCCCACCGACACTTCTGCTCGAACGTTTCTGTTTGAACTGCTTTGCTTCGCCGGAGAATTAGATCGGGCGGAAAAGCAATTGGATGTGATTGCAACGCAAAGTGTGCAGGCTGAAGCTGGTGTGATGGCTTATCGCAACTGCCTGAAAGCTGAACGTGAACGTCGCAGACTTTGGACGGATGGCGTTCAGCCACATTTTCTGTCAGAACCACCTGCCTATGTTGATTTGCATCTGGATGCCATCAACTGCGTCCGGGCCGGCAAACTAACTGAAGCCAGAGCCTTGTTGGATAAGGCAGAGTCCGCGCGTCCGGCATTCCCCGGCACCTGCGATGGCGTTACTTATTACGATTGGCGCGATGCGGATGATTTCGTTGCGCCTGTGTTGGAAGCGATTGTGAAGGATCAATATGTCTGGATTCCCTATGAGCAAATTCGCAGCATCCAGATTGGCAAGCCGGAACAATTACGCGATTTGCTTTACACCCCAGCGCGCATTGAAACAACGCAGGACACGCACGGACAATTTTTCCTGATGTCACTTTATGCTGGGTCAAGCGAAGACGCGAATGACCAGAACCGTTTGGGCAGGATGACAGACTGGCGTGCTTACAACGATGAACTGGCGCGTGGTGTTGGGGCGCGGATGTTGATGATTGGCGATGAAGATAAAGTGATCTATGAAGTAGAGAGCATTGAGTTCGACTTACGGGCCGAAAATGCTGGCAATAAATAAGAGGAGCGATTGATGTCGGAAACAACCCCAGTTCCACCAGTAATTGATTTTGAAAGTTTACTCGCGCCAATTGATGGCGATAACTCGGCAGGAGAAAGCCTGCGCTATGAGGGCACCTACGATCAAATCAAGGAATCACGACGCGAGGACGAGGTTTTGACGCAGGGAGATTGGGCACGTGACCTGAAAGTTGCCGAATGGCCAAAGGTGATTCAATTAGCTACGACCGCTTTGACGAAAAAGACCAAAGACCTGCAAATCGCCGCGTGGTTGGTTGAGGGGATAACGAAAAATGACCGCTTGAATCGTTGGGCCGGCTTACGCGATGGGTTGCATTTGGTGCGGGCGTTGCAGGAACAGTATTGGGATAACCTTTATCCTGAAATTGATCCTGATGATGACGAAGGGCCTTTTACGGCACGGGCCAACGTCCTGGCGGCACTTGACGAACGTTTGGGGGTAATTGTTTTTGAGCTGCCCTTAACTGCGGGCGCGAAATATAACTACCTGCAATATCAGGAAGCGAAGCAATTCGACATCCCCGAAAACTTAGCGGCGCTGGAATATGACCAGCAGGAAAAATACACCGCGCTTCGGACGCAAGCAGAAGCTGAACGAAAAGTCACAGGCGATGATTGGCGCAAGGCCAAAGCCGCCAGCAGCTTTGAATTTATCTCGTCCCAATCTGAATTGATCAATGAATGCTGGGATCAAATGCAGGCACTGGATGCCGTGATGGACGAGAAGTACGCACGCGCTACGCCTGGATTGAATGCTTTAAAGAAATCGCTCAATGAAATTCGGACGCTCATAGATATTCTCATTAAGGAAAAACGTCCGGCAGCAGAAGTCGGTGTTGAGGAAGCTGATGGAAGCGATGCCGTATCTGAATCCAGTTTGGCGGGCGGAACCGGTGGTGGCGGAATCTCTTTCGCTGTTGGCAATATTCGGTCAAGGCAAGAGGCCTTGCGCCAGATTGAAAAAATTGCAGATTTCTTTCGCCAGACGGAGCCTCATAGCCCGATTTCGTTTTTGTTATTGCGAGCAGTTAAGTGGGGCAATATGCCCTTCGAGTCGGTGTGGGCAGACCTGATCAAAGAGGGAGCGGCGTTAGAGACAATGCGTGAAACCTTGGGTTTCAATACACAAAACAGTACTGAATAATTATTTCAGAGACAATCCGGCGGCATAGGGGAAAACCGTGCCAGCCAGAACAATCCAAAACAAGCAAATTGCAACTTACAAACCGAATCACATCCTAATAGGAGAATCGTTATGGCAAAAAGAGAAAGTGTGCAACAGAAAATCAGTCGAATCCGACCACCACGCGTACACATTAGTTATGAGGTTGAAACAGGCGGCGCGATTGAACTCAAAGAACTTCCTTTCGTCATCGGAGTGCTGGGAGATTTTTCTGGAAAGCCGGTAGATCCGCTTCCGCGAATGCGTGATCGCAAATTTGTGGAAATTGATCGTGACAACTTTGACAACGTCCTTGCCGGGATGAAGCCGCGCCTTACGATGAGCGTTGATAACAAGCTCACCAATGACGGCAGCAAGCTTGGGGTCGAATTGAACTTCCGCAGTATGGATGATTTCACGCCCGACGAAGTTGTGAAACAAGTGGAGCCACTTCGGCGTTTGGTCGAGGCGCGTCAGAATCTATCAGACCTGCTGGCGAAGATGGATGGCAACGACAAGCTTGGCGATTTATTGCAAGACATCCTGAGCAATGCCGATTCCCAGAAACAGCTTGGCGATGCGCTGGGCATCAAAAAGGAAGAGTAATCTTCAGGGGCAGACAGCCATTTCGCACGTCCCCCTGACGGTGACTGATTTTATGTTTTCATGACAGGCTGGAAGCCTATCGTACCTTTTCCAAGGAGAATCCATGAGCGAGCAAGTAGAAAAACAAGCCCAGACCGTGACTCAAGAGGCCACCGGAGATTTACTTGGCCAAATTCTTGAGAAGGGAATGAAGCCCAAAAATGAAATCCAAGCCGCGCGCGCCAAAGACATCATTTCTGAATTTGTGTCGCAGGTGATGGAAGGCCAGTTGGTAATGTCGAAGGACATGGAAACCACCATCAATGCGCGCATCGCGGCGATTGACAAGCTGATTTCTGCGCAAATGAATGAAGTGATGCACCATGAAGAGTTCCAGAAACTGGAAGGCTCTTGGCGCGGTTTACGTCACCTGGTATTTGAGAGCGAAACTGGTACGCAACTCAAAGTCAAAGTGATGAATGTGAGCAAAAAAGAATTGCTGAAAGACCTGGAAAAAGCGCCGGAATTCGATCAATCCGCGCTCTTCAAGAAAGTGTATGAAGAAGAATACGGAACTTTCGGCGGTGCTCCCTTCGGGGCATTAATTGGAGATTATGAGTTTGGCAACCATCCGCAAGACATGATGTTGCTGGAAAAAGTTTCACAAGTTGCCGCTGCGGCCCATGCACCGTTTGTTTCTGCTGCCGGGCCGGGATTGTTTGGCTGGGATGACTTTACACAGCTTGGCGAAGTTCGTGATTTAGCCAAAATCTTTGATCAGGTTGAATATGCCAAATGGCGTGCCTTCCGTGAATCCGAAGATTCGCGATATGTCGGTCTGACCTTACCGCATACATTGATGCGCTTGCCGTACGGTGCCAATACCGTGCCAACAGAAACCTTCAATTTTGAAGAGGATGTGGATGGCACCGATCACCACAAATACCTGTGGGGCAACGCTGCATATTCTTTCGGAACTCGCCTGACCGAAGCCTTTGCGATGTACAACTGGTGCGTTGCGATTCGTGGCGTTGAGGGAGGCGGTTTGGTGCAGGGATTGCCGACGCATACCTTCGCCACGGATGAAGGTGAAGTTGCCTTGAAATGCCCCACCGAGATCGCGATTACAGATCGTCGTGAAAAGGAATTTTCTGATCTTGGATTTATTCCGCTCGTGCATTGCAAAGGCACTGATTATGCCGCGTTCTTTGGCGCACAATCCGCCAACAAAGCGGCGAAATACGACAGTGAAGCCGCGAATGCCAATGCGCGCCTTTCCACGCAATTGCAGTACATCTTCGCTGTTTCGCGTTTCGCCCACTACTTGAAGGCGATGATGCGCGACAAGATCGGCAGCTTTATGTCCCGTGAGGAATGCTCGCGCTTCCTCAACAAGTGGATTATGAATTACGTGACTGAGGACGATACCGCAGCGCCTACGGTCAAAGCGCAATATCCGTTGCGTGAAGCCCGTGTGGATGTGGTTGAAGTTCCCGGTAAGCCTGGCGTTTACAAAGCCGTTGCCTTTTTGAGGCCGCACTTCCAATTGGATGAGCTTTCGGTTTCGTTACGTCTGGTCGCAGAACTCCCCAAACCCGCCAAATAAATTGGTCGTGGTTATGCCCAGCAAACAAGCCGTTTGCTATTTGTAATATTCGCTCAATCAAACCACAGCAAGTAGGGTTTTGCTGTAACCAATGACAAGGAGAAATACTATGGCAGCAGTTGATTATTTTCTGAAAATTGACGGCATCCCCGGTGAAAGCCAGGATTCAAAACACAAGGGAGAAATTGACATCGAATCGTTTTCCTGGGGAGCGACGCAATCAGGTGCTCACGCCGCAGGCGGCGGTGGCGGGGCCGGAAAAGTTTCGATGCAGGACTTTCACTTCGTGATGAAGATTAACAAAGCGTCACCGAAACTGTTCCTCGCCTGCGCGAACGGTGAGCACATCAAAAAGGCTGTTTTGGTCTGTCGTAAGGCCGGAAAAGAGCAACAGGAGTTCATGACTGTAACGATGTCAGACTTGTTGGTTTCTTCTTTCCAAACAGGTGGCTCCGGGCACGGAGACATTCTGCCTACGGATCAAATTTCTCTGAACTTTGCCAAGATCGAGTTCGAGTACAAGGAGCAAAAACCCGATGGTACGCTCGGCGGCGCGGTCAAGGCTGGTTACGATCTGAAACAGAACAAAGCTGTCTAGGTTCTGATCTTTTGAGACAACGAAGTAGGTGGGGCAGTAACACTGCTGTCCCACCCTTGGTTTCGACCAGGATCAGTTTCAGCAATACAAATAGACTCTTATTTTAAAAGAGCAAATAAAGGAGGGGAGACATGGCTGAAATTACCACAGTTGAAATTACACATGGATCAGTGACGGCACGGCTGGAAATCGAGTACCGTTGGTACGCGCCCGGCAATGATCCGTGGCATCGCACAGCAGGTGGAATCAATTCCATTCCTGCGGCAGGTGATTGGGAAAACCGCGCCATCAGTGGCAGCACTTCCAATGTTCGGATGATGAGTTCAAGCGGCGAGCATTTTATGACCCTCTTGAACTTTCGCCGGGTGACAGTCGGAAGCACAGGCCAGGGCGAGTTTTACGCATCGGGATATTTAATCCCGGAATACTCAACCGTGAATTGGCGCGTCTTGAGTGTACGGGGATAATCGCTTTGTAGAAGGGGGAGTAAAAGCTCCTCCTTCGTAAATTTATGGCACGTTACGATAACGAAATCAGAATTACACCCTCAGTCCTGGATCGCTTAATTGATGAAGAACCGACGATCTCGACTGAGGCACCGGCTTCACGTCCAAAGAGTATGCGGCAGCTGAAATTGGCTGTTCGTCGTGATCTGGAATGGCTGCTGAACACGCGGCAAATTGTCGGAGGCGTTCCCTCAGACCTTAAGGAAACGACGAATTCATTAGCGAACTTTGGCCTGCCTGATTTTACGTCATACAGTATTAAGAGTCCGGCAGAACGCAATAAGGTTCGACGGGCTTTGGAGACTGCAATTAGCATCTTTGAGCCACGTCTGGACGATGTTACCGTCAGTATTGATCCAATGCGCGAAACCGAGCGCGTAATCAAATTTCGCGTAGATGCCAGATTGAAGGTCGAACCTGTGCCTGAGCCGATCACCTTCGACACCGTCTTACAATTGGGCAGCGGCCAATACCTCGTACAGGGGGATTAAGTATGGGCAGCGAGATAGTCAGAGCACCTCTGAACGGGATGACGCCAAGAGCGCAACAACGCTCCACTTCGTTCACGGGAATAAAAAAGACGTTATCGGCACTGAGTATGCTACAGGCTGGTAACAATTGATTTATTGGGAACCATAGGTTGTTTCCAGTCGGCACAATGGAAAATTTTTCTTACGATCAGGTCCCATATTTCGGTTATCCCTTCGCCCAAACGCATCCAGACCGTTTGGCGACGATAGCCTCTTTGCTCGGTTTGCAACCCGCACCTGTGCATAGGTGTCGCGTCCTGGAACTGGGATGCGGCGATGGTGGAAATCTCATACCCATTGCTTTGCAATTTCCTGAGAGCCAATTCGTCGGGATTGATCTGGCCGCAGAGGCGATTGCCCGTGGGGTAGCCGCCGTCAAGCAATTCGATCTGCATAATTTGGATTTGCGTCAGGGGGATTTGCTTGAGGTCGGTGAAGATTTAGGCGAATTCGATTACATCATTGCGCACGGGGTCTATACCTGGGTTCCGCCTGCGGTGAAAGACCGGATTCTGTCCCTAAGTCGTGACCACCTTGCAGCGAATGGTGTTGCGTACGTCAGCTACAACACATACCCCGGCTATCACATTCGCCAGATCACGCGCGAGATGATGCTCTTTCACACGCGTGACATGCACGAACCGCAGGAGAAGATTCAACAAGGACTTTCCCTGCTTAAATTCCTCCTGCAAAAATACCCAACTCCAGAGGAATCGCGTCAGGATTTGTATGGTGCTTTGCTGAATGAACAACTTGATTTGTTATTGAGTCATCGGCACAACGAACAAATTTTTCACGACGACTTGGCTGCGATCAACACGCCTGTCTATTTTTACCAGTTTGCCCGACACGCCGCCCAGTTTGGATTACAGTTTTTGGCTGAAGCCGACTTCCACGAAACGCAATATCACACGTTTCAGCCCAAAGTACGCGAGATGCTGGATCAGTTCGGAGATGAGCATGTCTTGCTGCGCGAACAATATCTCGATTTTCTCAAATGCCGGATGTTTCGTCAGACGTTGCTCTGTAAACAAGGCGTTCAGATAGATCGGAATTTGCAGGCAAGTGAGATTGGGAATTATTTGATTTCCTGTGTTGCAGAAGCCTTACAGGAAAAGCCCGATTTGCGACCTGGGGTAATTGCTGATTTCGGTGGTCAGAAGAATGCCCGAATATCTACCGATTTTCCACTAGCGAAAGCGGCGCTATTGGATTTGCACGATGCTCATCCCCGGCGGCTAAGTTTTGATGCCCTTGTCCAGTCTGCTCGCCAACGCCTTGAGCGGGACGCGGTTGAGAATCAATACGAACCAGTCGAAATTGATGACGAAGATGTTCAGGTATTTCAGGAAATTATTTTTGCTGCTTATCTTTCAGGACTGGTAAAGCTGCACACATTCCAACCCGCACTCACAACCACGATCAGTGACAAACCAGAAGTTTTCCCGCTCGCAAGATGGCAGGCCGCGCAGGGAAATGTTGTCACTAATATCATTCATCAATCAATTGAGATGGAGGATGACATCAGTGTGTACCTGATCCAACTATTGGATGGGACGCGCACACGCGCCGAAATACTTGATGCTCTGACAGCATTTGCTGTTGAGCATGGATTGCAAACTGAAGAGGAACAAGACATCACGGAGGAAAGCCTGATTCGATCCCTGATTGATCGGCGATTGGAGGCGAGGCTGCAACAGTTAATTAAGTCGGGATTGATGGTAGCTTGAAATTGATCCTAAATTACTTCACCAAAAAGGAGACATGAATGGGCTACGACTATACCAAAAAATTAAAACCTCATGGTCAACCTGATATGAACTCCTGCTGGGCAGCAAGTATCAGTTGGTGGACGAAAGCAATGTCTTTGAATTTTAAGCGGAAAAGCGTTGAAGTCGGCGAGATGATTGGCAAGTTTATGCATCTTTGTGATTCCAATGGCGGCATGTCAATCTCGTCAATTCGTAAAGTGTGCGAAGATGCTGAAATCCGCATTTCACTGAATTATTTATCCCCTGATCAGTTTAAATCTTATGAAGGGCTGGATTCCCCAATGATCGTAATTTTCAATTATCCTGTCATTGGCGGAACCCATATGAATGTGATCTTCGATCAAAAAGGAAGCACTGTGCAGTGCATGGAACCCTATCATCCATTTCCGGGAACGGATGGCACACGAACTGGAAAATTCATCCGCCGTAACCTGAGTTTCTTTTGCAATAGCCAACAGATAGGGGTTGGGTATCTACCACTTTCTGATGTGGCCTAGCCTGAACTATGCGTGACGAATTACTAGGGTATTATGAGCGCGAATTGATCTTCCTGCGGCAGATGGGGGCAGAGTTTGCCGAAAAATATCCCAAAGTCGCAGGAAGACTCTTGCTGGAACCAGACAAGTGTGAAGACCCACACGTCGAGCGAATGATTGAAGCATTCGCTTTTCTCACCAGTCGCGTTCATCTCAAGATTGATGACGAATTTCCTGAGATCACAGAGTCGCTGCTCAACGTTCTCTATCCGCATTACCTGGCTCCGACGCCTTCAATGTCCATTGCGCAATTTGCGCTTGACCCAGAGCAGGGAAAACTAACCAGCGGCTACCCGATTGCGCGGGAGACAACACTTTACTCTCGCCCGGTGCAAGGAACTCCTTGTCGGTTTCGCACTTGCTATCCTGTCACCTTATGGCCCATCGAAGTCGCATCTGCCTCGCTGGAATCACTTGATCCTGTCGGGGCACGTGGGAAATGGTCAGAAGCTGTCTTGCGGATCAGCCTCCGCTGTTTGCACAACACGAAACTGTCTGAACTAAAAGTCGGGCAGGGAGAAAATGAACGGCAAATGGAGTATCTGCGGTTCTATTTGAACGGTGAGGCTCAACTCGTTTATCCCTTGTATGAATTACTCTTCAATGAGGATTTGCATCTGGCGGGGATTGAATTACAGGATAAAAAAACGAGGCGAAAGCTGAAATTGCCCGCTACTACTCTCAGGCAAGTAGGGTTTGGGGCTGATGAAGGAATGCTTGGATATTCCCCGCGCTCGTTTTCTGGCTATCGCTTGTTGACGGAGTATTTCGCGTTTCCTGACAAATTCCTGTTTTTTGATGTGACGCGTTTGGACGAGGCCGCCCGTATGGGATTCGGCGATCAGGTAGACATTTTGATTTATCTGAAGGATGTGACTCCGCCACGGGCGAAAATTGATGCTGGCACTTTCCAACTTGGCTGCACGCCCATCATTAACCTATTTAAGAAGGTGGCTGAACCGATTCAGCTGACACAGCAACAGAACGAATATCATGTGATCCCGGATATTCATCGGCAGAGCGCCACCGAAGTTTACTCGATTGATGCTGTCACGACAGTTGATCCGTATTTACAACAGTCGCGTGAATTCCAGCCGTTTTATTCTTATCGCCACGCCTACGAACGCGATCAACAAGGCTCATTTTGGTATGCCACGCGACGACCTTCACAACGGATGGAGGACGAAGGCACAGAAGTTTTCATGTCGCTGGTTGATTTAAGCTTCAGTCCGAATGTGCCGCCAGTTGAAACCATCACTTGCCATGTCACCTGCACCAATCGGGACTTGCCTGCACGATTGCCTTTTGGCGGGCGCGAAGGCGATTTTGAAGTCGAAAATGCCGGGCCACTTTCTCGCGTCAAATGTTTGCGGAAGCCGACCGAAACGCTTCGTCCACCGATGCGACGCGGGGCGCATTGGCGTTTAATCTCGCATTTGTCTCTGAACCATCTGTCACTGGTCGAAGGCCAACGAAATGGTGACCCGGAGGCTTTGCGTGAGATTCTGATGCTGTACGACTTTATGGATTCTGCGGCGACGCGAAAACAAATCATGGGGCTGAGAAATATCACCAGCCGAAGAGTCGTGCGGCAAACCGGTTCTCGCATCGGAACCGGCTTTGTGCGCGGCATTGAAACCACCATCACCTTTGACGAATCTCAATACGTTGGAAGCGGAGTGTTTTTATTTGCCTCTGTTTTAGAACGATTTTTAGGGTTATACGCATCCCTCAACTCGTTCAACCAGATGATTGCCAGAACGGAGCAGCGCGAAGGCGAATTGAAACGTTGGAAGCCGCGCGTCGGCGAGCAAATACTTTTATAAATTTATTGGCAAAGCGCTGATACAATCCCATTTGATCTTGCGTTTTATGTCCGAGTCCACGACAAATAAAAAGGCATTTACTCTGGAAGAAATTCTCTTCGCAGAGCCATATCGCTTTGAGTTTTTTCAGGCAGTTCGGTTGCTTGAAAGAATCTATTCCATGCGCCGTCCTGTTGGGCATGCCACCGAGCCTGCCCGTGAAGTCGTGCGATTCCATACCCCTGTGACGCTGTCATTTCCTGCCAGTGAGGTTCATGCGTTAAAGCCTGAAAATAAAGATGCTGAGCCACCAGCGCCACCAGAGATGACAGTTGCTTTCATGGGCTTGACCGGGCCAATGGGCGTGTTGCCTCATCCGTACACAGAATTACTGATGGAACGGCTGCGCAATAAAGACCGGACGCTTTATGAATTCCTCGACATTTTCAATCACCGCGTCATTTCGCTGTTTTATCGCGCCTGGGAGAAATACCGCTTTCCAGTCGCCTATGAACGTGGCCTTGAAGATCGCTTCACTGAATTCCTTTTTGACATTATTGGATTAGGAACGCGTGGCCTGCGAGATCGCTTCAGTTTTCCCGATCAGGCACTGTTGAGCTATGGTGGGTTGATTGCCAATAAGCCACATTCCGCAAGTGCGATGACTGGTATCCTGAGCGATTTTTTTAGCGCCCCCGTCGCAATGGATCAATTCAAGGGGCAATGGTTAAAATTAGAGCCAGAAAGTTACTCAACTCTGGGACGGGCGAATCATCAATTGGGGCAGAGCACCCTCATTGGCACGCGAATTTGGGATACACAATCTAAATTTCGTGTGCGATTTGGCCCCATTAAATTTGATCAGTTTACGGCACTCTTACCTAACGGATCAGGCTTTAAGCCTGCATCCGAATTAACCCGTTTTCTAGCCGGACAAGAATTCGATTTCGATATTCAGTTGATCCTGCGAAAGGCAGAGGTGCCCGCTTGTAAATTATCGAAGCAGGCGAATCCCATGCTTGGCTGGACAACGTGGCTGAAAACAAAACCCTTCGTCAAGGATGACGAACAGGTTGTCCTGAGCTCTGGTCACTTGCAATAAAAGCGCGGCATGTTTTGCGAGACAATGCCAGATAGAGATGAACAGAGATAATTCGCAACCAATTTAGAAGGAGAAAGAGCAATGTTCAGAAAAACCACTCCATTACTCATCGCATTGATGTTATTGGCGGGAATTTCATTTTCATCCCAAGCCCAACAGAAAAAGAGAATCGCAATTTTAGATTTCGACTATGCAACCGTTTACAGTGATGTCGGCTATATCTTCGGCTCCAACGTGGATGTTGGCAAAGGTATTGCTGATTTGCTCGTCACGAAATTAGTACAAGGCGGGCAATACAGCATCATCGAACGCAAGCAACTTGACAAGATTATTGCAGAGCAAAACCTGGGAGCCAGCGGGCGTGTAGATGAAGCAACCGCTGCCCGAATTGGCAAAATCCTCGGCGTGGATGCCTTGATTTTAGGCAGTATCCACACGTTCGGGCGCGATGATAAATCCAGAGGCACAGGCGGCGGCGTCAGCGTTCCTGTCCCGGTTTTTGGCGGTGTAAAAATTGGCTCCAAGAAAGCCAAGGCGATTGTGGGGATCAACTTTCGGCTGGTGGCAACCGACACGGCAGAAATATTCTCAGCTGGTGATGCGCGCGGCGAATCCAAACGCGAAGGCGCGAGCATTCAAGCGACGGGTGGTGTCAAAGGCGTCTATACCGATGGTGCGGTTGGCATGAATTCCACCAATTTCGCGGAAACGATCATTGGCGAAGCTGTCTACGACTGCGTCAATAAATTAGCTGCACAATTAGAGGAAAAAGCAGGCAATTTACCGGCACGAACTTCAGCCGCTGTAAAATCTGAAGGCGTGATCGCTGATGTTTCCGGCTCGACCGTCATCATCAATATCGGGCGCAATGCAGGCCTGAAAACGGGCGACCGTCTGGAAGTGAAACGTGTTAGCCGTGAGGTCAAAGACCCTGACACCGGGAAAGTCATTCGCGTTGTCGCTGAAAAAGTCGGCGAAGTTGTCTTGACCGATGTTGACGACTCAAGTGCCGAAGGTCGGTTCTCTGGCAGCGGTGCAGCGAAGGTGAAAGATAAAGTTGTGCCTATTCAGTAAGGCTGACTCTGATAGCAATAGGGCAAATTATGAAATTATTGAACGCCTTACATCGAAGTTCCAACAGCGCAAACCGATTGTCTTGCAGGTTGCGTTGGATTGCATTGGGCTGTCTTTGTGTCGCTCAACTGGTGTTTGCACAACCAAGCAGCAAAGATAATCCCATGCCATTGTTCAATCAGGAATTGAAAGGGAATATTGCTCCGAATGTTTCCATCAACCGCTTCTATACTTTTACCGCCGGGCCGGGCGATGTCAGTTTTTCTCTTGAGGTGAAAACCAATGAGCAATGGTCAAACATCGGCGTCGAAATTCTGGATGCTGATGCACAAACACTGATCAAGTTTGATGCTTCCTCCGGTGGAGACCGGAAGGATGCAAAACTTCGACTGGACACTCGTCAAAATGTGCTCATGCGCGTTTTTGGCCCGCGCAACAACCAAAGCGGCTTTTTTACTTTGAAAGTGAAAGGGCCAGTAATCATTAGCAAAAATACTGCGCCGACAAATCCACCCGTCCGCAACAATACAAATCAGCCGACCGGGCCTGTTCTGCCGCCGGAAAAGAAGCCGAATGAGAATCCTGCTGTCAGTACGCCTGCTCGCAGTGACGGGAATTCAACTGTCGTCACAAATTCGGGCATTTCATCCAGCTCGGTCAATGAAATCAGTAGCACAAATCGTCTGGCTTTGGTGATCGGGAATAGCAACTATCAGGTTGGCCCGTTGGCGAATCCTGCTAACGATGCTAATGCGATGGCGCAATCCCTGCGTGAAACAGGTTTTGAGGTCATGCAATATACCAACCTGAACAAACGCGAACTGGAAGAAAGCCTGCGCGCGTTTGGCAATAAAATACAGCGCGGCAGCGTGGCCTTGTTCTATTTTGCGGGACACGGAATTCAGGTCAAAGGCGTAAATTATCTGGTTCCTGTCGGAGCAAAGATTGAAAAGGAAGGCGATGCCGAATATGAAGCCGTGGATGCAGGCCGGATCATGAACGAATTGGAATCTGCTGGGAGCCGTTTGAATATCGTGATTCTGGACGCCTGTCGCAACAACCCTTTTGTGCAACGTACGCGCTCACTTTCACGTGGACTCGCGGTGATGTCGGCACCAAGTGGAACCGTTGTGGCTTATGCCACGGGGCCAGGAGAAGTTGCCAGCGATGGCGATGGGAAAAATGGTCTGTACACGCAGGAATTATTAAGGCACATGCGCGAGCCGAATTTAAAAGTAGAAGAAGTACTGAAACGAACCCGAATTGCAGTTAAAGAAAAAACAAATGGTCAACAAGTGCCCTGGGAAAATACCTCCCTTGATGGAGATTTTTATTTCGTCAAACGATAAGGAGTCAGGAAAAATGAAGAAGTTAATCCCATCGGTCATGCTAACCTCACTGCTGTTTTTAGCCATGCCGATCCTCGCCCAAAGCAATACCTCAGCGCCCAAAGCCTCAGAGGCTGCAACAAGTGGCGCATCACAGTATTTGAAAATGAATGACCAGGCACGGGCCAGTTTTATCTCAAATTACGCGGGAAATCTTGGTTGGATGTTATCCCCTGAAAAGCCTTTGGTGGTTTCAGCAGAAGGCGTCCAGTTGATCAAAAAATGGGTTGATGTCTATGCCGTACGCGTTGGCGCTGCTGATCCCAAGTCGGGCGGTGAAGACCTGAACAAAGTCTTTGAGCGTGCGGTGCAATATGCTCCTATTATCAATGGTGAGTTTGAAAAAGAGAAAGTCCTGGAAACGTTAGGGAATGCGGTTGCGTTGTTGGAATCCGAATTCCAACCCTGCCCTGCGAAGGGCAAAGGGAAAGGGATGTTTGCCATCCTGCCAGCATCTGCCACAAGTTTAGGCGTAAAAGCGGATGCCCTTTGCGATGTCGAGAAAGGGGCAAACGCGGCGGCTCGATTTATCAAAGCGCGAATGGCGGAATTTGGGAAGGATGGCATCTCCGCCGCGCTGGCCATGCTTGCGTACAACCGTGGCACTGCAAATGTAAAACGCGATTTTGCTGAATTGATTAAAGAGCACGACTCAGGCGGTGAACTCTGGGCGATCTTAGCGAAGCCAGACGCCAAGAAATTCGACAAGGCTTTTTTAGACGAAGGGGTTCATTATCTGCCCAGGTTCTTTGCCGCTGCCATCTTGGCAGAAAGCCCGGAAACCTTTGGGCTGAAGGCGTACCCACTTTCGACGTATGCGCCGCCGAAAAAATAACGATCCACTAAATTACTAAAGAGGCCCCTGGAATCGAGGTTGATCATGAATGTAAGTTTAAAATCACTTGTAGCCCGATTAAATGATACGACACGAAGCGCGCTTGAAGGTGCTGCCGGACTTTGCTTGTCTCGTACCAATTACGATGTCGAAATTGAGCATCTCTTTGTCAAATTGCTCGAATCCACTGATACCGATCTGAATAAAATCCTTCGTCACTATGAGCTAAATGCGTCACGGTTGGGCAAGGACATCACAGTAGCAATGGATCGCTTGAAGACTGGGAATGCGCGCACACCTTCGATTTCCCCATACATTCCAACCTTGTTTCAGGACGCGTGGTTATTGGCGTCGGTGGAATACGGTGAGGCGAAAGTTCGATCTGGCCATTTGCTGTTGGCTTTATTGACGAATGAGCAATTGATTCGTCTTGCGCGTGAGATTTCCAAAGACTTCACAAAAATCAAAGTGGACGAACTGCGCGAAAACTTTGCTGCCTTGACCACAGGTTCAGCCGAAGCTCGTGCCGCAGAAGGCTTCACCTCGCAACCGATGGAGGGGGGCGGTGAGGCAACTGAAGGCGGAGCAATTGGTGCACCGGGCAAAACAAAGGCGTTGGATCAATTCACGATTGACCTGACTGCTAAGGCTCGTTCCGGCAAAATTGATCCGGTGTTGGGCCGTGAATTTGAAGTCCGTCAGGTCGTTGACATTCTGACGCGTCGCCGCCAGAACAACCCAATTCTGACGGGTGAAGCGGGGGTTGGTAAGACCGCAGTTGTTGAAGGCTTCGCCCTTCGTATTGCCCAAGGCGATGTGCCTGACCCGCTGAAGAATGTCATTGTGCGAACTCTTGATTTAGGCCTGCTTCAAGCGGGTGCCGGAATCAAGGGGGAATTTGAAAATCGCTTGAAGTCAGTGATTGACGAAGTCAAATCCTCGCCCACTCCGATCATTATTTTTATTGACGAAGCACATACGATGATCGGCGCGGGCGGACAGGCCGGACAGAACGATGCGGCGAATTTGCTGAAGCCTGCACTGGCACGCGGCGAACTCAGAACCATTGCGGCGACCACCTGGGCCGAGTACAAAAAATACTTTGAGAAGGACGCCGCGCTTGCTCGCCGCTTTCAGGTCGTCAAAGTCGAAGAGCCGGACGAAGCCAAAGGCATTGTGATGATGCGTGGTATTGTCAGCGCGCTGGAAAACCATCACCACGTTCGCATTTTGGATGAGGCAGTTGAAGATTCCGTGCGCTTATCCAGTCGTTACATCACAGGGCGGCAATTACCTGATAAATCCGTCAGTGTGCTTGACACCGCTTGCGCCAAAGTTGCCATCGGCCAGGGAGCAACGCCGCCTGCGATTGAAGATTCCAATCGTCGCATTGCAAATCTGACGACTGAAATCAATGTCCTCGAACGTGAAGCCATCACTGGTGCTGCACACGAAGAGCGCATTGCCGAACTCAATGCAGAACGCACCACCACTGAAGAGTCATTGGCAAAACTGAATGCACAATGGGAACAGGAACGAAACCTGATTGGTAAGATTCGCGAAATTCGTGAAAAGCTGGAAGCAATGGCTGCCGAGCATTCGACAGAAGGGGCGCAAGCCTTGCGTACTGACCTCGCCAACCTGAATGCGGAACTGAAAACGGTTCAGGGCGAGACGCCATTGATGCAGCCGGTTGTGACGTCACAGACCATTGCCGAAGTGATTTCAGGCTGGACAGGCATTCCGGTTGGTAAAATGGTAGCGGATGAAATTCAGGCGATCTTACATCTTTCCGATACCCTGAAGAAACGCGTTATCGGTCAGGATCATGCCCTGAACGCAATTTCCGAACGCATCAAGACCTCGCGTGCTGGTTTGACTGATCCCAAACGCCCCATCGGTGTATTTTTATTGGTCGGAACCAGCGGTGTTGGCAAGACCGAAACGGGCCTGGCATTGGCCGATTCACTCTACGGCGGTGAACGCAATTTGATCTCGATCAACATGAGCGAGTATCAGGAAGCGCACACTGTTTCCAGTCTCAAAGGCTCACCTCCAGGCTATGTCGGGTACGGCGAAGGCGGTGTCTTGACGGAAGCTGTCCGCCGCAAACCATACTCGGTCGTCCTGCTGGATGAAGTTGAAAAAGCTCATCCAGACGTGATGGAGCTTTTCTATCAGGTCTTTGACAAGGGCGTGCTGGAAGATGGCGAAGGACGTGAGATTGATTTTAAAAATACGATTATTCTGCTGACCTCGAACGTTGGGACGGACACGATCATGAAGCTGTGCGCCGACCCGGATACAAAGCCTGAGCCTGAGGGGTTGATCGAAGCCTTACGGCCTGAGTTAGTGAAGGCGTTCAAGCCTGCGTTACTCGGACGTATGACCATCGCGCCGTACTATCCAATCTCGGATGAAATTTTGCGGCTCATTATCAAGTTGCAGCTCTCCAAGATTGCGAAGCGAATCGAAGAAAATCACGGCGCAGACTTCTCCTACGACGATGCCGTGGTGGAAGCCGTCGCGAAACGGTGTACCGATGTGGACAGCGGCGCGCGCAACGTTCACAACGTGCTCAATGGAACATTACTGCCTGAAATGAGCGGTGAGTTCCTGACGCGTATGGCAACGGGAGAAGCCGTCTCGAAGGTTTACGTTAGTCTCACGGAAGACGAACACTTCAAATACGACATCTCGTAATTGGAAATGCGTTTCAGGCAGAAAATCATTTTATGCAATCGCCACAAACAACCCATTCATTTCTCTCCGGTCGCGTCATTGCATTGCAAGGCGACATCACGGCACAAGCCGTTGATGCTGTCGTGAATGCTGCGAATTGGACATTGATGGGTGGTGGTGGGGTGGACGGTGCAATTCACAGAAACGGTGGGCCATCCATTCTGGAAGCGTGTCAGGAAATCCGCCAGACACGCTTCCCAGATGGGCTTCCGACCGGAGATGCCGTACTGACAACTGCTGGAAATTTGCCTGCACGGTTTGTCATTCACACCGTTGGCCCGATCAAAGGCAGACACGGTGAACAGGATGCAGCTTATCTGGCTGCCTGCTATCACAACTCGCTGAAATTAGCGGCAGAGAATAGCTTGGAATCCATCGCTTTTCCTGCGATTTCGACAGGTGTTTACGGCTATCCCCGCGAAGAGGCTGCCGCTGTTTCATCGAAAGCTATCGCCTCGTTTTTGGCCAGCGATGATCAGATTAAAGAAGTGCGATTAGTATTTTTCTCCGCTTCAGATTTGCGGGTGTTTTTGCATCATCAACAGTTTCCATCTAAGCAGGAGGGCGCATAGATGGGGAACTCACGCAACATCATTTCCTGTGGCCGCGACCCATTCAAGCTTTCGCCCCTTACGCCGGGACCACTTGGCCACAACGATTTTGGCAATCCCGATGCGCCACGCCTTTTGCTTGGTGATACGCCAGGTTCGGTGGGCATGAAAGATTTGGCCGATCCGCACCATCGCCTTCGGTTGAGTTGGGAAACCTTGCCCTGCCCTGAGTTCACTGCGGATGATCCATTGCAAATGATTATCTTTCGCGCAATGCGGAAAGCGCTGGTTCGGGCAGCAGAGGAATCAGAATTCAAGTTGCTGAAGGGGAAAATCAACCTCAAGAATGTGGATGATTATATTGCCTATCGGAACGAGTATTTTGGCTCCGCCGCTGAGTATGAAGATTACTCCTACGAGTCGGATACGGAATTGGAATCCACAAAAGGCCTTCGCAAATTGATTGAGATGGGAGAGAACCCGGAGGCGCAAAAAGTTTTCTACCGCTGGGTGCGAAAGGCCTATCAAAAAAAAGGCGTCAACGATGTGTCAGAGCTGATCCTGCGTGGAAATTCAGCAGAACTCAAAGCGGCACTTGCCAAAGTTCGTGTTGCGTATGACAAGCCGTTCAAAACAGGCGGATTCAATCCACGTCCAATGAAGGACAGCGGTTATCGCTATCGTCTGGGCACAATCAGCGAACATGCCATCGGCAATGCGATTGACATTGAATCTCTGAGCAATCCAATTCTATCGAAGGCGGAGTGGGATTTTCTGATTGAGTTTACCGGGAAGGCGAAAGTTGATTTGAGTCTGACGCGATGGAACACCAGTCCACAGGCGATGTGGAAAGATGTCAAAGACGTGAACGATGAGTTTGTCAAAAAGGTCGCATCCGAGTTGAAACGAATCCAGGATGAGCGTCAGAAGGAAGATGAGAAATTGAAAGCCGCTGGAAAGCCTATCCCGAAGCGGTCGGAACCCCTTGAAGTCTTGCTGGCAAAGGCTCCAAAGCTAATTGCCTGGAAACAGGGTTTCTTTACGCTGGAGTGGAGTTTGCTGGAACAATTACACAAACACAAGTTTCGTTGGGGCGCGACGTTTTATTCAGCCAACGTGGATCTGCATCATTTTGAATTGACGAATTAGGAGGCAGGCATTGCCAGAATATAAACAGGAAAATCGCATCATTCGCATTTACACGCCGCTGGGCGAGGACGAATTGTTGTTGCAGGGATTCGATGGGCAGGAAGGAATTTCGCGACTCTTCCATTTCAGTCTGCGGCTGATGTCGGAAAATCGCAGCATCAAATTTGAAGACATTGTTGGCAAGCGCGCCACCATCGCGATTGTCTTGCCAGACGGCTCTGAACGATTCATCAATGGTTTGATCAGTTCCTTTTCGCAGGGCGGCTCTTCCACGCTGGAAGAAGGCGACAAGCCAACTGTTTTCACGCATTATTCTGCCTCGCTGGTGCCCTGGTTCTGGATGCTGACGCGAACCAGTGATTGCCGTATTTTTCAGGAAATGACCGTGCCTGAAATTCTCGAGAAGATTTTCAAGGACAACGGATTTGCCGATTTCAAAAACAAGCTGCAAGGCAACTTCGCCAAACGCGAATACTGCGTGCAGTACCGCGAAACGGATTTCAACTTTGTCTCGCGCCTGATGGAAGAAGAAGGCATCTTTTACTTCTTCGAGCACGAAAAAGAAAAACACACCCTCATCCTTGCCAACAACGCCAATGAATTCAAACCTTGCCCGTTGCAGGATATGGTCAGTTACAAAACGGTCATCGGGCAGGAACGCGACGAAGATGTCATCACAGATTTCACCATGAGCCGTGAGGTTCGGCCCGGTCAATACACAGTCCGCGATTTCAATTTTGAAAACCCTGGCCTTGATCTGACATCAAATCTGTCCGGTAAGGGCGAGAGTAAATTGGAAATTTACGATTATCCCGGTGAATACAAGACCAAAGATGAAGGCGAGCGTCTGGTTGGCATTCGTATTCAGGAAGAAGATTTGCCACAAGTTGTCGTGAACGGCGCAAGCACCTGTCGAGGTTTAGTCACGGGCTACAGATTTGACCTTCGCGATCACTATCGTCGCGACTTTAACAAGGCGTATGTTTTGACCTCAATCCAACATTCCGCCGATCTAGGCGAAAGCTGGCGCAGCTCGGATGCGGGGGAGACAACGCTGAGTTATTACAATTCGTTTCAATGTATCCAGCACCCGACGCCATTTCGCTCACCGCGCATTACCCCGGTTCCCGTCGTCGCTGGTTCGCAGACAGCCATCGTTGTCGGCCCGCCGGGCGAAGAAATTTACACTGACAAGTACGGACGCGTGAAAGTGCAATTCCATTGGGATCGGGAAGGGAAATACGATGCCATGAGTTCCTGCTGGATTCGCGTGTCTACGACGTGGGCCGGAAAAGGATGGGGGCAAATCTCGCTGCCACGCATCGGGCAGGAAGTCATCGTAGATTTTCTGGAAGGTGATCCAGATCGTCCGATTATCGTGGGACGCGTTTATAACGCGGATTCCATGCCGCCTTACAAACTGCCCGATGAAATGACCAAGAGTACCGTCAAAACCTATTCTTCCAAGGGCGGTGGCGGCTTCAACGAAATTCGGATGGAAGATAAAAAAGGCGATGAGCAATTGTTCATGCATGCCGAGAAGGACATGGACTTGCGCGTCAAAAATGATCGCCGCGAATGGATTGGCCGCGACACCCATTTAATCGTCAAGCGCGACCAAAAAGAGCTGATCGAACGTGATCAGCAAATCGTTATCAAACGAGATCAAGTCGAAGAAATTGGCCGTGATCATCACTTGAAAATTAAAGGCAAAGAGGCTATTGAAATCACTGGGGCGCAATCTGTCGCCGTCAAAGGCAATGTGACAGAGGAAATTTCTGGCAATCACACTGAATCCACGACTGGCAACATCTACGTTAAGGGGATGCAGGTTGTCATCGAATCCAGCAGCGGCCTGACGCTGAAATGCGGCGGCAATTTTATTACCTTGCTTCCGGCAGGCGTCTTTATTCAAGGCACGATGGTGATGATCAACAGTGGTGGTGCTGCTTTGCCCGGAATGGCTGGAATGTTGGTTTCGCCCACCGCACCTGCTGAAGCTGACATTGCCGACAATGCTGATCCGGGCGACAAAGCGCCAACGTACAAACAGCAATGGCAGGCCAAATCCGCATCAGAACAAGCTGCGGCGAATGCGCCCTCGCATAATCCCAACTCTGAAGAGAACAAAGAAAAGAAATCCAAGATCGAAATTGAGGTCGTGAATGAAGATGGCAAGCCTGTTCCGGGGCTGCGCTACCGTGTCACGTTGCCCGATGGACAAACTCTGGCGGAAGGCACACTGGATGAAAAAGGCTATGCTCTTGTTGCCGGTATTGATCCGGGCAGTTGCAAAGTGACCTTCCCCGATTTGGATAAAGAAGCCTGGACAAAAGCCTGAAGCAGGGGAGTGAAAGAATTGTATGCCTGAAGAGTATGTTATCCAACCCGGAGATTGCGTCAGCAGCATCGCTTTTGATCGCGGCTTCTTCTGGGAAACGCTCTGGAATCATCCTAAAAATGCAGAGCTGAAACAGAAACGCACTGATCCTAATATTCTCAAAGAAGGCGATGTCCTGTTCATCCCCGACAAGGAACTGAAAGAAGAATCTTGTGCGACTGATCAAAAGCATAAATTCAAGATCAAAGGCGTTCCAGCCAAGCTCAAACTCAAAGTGATGGAACCGCCCAAAGCAGAGGATAAACCAGCGGAAGAAAATGCTACGGGTGCAGACGATGGTTCTCACGTCGAAGACCCGGATTACAACCCGGAACCAATTCAAGATGAACCTGTCAAGAATGCTCCCTTTCGTCTGGAAATAGACGGCAAAGTGGTGAAAGAGGGCTCAACAGATGGCGAGGGGCAGATTGAGGTTGAACTGCCGCCAAATGCACGCGAAGGTCGGTTGGTTATTCGCCCAGGGACGCCGGAAGAGCGTGTATTACCTTTGAATCTGGGTGGCATGGACCCCATCTCTGAAATTTCCGGGGTGCGAATGCGCTTATCCAATTTGGGCTTTCCTTGCGCTTCAACAGGCGATGAGCTAACCGATGACTTAGCTTCGGCCTTGCGAATGTTCCAGCAGAACAATGAATTAGATGTCACCGGAAAGATTGATGCCGCCACGAAGGATAAGTTGAAACAATTGCACGGCAGCTAAACCATTCAATATTGACGGAGAGGCAAAGATTCGATGCCAGTAACGAAGATCAAAGTAACATTCAATAAAGTCTACGCGAATGAAAGCGGCGACATCATTGGTGCTGGAGAATGGAAATTAACCGCCAAGGTGGACGGGAAAACAGTTGGTGATCCCAATCATGAATTTGAGGTGCGCGATAAAGACACGATCAAGTTGCCGGAAGATAAATGGTCAGTCGAACTTGATCTGACAAATAAGAAGCCTGGTGACAAGATCGAAATTTCCATCAAGGGAATTGATGTGGATGTCTTCAGCGATGACGATTTGGGCGAAGCAAAACTAACGCTGAAATATCCCTTCACCAACGAATACACAGACTTCCCGATTTCCTCCTCAGTTATCAAAGGCTGGCTGTTTTTTCCTGATCATCAGTATTTTCAAGCCTACGTGACCGTCAAGCAGTTGGAAGTCAAAGCGACCACCACGCCAGACAAAACCAAGGGTATCCTGGTCAGTCGGCAGAATAATGGCAGCAGCACATTCACAACAATTTCAGGCAAAGCGGTTGAGCCAAGAATTGAAGTCTGTCCCGTTGTTCCCGTCCCCATTTCTCCGAGCAAATTGCCGCCCCGTCCTGCCGCCATCGAAGCGTTGAAAGCCGAATTGGAACCCGGCAAGGAAACTGAATTTGCCAAAGCCATCACGCTGACCCCTGATATGGCTTGGAATATCTTGGTGAATCCTTCTCTGATTCCAGTTTTGAAAAAAAGCGATCCTGATTTGGAAACCAAAGCGGCGAAGATTGCAATCACTTGGGTTTGGCCGGGGGATTTAGAGGTCAGCAAAGTGACCTGGCACATCAAAGAAGGCCCGATTGAATTCGTCGGTTCCAATCAGGGCATTTGGGTAAAGGTGCGAGGCACATCTGCTCCGACCGATAAAATGGCGGTGATTGAAGCACGTTGGGATGGTGAAAAAGGCCCATTGCTGGCAACGTATCGCGCTTGGGTCGGCGTTATCAAAGAAATTCGTTATCGCATCAACATTATCAATGGCGTAGACAAGACAAATCATCCAGAACGTAGCCCGACGGTGTCGCCAAGCGATGTCCTTCATTTTATGCAGGTTGCTCAGATTATCTGGTGGCAATGCGGCATTGAATTTGTTCCTGATCCTGATGCTACGACTTGGGATAATGCTGTAGCTTCGGCAAATAAAGGAATCTTCACGGTGACAGCGGAAAAAGATAACTGGACGGTGAACGTGAATAATAATGTCTCCCCGATTGCGACGCGCTTGAATTTCAACCCCAGTGTTCTCAATGTTGCCTTTGTCCGTTCCACCACCGGAACCAATGCCGCTGCGACCGACTTGCAAAGCGTCTCAGGGAAGACGGAAGAATTAGATGGTTTTCCCAGCACGTCATTGGTTTTACCTAGTGGCGTCCTACCGGATGCCGCAGCAAAGAAAGTGAAGATGAAATCCTTTTCGCATCAGAACCGCTCAAATTCTTCGGATGCGGCTTATGTCAAGGCGCGCAAAAAAGTGCAAGCGAGTTTCTCTTCGGATGACCTGAAGAAACGGCTCTTTGGGGTGATCTATCCTTCCGATTGGACGGTCGGAGCACCGGAACATGATTCGGGGCAAAATATGGCGCACGAAATAGGCCACATTCTGGGATTATTTCATCGTGGCAGCGGTGGGGAAAATAACGTTGCGACCGGATTCAAGCTCTCGGACGATGACGTCAACAGTGTGGATGACAAAGGGAAAAAGCGTGGTCATCCGTGGCGCGAAAATGTGATGGGGTATGACGTCCGGCGCGGCTTGGATGCTGACTTGATTCAAACGATCACGGTGCGCAAACATCCCGGCTTGAAGGATAAAGCATAGTTTGACTGAGGAAGACTTAGATGGCCAATGAACCAACTCCGCAGGAATTAGTCAGGCAAGCCGTCGGCTGGGCCAACGGTAAGACTCCAAATGAACAGTCTATGCTGTTGTCGGCCTTGAGTTCTGCGGATTACTTAAGCCGGATAGATTCGCGTGAAGATTACATTGCTCTCTCTCCCAAAAGACTGCGCATCGCCCGCATCTTTAAGGTCTTGATGATGAATGATTCTGCGGCAGCCCATCAAACCCTGGTGGCCTTAACGCAGGTGCCCACATTTAAGGACTCAGATGCACGCGAAGAACTGCTGGTCAAAGCACTGGCTGCGGTTCGGCCCGCTCCGTCCGTAGCGGTTCAATACTGGGATGCGCACAGCACACCGGATTCGATTCATTTGCACTTTACGATTGACGCTTTGTGCAAAAACGGCACTGATCCCGCCATTGCTTTGCTTGAGCGAAAGATGATTGATCCAGAGCAGGAAGTGGATTACAAGCTGGCGTGGATGCGCGGCCCAATCCTGTCGCATCGCAACGATCTCCCACTGCTGCGTGGTTGTCATCGCCTGTTGCAGTCCAGTTTAGACCCTGAATTAAAAGGATCATTAGTCGAAGCCTTATGCGCCTATCGCAAGGAAGAATGGTACAAATCCTGCGATGTTCCTGTTCCACCGGATCGCGCCCTTGCCTTCAATGAAGCCCTGGAAGAGTTGCGGGCAATTTGTGAATACGCCAAAGCTAATTTGGAATTAAAGCCACTGGAAAAGGTCGCTGTTGATATTACGCTGACGGAAGTGGATTTGTTGATTAAGTAAATCCTGAGAACCACTCATGAACTGCCGAATGATCTGGGCCGGCCCGATAATTTCAATGCTCTTGTTTTTCGCCTGCGAAGGACGATCAACTCTTGTCGCGTCAGAGGCCGAAAAAGCCGCAGCTGGGACAGTCACGCCAACGACTTCTTCCCAGAATCCAGATTCACTTTTGCAGGAGATGCAAAAGCTTGCTGCCAGCACGAATTCTCAAGAACAAAAAAAGCTTCTGGAATTTCTCTCGTCAATCGAAGCCATCTATCGGCTTGATCCTCGCGAAGATCATATTCGCAAACCCGTCAATAAACTGCGGCTGGCTCAGTTGTATCAAACGATACGCGGCAATGACTCGGCTCCAATGCGGGAAACGCTGGCGGCCTTGGTGCGGTCTGGGAAGCCGATAAATTGTGATGCCTGCGACACGATGCTCATCAAGGCTCTGGCAATCGTACGACCTCCTACGGCTGAAGTGCTGAAATTTTGGGAAACCCACAGCGATCCTGATTCCGTTCACATCAAGTTTGTGATTGATGCTTTGGCTGATAATGGCACGGCTCCGGCAATTGGATTATTAGAAAAACGGATGGTGGATGCCACCATCGCGCCGGAGCAAAAGATTGCCTGGATGCACGAGGCGATCGTGCAACATCGCCGCAATCCTGTGTTATTGGCGAGCCTGGATCGAATTTTGACGACCACGCTGCCAAAACAATTACGCCCGCATTTAGTCGAATCGCTTTTCGATTATCGTCCACAAGACTGGTATCGCGTTGATGCGAATGTTCCCACACCAGATAGTCAACCGCTGACAAGTGAAGCACGTCGGTTGCTGAAAAAGATTGGCACCACAGCTTTGAAAAAAGTGTCTTTGAATGCCTCACAACGACAGGCAGTAACGAAGGCGATGCGAGAGTTGTAAAGGAGTTTTTTATGCCACCAGCAGCCAGATTAGGTGATATGCATGTTTGCCCCATGGTCACCCCCGGCACGCCACCCGTGCCACACGTCGGAGGCCCAATTTTGCCGCCGTGTTGTCCTACGGTCATGATCGGCTTTATGCCCGCTGCCCGCGTTGGCGATATGGCAACCTGTGTTGGGCCGCCGGATGTAATCGCGATGGGGTCAATGACGGTCATGATTGGCTTTATGCCTGCTGCTCGGATCGGAGATACAACCGTTCACGGGGGCAATATCGTGATGGGAGAAATGACGGTGATGATCGGGTGACCGCGATCAAAGATTTTCGCCGTGGTTTTTGGCTATTTCACGCAATCGTTCTTTGAGAGAATCCTGCAAATTCGCGATGTCTGTCACATTGACGACTTCTTCAAAAGCGTCCAGTCCCGAAAACTCGGTACTTTCAATTAAGACCGGATCAGAGGGGCGAATCGTACTGATAGAGGAGTTGATGCAGGTAATTGGCAATTCGCCAAATTCGGGTAAGCGAATCGTGGTGATTGGAAAGTGCAGTGCCGACAACATCTGAGAAAGTCCCGGTTGCCGCGCAATCGTGACGTGCAGGGCTAAATAATGCACAATGTATTCCTGCACTTTTTCCGGCTGACGATACCGATCCGCCAGCAACTCTTTGAGCTTCGTTGGCCCATACCCCGAATAGGTCAATATGTTTTTGAGCGGAGAGGTGATTGAAATCACTTTCCGATGATTTTCGGCCTGCGCTTCATAGCTATATTCCATCGGCGTGATTTCAATGGTGGTGTTCATGATGTCCAGCGAAGAATCTAATTCTTTTGCTAAAAGAAAAGGTTTGTTGGCTGCGACGGTTTCGTATAGAGTTTGCAGGTCTTTAAAAGCTAAATTCGCACCCGGCGTCATTTCGCGTGTACTGCTTTTGATATATTCACCAAGAACAGTTTTAGGACGTAACAACGGTGCGATTGTCGTCAAATGCTCTTTCATTTGCCCGCGCAAAAGTTCTGTAATCGCGCGCGTCAGCTTTCTCAAGGTAAGTAGTCGTTGCAAGCTATAATTTTCTTCCATCGTCATCGGGGCCTCCTGTTTTCGAAGGAAAATCTCGCTTATCTTGTTGGGAGTTAACCTCACCGCAGCTTATCGCATTCAGCTGCGAACTTGTCAACCATATGGAGAAAACAGTGATCACTTCAAACCGGACACACAAACTGTTAGCAATAATGATTGGTCTGATGCTTGGCGTAGCAGGCTGTAAGCAAACCCCGACGGCACCTGCGACAGGTGAAAAGGCGAATGGGACAACTGCAACTTCGTCGGCCTCATCAGGCGGGTGTTACAATGCCTATTACCCTGCTTCTGCCACACTGAAGCGAACCTATAAATCATCCTACAGCGGAAATAATTTCCCCCCTTCGACGTTTACTGAGACCTATTCCAATTTCACGAGCGAAAGCTTTATGCATAAGATGGAATTCGCTCCTTACGAAATGAAATCCAAGACTGGACAAACCGTTGCCAGCTCAGGCGCGGTGGTTGTCGAAAGTGGTGTGAAATGCAAACCGGACGGGTTGATGGCCTTGGAATCCGGCAATCTGAACGCCGGGCAGAATGTGCAATACAAATACAAAACCGTAAAAACCGAAGGCATTTCTTACCCCGTTGAGAGTGACTGGAAGGTTGGCAAGAAATGGGATCTGCAATACGAAATTGAAGGTGAATTTGCGAAAACCCCATTGCCGAACATGACTGCACCGAAAGGCACGATGAACATTAGTTCAGAGATTGTTGGCAAAGAATCTGTCACGGTTCCTGCTGGTACTTTTGAGGCCTTTAAGGTTTCAATGACGATGACGAACAAAATGGTGATGAAAATGAACGGCAAAGAAATGCCGATGAATAATACCGTGAAATCTACTGCCTGGTTTGCCAAGGATGTCGGAATGGTGAAATCACTGGCTGATGTTGGCGGTGCCAGTACCGAGCTTGTTTCTATCACGAAATAAATCGTAGTTATCTGTTATCAGGTGCAATCCACCACTCCCCCATTTCCCTGCGCCTGGATTGAATCTTCAGCCCCCACGAGATTGCAAAGGAGCAACTCATGTCTGTTCGTTTGTTACATAAACTCACAACAAAAATAGTCCTATTAACTTTAACTTCAATTGCGATTGTCGCTGGTGGATTGGCCACGTTCATCAGGAAGCCCGCGACAACTGTTTTACCCAGACCAGAAACCAAAACGATCAAAATTCAATCAAGCAGCAAATCACTCCGATTGTCCAATGCGCAATTGCTGGAGTCGGCAGGTCAGGACGTAAACAGTCTTCGTCCGCTGGCCCTCGCCACCGCTGACTTCAACGAAGATGGGATGACAGATTTGATCGGTGGATATGAAAATGGTGGCGTCGGAATAATCACCACCTATCGCGGAAATGCCAACGCTCTCTATCCCCGTTTCGACACGGAATCCAGAAGCGCAATCTTTTCTTCTGCGGGCAGTAATCTCCTTCTTCCTTCAATTCCAGATTTTCTTGAAACAGGCGATTTTGATGCGGATGGCCATTTTGATGTGATTGCAGCTGCACGCAATAGTAATGTCTTATATTTCCTGGCTGGCGATGGCAAAGGTGGCTTCGCCGAGCCAGTGGTGACGGAGGTAAAAGGGGCGATCACGGCGCTGGGGAGTGGTGAATTCAATCGCGTGGATGGACTGGCAGATTTCGCCGTTGCCGAACAAACAGCAGATGGTGCATTCATTCAGTTGTTCAGCGCTGCCGATGGAGCGTGGAAAGCACAGCCTCAAACCTATAACCTGTCACAGCCTGCGACTTCGCTGGCATTCGCCCACTTAACCCGCGATGCCTTTTCTGATCTCGCTGTTGCTGCTGGCACCGAGCTGGTCGTCATTGCAGGTGGAAGACAGACCCCAACGATCATGCGCAAAGCGCTTTCGGCGAAAGCCGATTCGCTAGCAATCGGCCACTTTGTTGATGATGCACAAGTCTACATAAATCAGATCGCATTGCTTGCGCAGGATGGCTCAATTTCAGTCGTAAGTCAGATGGTAACAGGCAACAGCAGGCAAAGTGTTCGTTCCCGCGCGGCTGAGCAGTGGCAAATAACGCAGGTGCTCAAGCCAACTGAAAATGCCCGATCCGCCCGGCAGGAAAATAGTGGCGCAATGCATTTAATGCGTGCTCGAATTTCTGGCAGCAAGGTGGATGACTTAGTCACGCTTCAATCGAATCAATTGCGAGTCCTCGCGAATAATGCCAGCAAAGACATCAGCTCGGCATCTTTAGAAGGGCAGGGAGAATTGGTGGCGGCATTAGCACTGCGAACAACTGCCAGCGCTTTGGATGGGCTGGTTTTGCTGCGTAAAAATGCTGCTGCTCCGATGGTGATCAATGCCGTGCCGGAAGCAACGTTTAGTGTGAACTCAAATGGCGATTTGCCTGATGCGATTCCTGGCGATGGTATTTGTGACAGTTCGCGCGCTGGTGGCCCTATTTGCACGCTGCGGGCTGCCATCCAGGAAGCGAATGCAACGGCGGGTTCAGATACCATTACCTTCAATATCGGCGGCGGAACCCAAACAATTTTACTGAACTCGCCGCTCCCGGATATTACCAATCCGATCATCATTGATGGCACTCCGCAGGGAGGCGCACCTGCCTCGCAAAGCATCGTGATTAATCAGGGGGCAAATTTTACTGGTGGATCTTATGCCCTCACCCTGACGGGGAACTCTAATACAATACGGGGTCTGACAATTTCCGGGTTTACCTTTGCCGGAGCGATAAACATCAACCTCGGAAATAGCAATGTCATCGAAGGAAATACGCTGGTGAATAACGGAGGCGAGGGGATCAGAATTGATCGCTCCCCGAATAACATTATTGGAGGGACAACGGCAGCCGCTCGCAATATTATTTCCGGCAATAGTTTTTCTGGAATCTTCCTATTTCTTGAAACAAGCTCAGGCAACCGGATATTAGGCAATTACATTGGTACAAATAGTGCTGGAACCAGCGCCAACGGAAATGGCACGGGCGTGAACCTGTTTCTTGCAGCCAACAATGTGATTGGCAGCACGACAGCCGGAGCACGGAATGTGATCTCAGGAAACTTCGGCAGTGGTATTAGCATCAGCGGAAGTGTTCCCACTCGGACGGAGGCCACCCCCGAAGCTGCTGATGGTAATGTGATTCAATCGAATTACATTGGCGTAGATGCTGCTGGCACAGGTGCGCTGGGGAATGGAAATTCTGAATCTTTTAATGCGGCGGGAATTCAGCTTGATGGGGTCGCGAATACAACGATTGGCGGAACAGCACCAGGTGCGGGGAACATTATTGCGAATAACGCCACGCAGGGTGTTTATCTTCCTGCTCCTTTTATTTCCTCCAGTACGGTCAATAATTCGATTCTGAATAATTCCATCTACAACAATGGACAATTAGGAATTGATTTAGGGGCAGCCGGAGTCACCGCGAATGACACGAATGACACGGATACAGGTGCGAATAATCTCCAAAACTATCCGGTGCTCACGTCTGCTTTGACGCGGACGACCGGAACAACCATTGTTGGGACATTGAACAGTGCGGCAAACTCAACCTACATCGTTGAAGTTTTCAGCAATGCCAGTTGCGATACGACCGGGAATGGTGAGGGGGAAGTATTTGTTGGGCGGACCAACGTCACAACCAATGCCAGCGGGGTCGGAAACATTTCCCTGGTGGTCACGACACCAGTGACTGCCGGGCGTGTTGTGACCGCAACGGCGACCGATAGCTCTGGAAATACGTCAGAGTTTTCTGCCTGTCTGGCCGTCCAAAATGCAGTTGCCGATTTGGGCGTGACGGTCACAGCAGCACCAAATCCCGTCTTTGTCGGAAACAATCTGACCTACACAATCACGGTTGCCAACAACGGGCCGAATGATGCAACAGGCGTGGCATTAACGGATAACGTGACGATTCCGAATGGCCAGTTTACAGTCGTCTCGGTCACGCCATTAGCCGGTAGTTGCACCGGAACCGGGCCAATCAATTGTAATTTAGGGACGATTGTTCCCAGTGCCAACGCGACTGTCAGCGTGGTCATTGCTCCTACGATTCCGACCACAGGGACGCCGCCACAATCGGTCACTGCCACGAATACCGCATCCGTCAGCAGCAATGAGCAGGACACGATTACGACAAACAATACTGCCAATGCGAACGCAACGGTCAATGCTTCAGCGAATCTGGCGATTACGCAAAGTGTGGCACCCAATCCAGTCGCCAGTGGTGCTGCGGTGACGTACACCATTAACGTGACCAACAATGGCCCAAGTACCGCTGGTTTTGTATCTGCGGTCATCCGGCCACCTGTTCAGTTGTTAGGGGCTACGTGTACGGCTCCGGCTGGCTGGTCTTGTGGACGGGATGGGAATCCATTCTTTGCTTCGACTTCAAATCTGGCTCCGGGAACCGCCGTTTTGACGATCACTGGAACCCTCGCTTGCCTTGCGCAAAATACGACTTTGACGAGTGAGGCAACGGTTTCCAGTCAAACTTTTGATGTCAGCTCGGCGAATAATTCCTCCACGATCACCAGCACCGGTTTGGCTGGAACGGCTATTGGTACAGTTGCTTATGATGCAGGAGGCACGGCACTGCAACTTGGCCCCATCGTGGCGGGCAGCAATGCGACGCCACCTTCTGGGACGTTCACACTCACGAATACAGGCTGTCTGCCGATGAATTTGACGACGGCGTTGTTTGTTCGTGTGACCAACGCGGCGAACTTAAGTGGTGTGGATGACAGTCGCTATTTCTCATTGCGCCTGGTTCCGGCTTCGGGGGCAGAGGTTCCACTGAATCCAACCGTGAATCCAGATCGTACTGCGGCACAGCCGATTTCAATCAATCGGACTTTGCTTAGTGGCGAGCAGCTTCGGTTCCGCATTTTGTTCAATCCGCCGCTGCCAACGTTTGCCGGGACATTTGCCAATCGCGATCAGGGCGTCTTTGCAACACAGGTGTTGCCTGCGTTGTTTGATTCGCAAATCCGCTTCAGCTTTATCACCGGAGGGGTGTCTCCTGGTCGCCCCGAAGCGGCTGGTGATCCGGGGACGGCGGCGGCCAATATCTCCGCGCGCGTTTCCCCTGCGATTCAAATTGTTCCGCGAGATGGAAACGTGATCGGCAATCCAGCGACGACGCCATTGGTTGAAATGACGACGGTGCGTGATGATTTCCGCGTCAAGGTTTCTCTTTATGATGCAAACAAAAACGCGACCAAAATCACGTATCAGTTCTTTGATACATTTCGTCAGCCTGCCAGCCGATTGATTGAGGTTGATCTGACATCGGTACTCAATTCGTTATCCACACTCTTGCCTGGGCAGCCCTTCACACTGCAACAAGATTTCAGTGGAGCGAGCGGACGACCTGATATTACCTATGTCCGTGTGGCAGTGACCGATGGCGACGCGACGACTGTCACAGCTTCGTCCAGTCCATTCATCCCTGCTTTCAATTCGGCAACCACATTATTCAGAACAGAAGCTCTATTTTCCGACGTTATACAACTGGCACCGCGCAAACTTGAATCAAAAGGCGAGGCGAGTGCCAGGAGGGAGAACTAACCATGCGAAAATTAAAGTTCACGATTTTTCTACTAGCCTTTGCGCTTGCACTCATGCCAGTCGTTTCACTGGCAGGGGCATCGCGCGTAAATGATCGCTCCAATGACCGTTCCGCCACACGGCTGACAGCAGCGCCAATCGGGTCGGTTGAGTCAATGGAAGCGATTGAAATCAATGGAAACGAAGCCGGGCGACAAGGATTGCTTTGGAACGGTGACACGGTGCAAGCTGCATCTGGGGCCAGTGCTCAGGTAATGCTTGCAACCATCGGCAACATCACGTTGCGCGGTGGGGCCACTGTCAAACTGGCGGCAGATACTGTTTCGCACGCGATGCTTGCCTCATTGGTCAACGGGGAAGTCAGTGTTTCCCTGAAGCCTGAATCAGCAGCCAGATTAGAGGTTGCAGGTGCCGGATTCGTGACCACCAAAGGCGCGCAGTTTCGTGCTGGCATTCGGGATGGTCAACCGATCATTACGCCCATCAGCGGGCAGGTAATGTCAGTTGGCAATTTTGCACTTGGCCTGTACGACAAAGAAATCGCTGCGGCGAATGCGGCACAACAGCAGGCCGGGCCGCGTAAATATCTGATCAAGCCGTTGAATCTGGGCACGAATACGGAAATTCGTGCTCGTTCGACGCGCAACTTGCAGGTTCGCGTGACGGATGAAAATGATCGTCCTGTCCCGGATGCACCTGTCTTATTCCTGTTAGGTGGCGGCGGCGCAAATTCAGGCAATGCTGGTACTCTGGCCGGGCAGGCAAGCTTACGGGCCACGACAAATTCACAAGGGGTTGCTCAGGTGAATTTCACGGCCAGCGAGACTTCGGGGACTTCGACCAAGATCAAAGTGCAAGTTGAGGGAACCGATGCCGTGTGGGAAGGCACAATCAATGTCATCAGCGCGCAGGTCGGTTTCTGGGCACCGCAAAACGCTCTTCCAATCTTCGGTGTGATTGGCGCGGCGGTCGGACTTGGCGCTTATAAATTTGCAACACGCGATCCCGTACGCCAGACGCCGCAAGTTGATACGCGGACGGGTGGCACGGTGATTTTGCCATAGCAAATTTTTCTCTAGGAACGGACTGGGAGGACTTGTAAGGTTCAGGAACGTGCCACGATTCGCAATGCGCATCTGACGTTCCCGGAACTTGCAAGTCTCTCCCCGCTTTATCAGAACTTTCTCAGACTTTCCTGAAAATACGCAAAGGATCGTTTATGAATCGCCTCTCTTATCTTAGCCTCACAATTCTTCTAAGTGCCGTCACTTTCCTTGCCATTGCCCAAACACGAGATCGTGGATTAACGATCAAGGTGGGAGCGACCAAAGAGGATGCCGCAGCCAATCGCAATGTGAATTTATGGGCAGTGGTGATTGGCGTTTCTCGGTATAAATTCGGCGATCAAAATGTGGATGGAAATCAAATTTCCAATCTGAAAAATGCCGCAGAAGATGCGACGGAAATTTATAAGTTCCTGCGCAGCAATGAAGGCGGCAATTTCCCTGAATCCAATATCTCTCTGCTGGTGGATGAACAAGCCACCAAAGCCAATATCGAAGCCTCACTGGAGAAGCTGAAACAATCCAAACCGGATGATTACTTTGTGGTTTTCATTGCGGCCCACGGCGTGATCTGGCAGGAAAAAGGAGCTTCGGGACGAACCGAGGAATATCCATACTTTGTGCTTTATGACACCGACCCACGCACGATTTCAAAATCTGGAATGCGGATGGAAACTTTCAAGCGTACCGTAAACAGCATCCCTGCCAAAAAAGGACTGGTGATTTCCGATACCTGCCACAGCGCGGGCGTAATGTTGGATAGTGGTTCGCGCGGACTGGCAGTGACACAACGTGCGCAGAACCAATGGCTGAAAGAGCTGGAAGGCATTCCGCGCGGCATCGGCTATTTGTCTGCGGCGGATCAAAATGAATCTTCGATGGAAAAAGATGAACTGGGTCACGGTGTTTTTACTTATTGTCTGCTCGAAGCCGTGCAAGGCAATGCGGATTTTGATGCAGATGGCAAAGTAACCTTTGAAGAGTTGCGCACATACGTTCGTGATGAAGTGCCAAAGATGACGAACAATCGCCAGCATCCGCAATATGCCACGACGATGCTGAGCGCAAATCAATTGCCGCTTTCTGTGGTGTCTTATCCCGAAGTTGGAAAATGCAGCGCAGATTCGCCGTGTGGAACCTTGCGCATCACAAATCCAGAAGTGGATGGTGTGACGGTTTCTGTGGATGGCAAAGCCGTCGGAACGCTTACTTCAGGGAGCCAGCGAACCATTCGCGTTCCGGTGGGATTGCGAAATCTAACGTTGGCAAAGGGCGGAAAGCAGCAAACGCAACCCGCCGAAGTGAAACCTAACCAAACGACTGCTTATGAGATCAATGCCGCCTTCACACAAAGCGATCAGGAAGCAGTTGTCGAATCTACGACGCAGCAGAAACAGATTTATCTGACCGATGAAAAAACGCCGACCAAAGACGCTGAGAAGAAATTGCAGGAAGGCGTTGATCTATTCAATAAGCAAAAATATCGGGAAGCAATTGCCATTTTCAATGACGCCATTCGCATCAATGGCGGCGGCTATCATCAGGCCTTTACCTATCGTGGCCGCGCAGAGCAATCGCTGGGGATGAAGGAAGATGCGATCAAGAGCTTTAGTGAAGCGCTGGCAGTTCGTCCGACTGATTACCAAACCAAGACGCTGCTCGCCGAAGCCAAATTTAATGCGGGTCGCAACACTGAAGAAGTCATCAACGATTTGCGCGCCATCAACAAGCGTTACCCGCTGTATGACTTTGCGTATGTCGTTCTTGGTGATGTCTTGTTTGCTCGTGGTGACAAAATCGGAGCGGAAAAAGCCCTGCGCAAAGCCATCGGCATCAATCCAAAATTTCCTCCTGCGCACATGATTCTGGCCCACGTTCTGCTGTCAAAAGACCCGGCAGCGAAGTTTATTGATCTGGGCAAGGAAGTAGATGCCGTGCCCTGGAAAGAGGCGGTCGAGCAGGCAGAAACCGCGCTGCAACTCTTCAATGAAGTGGCCAAGAAAAAAGTCTCGTTGCTGAAAGCCGCGAAGTTCATGTCCATTTCGCACGTCATTTTCGGTGGTGCTCGATATGCCGATGATGCTGCGCTGGCCGAATCGAATTACATCCTTGGCAAGGCCTACACTCGGTATGCAGGCTGGGAAGAAAGCAAGCTGCCGGATGCCGTGCGAATGAGTTACATTGATAAGGGGCGTTTGAATATCAACCAGTCCTTACAGCTGGCCCAGAATTTACCCGATAAGATGCGCCTGTTCCTCTCGCTCTGGCTGAGCGCAGATAACGCCTTCCTCAAAGGGGATAATGCACGAGCCTTGAAGGATGCTGAAGCGGCATTGAAACTAGCCGATGCCATGCCGAATGCAGAATTGGCCGGAGACAAATTTGAACTGTACACAATTTTGTATCAGGCAAATTATGTGAATCAGGAATACACCAAAGCCGCTGAAGCCTTACGCAAAGGACTCGCGATTTACGGCCCGCGTCTGCCCGCCGATGAACGCCAACGCATCACTGACATGCTGCGTGAATGCGAGGAACGCGGGAAAGCGAATCGGAAAAAGAAATAGTACAAATAAGGCAGTAGCCCGACTGTGAAGGTGGGCGTAACGCTAAATAAAACGCCCTCCTTTACAGCTTGTCATTTTTTGTTGATGCGTTTCGTTTGCCAGCCCGCGAAGGCGGGCGTCCGAGTAAAGCCTGGGGTGAAGGCGAGAGCCGTAACCCCAGGAAAAATGTGGCCATCAGGCCTAGCCTGCGGAGCAGGCGATAGCTGCTCCGCCAACCACGTGAGCTATCGCCCGCCTTCGCGGGCTAATGTGTCCGAACCCGATGTTACCTGGGGTTGCACCCCAGGCTTTATGCTACCACCCGCTTCGCGGGCTGTGTGCGTGCAAAAAACTAGGTAATGACAAGCTTTACAGTCTGGTTACTGCCGCGCTTGCCTTGTTACTCTCCCCCTCACCCAGGAGGAATTATGCCAACCGCAATGGACGTACTCTACATCGCATTTCTGGAAGCCTTGGTAAAAACAGGCTGGAAAACAAACAAAGCGCGTGTCTTTGAATACATCCGTACCTCACGTCAAACCGGTTATGTCGCGGACAACGTAGACGATCCCGGCAATAGCTGGTGTGGTGATTTTGTGTATTGGTGTCTGGCACAAGCAGGTGTCAGACCACTGCCCGCCAATTTCAGCCTGACAGGTTCGTCCAATAAAAAATCCAATGCCATCGAACGGTACACGGTTGCCTACAAACAGGTCACCAATCCGCAACCGGGCGACATATACAACATGCCCGTTAACGCCTCAGGCGTAGCCAAGAATCATGTCGGCTTCATCGTCAACGCCGATAATATGGGGGCAATCCGCACGATTGACGGGAATACAGACGGGGGACTAGGCGGCGATATTAGTCTGCTTGTGAAGGGACTGGGCGGTGGATATGTTGCATATAACACCCGCCAACCGTCAAAGACAAAGCTGTATTACTTTCGGCCTCCGTATGACAGCGAGTAAGAAAACTTTGCAGAAGTTTAGCACGCGAAAAAATAGTAAGAGCGGAGGACAGGTGGGAAATAACTAAACTTCAAGTCAAATCTCGAGTATGGGTGTTTGGACCTCTTATGAGTAATATTATCGAATCAGCCCTGCTCTCATCTCAAGAAACAGCACAAATAGATTTCAAAGAGCATTTTGACACTTCATCGAAAGGCGATTGGTGCGAAGTGATCAAAGACATAGTTGCAATGGCAAATTCAGGTGGGGGTGTTTTATTGTTTAATGTGAATGATGAAGGCAAAGTATCAGGGCAAGACGTGTCAACTATCCTTAGCTACGACCCAGCAAAAATTACAGACAAGATTTTCTCTTATACAGGGCGACATTTCAGTGAATTTAACATGCTGGCAGTAGAAAAAGAGGGGCAAATGGTTGCGGCACTTGAGATCGGTCGTACTTCAGTACCACTCGTATTCATTGCCCCTGGTAACTATCAAGGCCGAGATGGCAAAGCGAGAAGCGCGTTTAATACTGGGACAGTATATTTTCGACACGGAGCCAAAAGTGAACCTGGAACCTCAGATGATCTTCAACAATTTCTTCATAGGGAATTAGAGATAATAAAAGTTTCTTGGCTAGATGGAATTAGAAAGGTTGTTGAGGCTCCAGTTGGGGCGAGGATCATGATTGTGCCTGACACTGAAACTAATCCAGCTTCTAATTCGCCCAAAGTCATCCGTCTTGTTGATGATCCAAGTGTACCAGCAAACCGTTTACTCAACCCAGACGACACCCATCCATTTAGGCAAATTGATATTGTTCGAGAACTAAATGAACGTTTGCAGATTACGCCCAAAATAAATAACTATGACGTTCTGTCAGTTAGGTCTGTCTATAATATTTCTGGAATTCCACGGTTCTACTACAAATCTCAATATAGTAGTGCTCAATATAGCCAGGAATTCATAGACTGGATTGTTGAGAAAATATCAGCAGATAATTCTTTTCTCGAAAAGGCGAAAGCCAATTATCACGAAATCACAAGAGAGCGAAATAGTAGTTGGAGAAAGGGCAAGTAATCAAATAGATCGGCGAGCGCTGATTACCAATCATATTCAAATGATTATTGTAAAACCCTAACCTGATTCGCATAAATCCACGGACGCCATTCGCCATCCAGTTCCAACCAAACTTCTGCGCGATACGTTCCTGGCTCCGTGACTGGATAGTCCATCGAATTGCTTTTTGATTCCTGCACCATCGCTCCGTTGCGAAACAATCGAATCATTCCACTTGTTGGCGCAGCCACAGACAATTTCATTTCCGCACTGAACTTCACCCCATCGCCCATAATTCCTATTTGTCGCGTGCCTTTGTTCACGACAAAAGCAAATCCTGTTGGATCGCAAAACCAATCGTGCGAAACGTAGGCGTGTGCCTGATTGAGGGCTTCGCGGATGGAGGATTCGTTCTGTTTTTGGGCGAGGATGTGGGTGGTGACGTAACTCAGACTGCGGTCGTATGGGTCAATGTCTACGACGGCGATGATGTCACCGGGTTGTTTGTCTTTGGTCAATTCGGGGATGCGTGGCGCACGTTTGGCGTTCACCTTGAAGGTCGGGTCTTTGTCTCCCGTCAGCCATAATTCAATCGCATCCGGTGCGGCAACTTTGACGGTGATGACCTGATTGTGATGGCAATCATTGGCGGCGACGCCTGTGACGCGATGCTGTTGACTGTCGGCATCCCATTTCTTGATGTAATCCTGCAAATAATCCTGTGTCGCGCCGAAAAACTCCATCGGGTAATCCGCCAGCAGTTGCTTGAATTTTACAATGCCATCAGGATCAGAAAGCGTCTGCGGTAGCCATTTCAGGAACTCCAACTCACCTTTGAAATCAGCGTGATGGTTATAAATTTCCATTCCCGTCAATTGATCAGTCGCCCAGTCGGGACGCTCTTCGATATGCGAAAGGAAGATGTTGCCTCCGCCTTCCCTGACCATTTGAATGTATTCTTCGCGCGAGTTTGTTTTGCGGTTCAGAATGGATTTCATCGGATAAGACAAAAAGCCTTCATGCTCTGCACCGGGAATGAAAAGCACGCCTTCGCGCAACCCACGCCAGGTATCGGTGATGAAATCTACGGGTGGGCGGACGTGATTCGTCAGCATCACAACGTTGACGCCTGTTCGTTTGCACGCCGCCAGTAATTCGGGACGCGTGCCGCCAGTGTGCGTCGCATCTTCGGCATGGACGTGCATGATCGCGCGATAGTCGTTGTAGCCTTTGATGACTTTGATGGTCTTGCGTTGCTGTTGATGACGCAGGCGATCTTCATGAACGGCGCGTAAATGTTCGGGTTGTAATCGCTCAACAGTGGTGTATTTGCGGGCTGTGTTTTGGGCGGTGATGGTCAATGAGAGAAGGACGAATAACCATCCGAATGTGCGGCGCGATGTCATCATGCGTATTTGTGCTTTCAATTTGCGGAAGCAATCCTAAAACTGGCATCACCGCAAAGACACAGTTGTTGCGCCTTTGCGGTGAACTTGTTTCTGTTGTAAATCGAACTTTATTGACGCGTCAGATTTGCTTCTCCCAGATTAAGGGCAGGAGCAAGTTGTACTTTCCAAAGTTGTATCTGCGACATCGCTATTGATAAACCTTGTCCCGCCAGAATGCAAACGACGATCATGACGGGCAGACGAAATCTACTTGCCGCAATCGTTCCGCCTGAAAGTGCGATCAAGTACATGCCTGTGATCAGCAAGAGCAGGAAAGATAGGCTGGATTGTTGGAAGCTGGCTTTGAGGCCGATGAGGGAAAGTGAGTAGTACAGTAGGAGCAGGAAGCCCAAAATACAGGTTAAAGAGAACAGCAACGGTTTTGTCGTCACCAGATTTATCGCAGTGGCGATGATGCCTTCGCTGACCACGCCGTTCAGGACTTTACCGGATTTGGGATAGAGGCCGAACAATCGCAAATATTCAGACGCGCCCGGATCAAACATCGAAATGACTAAGCCATGCAAATAAATATTCGCTGCGGCTAACGGATCGCGCCACGTTGCCTTAACGCCTTCGGTTCGCATGAATTCGTATTGCTGCGCCAGCGTCCAGATTTGCTGTTCAGGATTTTGGCTGAGATATTTTTCGCGGCTGTAAAATCCCATTTCCTCCATCACTTCATAAAATGGCACGCCATTCTCTCTGGACTTGAGCGCCGCGACCTGATGAAAGTACAGGTTGTAATCCACCGCAGCAGAGAATCCGGCATATCCGGTTTCAACTCTATTTCTGATTTGCCAGGCGCTAATGATTCCAAAGGCGATGGCGGCAAAGAGGAAGGTTTGGGCAATCAGCTGTTTTTCCCGCTTCACCACTCCCCAGATCAGTAACGTTAACGCCAATGCTAATGGCAGGAAATATCCGATGGGACGAACATACACGGAAAGAGCAAAGATTGAGGCCGCGAGCATCAGCAGACTCGTTTGCCGTGTTTTGACAAACCGAATCAGGCAATACAGCGCACCCGCCAGCAACGTCGTGAAAAGCGTATCGCTTAAAAGCCAGTTGCTGCTGATTATACTGATCGGTTCCAGACTGAATGCAAGTGCGCTCCAACTGGCGATTCGTGTATCCGTAAAAAGTTCTAGTGCAAGCAGGTAGACAAGATAAGTGGTGAGGCATCCAAGCAGAATTTGCAGACCAATCGTGATGATTTCCACTTGTCCCAGCCAAACTCCCAAACTCAGCAGCAAGGGATAGCCAGGTGTGCGAAAAAGTTCAGGTGCGCCAAAGGTGGTGAAACTGCCCTGTGCGACCAATTCAAGTGCTGGTTGCAAATATGACCCGGTATCTTTAGCGTAAAACGCTTTTACGTCGTGTAAAGAGAACCAGGCGATGATCGTAATTGCAATACGCAGCAAAAAAGCAAACGACAAGATAAGCTTAAGAGGGGGCTGCATAATTTTTTTACTTCGGCTGACGACAATTGCGAGGGGAGCGAGGTGCAATCGTCTTGTTAATCTTTTCCGGGGTAATTCATGCGAGGAAGCTTTGCATCAATTTCGTACCAAGTCTGTTCCAGTTTTTTTGCTTCCGCCTATGACACAAGGCGATTTGTTTCGTATTTCCAGTGTTTTATACGGGGAAATTCAATTTTCAACTTGAACAAATTTTATCTTGTTGGCCGAGAACAAGATGGTCAGGTAGAAAAAAACACGGGGCTGCACAACCTCCGGGCTTCAAGCAGAATTTATGGCAAGTTGTGGGTAAGGTTACTTTTTGGCCGGGAGATAATTTTTCTCGTACTGTGCCAGTAACTGCATCAGCTTTGTCTTTTTGGGATGAGAGACCTGTGCAAGGTTGGTACGCATTTTCGTGATCGCTGCCAGGGCGTCTTTGCGAATTTGCTGATCCTCTTTGGAGTTGCCTTTTGGCGTGGCCACATTTTTCATCTGTTCGTTAATCCCCTGATAGGCTTCCAAAAGCGTGTCCAGCGCTTCATTTACGTGTTTACCATTGGGATGAAGTTGCAGATATTTGGCTTTGGTCTGATTGAGGTACATGGTGTAACACGTATCATCGCCCTCGCATTCCCCAGGCAAAGGCAGATTTGCCGCCTCCCAGGCAATCGTATCCGCTATTGGCAGGTCAGCATTTTTCTTTTGCAAATTCCAAAGTAAATCCGCCTTTACCAACCAGATTCCACCCGGTTCGCTGTAAACGGCATTGGCCTGATGAGTCTTGATGAAGCGCTGATATTCGGCTTGTTGCAGCTTATCCACTGGGATTTTCTCAAAGGCTTTTTGCAGCGCGACCCAGCGCCACAATTCCAATTCGGCGAGTGTTGCGCGGTCTGTGACTTCGGGGATTGCCGCTGTGAGGAATCGTAATAAATCTGCGTATTCAGCAAAGCTTGCTTCCTCTGCTTTGACCTTGGTTGCAGCAATGGTTTTGTAAATCTCACCTCGCTTGTTCTCATCAAACCGCGTGATGAAAGCGCCAAACACCCATCCATCTTTTCCGTTGGGCAAGGCGAAGTGATACCAGTAATCTCCTTTGTTATTCACCTGGCCCGCACGTTGTTCATTATCCAATTGTTTCAGCACCGTGCCGATTGGCAAGCGGACAACTTCCTCCCCAGTTGTGGCTGACGTTGATCTGGCACGGACGCCGGAGGCATTGGTGATCCATTGCTGTCCTGCCTGTGCCAGGGCGTTTATTGTTATCGTGAGGAAGAGGGAAAGAAGAAGAATATACCGCATAGTTTGAAAGGTGAGTTGGCGATTACGAAGCAGGCAATAACAAAACAGAAAAACTCTCAGCTCAAAATCGCGCTTGCTTGTTTCGTATTTCCGCAGTGCCTCGTAATCGCTATTTTACGGGAGGACTTAAAACTCCAGGTTTTTCAGGTACTCCATGCTGATCTTGATGCTTTCGAGCGGTGACATGGTTGAGCGATCCTGTTCGACGAAATAATGCTTCACGCCAGCCAGCTTGCTCTTGGCAAAAATACGTTTGAAATCCACATTGCCGCGACCGAGTTCGACGGTGATTTCCTTGGTACTCGGATTCATGTCTTTGACGTGGAAATTGATGAAACGTCCGGGATGCTTAGTGAAATACTCCACCGGGTCTTTGCCTGCATAGGTCATCCAGCCCAAATCCAATTCGATTTTTACCAGATTCTTATCGCATTCTGCCAAGAGCAAATCCATTGGCAATTTGCCCTCAACTTCTTTGAACTCGAAATCGTGGTTGTGATAGCCAAAGGTAATGCCTGCCTTTTTGCACGCCTCCCCGGCTTTATTCAAAATGGCCGCGACCTTGCGATAATCATCTAGCGTCTTGCGCTGATCTGGCATCAGGAATGGGCAAATCAAGATGCTGTGGCCAACGCCTTTGGCAATATCAATGGTTTTGTTGATGTTTTTATCAAACTCCGCCAGGGCGAAATGGGCTGACGGTGCGGTGACGCCAAGGTTGCCAAGTAATGTTTTGACTTCCTGCGGCGATTTATTGTTGTAGCCTGCAAATTCAAATTCCTTATAACCAAGGGCTGCGACTGCTTTCAGGGTTCCCTCAAAATCCTTGGCCATTTCCGCGCGCACCGTATAAAGCTGGATGCCGGGGGCTTTGATTTTCTGCTTGGCGAAAGACGTTTCGGGTAGTGTCAGCAATGCACCGCCCGCAGCGGCAACAGTGGCCGATTGTAAAAAGTTACGACGTGTAAGCACGATTTTCTTCCTCCTAAAATGTGGTAAGTAAGCTTTTGGGAAAACAGCTTGCGCTAAAACTACTGCCTGTGCGCATAGATTGCAACATTGCAAAGGGGATAGTTGGATGCTAGATTTTCGCTGAAATCATCAAAAAATATTCCTACACCGAAAAAGAAAGGATTTCGACATGCTCCGACGAATCACCTCGACGCATAAAACCTGGGCGACTGTTCCGCTGCGGTTGGCGCTGGGCGTTATCTTTATTGCCCACGGGGCACAAAAAGTTTTTGGTGCCTTTGGTGGACGCGGTCTTAGTGCTTTTCTCAGTGCCCCCGCTCCCTTAGGTTTATGGCCTTCGTGGTTCTGGATGGGAGCCGCAGCGTTCGCTGAACTGTTGGGCGGAGTTTTAGTGTTGCTGGGGCTTTTTACGCGGCTCGGTGCATTGGCCATTGCTGGAGTCATGATCACCGCGATTTTTGGCGTTCATCGTCACGCGTTCTTTGCCAATCAGGGGGGAATGGAATTTCCATTGGCGTTGCTGAGTATCGCGATTACCTTGATTTATTTGGGTGGTGGCAAATTGTCAGTGGACGCGAATCTGCGACTTTAATGATTTTCCGGGCTGGGATTCCTGGAAAGAGGAATGCATTGGCGCTCTCTTTCTTTCAGGGTTTTTGCCGGAAAAGCGTATGAAGATTCGCATCAAACCATTTCTGGGTGGCTTAACCACGCTCTTTGTTCCTTCCGTCGCTGATGCAATGCGGTGCCGTAATTATCCGCAAGTGGATGCCGCATATTATTACAGCGTCTGGATGAGCCACGTGTGCATTGCGAACTACTTCAAATCCTGGGATTCCCCAGAATCCGTCCTGGAAATTGGCCCCGGAAAATCGCTTGGCGTTGGCATCGCCGCGTTGCTCTCAGGTGTTCAGAAATATGTCGCCTTTGATGCGAATCCCGTATTACCACCGGGAACTGAATCGCATCTGGTCGCCGAGCTTGCGAGTTATTTTCAGCGGAAAGCACCCTTCGTCGTATCAGACCCAAACTTCCCGACAAAGGCTTTTCCGGCTGAATTATTTGCTGCTGAGCGAATGTCGTATTTTCTTTCGCCGGAATGGCTGGAACGGATTCGGTTTGCACTGCGAGAACAGAATGATCTTCTTTCTTATCTCAACGACGCAACAACGTTAGAAGCAAATTCTGTAGATTATCTCTTATCGCATTCTGTGCTGGAACACGTTGATGATTTACGCGAAATGTATGCCCTGATGTGGAAGTGTTTGCGGCCCGGTGGTTACATGACTCATAGCATAGATTTTTCCTCGCACGGCACCAGCAGCGAATGGAATGGACATTGGTCAGTTCCCGATTGGATGTGGCGTTTGATGAAGGGCAAGCGAATGTACTTTATCAACCGCGCACCTCTTTCGACGCATCAGGCATTGCTGGCGGAATCAGGGTTTGAACTCAAAGGGATGTATACCATCAAAGGGAAATCTGGTCTGACACGAGATGAACTAAACGCCCGATTTCAGCATTTATCGGAATCGGATTTAACGACGGCATCGGCTTTCCTGATCGCACGAAAGCCGCTCTTGTAAGCAGCAAAAAATATGAAAAAACAAACATTGACGCGTCGAGGTTTTTTGCAAACCTCGGCTTCGGGGATTGTCGCATCCTCAGCGCTTTCTTATCGCAATGTGTTGGGCGCGAACGAACGCATTCGGCTGGGTGCTATGGGAACAGGAGGGCGTTGCCGAAAGTCACTGATGGGGAACAGCAAAGCTGAACCGGATACAGAAATCGTGGCGATTTGCGATGTCTACGAACCAAATTTATTACAAGCGGCTGAAGTCGCTCCGAATGCGAAGCAACTTCGTGATTATCGTGCGCTGCTGGATGACAAGAGCATTGACGCTATATTGATTGGCAGCCCGGATCATTGGCACGCCAGGATGACAATGGACAGTGTCAAAGCAGGCAAAGATGTCTACGTCGAAAAGCCTGTCACGCATTCGCTGGAGGAAGGGGCAGAATTAATTCGGACGGTTGAGTCTTCAGGGCAGGTAGTGCAAACCGGGACGCAACAGCGAAGCTGGGAACATTTTATTCTTGGCAAGCAACTGGTTGATTCCGGCAAAATTGGGCAGGTCACATTCGTCCGAGCGTGGTGGTTTCAGAACTACGCGATTTCAGCTCTGCCCAAAAAGTTTGATGTTGCGAAACTTGATACAAAAGCGTGGCTGGGCAATGCGCCGCAACAGGAAGTCACGGTGAATAAATTCGCACGCTGGCGTTGGTTCTGGGATTTCGGTGGTGGCGCATTGACCGATTTGATGTCGCACTGGATTGACGTGGTGCATTGGTTCACAGGTTCGCCCGTGCCGATGACCGCGATGACAAATGGCAACCGCTACGTTTTGGATTGGGAATGCCCCGATACGATTACCTGTGTGCTGGATTATCCGAAAAATTTCAGCGTGACCTATCACGGGATGATGGCTTCCAGCATTGACGATGGCGGGTTGGAAATTCGTGGCACCAGAGGCACCATGAAATTAGATCGCTCGCGCCTGGCAATTTACCCCGAAGGCGGTGAGCTGATTGGCAAGCTCGGAGAAGTGGAACCCGAAATCATGATTCGATCCAGGCGTGACGGAACGATTGATCATGTTCGCAACTTCCTGGATTGCGTGAAAAGCCGCAAGAAGCCAAATGCGGATATTCGTGTCGCCGTAGATTGTGCCAATGCGGCGCACATCGGCAATCTGGCTTTTAAGCAGGATCGCAAAGTAAGGTGGAATGTACGAACAGGGAAGGCAGAAAACTAAGCTATTTGCGTGGTGTTCTGACGAAATCCATTGAGGGCGCAAACAAGATGTTTGCGATACCTGTTGCAAGAAAATGTACGACAAACATCCTGTTTGTTGCTCCGCCGATGACTTCAAAACGAAACTTGTTCATATAATTAAGCCTTATAAATCTCTTCCTCCACACGTGCAACTTCTCGCCCGACGATTCCATCCACCTGCGGTTCACGGTTCTCAAGAATCGCCTGTGTGAAATCCTTAATCGAAGGTAGTTGAATGTTACTGTGCGGTGGATGCGATTCTGTACGATCTCCGCTGGCAGTTTTGATAATGAGGTCTCCGCGATTCAGGACGGAGACATGCAAAGAACCTTTGGACCCAAAAATATCCAAAGTATCCTGGCTTTCAAATGCCGCATGCGTCACGGTTAGGGTCGCACGCGCTCCATCCTCAAATTTGAAAAACGCACCGCTTGAATCTTCGACTTCGCGCGTAAACAAAAGCGCGTCCGTGAATGCCTGCACTCGGTTGATCGGCCCGAAAATATTTATTAACACTTCGATTCGATGACAACCAAAATCCATCATCGGGCCACCGCCGGATTTGGCTTTGGTCAGAAACCAATAACGCGGATCACTGGGCTGCATGTCGTTCCACTCGAAGGCATTGATTTGCGCCAGTACCGGCTGGCCAATTTCTTCAGCCGCGATGAGTTCTTTAATACGGGCGATAACCGGGTAAAAGTGGCGATAATAGGCAATGCCAAGCTTGACGCCATTGGCCTGACAGGCGGCGATCATTCGATCACATTCTTCAACATTCAAGGCCATTGGCTTTTCACATAACACGTGTTTGCCGGCTTCGGCAGCGGCAATTGTTTGCTCCGCGTGCAAATGTACAGGCGTCGCAATGTACACGGCATCTATCTCAGGATCAGCCAGTAATTCCTGCCAGTTTGCGTACCACTTGCGCGCTCCAAACTTGCGCGCAAATTCTTCGGCTAATTCGGCGCGCGCGCGATTGACGGCGACAAAATCTACATCGGGTAAATCCCGTAAGGCAGGCGCAACGCGTTTTTGTGAGATGTCTCCGCAGCCAATTAATCCCCAGCGAACAATACTCATATGAATCTCCTCAATTGATTTGCGCCGAAAATACCTGTTGTTGGGCCTTGCGACAAGTCCGCCCGCAAATTCTTTGGCAAATAATGGAACTTCTCTTTGGGTTGACAACAAGAGTCATGCGAAAGGAGATTCTTGCATGACGAAATTGATCGTAGTTTTAATTTCAGTATTGACCTCATTCATTTCATTCAGCCTTCCTACAGAGCTGGTGGATCAGGACGATGCGGCAAAGACGGTACGCGCACAGGAATTGCTGACGCAGGCCCGTAGCGCGATTGGCAGTGACAAGGTGAAATCTCTCTCGATGGCTGGGACGTATCGCCAAATCATGGGGGATCGTGAAATGGGCGGTGACATCGAACTGGAAATGATGTTGCCCGATAAGTTCCTCAAATCATCAGTGATGAGTCCCATTGCTGGCGTCGAGATCACGCGCATTGAAGCAGTCAATGGCGAAAATGCCTGGATGGACACCCAAAACAGTGCTCCTGCGGGTGGCAATGTAGTGTTTCGGATGGGCGTGAATGGCCCTAATGCTTCAGCCGATCAACAGAAAGCTCAGCAAACATTTATTCGACAGGATTGGACGCGCCTATTATTAGGGGTTCTCGCGATTGCCCCTTCCTCGGTTTCACTGGAATGCAGTTATGCCGGAGAAGCCGAAGCGCCGGATGGTCTGGCGGATGTCCTGGATGTCAAAAGCAAATCCATCGGGCTAACTGCACAATTATTCCTGGATCAGAAAACACATCGTCCGTTGATGCTGAGTTATCAAGGACGAAAACCACGTGTAGCAATGATCACTCGGCAGATTTCGCATGAAGATGTGAAAAAGAAATCGCCTGAAGAACTCGAAAAAGAAATGAAGGATGCGCGCGAAAAATCGCAGGCACAGGCTGCCTCTGAACCGATGGTGGAGATTCAGCTTCGATTTGAAGATTATCGTTCTGAAGGTGGAGTCACCTTGCCCCATCGTGTTTCCCGCACGATTGACGGGCAAATCTCAGAAGAATGGCAGTTGACGAAATTCAAAATTAACCCTGCCTTAAAAGCTGAAAAATTCGAGAAAAAATAGACTCGCTCGATAGAAGCACTCAAACCTTGAGGCATCAGGAAAACACAGACAATTTTCGTAGTCGTCTTCCTGATGCCTGAGACGTGGCTTTCATGATCACCAAATAATATGAATCCTTACCCTCGACAATTCATGCTTGTCTGCCTGTGGTGCGTCTTGATGCTGAGCCTTTGTTTGGCACAGTCCGCCAACAATGATGCCACTTTGAAGATCACTGTTTCCGACGCGCTTGGTGCTGCCATTCGCAATGCAGTGGTTGTGATTGAAGCAACTGGCCTGAAAGCGAAAACCACTGACTCCAACCGTTACGGCGAAGCGCGGTTTAGTAAATTATCGCCAGGTGTTTACCGAGTGAAGGTCAATGCAGAAGGCTTTGAGGCACAGGTCTTGGAGGCGGTCACGGTTAATGCTGGTGTAAATACGCTTGCTGTGACTTTGCCTGTGGCGAATGTCAAAGATGAAATTCAGATTTCACAAGATAAGCAGGAAGCCAATACAGACCCGCGTGGTGATGGGTTTAGTTCTGTCCTGACAGAAGAGCAATTGGCCATGTTGCCCGACGATCCTGATGAATTTGAAAACATCATTCGCAATATGGCTGGCCCCGGTGCGCGCTTTCGTGTCAATGGCTTTGGAGGTGGAAAGTTGCCGCCGAAATCGCAGATTCGTGAGATTCGGTTCCGCACAAATCAATGGGCTGCCGAAAACCATGAAGCGGGTTTCATCAGCGTAGACATTTATACCAAACCCGGCGTTAACCAATGGCACGGGAGCGTGAATTTTGGCTTTCGCGATGAGTCATTGAATGCGCGCAATGCCTTTGCCCCGTTTCGTGGTGCCGAACAGGATCGGCGCTATGGGATGGATTTCAGCGGCCCGCTTTGGAAGAATCATACGTCGCTGTCGGGTTCCGTAGATGGCATGAATTCCTATGACACGAAAACGATTGTGGCTGCCTTTCCAACGGGCAACTTTGCCGATTTGATTCGCCGCCCGTCACGTCGCCTGAACCTGCAAACTCGTATCGAACACGCCCTCAATAAAACCCATACTTTGCGCGGTGAGTATCAACGCAATGCCAATCGTCAGGAAAATCTTGGTGTGGGCAATTTTGATTTATCCGACCGTGCGTACAGCAGCGATAGCATGGAACATATTTTCCGGTTGTCTGATTCGGGCGCGTTGGGCAAAAAACTATTCAATGAATTGCGCTTTCAAACGACGTGGCGCGAGGTTGGCATCAGCTCGCTTTCCAATGCTCAGACCATTGTCGTGCTGGATGCTTTTACGCGCGGAGGCGCGCAACTCACCAGCAATCGTAACCTGCGTGAGATTGAGTTGAGCGACAATCTGGACATCTCCATTTTCAAAAAGCACCTGGTACGCACGGGCGTCCAATTTGAAGTCGGGCGTTACCGCAGCAGTGAATTGCGCAATACAAGTGGCACCTTTACGTTTGCCAGCCTCGCCGATTTTCTGGCGAATCGCCCATTGCAATACACGCAGCGGAGCGGTTCGCCTGCTGTGTCGTTGAATCAGTATCAGGTGGGTTGGTATGCCCAGGACGACTGGCGCTTACATAAAAGCTTCACGCTGAGCTTTGGTCTGCGCCACGAATTCCAAACCAATTTGGGCGATAAGCACAATTTTGCGCCACGCGCAGGCTTCGCCTGGTCGCCATTCAAAAATGGAAAGACGACGATTCGCGGCGGCGGTGGGATTTTTTACGATTGGTTTGGTTCTGCAACTTATGAACAGATTTTGCGTGTCAATGGGCAACGGCAAACGGATTTGATTGTCCGAAACCCCGGCTACCCCGACCCGTTTTCGGGCGGAACCGCCAGCACCTTGCCCCCCAGCGTGATTCAACAACAAAGCAATCTGCAAATGCCGTACATCATTCAATCTTCGATTGGAGTTGAGCGCGAGCTTCCGCGTGGTGTCCGCTTTATGACGAACTATTCTTTTACACGGGGGCTGCATCAATTGCGTGGGGTAAATATTAACCAACCGATTCCGGGTCTTGGGCGTCCGTTTCCTACGCAAGGCAACATTACGCAGGTTGCTTCGATAGCGAATTCGCAAGGTCATGCACTGATGCTGAACTTGAACTGGAGCAGCATTCCTAAGGCAATTCACTTTGGTATTAACTATCGCTTGTCCAAGACGACGAATGAATCCGATAGCCCGTTTAGTTTGCCGATGAATAGTTATGATCTACGCGCGGAACGTGGGGCTGCCTTGAATGATATTCGGCATATGGTGTTCGGGATGGCGAGCTTTCCGTTGTACAAAATGCTGCGGATCGGTACGACCTTTAATTACCTTTCTGCTATGCCGTACAACATCACGACCGGGTTTGATAACAACGGTGATGCTGTCATCAATGACCGCCCCCTCGGCTTTGCTCGTAACAGTGCTCGCGGTGCCAGCCAGTTCAACTTGGGGACACGTTTAAGCTGGGCTTTTGGCTTTGGTAAGCCGAAGGAACAAGCTGGTGGCCCAATGCAGGTTCGGATTATCCGTGGTGGCGGTGACGATATGCTGAGTTCGATGCCCGGTGCAGGGATGAGTCTAGCCAGCAAGCGATTCAAAACGGAATTTTATGTGCAGGCATCGAACGTTTTGAATAAAGCGAACCTGACGAACTTTATCGGTGTGCAAACATCGCCGTTTTTTGGGCAAGCTATTGCCGCGATGCCGGGGCGAAGAATGGAAACTGGAATACGGTTTAGTTTCTGAGGACAGTTGGAAAAATCGGTGGACACCAATCGCAGCTAAAATCCAAGTTTATCTTTTAGCTCTTTGACTCGATCCCGTGCGACGGTCAGTTCCGTTCGATTGGCATCTTTCAGGCGCACGACCAATCGTCCCCCGAACCACGAATGCGCTTCGTCAATGTAATCCGCGTTCAGCAGGATCGCACGATGAATGCGGATAAACTGGTTGCTGGCCAATTCCTGCTCTAATTCAACGATGGTGCGATCAATAATGTGATTACCGTTCGCGGTTGCTGCAAAGGTGAGCTTGTCCTGCGCATAGAAATGCGTGATCTGTGAAAGCTCAATAAAGCGAATTCGCTCACCGAGGCGTGAAGCAATTCGAGAGGGAGCAATTGTTTTTGGCGAAACCATTGAGGCTGCCAGCTGTTCGACTACGCTGCGGAAATCCGGTTGCACGGGAGCCGCAGCAAACCGCTGGAGCTTGGTCAGTGCGCGATGCAGATTGGTTGTCTCAACCGGTTTGAGCAAGTAGTCAATTGAATGCACCTCAAACGCCTGCAAGGCATACTCGTTATACGCTGTTGTGAAGATCACAAACGGCTGCCAATCCAATCGCCTCAACAAATCAAATCCATTGAGTACAGGCATCTGAATATCCAGAAAAAGCGCATCTACCTGCTCGCGTAAGGACGCATCCCTGAGACGCGTCAGTGCCGTTTCAGGGTCGGATTCTTGCCCCAAAATCGCAACTTGCCCTGTTTCTGTCAGCAGCCGGGCCAGTCGTTTCAGGGCTAGCGGTTCATCGTCAACCAGGAATACTTGCAGGATGGATTGCGTCGTCATGGATTCAATCTCAGAGAGTTTTAGCCAAAGAAAGAAATCGTTACAACTGTGTATTTGCCATCGGGCCGAATGTCTAGCGAAGCTGCTTCGCCAAATAATGCGTAGAGTCGAGATCGTAGGTTATCTAATCCGTGACCGGGCGGAATCTGATCCTCTGAGAAACCCGGCCCATCATCGCGTACTTCCAAACGAACGACATCATTCTTCAGTTCTGCCTGGATCAGGATTTCTCCGCCCTCACGCTTATTCGCAATGGCATGCTTGATGCTGTTTTCGACCAACGTTTGCAGCGCGAATGGCGGCATCTGCACCATACTCACCGAAGTCGGCACATTGATTTGGAACTGCAAGCGATCTCCGAACCGCGCTTTTTCGATTTCCAAATAATCAGTGACAATTTTGACTTCGTCACGCAGCAGAACAATGCTCCGCTGATTGGATTCGAGCGAAAACCGAAGCATGGCAGAAAGTCGTTCGACCATTCGCTCCGCCTGAACAGGCTCTTCTCGAATCAAAGCAGAAATGGAATTCAGCGTATTGAACAGAAAATGTGGGCGGACGCGAGATTCCAGCGATGACAATTGGGCCGCAATCGCCAGTTTTCGTGCGCGTTCCTCTTCCAACTGTTTTGTGCGCAGCTCCAGCGTCGTTGCTTCCAGTCGGATTCGTAACGATTCATACAAAAAGAAACTAATGCCAAATACCATTCCAAGCACGAGCGAAAAGCGCAGACTGCGGGCAAATGATTCCAGAAACTCGTGCAAAGAAAAGGCACCGAACGCGACCAAAATCAGTCCTCCTGTCAAATATCCAATGGCCGCAGAAACCAAGACGGTCAGGAAGAGAAAGAACCAGTTCAGCGGAAACGGCTGACGCGCGATGCGCTCAGAAAAAAGATGGAATGAATAAAAAAACTCTACGCCAATGCAGGCGCAATAGATGAACGAGTAAAACAGGCACGATGAAAACGATGTGTGGCGTGCATCAGCGATCATCCAATATTTCAGCAGCGCTGAGGTCAAGGTGGCAGCCAGAATCAGCATCAACCTTGATCCCCAGCGTGCTGTGAGCGTTTTGCCATAAATGCACGAACAAGTTAAGGCCTGCCAGGAAAGCCAGGTTCCGTTGTGTTCGTGGCTATGATGAGTATCTAAAAGTGTTTCGGTACGTTGCATCATAGCGGTAAGAATAAAGCTTTGTGGGCGTAAACGCTATGCGAAAAATCTGGGTTTTAAGGCTTATGCGATCCCAGAATTTGCTCAACTGTCGCTTTCATTTCCGGTGCTAAACGACAGGCTTCGGCCAAGTCCTTTTTGGCTTTTTCCATCGCCCCTGCTTCGAGGTAGGCAATCCCTCGATTCATCCAGGCTTTGACGAACTCTGGTTGAAGCTTGATGGTATGGTTGTAATCCACAATTGCCGCCTCCAGCTTTCCAATTCGATGAAGCGTGACGCCCCGATCATTGTAGGCCTCAGCAAATCGCGGACGCAGCCGAATTGCGAGATCAAAATCGGCTATCGCTTTTTCCAGGAGCTGCTTTTGACAGTAGGACGTCGCCCGATAGTAATAGGCTTCAGCGAAATTGGGGTTGAGTTCAAGTGCATGTGTGATGTCTGCAATCGCCTCTTCAATCTGCCCCTGATGGCGATGCACGATTCCGCGATTGCACCAGGCTTTGGCATCCGTCGGGTTGATTTGAATGGTCTTGGAATAATCGTCAACGGCACCTGCAAAATCTTTTGTCACACGGCGCAATTCGCCCCGGTTGAAATAGGCCTGTGCTGATGATGGATCAGTGGCGATGGCCAAATCAAAATCCGAAATGGCTCGCTTGAATTCCCCTTTGGCAAGCCAGCTTTGGCCTCGCTCAAGGTACGATTTAGCGGTTTCAGCACGAGAGGTCTGGGCCCAGGCAGGCGCACAAAACGTGGTGAAAATGAAAACCATCAGGCTGAAAAAAAGGACTGAGAGTAGGCGAAAAAAAAGGGTGTTATTCATCTTGTCTCCTCAGGTAAAGCAAAGCGCTGCTTTGCCTGAAAAGATACGGATAGATTTAGTTGGAAGCCGAAGGTATCTGACGAACGGTAGGATTTAATGACGAACGGTGTATTTGAAGCGATGAACTGATCCTGGATTCACTCCTGAACACAAACCGTCCTCGCCGTAAATATTTCAACATCGTCCAGTTAAAGTTGGAACTCTTGTGGGAGATTTTAGTAAACCAAACTGTAGGAAATCCTATCTTTTCAAGAGGAGTATGAGAATGCGAATTTTATCCCTTTTTCTGGCACTCGTCCTGTCCCTTTCTGTGATTGCACAACCAGGGAATCCGCCTGCAAAGACACCCGCAAAAGCAATTGACGCCAGCATCCGCAGTCAGGTGATTGAGGCAGCGATTAAAAAATTGCACGAAAATTATGTTTTCCCTGAAGTGGCCAAACAGATGGAATCGGCCATTCGCGCTCGACAGGAGCGGAAGGACTACGATCAAATCACGAATCCGATCATCTTCGCCAATACCCTGACCGATCACTTGCGCGAGGTAAGTAAGGATAAGCATCTAAGTGTCAGGTTTACCGGAGGCGGTGGCCCGAATCTGGGAGGAGGGGCAGATCGTGAGCAGTACCGAATGATGGCCAGCAAACGGAATTTTGGATTTGAAAAAGTCGAACGGTTAGGTGGCAACATTGGCTATCTGGATTTTCGAGGTTTTGAAGACCCGGAATTTGCCCGCGAAACTGCCGCCGCTGCCATGTCATTTCTGGCCAACACGGATGCTTTGATTATTGACTTGCGACAGAATGGGGGCGGAGACCCGGCGATGGTTGCGTTTGTTTCCAGTTACCTCTTTGATAAGCGCACACACCTCAATGACATTTATGAGCGGCCTGGCAATCAGACAGAAGAATTCTGGACGAAGGAAAACGTGCCTGGTAAAAAGTTCGGGGGCGAAAAGCCGGTGTTCGTCCTGACCAGTAAATACACATTTTCGGGGGCGGAAGAATTTTCCTATAACCTTAAAAATCTGAAACGCGCAACGATCATTGGGGAGGTGACAGGCGGCGGCGCACATCCTGTCAGCCCACATAAAATCAGTGAGGATTTTGTGATCGGCGTGCCGTTTGCCCGCGCGATTAATCCGATCACGAAAACCAATTGGGAAGGCGTGGGTGTCAAACCCGACATCGAAGTCGCTGCGGCACAATCGCTCAAGACAGCACATCTTGCTGCCTTGAAAGCGGTCGAAGCCAAAAACACAGATTCACGGCTGGCCGGACAATTGAAATCCTTAATCGGAGCAATTCAACACGAACTGGATGAAATGAAAGCTCCGACCGGATCAGCCAAAACGCAATCTTCGACGGGAGATGAGTTGGCTTTACCAAATACGCCTGCTGGCAAAACGCTGGAGGCTTTTGTGAAGGCATTGAATACCGGCAAGATCGAAACGATGCGAAAGTTTCATCAGGATCACGGAGGGAACCCGGAAAATGCCGAACAGGACATGGGATTCTTTCAGCAATCAGGAGGTCTGAAATTGCACAGCATCAAACGATCTTCTGAAACAGAAATCGAGGTCTTGGTGCAAACGAAGAAAGCTTCCGACTGGATTGCATTCCAGCTCAACGTTGAGTCGGCGGCCCCGCACAACATCAGCGAAATCCGTATTCAACCTGCCTCTGCGCCCAAATAGTCCAATTTGGTTGTTGTGAAAAGCCTTGATTCATTCTGATGAATTGCAACCGGAGTAGGAGCCAACGGCAAATACTCCCGGCAATTTCGGATGCTTATGGCAAGAACCCCAGCGCATGCGCCAGACGATGAATGGCAATCAATGTATGCGCGTCCTGTACCAGATCAATATGTTCGATTACTTCTTCCAGCCTGACAGTCTGTAACCCTGATCCAGCCAAATCTGCTGCTTCAACCTCACAGGCAAATGGGTAAACAATTTCAGGCGTTACTCCCGGAGTCGGGAAGTACGCGCCGCCTAATTCCCACGCCTGTTGCAAACCAGTTCCATAATCACTGCGAAATCGCTGCCTCAAAAAAGCAGGCGTTTCTGCCAGATGCTGAAGTGTATGTGGCAGCCTCCACGCCGGAACGACCGCAAGGCGCGAATTCTGGGTGAAGTGCTGTGGCGCAGGCAGATCACGTTGTTCCAGTGCAATGAAAACGCCTTCTTTGCGCTTTACGACCGGCAGCGCCGTCACCGTATTCCTGCTTATTTCGCGTGGAATGACATACTCAAATTCAGCTTGCGCTAGATCGTACCCCGCTGCATTTATCTCAGAGAAACTTCCTTCCCGCAGCTCCAGATATTTTAGTTCCGGTGTTGTCGTGTCAGCCTCGAACGCTTCAATTGCGGTTGGCGAAAGCACTGACCGTGTTTCTTGTGGCACATCCGTTGAGGCTTGTTCAATTAACCGAATTGGAGCACCAATCCAGGTTCCAACGGAACGGTTCAGACTGCGAAGCAGCCGATAGAGATTGATTTCCATTCGGGCGTCGAACATCCCGCCTACGTGGCTGGCGCGTAGCGTTTGCCCAGCATCCAATTCACGGACGATGCCCGCCGAGGTAAATTTCGTATAATTCGGACTGACGAAAGGAGTGGCAAATCTCGGTTGAATTTGAACCAGCCGCGCCAGAACGCGTTCATCCAATCCGCCGGGTGAGGTGAAGTAATCAAACGGGTCGCCAATGGAGGTAATATCTTCTGCCTGAATGCCTGCCCGCTCTTGTAAGACGCGGTGTATCGCCACATTGGGGGTTTCGGTTCCATCAACTAATGCTGTAATTGGCTCTGTGATGTACCCTGACCTTGTCGAATGATTCAGGTTTGGATGATCAGAACAGGCGTTCACAAGCGGACGCGGAAAATCTTTTTTGGCTAAGATGAAAATCTGCCCGTTATTCTCAAACCAGGGAAGCAGGTCAATGGTTTGTTTTGCCCTTGTCACCAGCTCAAAATGTTCCCCGGTGGTCTTGTGGCGATAGCTTCTGACGGAAAGAAATTTGGGAGACTCCAGAGCAGATTGTTTTAGTTCAAACAATTCAACGCCCTCTGTCGCAGGAACCTTTTCCGCCGCAATTAAAAAGTTTGTCGGAGGAAACGCGATTGGCGTGCCCGCAAGATCGTAGAGCTGAAACCGATTCTTGAAGCGATTTTGCACAATCCACGGATTCCAAATCGGCATTGAATTGATGATGCGTAATCCGCGTGCGCGAAACGCAGCTTCAAACTCTGCTTGATTCAGGTACGTGTATTCTTCAAGCAACTCAGCATCCCAATCTGCGCGGTAATCTTTGCGCAGTACAAATTCTGTAGCAGCACGCAGACTCACTTCAAAGCGCGCCCAATGCGGATGGGATGACGTTAATTGCAAGTAGGGAACTGCCGTGTCGGGATTCAAACTGCTACGCCAGTTACGCGCGAAACGTTCAAATAACGCTGCGGAGGAAAGCCCTTTGATTTCTCCTTCGCTCAGCCCGTCATCCGTTGGTAAATCCAGCCAGACTTTCTCTGGCCCATTGGGAATAACAAAGTCGCGGACGATGATGACGCCGCCTGTTTTTAATTGTGCAACCTGATGATCAAATGTGGTGGAGACGCGCACCACATCAAACTGATTGAAGCTGGTGACGTGATGCAGCACGGATGAATTGAGAACGCCATCCAGCGATTCGTCAGGAAAAACTTTTTCCGCGATGTCTCCTGTAAGATAGGAAAGGTTCGATGCCTGATATGTTTCCTGCGAACGGGCAACAGAAACCGGATTAATATCAACCCCGACTACTTCCAGATTCGCATATAAACAGGCCAGATCGTAAGTCCCACGCCCCGACCCACTGCCCATATCAGCAATTCGCCCGCGTGTCGGGAAGTACCCAGTCGTCAACGCAACTTTCTGCTGCATCGAAGCGTCCATCCCGCTGAAGTACGATTCGTACGCATCACGCGTCCCGCGATGCTGTTTTGCATATTCTGCTTGGCTCATGGCAATAAAATCCATTGGGGCGGGGGCAAGGAAAGATTAACGCACCAAGGTTACTGAGTTCGTCTTGTCGCAGCGCGAACGGGATCAATGATGATTGCTGTACGCCGTGGACGCCGCCAATTGCACTTCACGAATCGCAACCTGATGCTGAATTGCGGCTGCCCGACAATCCTCAAATTCAGGAGCGGCGTTCAGGATTGCGCCGGATGGGTCGTGCGCAACCTTGATTTTAATCGGGCCGAATTGGGTTGTGACCGTCACGAATTCACGTCGCAGGATCTTGCGCGTTTCCTCGCGAAAACGCAGCCCCAATGTGGTCGTTTCGCGAAAGACTAAATTCATCATCTGCTCGCGATCTTCCGTTGCACAGAGAATTGTCAACAAGACGCCCGGACGATTTTTCTTCATCTGAATCGGCGTGTAAAAAACGTCCAGCGCCCCTGCGGCAAACGCTTGTTCCATCAGGTGTCCAAAAACCTGTGGGCTTAAATCATCCAGATTGGCTTCAATCACTGTAATCGTATCAGGGGTCTTGTCTGCAATCTCAATCTCTCCCAAAACGGCTCTCAGCACGTTCGGGAATTTGGGGTAAGTTCGTGTTCCCGCTCCGTACCCAACCTTGTCAATCCGCATCGCCGGTAGTTTGGTGAATGCTTTGGCCAGTGTTGCGACTATCGCCGCGCCAGTGGGGGTGACAAGTTCTCCCTCAATGTCTTTGGCATAGACAGGGACTCCGCGCAGGATTTCAGTTGCCGCAGGGCCGGGAATTGGATAGGTGCCGTGTGCGCAGGTGAATGTGCCAAACCCTACGTGCAAGGGCGATGCGACGATTTGATCAATGCCCAGAGCATCAAGGCCAATGCACGTACCGACAATGTCCACAATGGAATCTATCGCGCCCACCTCGTGAAAATGAACGGACTCCAGATCCATCCCGTGAATCTTGGCCTCTGCCTCTCCAATTCGCTGAAAGATTGCGGTGGCATTTTGTTTGACCTGCTCGCTTAAACTCGAAGATGCGATCAGGTGCTTGATGGTTGAAAGCGACCGATGATCGTGATGATGGTGGTCATGATGAGAAACTGCTGGCGCGGCCCCCGATTCCGATGCAGGGGCATGATGTTGGTGATGAAGTTCGTGGTGCGGGTGATGATGATGATCGTGTGAGTGTTCGTGATGATGGTGATCGTGGTGATGTTCGTGAGAATGTTCGTGATCGTGATGATGATCGTGCGAATGCAAATGGTGATGTTCGTGGTGATCGTGAGAATGCGAAACATGCACCTCCTCACGTTGAAGTACGTCGAATTTGGCCGCATTGATGCCACTACGATCCACACGTTCCAGCGTCAATTCATAGCCTTCAATGCCGAGTTTGGCTAACTCTTGTTTTAGATACTCAAAGTCCAGCCCTAAATCCAGCAAGGCTCCAATCGTCATATCGCCGCTGATGCCAGCGAAACAATCCAGATACAATGTTTTCATAAAGTATTATCGCTTCCGAGCAAAGATATAGGCTCGTTTTGTTTGTGCTTCGACTTCGGAATACGGCTCTCTTTGCATTACTTCCAAAATTGCGAAGCCAGAAGAGATGAGGTAGTCCTTCATTTCTTCAACTGTAAAAAAATGAAAATCCAAAGCGACTGTCTGTCCCCACCACTCATCCATAAAAATCGGTTGTGCCCCGATGTGAAAGGTTAAGAGCAACGTACCTCCCGGTTGCAGAATGCGATTGATTTCACACAAGGCCGAAATGACCATTGGCGTCGGAATATGGATGATGGAATAAAACGCAGCCACGCCAGCAAACGTGGCATCCGCAACCTGCGGCAACTTCAGCATCGAACCTTGTGTGAACGCAATGTCAGGATTGAGTCGTTGCGCATGTCTGACCATTTCATCGGACAGATCAATGCCACAGACTTGTGCGCCTTGATTGGCCAGGTAGCGTGCGATTTGCCCTGGCCCGGAGCCTAAATCACAAATCACCCCTGATTGTCCCACTCGCTCGACCAGCCAATCCAACATCTTTCGGTCAAAAGCTTTGTCCTGTAATTCGTGATAAAGGCGTTTGGCGTATTCATCTGCCACGAGATCGTAACTATCTCTGACATTATTTTCGTTTGACATAATCTTTACGGCTCAATCTTGACAGGCGTTTTGATCGGGAGCAAATCAAATAATTCCTTGATGTCGTTGTTTTCTAATGCGACGCACCCCCAAGTCCAATCCGAATCTGTGCCGTGACCGTGCAGAAAAATATCACCGCCAAGCTTCGTGTTTTGAGGTGGCTTTGCCTGAGCCTGGATCGCAGTGGTTATCATTTCGTATTCTTTTGGCGTGATGAGTTTTCGCTGCAACCCTGAGGCTGCGTCCTGACTGTTTGGATAGCTGATTCCGAGTGAAAGGTGAAACTTGCTATTCGGGTTTTTATGCGTGATGTAATACTTACCTTCGGGCGTCGCGCCATCGCCCTGTTTTTGCTTGGTTCCGACAGGGTTAAAGCCAAGCGCGATTTTGTACGTCTTGAGCAGCTTCTTGTCCTGGTTATAGAGATAAAGCTTCCGCTGCGATTTTTTGACAACGATTCGATAGGAAGCTGATGGCTCAGGTGTTTCGGTCATCTTCGGTTTGCTCAGCAGTGAAAGCACAAGAACCGGAAGGCAAATTGTGAACAAAATTGGAATGAGTAACAATCGCCGAATTTTTAATGTTTGGACATCCATTCCACGATCTCCTCGGTTAAATCCTTACCGCGTTTGAGGCAATCGCCAATGGCCACACCATGCAAATAATTTCCTGTCAGCCACAACCCTTCGTGCTGGCTCAACTCCTTCTCAATCGCTGCGATGCGCGCTGCGTGGCCTAGATTATATTGTGGAATTGCGCGTTGCCATCGGGTGATTGGTAGGCGTTTTGGTTCGCCCTTGATTCCCAGCACAGTTTGCAGGTCACGATGTACGATTGTGATCAATTCGTCATCGCTCAGATTGATCGCTTCACGGTCAGTTTCGCCACCGATGAAGTTGTTCATCACGACCCATCCTTCTGGCGCGCGATGCGGAAAGAGCGAGGAATTCCAGATGCTGCCCAGCGTGCGCAAGCCCTGGTCGCGTGGGGCAAGAAAGCCGAAGCCATCTAACGGATGCGGAAGTTGATCAATTCGATAGGCTAACGGAACAGCGCAGAGTTTTGTCGAATGAATCTCTGCCAAATGCTTCGTGATTTCAGGCGCAAACCTGTCTAGCATTTGTGAGGCCGCTGACGCTGGGGTAGCCACGATCAGCGTTCTGGTCGTAACAGTTTCTCGCTGGTTTTGGTGTTCGTAGTTTACCTGAAATTGAAAATCCGAAATTCGAGATAACTCAATGTTGCAGGCACCAGTGACAAGGCTCTCGCCCAACGATTTAGCCATTGCCTGCGGCAGTGTCTCTAGCCCCTTCTGAAAAGAACACAGCCGATACGGTCGCAAAGATCGTTTCGGAGGCTCGTGTTTCGACTTGGCCGCACGAGCCGCTTTGATTGCGCCTTTCAAAATACTGCCCGCTTGCATTTCAAACTCTGCCAGCCGCGCGAAGCTGGCCTGAATGCTCAATTGTTTGGGATCACCCGCGTATACTCCGGAAACAAAGGGCGCGACGAATCGTTCTAAAATCTCATCCCCTAATCTTCGTCGTACAAACGAATCCAAACTCTCTTCACTGGTTCCCTTGCGCGCGGCTATGAATGGCTCACGCAACAGTCGAAACTTGGCTTTGGTAGAAAGCAACTTGGTCTTGATGAGTGCGGGCGGCGACATCGGAACCGGATGCAGCGATTTTTGAAAATACACAAACGCCGGAGCTTTGGGATACGCGGCGACCAGTTCATCTTGCAACTGCAAATCATCCACTAAATCCAGTAGCTCGTGTGTTCCTCGCAAACTGTTTGGGCCGCGTTCGAGCAGGAATCCATCGGCATCCAGCGATTGAATCACCCCGCCAACGCGTTCGCTGGCCTCAAGCAATAAGATATTTTGCCCTGCTTTTTTCAGGTAATAGGCAATGCTGAGGCCTGAGATTCCCGCGCCGATAATGATCGAGTCGAAGTTCATGGATTTATTTCAAGCTTGGCAAATAGGTGACTTGGTTCTTTCGATGAATAAATGATGTACGGTTTGGCCTTGATTTGATTTTCTGGAACAGGCCCCCAAAAACGACTGTCCATGCTGTTGTCACGACTATCACCAAGCACAAAATAATGTCCGCTTGGGATTTGAAACGGTGCGGCTACTCCGAATTTCATGCCGGAATAGATTGCTCCATCAGTCGCATTCCAACTCTCTGTCGTGTAAAGCGCCGTGTATTTCCCTTCGCCTTCATGCGATGACTCTTTCAGCAGGCCATGATCGGACTCGGTCGGGAGTTCGATGATTGCCCTTCTTTCGGGCAATTCCTCACCATCAATCAGTACTTTTTTTCCGCGAAACTGAATGCTTTCCCCAGGCATCCCGATCACACGCATTACGAATAAGACCTTTCGATTCGAGGGGGGTTCAAATATAACAATGTCTCCGCGCTTAATCTCGCCCACCCATCGTTTGGCCCAGAACCCATCCCCCGGAATGATTGTGTTGGCCATTGCCCCCGTGGGAACGTGCATGGCTCGAAACAGGAACAATGGGGTCGCAATGACTCCAAGACCAATCAGGACAACAATCACCAATCCGATCACAATCCATTTCTTCATTGTCGGCTCACTTTCTCGCTCACCAAATCTGCCAGCGCCATGATAAACCGCACATCGGTATTGAAGGCAGGCACTCGGCGATAGTGGGGCACACCAATCTCGTCTGCCAACTTTTTGTAAAGAATGTCTAGTTCATACAAGGTTTCAATATGTTCCGAAACAAAGCTGATCGGAATCATCAGCAGTTGCTCGACACCCGATGAGCGCAGGTCGCGAATCTTTTGATCTGTCGCTGGTTCGAGCCATTTCACCGGGCCAACTTTGCTTTGAAAACTCAAGGAGGTGGGGCTGACATTGCCAAGCGCCTCCGAAACCAGACGCACCGTTTCCTGCGTGTGGCGTAGATATGGATCGCCGCGTTCAATATAACTTTGCGGGACGCTGTGGGCACTGAAAAGCAAATGCACTTTGCGCGGATCGGGATCGGGGAATTGAGCAATTTCCGCTTTGATCTGCTCCGCCAGGGTGTTGATGTACGGCGCGTGATTGTACCAGCGCGTGACGTAGCGGCGTCGAATCTTGCGCCATTTGGTTTGTCCTTTGAGTAGTCCAATGAATTCTTTCAGACTGGAACCCGTGGTCGAAACCGAATATTGAGGATACAGCGGCAGCACGATCAATTCCGTGATGCCATCGCGTTCGATGCGGTGCATGGCTTCGTTGGTGAAGGGATGCCAATAGCGCATCCCCACATACACTTTAGCCTCGATGCCGCGATTTCCTAACTCGGCTTGCAATGCCTTTGCCTGTTCATCCGTGATGCGTCGCAAGGGCGAACCGCCGCCAATTTGGGCATAATAGGCGGAAGATTTTTTGGCTCTTGTGGTAGAAATCAGCCACGCCAACGGTTTCTGCATGAAACGGGCTGGCAGACGGATAATTTCAGGATCGGAGAACAGATTAAAGAGAAACGGTTGCACATCGGCTAATGTTTCCGGCCCTCCGAGATTAAAAAGGATTACGCCAAGGCTCATACTAATTTAATTGGCTGCGGGTTTTTCGGATCGCTGTAATTATAAAAACCGCGTCCTGATTTGCGGCCTAATAATCCGGCTTGCACCATTCGCTTCAATAAGGGCGGCGCAGCGAAACGTTTTTCCTTGAATTCATTGAACATGATTTCGGAGATATACAATGTCGTATCCAGCCCTACAAAATCAGACAAGGTCAGCGGCCCCATCGGATAGCCACAGCCCAGCTTCATTGCATTATCAATATCCACGGTAGATGCCAGACCCTCTTCATAAACCCGGATCGCATCCAGCATATAAGGCACCAGCAATCGGTTGACGATGAAGCCCGTTTTATCGCTGGTTTGCACGACGGTTTTGCCCATCGCTGTTCCGAGTGCGACTGCTTCTGCATATACGTCTTCGTCCGTCACAATTGTTCTAACGACTTCGACCAACTTCATCAGAGGCACTGGATTAAAGAAGTGCATTCCCACAAAACGGCGTTGGCGTTCGTGGCTGGTGGCGGTCATCATCTCGGTGATCGAAAGAGAGGACGTATTTGAGGCGAAAATTGTACGCGCCGGGCACAGTTGATCCAGCCTGGCATAGGTTTCTCGTTTGATGTTCAGGTTCTCAATGATGGCTTCGATGATAATGTCTGCATCAGCCAGGTCTTGGATGTTCGTGGTGCCTTTCAACCGATCCATCGTTGCGGCTTTGGCTTCTGCGCTGAGCGATCCTTTTTCGACAAACCTGCTCAGTGATTTATCAATTCCGCTGAGGCCTTTGCTGAGAACTTGTTCGTTGACCTCAAGCACGGTGACTTCATAACCACTCACAGCTGCGACCTGTGCGATGCCAGAACCCATCAGCCCCGCGCCGAGAACGCCAACTTTCCTGATTGCCATAGATGCTCCTTTATCGTTGGATGAAATAGGGGCGCAATTGATATGCGCGTAAAAAACAATAGCTCACAATGAATAAACAAATTACCAAAATCAATTTGTCCAGCCAGGAATGAGAATTTTTTTCTGGTGGCAAATAAGGCAGGATCATCGCTAAAATCGCGCCTGTAAGCAACCCACTGGCGTGCCCCCATAAATCTATGAAAGGGATGACCGCTCTGAAACGATTTCCAAACAACCACCCAGTGTTATTCAGCAACCCGAAGAGAAAATTGAATCCAACAACCAAGAGTATCCCCTTTCGGAATGCCTGACGAAAGGTGGTCGGAAGTTCATGCCGGTATTTAAAGCTCACCATCAACAACGCTCCAAACAGGCCAAAGAGCGCGCCTGACGCCCCAGCCACTGGGGATTGGACATCTCCCCTGGTCAACACGCTGCCTGCAACTCCGGCAATTCCGGTCAGTAAATACAGCAAGGCAAATCGCCCTGATCCATAGAGTCTTTCGACGATGGGGCCGACAATCCACAGGGCGTATGAATTGGAAGCAAGATGCAAAAGTCCGATGTGAATGAAAATGGGCGTTACCAACCTGAACCACTGTCTTTGCTGTAGCAACCAGAAATTGGATTTGGCCCCGAAATTGATCAGTGTGGCGTGATCGTTGCCAGCAATGAGGGTCAAACGAATCGGTAGCAAGCTTGCCTTAAGCATCACAAGAAACACAATGACATTCAGTCCAAGGATGCTGTACGCGAGCCAGGGCTGGCGCGCAAAAAATCTATCTGTGAATTTTTCGTTGGGGGAGTGGCTGGATTGCACTATGTTTGCAAGCGATCAATTTTTGCGGCAAGGATGAAATCACTTTCGTTCAGGCCGTCAATTTTATGTGTCCAAATTGTAATCTCGACTTTGCCCCAGGCCAGATAAATATCTGGATGGTGCCCTTGTTCTTCTGCCAGTTCGCCTACCTGATTTGTGAATGCGAGCGCAGTGCGAAAATCCGGTAACTTGAATTCCTTGCGGAGGTGATGTTCAGCAATCACTTCCCATTGATTATTAAGCTGGGTAAGCAACGTGGCGATTTCAGCGCTGCCCAAAGGTGGCACGCCACCTTTGCAGGGAACACAGGTTTTGGCTGCTAAATCAGACATAAAATACCTCGTGGATGAATGTTCGACCTTTTATAGCATTGTGATTTGTCGTGCTTCAAGCAACGGACAGATTGACAATAACAGACACGGCGCATAATTTACATCGCATCGAATTTATCAACTCCATCACTGAGAGGCATCCAATGCAAAATTCAAGAAATACCGCAAAACAAGTCTACGATGCGATTGTCGTTGGTTCTGGTGCAACCGGCGGGTATGCCGCGATGGCCTTAACCCAGCGCGGAATGAAAGTTCTTGTCCTGGAAGCGGGGCGCGATATTGATCCAATGAAGGATTTTACCGAGCACTCTTTCCCCTATGACATGAAATATCGCGGGCTTGCTTCGGGTGGCCCAGGTTCCAAATTTGCACCGCGTCAGCCAATTCAAAGCCGTTGTTATGCGGCAAACGAATATGGCGCGCATTTGTTCGTGGACGACATTGATAATCCCTACACAACGCCGGATGACAAGCCTTTCTGGTGGATTCGTGGGCGTCAGGTGGGAGGACGTTCACTGACTTGGGGACGGCAATCCTATCGCCTCTCGGATTACGAATTCAAAGCCGCAGAGCGCGATGGATTTGGTGAACCCTGGCCAATTAGCTACAAGGAGCTGGAGCCTTACTACGATGCGGTCGAAGACTTTGTCGGCATCAGTGGTTCCTACGAAAATCTGCCGCAACTGCCGGATAGCAAATTTTTGCCTGCGATGAAAATGACCTGTGGTGAGCATTTGCTGAAAAAAGCAGTGGAGCGCAACTTCAAAAATCGCAAGGTGATCATCGGACGCGCAGCCATCCTGACGCAGCGGCATCAGGGGCGCGCTGCCTGCCATTGGTGCGGACATTGTGATCGCGGTTGTACGACGGCCTCATACTACAGCAGTCCGGGTTCGACTTTGCCCGCTGCGCAGAAAACCGGACGGATGACCTTACGTCCGCATTCTGTCGTGCGCGAAATCCTGATTGATAACAACACGGGCAAGGCGAAGGGCGTTCGCGTGATTGATCAACGAACGAAACAGGATTATGAGTTCCTGGCCAAAGTCGTTGTGCTTTGTGCCTCCACTCTGGAATCAACCCGAATTTTGCTGAACACAAAACCGCGCCAGCATCCAAATGGACTTGGGAATTCAAACGATGTGCTTGGACGTTATTTGATGGATCATGCTTTTCCCATCGGAGTTGGCGGGATTGTTCCCCAGCTAAAAGGGCAGGAATACGATTATTCTGATGGGCGCGCCAACGGAATTTATGTGCCGAAGTTCCGTAACGTTTTTGATAAGCATCCGAATTTTATTCGCGGGTACGGCATGCAAGGCGGAGTCAGAATGGGTTACAGCTATGCACGGGCGAAGAACACGCAGGGCTTTGGCGCTGAGTTCAAAAAACAAGTGCGCGAAGCACCCGAAGAATTATTCTTCTCGCTGAATTGCTGGGGCGAAATGCTGCCACGTGCTGAAAATCGCGTGACGATTCATCCTACCAAAGTTGACAAGTGGGGCATCCCCGTTTTGCACATCGAAGCGCAGCACGGCGACAACGAACGCGCGATGATTAAAGACATGCTGGAAACGACCAGTGAGATGGTTACTGCTGCGGGATTCAAGATAACTTCGCAAAATACCGAAGCAGCCCCCCCAGGCTTCTGTATTCACGAAACCGGAACTGCTCGGATGGGGGCGGATAAGAAGACATCAGTGCTCAACAAATGGAATCAGTTGTGGGATGTCAAAAATGTCTTTGTCACGGATGGTGCTGCCTTCACTTCACAAGGTTGCCAGAACCCAACGCTAACCATGATGGCAATTACGCTTCGTGCTTGTGACTGGTTGGTGGAAGAAAGCAAGAAGGGCAATATTTGAGCACGTAAACTTAGGTTGGAGAGAGAAAAGAGCCGAGGGGGAAATTCTCGGCTCTTTATCTTTTAGGTGTGATGACAACAAAGATTAGAAAGACTGATGTGGAGCAACAAACAAGATGTTTGTTGTACATTATCTGCAAACCTGTAGCGCAAACATCCTGTTTGCGTCACCACACCTGTCAATACACTTAAGGCTTACCAACGGATGATGTGGTTATTCAGGGGATAATTCGGGTCCCACTTTTTCAGTAGATCGTGCCGATTGCTGAATTTCTTTACGTTTTCCTGCAAGGCGGCGAATTTGTCCGGGTCAATTTCAACGCCAAGTCCCGGCGCATCCGGCAGGGCCATTTTCCCATCTTTAAATTGCAGCATGGGGCCTTTGATGATGTCTTGCGTTGTCCAGGGATAATGGGTGTCTGCGTGATATTCCACTCGTGAAATCGCGCAGTTCATGTGCGTCATGATTGCCATCGAAATCCCCAGATGATTGTTGCTGTGGCCGGAGCACCCCCAGCCCATCGCCTCGCAAATTGCTGCCCAATAACGCACATTGTTCAGCCCCCCCATGTAATGATTGTCAAGCAGGACAATATCAACCGAACCTTTCTGAATGGCGGGTTTGATATGTTCCATCCGGGTGACGACCATATTGGTTGCCAGCGGGATTTTGGTTTGTTTGCGCACGGCTGCCATTCCGTCCAGCGTTGGTGTCGGATCTTCGTAATATTCCATATCTAACGGCTCAATTGCCTTGGCCACCCGCACCGAAGTCTCAACGCTCCAGGCTGCATTTGGATCAATCCGCAGTTTTGCCTTCGGCATTTTTTCGCGCATGATTTGCAGTGCTTCAATCTCTTTGTTGGGATGCAGCACGCCGCCTTTGAACTTGCAGGAAGTGAAACCATACTTCTGATTGAATTCGACGAACTGTTTTGCCGCCAATTCAGGCGTTGAATAGTCCGGGCCATTGGGTGTTGGCATCACGAAAAAAATGTAGGCTGAAAACGGCTGCGCTTCGCGGTATGCACCACCCAGCAAATCCACTACACGACGATTGATGACCTTGCCGATCAAGTCGAGACAAGCAGTTTCGACTGCACCAAACGCGTGAATATTGTTGATGTTGCGGCGGAAGTATTCGATTTCAAACGGGTCTTTCCCCAGCACAACCTGACTGGCGGCCTCAAGTTCTTTAATTTGTCCACCACCGATTTCCGCAATGCCCTTGTATCCATCCGCCGTTTCGATTTCGAGGATGGAACGCAGGAAATGCGTGTCGTGGACATTCCAGGAATTTAAGAGCGCAAAATCAGGGGATGCAACGAGCGTTGCCATAAATTTTGTAATTTTCATTTTGCTGCGGGGCCGATTGGCTTTCGGGGTTCCGCTGCGTTTTTGCCCAAAGGCATTTGCATCAAAGGCCAGCGCCATATTTTCGATGCTGGCTAATCCCGTGATGCCGGCTGCCGTAGCAATCCATTGTCTGCGATTCCAGTCGGTCATAATTCCTCTTTCAGCAAATGGTTATTGTTTTCAGATGGGTGATTGGAGACAGTATTTTTACCTCATCGAATCAGATTTGAAAACAGTTTCTCGTCTCGCTCCAATGAAATCCATTTTTTGATGATGACACCTCTGACATCCGCGAAGAATTGGGCAGGCGAAACGGGCAGGATTTCCCACTTGTTGCGTGAAAAGCCGCATCAGCAGGGCTCTTTTCTGTGCAGCGTACCCTCCGGCGGTTTCATCTTCATCTGGCCTGAAGCTTGCAATTGTTATTTGCCTAAAGGAGTAATCTGTATGTCTTGGCCCACAATCCAAAAGACACCCAGCCAGTTCAAGTCCCAAGCCAATTTGTTGGATTACGAATTCACGCGATCCACCTTTACGTGGCAACAGGCACAACGGGAATTGCAGGGGCTTCCCAACGATGGAGGCCTGAATATCGCGCATGAAGCGGTGGATCGTCACGCGCAGGGTGCGACTGCAAATAAACTGGCCATGCGTTGGTTGGGGAAAAATGGCGAAGTTCATGAATTTACCTATCAACAGCTCCACAGACTGACAAATCGGTTTGCCAACGTTTTGCAGAACCTTGGTATTGCCAAAGGGGATCGCGTATTTGCCCTGACCGGACGTGTGCCGGAATTGTATTTTACCGCGCTTGGCACCTTCAAAAATCGCAGTGTATTTTGTCCGCTGTTTTCGGCTTTTGGCCCGGAACCGATCAAGGCTCGGATCAATCTTGGTGAAGCAAAAGTGCTGGTGACGACAGAGACATTGTACCAACGCAAAGTCGCTGCCATTCGCGATGCACTTCCATCCTTGAAATATGTGCTTTTGCTGGGCACAGGGCAGGAGCTAACCAGCATTCCTGGCACATTGAATTTTCATCAATTGATGCGAGAGTCTAACGAAGAGTTCACCATCCAGCCCACAGACCCTGAAGACATCGCATTGTTACATTTTACCAGCGGTACGACGGGTACTCCGAAGGGAGCCGTTCACGTTCATGGAGCAGTCGTTGCGCATCACATCACAGGCAAGTACGCATTGGACTTGCACGAGGCGGACGTCTTCTGGTGTACGGCAGACCCCGGATGGGTGACAGGCACTTCCTACGGCATCATTGCTCCACTGACGAACGGTGTCACGATGATTGTAGATGAGGCGGACTTCGATGCAGAACGTTGGTATCGCATCTTACAGGAACAAAAAGTTACCGTCTGGTACACCGCACCCACTGCAATTCGGATGTTGATGAAAGCTGGGGCAGAGGTGGCAAAAAAGTATGATCTCAGCAAATTGCGATTCCTGGCCAGTGTTGGCGAACCACTCAATCCAGAGGCTGTTGCCTGGAGCCATAAAACCTATGGCCTGCCGTTTCACGACAATTGGTGGCAGACAGAAACGGGCGGCATCATGATCGCAAATTTTGCGTCAATGGATATTCGCCCCGGCTCAATGGGCAAACCTTTGCCCGGTATCGAAGCCGCCATCGTTAATAAGAACCCCGCCGGAAAAATCGAGGTTGTCACGACGCCCGATGTGCAGGGCGAATTAGCTCTGCGACCAGGGTGGCCTTCCATGTTTCGCGCATACCTCAACGAACCGGCTCGGTATCAGAAATGTTTCGCCGACGGGTTCTATCTGACTGGCGATCTGGCCAGACAAGACAAGGATGGTTACTTCTGGTTTGTTGGGCGCAAGGATGATGTCATCAAAACTTCAGGGCATCTGATTGGCCCCTTTGAAGTCGAAAGTATTTTGCTGGAGCATCCTGCTGTTGCGGAAGCAGGCGTGATTGGCAAACCAGACCCGACAGCAATGGAAATCGTGAAGGCGTTTGTGTCTTTGAAGTCGGGCTATGAAGCTTCTGACGCGTTGCGCAAGGAATTACTCGGCTTTGCCCGTGCAAGATTAGGGGCAGTTGTCGCACCCAAAGAGATTGAGTTCCGCGACAAATTACCACGTACACGCAGCGGCAAGATCATGCGCCGTTTACTGAAAGCGCAGGAATTAGGTTTGCCCATTGGCGATACCTCAACGTTGGAGGAAAGTTAAATGAACGCGACCAAAAACAGTCCGCCGCCTGCAATTGAGCGCGAACACGCATTGGCATTGCTTCGCGAAATGATGCGCATTCGCCGCTTTGAAGAGAAAGCTGCTGAATTGTATAGCCTTGGCAACATTCGTGGGTTCCTGCATTTGTACATTGGGGAAGAAGCCGTGGCGGTTGGGGCGATGCAAGCATTTACCGCTGACGATGCGATTGTTTCAACCTACCGTGAACACGGTCATGCGTTAGCTCGCGGGATGGAAATGGGATCATTGATGGCGGAACTGTACGGTAAGGCAAATGGGTGCAGCAAAGGCCACGGCGGCTCAATGCACTTTTTCGATGCCGCACGCCGATTTTATGGCGGCTATGCAATTGTTGGTGGCGGGTTGCCGATTGCGGTAGGGTTGGCGCTGGCCGATAAGTTGCAAAATCTACCGCGTGTGACTGCCTGCTTCTTTGGCGACGGTGCCGTGGCAGAGGGAGAATTTCACGAATCACTGAACCTCGCGGCATTGTGGAAGCTGCCAGTGCTGTTCATCTGCGAAAACAATTTGTACGCAATGGGCACCGCCCTGACGCGTCATCAGGCGCAGCCTGACATTGCCAGCAAAGCCGCCGCCTATGCAATGGCATCTGCTACTGCGGATGGAATGGATGTGCTGGCTGTCGAAGCTGCAACCAAAGAAGCCACCGAATATGTGCGCAGTGGTGGCGGCCCCTTTTTGCTGGAATTGCGCACCTATCGCTATCGCGCGCATTCAATGGCTGATCCAGATTTATACCGTCACAAAGAAGAGCTTGAGTATTGGAAGCAGCGCGATCCGATTCAGCAATTCTCCACCAGCCTACTTGCTAACAGAGCCTGTACCGAAAGTGATTTTAGAGAACTTGAGCAGCAAATCGAGACAGAAGTCGAAGCCGCCATCGCTTTCGCGGAAGCAGGCGAGTGGGAACCCGTTGATGCGCTTGCAGACACGGTTTATACGCAATCTGGGAGGAAGTGATGATGAAATGCATCAAAGTGATGATGAAATGCATCAAGAAGCAGCAACAAATTTGTTTAGTAATCTCTTCAGGTCTCGTGTTGATTGCTGGCTATTTGGGGAGCAGTCAGGATTCGATTGCAAAGGCCTCAACATTACAGGCGGCTCAGGCGCAAAGTTGCGGGCAAGTCAGCTTCACCAATACGGGAATTGATGTGAATAGCAGGTCGTATGCATTGACCACCGGGGATTTTGATGGGGATGGCAAAACGGATCTCGCTACCGCAAACTATTTTTCGGGTAACACGTCTGACAATGTCACCATTTTATTTTTGAATGAAAACGGCGGATTCGACCGATCTGCCAGCTATCAGTTTGGCGCGCTCCCCAGTGCCATCTCAGCAGCGGATTTCAATCGCGATGGGAAGTTGGATTTGGCTGTTTGCTATTCCGGCTCCAATACGGTGGATATTCTATTTAACGACGGTCACGGAGCCTTCCCGCGTGCCTCTGCGTTTGCGATCAATAATCCCAGAGGTCTTGCGGTTGGTGATTTCAATGGCGATGGAAGCCCGGATTTAGCAGTGACCGAATTCGGTTCCGTCTATCTTTGGGTTATTCCTGTGAACGGCGATGGAGGCTTCGAGCCAGCAGAAAGATATATTGTCGGGCAAGACCCGATTTCAGTGACGGCAGGGGATTTTAATCGGGATGGTAGGCTGGATTTAGCGACAGCGAATTTTTCATCAAGCACGATTTCAGTCTTGTCCAATCGTGGCGGAGGAAAGTTTGATACTCCCGTAAATTATTCGGTTGGCGGGGCACCGGAATCCATCACTTTGGGGGATTTTAATTCCGATCACAAAGCCGATTTAGCCGTGGCCAGTGCCAATACAAACGCGATCTGGGTTTATCTAAACAATCCTGATGGCAGCAGCTTCCAACCACCAAAAATCTACCCTGTCGGCAATGTCCCTACAGCTGTGGCAACGACCGATCTTAATCTGGATGGAAAAGATGATCTGATTGTCGCGAACCTCGGAGATAACACTGTGTTTGTGTTGCTTAATGACCGTGGACACGGCTTTATTAACACGACTACGATTAGAGTTGGTGAAAGACCTGCCGCAATTGCCGTCGGAGATTTCAAGGCGGATGGCAAGCCGGATTTTGCGGTGGCCAACAGCGGTGCAACAGGCGTTTCGGTGTTGCTGAACACGACGATTTGTGCGCCTGTGATCTCAACTGTCACCACGATTCAATCTTCCCCAAATCCATCCAGAGCCTGGCACGTGGTTCACTTTCGTATCCATGTGTTTGCAATCGAAGGACGCACCGTACCTACTGGGAAAGTTCAGTTATTGGAACGTGGCGTACCGATCAGTCCGTGGCTTTCATTGCACGCGGGGAAAGTGAAATTTTCTACGAACGACTTCAATGCAGACATTCACAAGATTACCGCACGATACAGCGGTGATGCCTTGCATCAACCCAGCAGCAGGCAAATTTGGCAGGTTGTCTATCCCCGGTAAAGTGGAAATGCAGGCATTCTTTACAGTGAAGCCAGAAGGGAGATGAGCAGGTGAAAAAAATGACTTATCGTGAAGCGATCCGCGCAGCAATGCGTAATGCGTTGCAACACGATCCGCGCGTCTTTCTGATGGGCGAAGACGTGGATCAGTATGGTGGCGCATTTGCTGTTAGTCGCGGCTTGCGGGAAGAGTTTGGCGCAGAGCGAGTACGGGATACGCCGTTGTCGGAATCCGCTTTCGTGGGCGCAGGCATTGGCGCAGCGCTGGGTGGGATGCGTCCGATAGTCGAAGTGATGACTGTCAACTTCAGCCTGTTAGCCCTGGATCAAATTGTGAACAACGCGGCAACACTCAGGCATATGTCAGGCGGGCAGTTCAGCATCCCACTGGTCGTGCGAATGGCGACAGGCGGTGGACGACAACTGGCGGCGCAGCATTCGCATAGTTGGGAAGGTTGGTACGCACACGTACCTGGGATTAAAGTGTTGACACCTGCGACAGTGCAGGACGCTTACGGAATGGTGCTGGCAGCGCTGGCCGATCCTGATCCGGTGTTTATTTTCGAGCACGCTACGCTGTATCCGATGGAAGGGGAATTTGATGATTCATCTGGCGCAGCAGACATCAGCAAGGCCGTGATTCGTCGTGTTGGAGGCGATGTGTCGCTGATTACTTACGGCGGCTCGCTCGGCAAATGTTTGCAAGCAGCCGAAGCATTGGCAAAAGAAGACATTGCAGCGGAAGTGATTGATTTACGCATCTTGCGACCACTCGACATCCAAACAATCCTTGCTTCCATCCGCAAAACACATCGCGCTGTAATTGTGGACGAAGCATGGCGCACAGGCAGTTTCGCCGCAGAAATTAGCGCGCAAATTATGGAGCAAGCTTTTGATGAGTTGGATGCGCCTGTCGCGCGTGTATGCAGCGCCGAAGTGCCGATGCCCTACGCCAAACATTTAGAAGACGCAGCATTGCCGCAAGTCGCAGCAATCGTCAACACTGTGCAGGGGATGATGTAATGGCCAATTTCGTGATGCCCAAACTTGGCGCGGATATGAACATGGGGCGTTTGCTATCGTGGTCGAAAAACATCGGTGACCGCATTGAACGCGGAGAGATCATCGCTGAAGTCCACACCGACAAGGCCGACATCGAAATCGAATCGTTCATCTCCGGCGTGATCGAAAAGTATCTGATCGAACCCGGCGAAGAAGTGCCGATTGGCACTGTGATTGCGATCATTCGCAAAGATGGTGAAGTGACGACGACCAATGAAACTCCGGTGGAAATTGCTGCGGCTCCGACTGTTGCGCCAGACCTGTCAAAACGCGAAACAATGACTGAAACCGTGCGCCTGCACATTTCGCCCGTCGCCAAAAAGCTGGCAGCAGAACTCGGCATTGATCCGACGCAGGTCAAAGGCACCGGCCCTGGCGGACGCATCACGCGCGAAGACATTGAAAACGCTGCAAAAACGAAAACGGAGAAACCTGCACCGGATCGCCAAACCGGGATGCGCCAAATCATCGCCGCCGCGATGGCACGAGCCAAGCGCGAGATTCCGCACTATTACTTGCGCACGACGATTGATCTGAAGCGTGCTTTGGATTGGCTCGCACAGGAAAACGAAAAACGCTCTGTTGCAGATCGTTTGCTCTACGGCGTATTGCTCATCAAAGCCGTAGCCATGGCCTTGCGCGAGGTGCCGGAATTAAATGCCACGTGGGAAAATGAGCAGGTCAATCCCAAGCCGTCTATCAATGTCGGCATCGCTATTTCACTGCGACAGGGCGGGCTGATTGCCCCTGCCTTACTTGATGCTGACAAGAAATCATTGGACGAATTGATGCAAAAATTTCGGGATATGGTACAACGTGCCAGAGCTGGCCGTTCGCGCAGTTCTGAGCTTTCCGATGCGACGATCACGATTACCAATCTGGGTGAACAAGGCGTTGAGGAAGTGTTCGGCATCATCTATCCGCCGCAGGTCGCGCTCGTCGGCTTTGGCAAAATCGTTGAGCGTCCGTGGGCAGTGAATGGAATGCTGGGCGTGCGCCCGATCATCACGGCTACGTTGTCAGCTGATCATCGCGTCAGTGACGGACATCGGGGCGGATTGTTTTTGTCCGCCTTGGATCGTTTATTGCAGGAGCCGGAAAATCTATGACCCCAGAAAAAACTAAAGAAGTGGAATTGCAGGCCACTGTGTTGCGCTTGCTTGGCGACATTGCGCCAGAAGCCGATTTGACAAGCCTCAACCCAGTCCTCAGCATCCGTGATCAATTGGATATTGACTCGATGGATTTCCTGAATTTCGTGATTGCTCTTGATAAGGAACTCCACATTGCAGTGCCAGAAACGGATTATACAAAAATTGCGACGCTGGACGGTTGTGTCGCGTATTGCCTCCAACGACTTGAGCACGTCTAAAATATCCCAGAAGATTGTAAGTAGGGCTTCAAGCCATCACTTGAACATTCTGATTTTCTTGTTCCAATCACTAACTCGGTTTATTGCCAGGTTTTCTGGGCGGAGTTGTTCGTTCAGGTTTCGGTCGTTTGGTCTCCTGCGTTCTGGCCGGAGGTTCAGACTGTCGTTTGGTTTCCTGGCGGCTTCGCAGGACTTGTTGCTCGCGGCGCACCTGCTCCTCCATCGCACGTCGTTCGGCTTCTTGTCGCCGTTGGATTTCGTCTCTGGATGTTTGTGCGCGCTTTTGTTCTTCCTGTTGTTGCCGATCCAAGGTTTGCCGCGAACGGGTTTGATATTCCTCCAGCCGACGACGCTCAGTGTTTTCTCTGCGCTCAATCTCCGCAGATGTCACCGGGCGTTGTGTGCGAGGTTCCGCATTTCTCGGTGTTCGTTGTGGTGGATTGGGATTGACGTTAGGGCGATAGACTATCACCTCATTGCCTCGGATTTGTTCTGCTTGATTCCCGGCACTGCTATCCACCACTCGATGTTGTGGCACCGTTCGCCCAGTGACTCGCTCGATAGGCTCATTCGTGAAACTTCGATTCACTACGCGATTGTTTGCCATCGTGTAATTCGTCACGTTCTGTGTTTCTCTGATCAACGTGACATTGCGCGCTTCCAACTCGAAGCGACGCGACAAATCGCGTTCGGCGAAATTCCGTTCTGGCACAAAGTTGTACGAATGTGGTTCCAGCATACGATCAGGCTCAGAGACAATTTCAAATCCTACTCCCCCTCGCCAGCCGTGATGTGGCGGCATCGGTGCCCATCCAATCCAGCCGGGGCCACGTCGCCACACCACCCAGGCTGGCCCCCAAACATTGCCCGGCAACCAAATCCAACCGTGCCGAGCATGCGATACCCAGCGTCCGTAATGGAACGGTGCCCAGCCCCACCGCCAGCGCGAAACCCACGTCCAGCCGTAATCGGTGTACACCCAGTTTCCATTGGTATAAGGCCGCCAGCCAAAGGGAACATCATAGGGGGACCAAACCCATCCATATCCATCTGCCTCAAACCAGCGTCCATATGGAGCTAGTTCGTCATAGAAAATACCGATGTCCATGATCAGCCCAGAGGGCGGAGGATAAGGCCGAGTGCGGACACGTGGTTGTGTTGCACAGCTCAGGTTTGCAACCATAAAAGGCATAAGCAAGATCAGTAATAAAATGAATCGTTTCATAAGGTTTTACCTCCTTCTCAATTTTAATCGTGCAACCAATGTGCCAGCGCAACGGGTGGATTGCCTTGGGGGAATTAAGCCAACCTGCGCAATGTTCCCCGTTTGATTCGTGAAATCTTCCGCTGATCAAGACTGGGGGGGGAATATTGTGGAGGTTCTCGGCAGTTATGTCTGGCCTGTGTTTTGCCTGAAAAATAACAACGGTTGTTGTTATTAACTCTGATACGGGAGGAATTCCTATGCTGGGAAAATATTGGGAAAACTATGTGCATGATTCCGATATTGGTGTGCGCGGGATTGGTGCCTCAATCGAAGAAGCCTTTGAGCAGGCGGCCACCGCATTAACCGCGATAATTACCAATCCCTTGAACGTAGACCATCTGGAAGAACTCGACATCGCTTGTGATGCCCCTGATCAGGATTTATTGCTGGTCGAATGGCTGGACGCGATCATTCACCAGATGTTTACCCGTAACATGCTGTTTTCGCGGTTTGCTGTGAAGATCACCGAAAATCAATTGCAGGCGCATCTGTGGGGTGAGGCTCTCAACCTACACAAACATCATCCAGCGGTCGAAATAAAAGGCGTCACCTGTCTGGATTTGCATGTTCTCGAAGATGAAACGGGGACTTGGCTTGCACAATGTGTTGTTAAAGTGTGAGAAAGATTGAATCAGATTGTCCTCCAAGACCATTCTTAACTGAGATTGGCAGGCAGGTTTATCGCTGAAAAACATTTTTTTCCTGGAACCTTTTTTATGGTATAACGTGTGCACAATGTGTGTGGTTTGTGTGAGGTGGTCGGTACTCCTTAAGATGAGAACGATCACCTCGTTTTTATATCCAGATTTAATCCTAACCACGCGCTCAATCATAAAGCTGTTAGTGGGGCTGTGAAATATGGTATATTCCTCTTCCTTGCTCGCCCCCCAAGTGATTGAATTCAATAACGAATATCCTGAAACGAAGAGAGATCCTTCAAGCCATTATGAAACCTCTGATAAATCTTGCCAGTGAGCCGTTTCGCAATCGGCGTCTATTTTGGCTGGTCATTGCGCTCGTTGTTGGGACTGCCTCATGGGTGGGGTGGATTACCTTAAGCACGAGAACCGATTTGGAAAAAGAAATTGCGGCTTTAGAGCCAAAGGTAAAGAAGTTGGAAGCGCAGGCGAGTGGTGGCGAAGCCTTGGACTTTACTGGCTCAACCCTCACGATTGGACAAAATCAGGCATTGATCGTGGCACAGGATCTGATCACGCGAAAAGGATTTTCCTGGTCGCAGCTGCTCAATGATTTAGAGCGATTTGTGCCATCCACAGTGCGTGTTACTCACATCGCCGTTGATCAGGTTGGCAGAACGAAGGACGCCACCGGGAAGTCAATTTCGCTTTCGTTTGACGTTGTGGGAAAGAGCGCCATGGATGTCACCGCCATGATCAAAAGCTTGAATGAGTCTGGCCGGTTTTCAGTTTTTCCCCGATCCCAAAAGCCTGTAGAAGGAACAGATGAGGCCGAGTTCGAGTTACAGGTTGAATATTTGCCGCCCAATGTAGCTGGTGCTTCCTCGGTTCCAATGTCCACACAAGTTGCAGTGCAAGGGGGAGGCGTTAAGTAATGAATAAAATCTCCATGCCAAATCTGCGTGATGTTTTTGGACGATTTCACTTAAGCGCATTTGAGTGGCTGGCACTGGCGGCCACCATTGTTTTTGCTGGAGTCGTGGCTTTTTATTATCTCAATAGTACCCAGCCCTTACGGTCCAAGCTCAGTGAATTGCGGTCGAAAGAAAAGACCTTGCAGCTTGGAATTATTCAAAAGACTGAGCAGAAAAAAGGACTGGATGAGCAAATGAAAAATCGAGATAAGATTCTCGACAGTCTTGAAAGTTTTGAAGCTCGTCTGCATAGCCGTAAAACGGGCATCACGGCCATCATTGATGAGGTGAATCAAATTGCAAAAGCCAATGGCGTCAAAGCCGGTGATGTTTCGTTTCGGACGGACGCGCCTGAACCATTGCCGGGAGAACCAAAACCTGGTGCAACGCCTGGCACGACGCCAACGCCCGCCGCGATTACCCGTCGCGACAAATTGCCTGTTGTGTACGAAGGGCTAGGGATTGATACCACGGTTGAGGGGGATTATGCGGACTTACGGCGGTTTATTGCTGCTCTGGAACGGAGCCGCAATTTCGTCATCATCAATGCACTTGCCCTACAAAGCATTGATGAGCGTCAGCGGAGCAAAATCCAAAATAATGTTGCTGGCCCAGGGGCTCCAATGAACCCTGGTGCTGGGCCGGGGCAGCCTGTTGTTGCGACTGGGCCGGAATCCGGGCCCACCAAAATTGTGGTTGCTCTCAAGATTGAGATGGAAACGCATTTTTCGCGTGAAAACAGCGTAACGCTGACTCCGGCAAGTGCTCCCGCGCAAAAGTAATATTTCTCAGGATCGGTTTTTATGACTCTAACAGCGGAACAGAAGAAACAAATCGCAGCAGGTGTTCTTGGCGTGCTGGCGTTGATTGCTGTGAGCTATAGTTTGTTTTTCTCCGACGATTCGGGGGCTTCCAACTCGTCAAGTCCGAAGCAAACGGCCAAGCCGGGGATTTTTCAACCCGTTAGCACAGCCAAAGCGCCTGAACCAAAGCAACAGACTGAAGTTGTTCTGGTGAGCCAACCGTTGGAATTGAATGGTCTTTGGGACTCAACGTCGCCAATGATCGGAAGGAATATTTTTATTTATCCTCCTCCTCCGACTCCAGCGCCCCCCAAACCGACTCCAACTCCGACGCCTGTTCCACCTCCGCCGATCACCCTGGCTGGAATCCAACCAAGTGCCGTGACCGCGCGGACGGCAGATTTTGCATTGACGGTCTATGGTGCAAAGATTCCATCGGACGCACGCGTTATCATCAACGGGGCACCGTATCAAACGACTGTTGTCAGCGATTCACAGCTCAAATTAACTGTGCCTGCTGCTGCCATTGCCAATCCGGGACAGATGCAGGTTGAAGTGAAAAGTGCGGCTGATCCTGCAAATTGGTATTCGAATCGTGTGACTTTAAATGTTACTCCACCACCCGTACCCGCCTATCGTTATCTGGGGTTGGTGGTGAAAAATGGTGTCAGTCTGGCCGTCATTCGGGATGAGTCTGAGAGCGAGTTGAAGAATGTCAGAAAAGGGCAACAAATCGGTAGCCGTTGGCAGGTCTCCAATATTACTCCGACAGAAATCGAGATTCTTGATGTGACCATTAACATCAAACACCGCATCCCCTTTACTGGCGATGGCAGTTGACGTGATTCGACCTTTTTCCAGGCTACTTCTTTACGGACGTGAGTTATGAAGATCAGACAGAAACAGCACGAATCAGGATATGCTCTGCTGTCGTTATTGGTTGCGATGACAATCGGGCTGACGATTATGGCTTCGATGTTGTCCAAACCAACCGCTCAATTTACGAGCCAGCGCGAGAGCGAAGAAGAAATGTTTTTTCGCGCGCAGAATATCGGTGATGGCATCACGAAGTATTACACCTTCAAAGGTGGATTAGCGCCACAGAATCTGCCCGCAAAATTGGAAGATTTACTCACCGAATTTAATGTCAAAGGTGTCCCGCAGCACGTTATTCGGAAGGCTTCTCTTGTAGATCCGATGACGGGGAAAGAGTGGAAGCCGATTCGTTTGGGCGATCCATTGATTGGCGAGTTTTATCGTGCTTGTAAGAAAGCCACCGACGAGAAAATGGCAGTCGCTCTGGCGGCTGGCGGTGCTGCCACACAGGAAGTGGCTCGCTTGCAGCAGCAAATGCAATTTCTAACCTGGGCTGCACAAAATTCTGGTATTTCAATCACGAACCTTAATCAGGGGGAGGATGGTGAAGAAGGGCGCTCAACAACCGGCTCAGGCTTCACGCTTGGCGGTGCGGATTCTGATAGCAGGCCCATTGTGGGCGTTGTGAGTACCTTTAAGAAACCGCTCATCCGCAACTACTATGGCATTAGCACCTACGATAAAGCACTTTTGATGCCGGGCATACAAACGCCAGTGATGAATATGGGCGCGATCTTACCCGTTGTCGGTGGTGGCGGCAGCGCGCCTACTCAACCAACCGAAACTGAGCCGGATACCGCGCCGAAATTGCGTGGCGGACAATGTCCTCCGGGGAGTACAGATCCGCGATGCCCGCGTAACTTTGGGCTTGGCGGCACAACCCCGCCGCAATAGATTCCGAAAATGCGGACAGCAAGTTAACGAAGGCAGTTGTTTGATCCTCAACTGCCTTTTTTATTTTCCAGGAACTTGGTTCAGGCTGTCGAGGATATGTAGCCTGCTATTTCGCTCATACAGGTTTTCTGCGATACTACGCGACTCATAAATAAGACTTCGAGGGAAATCATAATGAATATTCTCGTAACCGGAGGAGCCGGTTATATCGGCAGCGTAATGACTGAACAACTGCTTGTTCACGGACACCGCGCTGTGGTCTACGACAGTTTGGAATTAGGGCACCGTGCTGCTGTGTCACCAGATGCCATCTTTGTTCAGGGATTGATCCAGGACAAGGCGAAACTGGTAGAAACATTTCGAGCACATCAGATTGATGCTGTCATTCACATGGCAGCCTATGCCCTGGTTGGAGAATCGGTCAGAGCGCCACAAAAATATTTCAGCAATAACTTTATCGGTGGGCTGAATTTGCTTGATGCAATGCTGGAAGCCGATGTGAAAAAAATCGTCTTTTCTTCAACCTGCGCAACCTATGGAATGCCCGAAAAAATGCCAATCACAGAGGACACACCCCAATCTCCAGTGAATCCGTATGGTGAATCTAAATTGGCATTTGAAAAGGCGTTGAAGTGGTATGAAGAAGCTTATGGAATACGTTATGCCAGTATGCGGTATTTCAATGCGGCTGGGGCGAGCGAAGCGTATGGAGAAGACCACGAACCAGAATCACATTTAATTCCGAATGTTTTGCGGGTTGCCTTGGGCAAGTCATCGCACGTCAATATTTTTGGCGAAGATTATCCAACTCCAGATGGAACTTGCGTGCGTGATTATGTGCATGTGATTGATCTGGCAATGGCGCATATTCTGGCACTGAAGGTCATTGAAGAGCGAAGCCGTATCTATAATTTGGGCTACAGCAACGGTTATTCTGTGGCTGAAGTTGTCGAAATGGCGCGACAAGTGACAGGGTTAAGAATTCCCACTGAACGCGCAGCGCGACGGGACGGAGACCCTCCCGTTTTGATTGCCAACTCTGACAGAGCTACCTTGGATTTAGGCTGGATGCCGCAACACAGTGAACTGGATAAAATCATCGAATCTGCCTGGTTGTGGCATCAGGCTCATCCAAACGGTTATCAGGATTAAGATAGAATTAGGTTAAATCGCTTTCCTATGCGTGTTATCAGTGGAATTTATAAAGGCAGAAGACTAAAGGCAGTCGAAGGCATGCAGGTACGTCCCACTTCCGACCGTTTACGAGAAACACTATTCAATGTGCTTTCTTCAAGTATTCAAGGCTCACGCTTTGTGGATATTTGTGCTGGCACCGGAGCGGTCGGCATCGAAGCGATGTCGCGGGGGGCTGGGCACGTTACCTTCATTGAATCCAATCGTAAGGCGGCACAAGTGTTAGCCGAAAATCTGGAGCATTGTGGAATCACTGAAAATGTGAAGGTGATCAATCGCGACGCTGTTGCCACCTTGAAATATTTTGCCCAGCACCTTTTGCAATTTGATTATTTCTATCTTGATCCTCCTTATGATTCCGAAGTGTATTCACAAGTGATGTGGACATTGGCCAAAAGTAAATTGATTGCCGAAGAAGGCCTGGTCATTGTGGAACATCGCAAAAAAATTGAATTACTATCGAGTTATGATTACCTGCGACCGTATCGCCAGATTGTTCAGGGAGAATCCTGTCTGACTTTCTTCAGTATGGAAAGGGGAATTGCCTGATTGTCTCTGGTCTTTTTTCATTGAGTAGCAGGTCTTGCTAAAAAGGCCGAGAGTTCTTTTTCCAGCACGAAACAATTCATACTCCAGTAAAGACTCTCTACCGATGACCAGTGACCAGTGACCAGGAAATTACTATGACACGCCGTGCTATCTATCCTGGTTCGTTTGACCCCGTAACCTGTGGCCACCTTGACATCGTAGAACGTGCCAGCCGAATGTTTGATGAAGTCGTTGTGGCCATTCTGGTCAATCCGAATAAGACCTCCATGTTCACCATAGATGAACGCATTGAAACCATTCGGGAAGTAATCAATTCGCGACTGGAAAAATTCAGTGCAAAAATAGTGGTTGATACGTTTGGCGGGCTGCTGGCCGAATATGCGACTCAACAGCAGGCCCAAGCTGTCGTTCGTGGTATTCGCGCCATTTCCGATTATGATTACGAGCAACAATTGGCTTTGATGAATCGGCGCTTGGCTCCGACCGTTGAGACCGTATTTTTACTCTCGGCACAGGAATATTCTTTTCTTAGTTCGCGTTTGGTAAAAGAGGTTTTTACCTATGGCGGGAACATTGATGGGCTTGTGCCATCGCTTGTGATTGAGCGGATGAGTGAAAAGCTTGCCAAAGGAGCAAAATGAGTACGCCAGCATCAAAATTACCTGTCTTTCCGGTCTCGATTCGCTCACAACGCATTACCCTTTCACCCACAGCAGCAGTTGTCATGGCTGCGGATCAGCTGCGGGCACAAGGGATTGAGGTGATTGATTTAGGCGTTGGTGAGCCGGATTTCCCCACCCCTGAACACATCAAGGATGCAGCGAAAGAGGCTTTGGATCGGAATTTGACAAAGTACACATCCACCAGTGGCATTATGCCGCTGAGAAAAGCGATTTGTGATTCGATCAATCAACAATTTGGTTCAGATTATGCCGTCGAAAATTGTTGTGTGGTGGTGGGTGGCAAGCAGGGAATTTTTAATGCGATCATGGGCTTAATCAATCCTGGCGATGAAGTCCTGTTGGAAAAAGCCTGTTGGGTTTCTTTTCCCGGCATTGTGAAATTTGCGGAGGGGGAGATTGTCTGGCTTGATACTGAGTCAACCGATTTCCATCTCACTGCTGAGCTTGTGCAGGCAGCGATTACACCGAAATCCAAGCTTTTAATCATCAACTCACCTTCCAATCCCACCGGGCGCGTGATTGCCCCGGAGGAGTTCAGAAACATCGTGCAAGTCGCGACTGATCGTGGTTTGTGGGTAATTTCGGATGAATGCTACTTGCAGTTTGTGTATCCGCCACATCAGCCATTTTCTGCTGCTGCATTACCTGCTGATCTGCGTTCGCGTGTCTTGATCGTTGGTTCGTTGTCAAAGACCTATGCAATGACGGGTTGGCGAGTTGGCTATACGCTGGGGCCAAAAGAATGGGTATCCGAAGTCCTCAAGGTACAAAGCCAGTCTGCAACTCATACCGCTTCAATTGCACAGCATGCAGCTGTTGTTGCCTTGACCTCTTCACAAAAAGCCGTGCAAACAATGCTGGCCGAGTATCAACGTCGTGCGGATTGGTTTATCCCTGCCTTGAATGCGATTCCTGGGATAACCTGTAGCCAGCCAGAAGGCGCGTTTTACGCCTTTCCAAATATCAAGGCATTGATGCAACACTGTGGTTTTGCCAGCTCAAAAGAAGTCGAGCAGGAGTTGCTTTATAAGTATGGTGTGGTAGTAACCGATGGCGCGGCTTTTGGGGCAGAAGGCTATCTGCGACTGTCCTTTGCCAATTCGCTGAGCGCCTTGCAGGCGGCTATCGAACGGATACAGCAGATGGTTGCCGACCGCAGCTGATCGCATGAAAAAGTCCGAGAAACAAAAGGATTCACTCGCCGGGCTGAGCGCAGAAGAACTGATCACGTTTCTTCGTGACAATCCTGAAGGGGCAACAGCCAAAGACCTGGCAGAAATTTATTCCCTCAATCGCCCACAGCAAAAAAATCTCACCAGACTCCTGAATAGCATTCAGGGCACGGGCATCATCAAGCGATTTGGGCAGGCCTATCGCTGGGCAGATTCCAATCGCGTTTTCATTGGTACAATCCGACAACGCCGCCGAAAAAATATCTTCTTCATTCCTGAAGATGAGCACGTCAGAGAAAAGTTTCGTATTGCTCCTGAAGACACGAATGGCGCGTTTGATGGAGACCGCGTCATTGCCTTTGTCGCTCGCAGTCGTGGGCCGGAGCGCGAAGGCAAGGTAGAAATGATCCTGCGGCGTGGCAACCTCAAAATTATTGGCCGTCTGCATTGCACGTATCGCTTCTCGTTTGTTGAATCGCTCGACGAAAAATTTCCTTTTGAGATTGATGTCGAACAAACAGACACAAATGAAGATGGAAAGATCGTAGTCGTTGAAGTCAACAAATACCCAAGCCCTCACGAAAACCCCGCTGGAACGATAGTCGAACACCTTGGCGCTTTCAGTGATGAACCGGGATTGGATATTGAAATTATTATTCGCAAACACGACCTTCCACATATTTTCCCCCCTGAAGTGGAAGCCGAGACTGAAATCGTTTCACCGGTCGTAACTGAGGAACAACGAGCCAATAGATTGGATTTGCGCGACGTGACTACGGTCACAATTGATGGTGAGACGGCTCGCGATTTCGATGATGCAATCAGTTTACATCGGTTGGAAAATGGAAATTTTTCACTTGGGGTTCACATTGCTGATGTGAGTTTTTATGTGCGGTCGGGAACCGCGCTTGATCACGAAGCTCGGCTACGCGGAACCTCGGTCTATTTCCCTGAACGTGCGATCCCGATGTTGCCCGAAAATCTCTCGAATGGAATCTGTTCGTTGAATCCCAAGGTGGATCGGTTAACGATGTCGGCGTTGATGGAAGTCAATCGTCAAGGGCAGGTCGTATCGTATCAGCTTCGTGAGTCCGTGATCCGTAGCAGGGAGCGGATGACGTACACCGATGTGAATAAGATCTTAAGCCATGACGACCCGGCGGTTTCGGAAAAATATGCCGATTTGCTGGAGTTTTTTCAGACGATGGAAGAACTTGCTCGCATACTGATCCAAATGCGGGAGCGACGAGGTGCGATAGATTTCAATTTGCCGGAAGCTGTTTTTCAATTCAACGACGAAGGACAAATTGGTGGTGTCCTTAAATCCGAACGGAATATTGCTCATCGGATCATTGAGGAATTTATGCTGCTGGCCAATGAAACCGTTGCCAGCCATCTGGAAAAACTTGGCATCCCTTCACTCTATCGGATTCACGAACAACCTGAACCACAACGTGTTATTGAGTTCGCTGAGCTTGCGTCAGCATTCGGATATCGCTTCCCCGTTGAAGGGGTAATCTCACAGGATTATCAGCGTCTATCGCATTTGCTTTCAGGGAAGCCAGAGGAGAAGGTGCTATCGTATGCGATGTTGCGATCACTTCAACGCGCCCGCTATGCAGCTCAAAACGTCGGACATTTTGGACTCGCTGCACAAACTTATACACACTTTACCTCACCAATTCGCCGCTATCCCGATTTGATTGTCCATCGGTTGTTACGTTCCTTGTTGCAAAAGGCAACCAGCCTGGGGGACAGCACTGCCATCAACAAAAAAGATCGCCCTCCGCGAAATCCCTTTATGCCAATCCCACTGCCCGAATTGGAACTGATGGCTGAGGAGTCCAGTGAAAGGGAACGGGCAGCAGATGCGGCGGAAAGGGAATTAGAGGATTGGCGGAAAGCCGTCCTGCTGGCCAAACATATCGGAGATGAATTTGATGGGTTAATCATCAATGTCCGCGAGTTCGGTTTTTTTGTGGAATTAACTGAATTATTTGTCGAAGGACTCGTGCCCGTTGCCTCTTTGATAGATGATTATTACGAGTTTGATTCTCGCCGTCACGCCTTACAAGGCCGACAAAAACGCCGTACCTATAAGCTTGGTGATCAGGTTCGCGTGCGCGTAGATCGTGTGAACGTGGATCGTCATACGGTAGATTTTTCAGTTGTGAATTTATCCCGCCCGACCACTGCCAAAAAACGCTGAGCAGGGGGTTCGCTGAAACAAAAAATCTTTTCTTGGATGTATTTCGGGTATGGTATAGTTCCACCGCCAACCCAATAGGCTTGCCCTGGCCATCACAAATCTTCAGGAAATAAGGCTTCCTATCCATTCTGCCCCTGCCTGCAATAATCGGATGAACGAAAATGTGCAAACAGTTATGGTGCCGCAGCGTGACGACCTCGCGATGGATGCGATTATCGTTTATGAAAATAATCGCATTATCAATGTCTCTCCTGGGGCGGCAAAGCTGTTTGGCTACAGTGTAGAAGCGCTACAGAAAAAAAATCCGCTCAAACTAATTGCTCCTGAATTTCGGCGAAAAGCGATCCAGTCTGAAGTTGCAAGTCAAGGTAAGGCATTTGAAACCATTGGATTCAGCCAGACTGGCACTCGCTTTCTAATTGGGGTTTCGATCCGCAGAGTTTCGTGGCAAGGACAATTTGTGAAAGTCGCGACCGTCGTGACCGCAAGCCCGGAAACTTCGGGTGATCGCGATCTTGAAGGATGTGAAAAGAGATTTCAGCGGGCCTTTGATGCAGCCTCTCTAGGCATGACAATCACTTCGCTGGATGGGCAATTCCTTGAAGTGAATCCGGCACTGCTTGAGATGTTGGGCTACCGAAAACAGGAGTTGCTGGCAAAAAAAGTCCCTGACCTGACGCCGCCCGAAGATTGGCGAATGGAAAATAATTTTTGGCGGCGATTGCTTAGGGGCAAGCAGCGCTCTTTTCAGTTAGAAAAACGATTTCATCATCGGGAAGGCCATTCCATTTGGGTTGCCTTGAATACTTCGATTACTCACGATGAAAATGGGCTTCCATTGTTCTTTGTCAGCCAATACCAGGATATTACGGGCCAAAAGCAACTCGGTGACAACCTACGCCAAAGCGCGACTGAAATTGCCAGGAAAAATATCGAACTCGACAAGGCCCTTGCTGTTGCGCGCGATGCGGCCCAGGCGAAAGGGGAATTTCTGGCGAATATGAGCCATGAGATTCGGACTCCGCTGAATGGCATCATCGGCATGAGTGACCTTTTACAGGAAACGAAACTCGACGTCGAGCAGGAAGATTTTGTTGGCACCATTCAGCACTGTGCTGACACTTTGCTAAATCTGGTGAACGACATCCTGGATTTTTCCAAGATCGAAGCCCGAAAGTTGGAGCTGGAAGTCATTGACTTTGATCTGCAAGCGGTCATTGAAAATGTCACGGATCTATTTACCCATCAGGCGCTGGAGAAAAAAGTGGACCTGTACTTTTACGTTGCGGCAGAGAAGCATTGTCCGCCGATCAATGCCTTGCGGGGTGATCCGCATCGGCTGCAACAGGTCTTAGTGAACCTGATTAGCAATGCGTTGAAATTTACGGAAGTTGGAGAGGTGACATTATCCGCACAGATCGTGAGTCATGATGAGTCTGAGACAAGAGTTAATTTTACCGTTCGTGACACCGGGATTGGGATTCGACCAGAAAAACTCAACCTGATTTTTGAAAGCTTTACCCAGGCGGATGGCTCCACCACCCGGCAATACGGCGGGACAGGACTGGGATTGACGATTTCTAAACAGTTAGTGGAGCTGATGGGCGGGAAATTACGTGTTCAGAGTGCAGTTGGTATTGGAAGCACCTTTGAGTTTGAGGTCTTGTTTCAGAATGCCAGCACCGTGGCAAAACAAGTGATTGCATTTGAATCAGCCCCACACACGTTGATCCTGCACGAAAAGTCTATTGGCCGTACGGCACTCACCGCGATGCTTAATAGTTTAGGAATGGCTGTGGAATCGGTTTCATCGCTCAATGGTCTCCTCAATAAATTGAATGAGGCTGCCCGTGCAAATAACCCGTACGATTGGTTAATCTGCGATTTTCCAGCACTTGGAAAACAGCCCGCCAACGCACTGGAAACGTTAGCGCAACAGATGGGGCGATCTGTTAAATGGTTGGTTGTCTTGACTGATCGTACTGTGAAATCAGACGAACCTGCGTTGCTTCAGCTTTCCTCTCCTCTTTGCCTGTCGAAACCTGTCAAGCAATCTCAGCTCTTTGAGGCTTTTCGGGCACGCACAATTGATGAAACGGCAAAGGCAACAAACACAACCAATTTGCGGTCTGCTGATCCGAATCTGGCCAATGACAGGCCGTCAGGTGCTCGCATCTTGTTAGTTGAAGATAATGCGGTCAATCAACGATTGGCTGTAACTCTGTTGCAGAAGGCTGGGCATCAAGTGGAAGTGGCGAAGAACGGACGCATCGCGTTGGAACTGTTGGAGCAGGAATCCTACGCCCTGGTATTGATGGATATTCAGATGCCTGAAATGGACGGCTTTGAAGCGACGAAACGCATTCGCGAGAAAAACAATCATCCACGCTTACCCATCATCGCGATGACGGCAAACGCGTTGTCTGGTGATTATGAACGATGTATTGCAGCCGGTATGGACGATTACATTACGAAGCCATTGAAAGTCAACGAACTACAATCAACTGTGAGGCGTTGGATTGAAGAAAAACAGGAGGAGGCCAGCCTACCTGACATGGTTACAGCACCAGCTTTGCCACCTGTCGAAATCGAAAAATTACGCCAATTAACCGATAACGACGAAGAGTTTTTATGCGAACTGGTCACACTTTATTTAGAGGATGCGCCTGTTCGGCTTGAAAAGTTACGACAAGCAATCGCTTCCGCTTCTGCGACAGAAATAAAAGCGGAAGCGCACGGACTGAAAGGGGCAACTGGCAATCTCTCCGCCAATGAATTGCAGAATTTATTTGCCCAGATGGAAAGGCTGGGGGCAAACAATGATTTGTCGAAAACGCCCGATTTGTTTAGTGAGATTGAATTGGAATATGCAAGAGTCGAGAAATATCTGCGAGGCCTGATCGGGTGAGTATGAAAGTGCTGATCGTTGATGATGAACCCGTCTCTGCCTTGGTTGTAGAACGTACATTATCCCGCTGGGGGTATGAAGTTTTGAAGGCTTCGGATGGTCAAGAGGCATTAGAGTGCCTTCAGCGCGAGCATATTCCGTTCGTGATCACAGATTGGGTGATGCCCAGATTGAACGGGCTGGAATTGTGTCGGCGCATTCGACAGCTCTCTCGTGAATCCTACACCTACATCATTTTACTCACCTCAAAGAATCAGAAAGTGGAATTGGTGGAAGGCATGAATGCCGGGGCTGACGATTTCATTACGAAACCATTTCATGGGGCTGAGCTTGAGGTACGACTTCGGGCCGGGGAACGAATCCTGGCGCTCGAACAATCTCTCTTGCAAGGAAAACTTGAGATTCAGCTAATTAATGAACAGCTTCGGAAAAGCTTTGAGCGCCAGAGTCTGATCAACCAGTTGCTGCGCTCACTGACTTCCTCACTGGATTTTGAAGTGGGGCTGCGAGGTGCGGTTATCCCCTTGCGTGAATTGTTTACTGCTTCGCGCGTGATCATCCGGTTGGTAAATCACGAATTTCAACACTTAAGCATCGTGGCAGAGGATTGTAGTCCTGAGGTTGCTCCGATGGGGAATTTATCGTTCCCTTTCGAGTTGTCCGAAGATCAAGAAGAGCCCGCCAACGGCAGTATTCAAGTGGTATCCGATTTTAGAAATCAGCTGATCGCAAGCGACCAATCAATGTCCCCGTCGCTGCTCGACTCGGCTGACGTCAAAGCCGTGCTTTGTGAGCCTCTGATCATGCAGGGGCTGTGGTTTGGCGATATAAGCCTGCATCAAAATCATCCTCGTCATTGGTCAGAAGATGAAATTCAACTGCTGAAAACGGTTGCGCAACAAATCTCTGTCGTTGCAATCAACTCAGAACTGCATCGAAAAGTGCAGCAACAATCTGTGCGCGATGGCTTGACCGGCCTGTTCAATCGTCGTTATTTTGACGAATCCCTGAAAATCGAATTTGAACGCGCCAGCCGCTATAACCAACCACTAACACTGGCGATCATTGATCTGGATAATCTCAAGAAAATCAATGATGAGCTTGGGCATTTGGCCGGGGATTCAGCGATCAGGCAAATTGGGGAAACCTTGCATAAACATTCACGGCGGGTTGATATTGCCACTCGATACGGGGGAGACGAATTTGCTGTCATCCTACCCCAAACTCCCTGGAGCGGTGGGCAGGCTGCAACGGAGCATTGGCGACAGGCGATCAGTAAATGTTTGGTTGAAAACCACCAACTCACGGTGAGCATCGGATACGCAACCTTTCCACAGCACGCTGCTACTCCTGAAGAGCTGATCAAAGCCGCAGACATTGCGCTTTATCAAGCGAAAAAAGAAGGCCGCAACCGGGTCTGCGGTGCATTAGATCATGATCTGACCGAGTGCCCGGCAGTTGTTCGCTAGTCGCTTGAAACGGTGGCGTTGTTCCATTCCTTATCTATTCATCAGACCACAAAAATTCTCCCTCTCGTTAACGCTTGAGAAAGAATCACGTCTTATCGCACAAGAATTTTGCTTTGTTCATTCAAAAAATTTTATAACTAAATTTGCGTTTCGCTGAAACTTTTGCGGGATTCAGGGCACTAACCACCGAATCAACATCATTCAGGGAGGAAACCATGAAACCATTTAGTTTGCGTATCTCTTTTTTACTGCTGCTTTTGCCCGCTACGTTGCTGGCGCAATCCAAAAATTTCAACCGAAGCGTAGAGTTTTCGTCGGGTGGTGATTTGCACGTCAACACCGATGTCGGGACTGTCCGATTGACATCCTGGGATCGAAATCAGGTGGAAGTAATCGCTCGTATCATCGGTCGGACAGAAAATACAAGTGAAGATTATGCTCGTCGCGCAGTCGAAGCGACAAAAATTGAACTTATTGGCGATGCCCGGTCATTGACCGTCAAAGCTAACTATGATGATGTCCCCTATGAAAATAAATGGGGCGGACGGAATCGGATTGTGCCCCGCATTGAATGGGAAATCCGTGCCCCGCGTCAGGCTAACATTGATCTGGATGTAGACCGATCAGAGGCAAATTTGCGTGGCTTTGACGGACGCCATCACCTCAAGACAGATCGAACCACTTTGCGTGTTGAAGATATGTCGGGCGAAATCCGCTTGAATATTGATCGCGGTGATAATTCGCAACTCAGTAATGTTCGGGGCAGTCTGCAAATTGATGCTGATCGAACCAACCTGATGTTTGATCGGCTGCAATTGACTGGCGATTCCAGAGTGCAAATGGATCGCGGCAATCTGGAATTGCGGATGGCTGGTTCGCAAGGCCTGAATGTCAGCATGGTGAAAGAACGTCGTAGTAGTTTTCAAAGCGATTTTCCGATCACCACAAACAGTTTCAGCGAAGATAAGCTTGAAGGCGCGATCAATGGTGGCGGACCACGACTTACACTGCAAACAGATCGCACCAAAGTCCATTTGAAAAATAACTAAGGCGATTTGTAAGCTCGCGTCACCTGGTCAATGTCACATTGCCAAATTCGACAACTTCAAAGGCGGCACGATCTTTCGTGCTGCCTTCGTGCTTAAATTGGTGGATTTTCTACCATCTTCTGTAGAAAATTGCGCATTAGTTTTCTCGGTAACTTCAAACGCGGCAGATAAGGAATCAGATATGAACAAATGGCTTGTCGGCATCACAACTTTCGTCTTTCTGGCAGCGGTTTCACTTGTCACGCTGACAACGACAGTTGCAAGCAGCAATCGTAAAGCGGCAACGGTCACTTTCAATAAAGACATTGCGCCAATCTTCAATGCCAAATGCGCCGAATGCCATCGCCCTGGCGAAGCGGCTCCGTTTTCGACATTGACATACAAAGAAACCCGCCCGTGGGCGAAATCCATCAAGGAAAAAGTGATCAACCGCGAAATGCCGCCGTGGCACGCCGA
>JAFDVL010000101.1 GCA_018268995.1 Acidobacteriota bacterium | reverse complement strand
ATTTGCGGAATGGATTGATGGCTTTCGTCAATCACGACGATGGTGTCATCGGGCAGATAATCATACAGCGTTGGCGGCGGCGAGCCGGGCGGCTTACCAGTAAAGTGGCGCGAATAATTTTCAATCCCACGGCATGAGCCTAAGGCGCTCAACATCTCTAAATCATAAAGCGTGCGTTGATGTAACCGTTGCTCTTCGACGACTTTTCCCTGTTCAATCAATTGTGGTGCCCACCATTCCAATTCTGCTTTGATGGTTTTGATTGCTTTCTTGATCGTCCCCTGTGGCATTACATAATTCGATTTGGGATAAATCGGAAGGCGTGCCGTATGTTTCTGAATCACCTCTCCAAGCAAGGGATCAATCGTTGCAATTGAATCAATCTCATCGCCCCAAAGTTCAATGCGATAAGCGTTTTCCTGATAGCTCGGCTGGATTTCGATGATGTCCCCACGCACGCGAAAAGTACCGCGACCAAATTCGATGTCGCTTCGCTCATATTGCAATTCGACCAACTTTTTGACGATTTCATTGCGCGTGATCTTTTGTCCGGGTTCCAAAAACAAAAGCATTCCGTAGTAAGCATCCGGGTCGCCCAAGCCATAGATGGCAGACACAGAGGCAACGACAATCACGTCTCGCCGTTCAAATAAAGAGCGCGTGGCACTTAATCTGAGCCGATCAATTTCGTCATTCACTGTTGCTTCTTTTTCGATGTACAGGTCTGACGATGGAACGTAAGCTTCGGGTTGATAGTAATCGTAGTAGCTGACGAAATATTCAACTGCATTATGTGGGAAAAAGGTTTTGAATTCCTGATACAACTGCGCTGCCAGCGTTTTATTATGCGCCATCACCAGCATCGGGCGGTTCACCGTAGCAATCACCTGTGCGACGGAAAACGTTTTTCCCGATCCGGTAATCCCCAATAACACCTGATGCTTTTCACCTGCGTTGAGGCCATTCACAAGTGCTTTAATTGCGGCGGGCTGATCGCCTTGCGGCTGATACTCAGAAACAAGTTGGAATTTCATAGCTGAAATTATAGTGATCGAAAGGAGGTTCAGGCAAATCAGACCGTCTGGCGCTCAGTTCAACTCAAGCAGCCAGATATTCCCTGTCGTTTCGCCGATCTCATAGACAATTTGATCACCGCGCGGAGACCAAACCGGATAGCGAACATAGATATTGGGCTTGGTGTAATTTGTGACCTGAGTTTGTATTTTGGTTCTTCGGGAAACCCAGTAGACATTCCAGATGCCATTGCGCTGACCAGCAAAAGCGATGCGATCCTGATCGGCGGCCCAACCACCTGGCCAGCTTTGGCCCTCGTTATTTGTGAGGTATTCAGGGGTGCCGCCCTCACTGGGGATAACTGCGACATCTGTACTCCCGCCTCGCTTAACCTGAAACGCTAACCACTGACCATCAGGTGACCAACAGGGAAAGCCCATCAAGTCCCGACTAAACGTGATTTGCCTGGCGGGGCCACCTTCAATCGGGAGAGTCGCAATATTCACTGCGCCATTCGTATTCGCATTGAACGCAAACGACTTCCCATTCGGCGAAACTCTTCCTAATGCTATCGGAAAAGTTTGATTCGCCATCACCCGCTGTTTCCCCGTCTGCACATCTATTTCCCACATCTTCAGCATTTCAGCTTCTCTGGCAATTACGGCAATGCTTTTCCCATCTGGCATCCAATTTGGCAGACCTGCCAACCCAGCTGTTAATTGGCGTGGGTTTGCCCCATCGGCATTCATAATCCAGAGTTCACCGCCCGCCCCTGCCCGCCATTGGCTGTACACAATCTGCTTACCATCCAACGAAAAAACGGGAGAAGTCTTGCGACGATTTGTATCCTGAGTCAATAAGGCAGGCGAGGAGATAGACTTCCCCGACTCCGGCGAAATTGAAACCGAGCCAAGATTATTGGAAAGCATTAGAGAACTGTAGGCCAGATGTTTTCCATCAGGAGCAATGGTTAAATATCGGGCCAGTGCAGCGCCTGTATTCGCAAGCTCCTCGGCTTCGCCTACTGACTCGCCTGTTGGAGAAATTCTCTTTCGCCAGACTTGAAAATTCCCTGCCCCCGTGGTCAGGAAAACATAATTTCCATCCGGCGAGTAAACGGGGTCATAAAAGTTAATCGGGCCGCTGGAAAATTGTTTTAAATTTTTCCCCTCAGCCGTTACCGACCAAATTTCAGAGCGTCCCAGCATATAGGTCACAAAGATGATTCGTTTGCTATCTGGTGACCAGGCCGGAGCACCATGTCCGCCAACCGGATTCTCGACATGCGTGACTTGTGTTGGCGCTCCGCCTTGCGCAGGAATAACCCAGAGCGTGGATGGAGGCATTGCAGCAAACGCTGTTTGATTTAAGTCCACCGGCCCTTCGGTTTGATACACCAGCCATTTGCCATCCGGTGACCAGGCCGGATCAGCGCCAACGTCTACGATTTGTCTGGCAACTCCCCCCAACGCAGGAATCACCCAAATCCCGCCCCGTTGTCGGGAATGATAGGCAATCTGTTTTCCATCAGGAGACCAGGTGGGCTGCATATTTTGTGCCCCATCTGAAGTCACTTGAACCTCTCGGCTTCCAAGAGTAAGCGGCCTGACGAAAAGCTCAAAGCTTCCATTTCGCACGGCGCAATATGCCAGCGATTGTCCATCAGGGGAAAAGGCCGGGTACATATCCATCAAAGGAGATGACGTCACCTGAACAGTTTTGAGCACACGGGGTTTGGCACTTGTGGGCCACATTCTCAGTCCCAGGAAGGTCAGGAAGGAAATGATCAGGACGACGACTCCCCCCGCCGCAACCGGGAAAATAGGAAGGTGGAATTTAGTGGAGGTTATTTTCCCCGTCGGGATCGTGCTGGCTGCTGCGGTTTGTTCTGAGGAAGGCGATGACAATTCAGCGTGCCCCGTCATCGCTTGCTCATTTGCAGCCCCCAGCTTTCGGACATCTGGAATAAAGCGGTAACCACGGGTTGGGACAGTTTCGATGTATCGTGCTTCTTTGACGTCATCGCCTAATCCTTTCCGCAACTGCGCAATCACACGAGTCAAAGCATTAGGGGTAACGAACGAATCGTTCCAGATTGCATCCAGCAATTCATTTTTTTCGATCAACCGCCCCTGGTTATTGATGAAGAAAACCAGGACTTCAATTGCTTTTGGCTCTAAGGAAACAGGGGTTCCATCTTTGGAGACCTTGAAGGATTGAAGATCAACCTGCACGTTATCGAATTGAAAATAATAGCATTTATCGGCCATCACAATTCCCTCAACAAATCGCGTCAAATCATCAGCCCAGAATCAGCGTGCTGTCACGACGGCAGACCGACTTGCAGGTCAGGATGTCAGTCAACAGAAAGGAGCAATGTATGGGCAAAATTATCACTACGAATATTCTGGTGGCGTGTCTCATCTCTTTGATAATTCAGTCACCAGTTGTGGCCGCTACGCCTGTGAAATTTACGCTAGTTCGTAATTATTTAATAGTCACAACGGTGACGATTCCAGAAGCCGGAGCCTGTGAGTTCCTGCTTGATACAGGAAGCAATACGACTGTTCTGGATAAAGGGTTCGCACATCAGCTTGGGCTGCAACCGATAGATCGGGTGCAATTAGTCACAACGGTCGGCACCCAAGTCGTCCCGCGCGCCAAATTAGCACGCCTTACGCTGGGAGATAGGACGGCTGATAACCTGGAAGTTATTTACTCGGATTTGCGAGAGGTACGTGCTGTGCTGCCAAAGGTCAAAGGAATCCTGGGACAAAATTTTCTCGCTCAATTCAATTATCTGATTGATTATTCAAATCATCGAATTCAGTTTGTGGATCAGCCGGATGAGCGTTGGTGCGGAGCGCAATTCCCATTTAGCCAAGCGGAAGGAAAAATGCTGATACAGATTAAATCCAATCTACACTTCATGCTGGATTCTGCCATCGCTGATTTATTGCTTTTTGATGCGGATCGAAAAAAACATGAACTTGGTCGGGTTGACGAATTATCGCGCCCGATGAACTTACAAAGTGCGTTGGGGAATCAAGTGATTTGGCAGGCCACAATTCGCACTTTTCAGATCGGGGCAATTCTTTTTAAGAACTTACCGATTACTTTCCTGCCGCAGAGGCCAGAAGATGAAGGCCGGATCGAAAATGGACTGCTGCCAATGTCACTCTTTGAATCCATTTATGTGAACAATCATCAGGGTTACGTGATCTTTAATCCGCTGACGAAGACTACGACTGTAAATCAATAAGCCAAATATCCGGCTGAAAACTCTGAATCAAATCTCTACCCAGATTAACCCACTGGCTGACTCCGTCGAGCACAATTGAATCGGAGGTGATGGTGATCAATTGCGAATCCTGAATCGTTCGATCAGGATTCATGACGACCTCAACTGCCCAGGGCCAATTACGCAACTCGGCCAAATCACGCAACCGTTGAGCCAACCGACCACTGTTGGAAACTGGTTGATCCAGCAACCAAAGCACAGACTCTGGATTTTCCGACTCCAGGAATTCGCCAATCAATCGAATTGCATTTTCGGTCTCAGAGACATTTCGATATGAGCCGTGGACGCTCGACAAATCACGGATACAACCATCGCGACAAAGGACAACGACACCTCCTGATAAAGCCGCTTCGATGGTGATGATAATATTGAATCCATCAATGACGATTTGCTTTCCGCGAATCTGCTCAAGTGGACATTCGGTTCGGCGGCGATACTCCTGCTGATCATCGGAGCAAGCGGCCCGTGCGATAGCCAGACGTTGTCGTTCAGTCAGGTTGTACCGATCTCCAACCAGCTTCAAAGACGAATTTACGGCGTAACGATGACTCAAAAGCCAGGATAAATCCGACACCGCCTGTCGCAAGGCAGGCAATTGGTCAGATTTGAATAATTGTTTATCCTGTGGATGCGCTCCTCGATGGCGGCGATGATCGGGCATAGGCAATTGTAAAGTTTCAGGACGAAGGTTGTGAATCTCGCAAGAACCCATTAGATTATGCAGTTCACAGACCATCTCAATCAGACGCTTGATTATTATGCCGATAACTTTTACAGGATTCCATCACGCAGGTGTGCTTGTCACAGATGTGGAGCGCGCTGCCAAATTTTATGAAACGATCTTGGGGTTGGAAAATCTCGAACGACCGGATTTCGGATTTCCTGGTCGCTGGTATGATCTGCGCAACGGGCTTCAGTTGCATCTTCTAGGGACAAATGAAATCCCTGAACATTCAACCAACCTTCCCCGCTTTGATCGTCACATTGCATTACAAGTTCCCGACCTGCAAAAAACGGCTGAGGAACTAACTGCACTGGGTGTCGAATATTCAGTGGGCACGGGACGTGGCGGAGCGGCCCAGATATTTCTTCGAGACCCGGACGGCAATATGATTGAGCTACGATAAGCCTGAACTTTGGCCTATTTCCGTATCAATAACCCCCATTTGCACATGACTCAACAATATAATTTTCGACGCATCGCTTCGCTGAAAATGGCAGACGACTTTTCAGAATATCTGGTCCAACTAAACTTAGACTTGGGCTTCGACCGAGAATTACTGGCCGGAGAGCAGTCACCACTGGCACAGCCGTATGACCTGGATGGTTTCACCATTGGCAATCGTTTTTCTATTTTGCCGATGGAAGGCTGGGATGGTTCTCCTGATGGTCATCCCTCTGAATTAACGACTTTGCGTTGGCAACATTTTGGCGAAAGTGGCGCAAAGCTGATTTGGGGCGGCGAAGCTGTTGCCGTGCGCCACGATGGACGCGCCAATCCCAATCAATTACGCCTGAACGAAGACACCGCAGACGCATTGGCTCAATTGCATGAAACACTCGTCAAGGCGCACCAGCAACGTTATGGCCAAACGGACGATTTATTAGTCGGATTGCAACTAACCCATTCGGGCCGCTTCGCTCGCCCAAATAGCAAAACCAAACTTGAACCCCGCATTCTCTATCGGCACCCGGTTTTAGATCGGAAATTTGGGATTGATTCTGACGATGCAGTTTTTACAGACGCTGAGATCGAAACCCTGATTGAAGATTTCGTGACGGCTGCGGTTCGGGCACAAAAGGCAGGTTATAAATTCGTAGACATCAAGCATTGCCACGGCTACCTGGGGCATGAATTTCTAAGCGCACGGACGAGACCGGGGAATTATGGCGGCAGCTTTGAGAACCGGACAAGATTCCTGCGTGAAATCGTCGCAGGAATACGACGCGATGCTCCGGGGCTGTTGATTGGCGTGCGGTTGAGTGCTTTTGATTTCATTCCGTATCGAAAGGGAGATGACCAACGCGGCGTGCCTGAGCAATTTGAGGGTGAATACAATTTTGCCTTTGGCGCAAATCCCGCCAATCCGCTGGAGATTGACCTCACAGAAACGTATCAATTCATGGAGTTATTGTCAGAATTAAATATCAAACTGGTTTGCATTTCGTCTGGCAGCCCGTACTACATTCCACACATTCAACGTCCCGCGCTCTTTCCGCCTTCGGATGGCTACTTACCTCCTGAAGATCCACTAGTCGGCGTGACCCGGCTGCTGAATGCCACAACAGAGATCAAAGCGCATTATCCACAGCTTGCGATTGTGGGAACCGGGTACAGCTACTTGCAGGAATGGCTCCCGAATGTGGCTCAATTTTTTGTGCGAACGGGTAAGGTAGATTTTGCAGGGCTGGGTCGAATGGTGTTGTCATATCATGATCTGCCAGACGATGTCTTGCAGGGTCGTCCATTGCAAACAAAACGTGTTTGCCGTACCTTCAGTGACTGCACGACTGCCCCGCGCAATGGCTTGGTTTCTGGCTGTTATCCGCTTGATCCTGTTTATAAATCTCACCCGCAGGCGGAACAACTCAAGGCTTTGAAACAGGCCCTCAAAAATGCCTAAGAACTTGAGTCGCTGAGGGAATGAAACCTGAATTGCAAGTTGAAAAATCCGCGCCGCTAGAATCCCCCTCGCCAAATTATGGGACGGATTCTGCCACGAATGGTGGCCGCTATTTCCGAATCGTGCGTGCCAGTTGTGCCGCTATTTTCCGGTTGTATTTTCGGCTGGAATTTCAGGGCGTTGAAAACATTCCGAAAACCGGGCCTTTCATCGTAGCCCCCAACCATCAGAGCTATCTTGATCCGTTTTGGGTCTCAGTTCCCTTTCCCAATCCGTTGCGATACATGACCTGGGATCGGTTTATTTACATGCCTATCCTTGGGCATTTTATTCGCACACTTGGAGCCTTTCCCGTCAAACTGGAAACTGGAGATCGGGCGGCCTTACGGCTCTCGCTCACGCATTTGCAACAAGGGGGGAGGCTGATGATTTTTCCAGAGGGGGGAAGAACCCGAACGGGAAAGGTGATGCCTTTTAAATCGGGCGTGATTCGGGTAGCGATGGATGCCAATGTTTCGATTGTTCCGGTGACGATTGTGGGAGGCTATGAAGCATACAATGCGCATCACATCCTCCCGCGACCACGCAAAGTCAAAATCATCTATCATCCGCCAATGATCTTGCCTGTCTGTCAGGGCAAAGAGGAAATGAAAAACGCGCTTTGCGATCAAGCCGCGAGGTTACAAGCAATTGTCGAGTCCGCCCTGCCAATCAATCAGAGGTAGATTTTCTAAAGTTCTTACAAGCTCAGCAAATTCAATTCGATAATATCCTCGTTGCCAGCCTGAATGAGATGCAAGGTAGCTTCATCCAATGGAGCATCCAAGGCGATACGGGCAATAGCCGCTTTTGCTCCTTCAAAGACGATATTTTCCATCTGCTGAACATTAATATTTGCAGCCTTAACTTCATTGAGCACGTGCGCAAGCACACCAGGACGATCCTGATGTCGAGCCACCAGCAAATGCGTGGCCGGGGTATGCTCAGACAAGTTCACGACATTGGGAACCTTCCCGGTTTCCTTGAAAGTCTGGACGATGCGAACTGTTTCTGCGGCAATGGCCTCCTGTGCCTGATTTGTGGAAGCACCAATGTGGTGCGTGCCATAAACACCCGGCAACTTGACGAGATCATCGGCAAACTCGCCCGTAGCCGTTGTGGGTTCGTTGGCAAACACATCGGTTCCGACACGAATGCCTTTAGTCTGAATTGCCTCAAGCAGTGCTGCCTGATCTACGATTTCAGCGCGCGAGGTATTGATGAACGTTGCACCATCACGCATTACATCAAAAACGGTTTTATTAATGACGCCTCGCGTATCAGGAGTCAAAGCAACGTGAACGCTCAGGATGTCGCAATCGTTGGCAACTTCGGCAATCGTCTGGCGAAAGGTAATGCCCATTTCAGCAGCTTTTTCCGGCGTCAGACTGCGACTCCACCCAATGACATTCATCTCAAACGCTCTGGCGCGGGAAATCATTTCTGAGCCAATTTGGCCGAGGCCAATGAGGCCGAGAGTTTGGCCTTTCAGGCCCTTTGCCTGACTGTATTCTTTCTTATTCCATTGGCCAGCCCGCAAATCGTTCACGTTGTCCGGGATGCGGCGATCAAGCGCCAGGATGAGGGCAAAAGCAAGTTCAGCGACAGCGACGGCATTTTTGCCAGGACAGTTGGAAACATAAATTCCTCTGGCCGAGGCAGCCTTAACATCAATCGTGTTATATCCAGCCCCAGCTCGTACCACTAAACTCAACTTTCCCACCGCCAGCATTGCTTCGGTGACTTTGGTCGAGCGAACGATCAGGACGTCAGCTTTTGAAGAGCAAATCGCCTTCGCCAGAGCATCGTCCTTCAAGGCTGGGTCATAAATCACTTCACATCCGATGAATTCCAAACCGCGTATCCCACTTGCTTCAAATTTATCTGCAATCAAAACTTTCATAGCGATCAGAGGTCATTGTAAAAAAGTAAACGTTCAGTAGCTTTCACCTGCCACTAGATCAAGTGACTTAAGAATCCATCCCGCAATTTTGGCTCGAACCAGGTAGATTTTGGAGGCATGATTTCGTTCGCATCCGAAACGGACATCAACTCGTCCAACGAAGTCGCAAACATCGAAAAAGCGACAGCAGCTGTCCCTTCATTCACCAATCGTTCGAGTTCGGCAGTGCCCCGAATTCCGCCAATGAAATCTATTCGTTTGTCGGTTCGAGGATCAGCAATTCCAAGAATTGGCGAAAGCAACCGATCCTGTAAAACACTCACATCCAGGCGATCAATCAGACTCAAGGGCTGAGTGGCTTCAGGCTTGAGCTTCAGCCCGTACCAGCGACCACCGAGATACATTCCGTAGTTTCCGTGTTCAGTCGGAAGTGGAGCCGCATCTTCAGTAACGTGAAAGCTGAAATGTAAGGCTTCGAGAAACGCTTCGGGCGAAAGCCCATTGAGGTCTTTCACCGCTCGGTTGTAAGGGAGTATCTGCAATTGATCATCAGGAAACACGACACACTGAAAGAAATTATATTCTTCCTCCCCTGTGTGATTCGCATTTTGAGCCCGAAGAGATTCACGTGCTCGACTGGCGCTCTTGGCGCGATGATGGCCGTCCGCAATATAGAGTAAAGAGATTGAAGTAAACGCCTCAGATATTTGAGCATTCAACTCCGACGGAACAAGCCAAATTGTATGCGTGATGGCATCATCGGCGGTCACGTCAAAGAGCGGCTCAGCAAGGGTAAGTGGTTCTAATAAGGAATTGATTCTTTTGTCAGCACGATAGGTTAAGAATACTGGCCCGGTTTGCGCGCGAATTGTGAGGATATGACGGGTGCGATCATCCTCTTTGTCAGGTCGTGTGCGTTCGTGCTTGCGAATGATGTCGGTGTCGTATTCATCAACCGAACAGCAGGCGACTAAACCAGTTTGCTCGCGTGTTCCCATTCGCAAGCGATACAAATAAAAACTAGGTTGCGACTCAACCACCAGCGGTGCTTCCGCCGTTAAATTATTAAAGTTTTGCTTCGCCTTTTCATACACCTCGTCAGAATAAATATACGTGTCATCTGATAGATCTATCTCAGGGCGGGAAACATGCAGAAAACTCAGCGGATTGCCTGTAGCAAGTGTCCGAGCCTCAGAGGTATTCACCACATCGTAAGGCACAGCAGCCACAGCAGCGGCTTTATCCGAGTTTGGGCGAAGTGCGGGAAAAGGTTTGACAATAGCCAAGGTAAATTCTCCTAAAAAAATTTCGCAAACCGTATGTTTGCCGAATGAACTGTCAGGTTCTGATTATCGCAACGAGATACAAATAAACAAATTGGAGACAACTCTATGATCTTATTCACAGCTCAATGGAGCATCTGAAATAATTCGTAATAAAGGCGAAGCATTCCTCCATATTGGGCTGCCTGTCCAGGCCCATTGTACTGTTCTGCAAAGGTCACAAAATCCTGCTGCTGCAAGGCAATGACTTTACGAGAAATCGTTTCCGGCCCCTGAATGAAATCAAATAAGCCCAACACCTGATTACGCTCATCTTTGCTAAAGGCAGCAAACATTTGTCCGGCTGATTCGTAACCAATGAGATTGTGGTTCGCTCCCATAATTTGCGGCAATCCCATGCTGATGGAACCTTTGGCCGCCTCGTCCTGAAATGAACTGGCTTTTTTCAAAGCATTCCACTCTGCGTCCTGTGAGCCATGAAAATTTTGCCAGGGAGAGTTTGGATCAGGGCGAAATTGATGTTCCGTCCAGGGCTTCTCCTGATTGAAGGTAAAATGACGGCGAAATTTATCGGGATTATCTTTGCCCCACAACCGCCAGAAATAATGGTTCTCAAACCGAATGATCATTCGCCCATTCAGAAACCCATTTCCACTTGATTCTGTGGCAATGACAGCGACCGCAACTCCCGGCTCAAATCGTAAGGACTGTGATAGTCGTTGCAACAGCCCTCCATATTTATTCCAGATGCGTGCTACCTGCTTGGTTTTCGGATCAGCATCGGCTGGAGGAACTTTCAGTTTTGTTGGTGCCAATGGCCATTTCTTGACGGCAGGTTGTTGGATAAAGAAACCGCTGGAAATCTTCTGTGCATTAAGCACGACAAAATCGCGATGCACATACCCTTTTTGATTATTGGCAGAAATCTGATACCACAACCCGGACTCTGCTAACACTTCGACGGATGTGCGATTTGGCAAGAGTGAAACCACATCAAAATTTGTCCCTGGCCCCTTACGCAGGTTAACGGCGCTGGAAGTAGTTCCGGTTCGTGGACTGGGCATGAAGGCTCCAAAGGAAGAATGACACTAAAAATTATAATCTCGAATCATTTGTGTGCAGCAGCTATGCCCGCATTTTGAGCAATCGCTCAGCGGCAGCCTGAAGTGTTTCATCGCGTTTGCAATAACAAAATCGAACCTGCTGTGCCCCAAATGCTGGATTGCGATAAAAGCTACTCCCAGGGACAACGGCAACCCCAACATCGCGCACCAGATGTTTGGTAAATTCAATGTCGTTGGCAAAACCAAAATCACGGATGTCGGTCATGATGTAATAGGCACCATCCGGCTTGTAACAACGAAATCCTGCTTCTACCAAAACACCTAACAACAGGTCACGGCGCTTGCGATAATCGGATTGCAATTTCTGATAATAACTTTCGGGAAATGCCATTGCGGTCACGCCTGCTTCCTGTAGAGGGGCAGCAGCACCAACAGTGAGAAAATCATGCACTTTGCGAATAGCGTCAATGATTTCAGGCCGCGCAATAGCATAGCCGACACGCCATCCTGTCACTGAATAAGTTTTGGACATCCCATTGATTGTGACAGTCCGATCACGCATTCCATCAAGAGTCGCCATTGCAACGTGCTTAACATCTCGCGTCTCGTCTGGATAAAGGATGTGCTCGTAAATTTCATCGGTGAACACCAACACGTCATGCTCAATACACAGATCAGCAATGAACCTCAGTTCTTCACGCGAAAAGACCTTACCAGTTGGATTATGTGGCGTGGTAATAACGAGAGCACGCGTTTTCGCGTTGAATGCGGCCCTCAATTCATCGGGGTCAAAAGACCAGTCGGGTGGATGCAAAGTAACATAGCGCGCAGTAGCTTCAGTTAGAATGGCATCTGGGCCATAGTTTTCATAATACGGCTCAAACAGGATTACTTCGTCTCCGGGATTTACGGTTGCCAGCATGGTGGCGATCATCGCCTCCGTCGAACCACAAGTCACAACAAGCTCTCGGTCTGGATCTATATTAAGTCCGAGATGCCATTTTGTCTTGTCAGCAATGGCATCCCGAAAACGCTTTGCCCCCCAGGTAATCGCATATTGATTAACGTCGGCATTGATGGCATCACAAGCGGCCTGTTTCAACGCTTCAGGGGCGGCAAAATCGGGAAAGCCTTGCGATAGATTTACTGCTCCGTACTGCAAGGCTTGCCGCGTCATATCCCGAATAATTGATTCGGTAAAGTGTTGGGCTTTGAGTGAAACAAGATTCATATCCGTGTGCAAAATTTATTGACGATTTCGGCGAATCGGCGCAACTACAACATTCCCAGCCCCACGCTTGATCGTGCGCTTTACGAACTGCTCAACATCATGACGAAATAGTTTTGGCGATCCATCAATTTCGAGCGTTCGCAATGCACCACGCTTAATTGCCAATTGGAATGTTAGGGCAGGCACATCATATTCCCGTGCAGCCGCATTAATCTCCATCAAATCCTGGCTGTCAAATGCACTCATTTGTAATTTATGTCCTCATGAAGTTTTGTAAAAGAGCTTGATGATAGAGAGTCAGGGACAACGTGTCAAAATGAAAAGAGGCCAGAGCTGAATTGCTCTGACCTCTTTTGTCTTTGCTCTTGCAATGACTAGGAACAAGTAAAGACAGGTACAGTTACGGGAATGATGTATTGCTCAAGGTCCATTAAGGCAACTTGCCGCAAATTTTTACCACCATTGCGAACAGAGTTTGGATTATAGGTAATGGTCGCTCCCATGATTGCAGTGCCATCCCCAGAGCTAAACCGCATCCACCCCGTATGTCCCTGCGTGATTTGCAAGGTAAAGCGAGGGATCACTCGTGGATAGCCATCCTTTAGTTCATTCCGAGTCTGACAAGCATTGCCCGGCAAGTTAACATTTACCGCCTTCTCAGCATCGTTGTAAAAAACGCTTGGCAAATTGCCGAACGATCCAACGGGATTTTGCTTGGTTAGGTCTCCGCCGAATCGGTTAACAATCAATAGAGTTGAGTTGCCATCGAGCGGGCTTGGAAAGTTGTCAATATTCATTACGCGTGGAGCAAGGTCATATTTCGCGCCATCAAACTTCATCGTCACAGTCTCATCGCCCTCAGTATATTCAACTGGTTGGTCCGCCAATGCAGCAAAAGAAACTGCATTTAAGACGGCGCTATGCCCTGTTTTCATCTTCACATAAGAAGACCCGATCAAAGAATTAAACTTGATCGGAACACCATTCAAGTTCACTGCAATCGCAACGGCATAACCTGTAATTCCAGGGTCAATTTCAGATGCTCGCATATTGATATGCTTCGTTGCAGGGATACAAGCAAAGGTATCCGTTGGTATTCCAGTGGCACTATCAACCCAGAATATGCGGACAATTACTGGTCGCTGCTCATCAGTATTGGTAAGGTTGATCTGTGTGTTTTCAGCATTTGGTTTAGCGGGGTCAGAAGTATACAAATTAAAAAATAGCACTGACCCAGGCTTGATCTCACTTGGAATTCCGAATCCGACCGTTGGGGTTGTAGAGGTAGATCCGCAACCAGAAATAATTGTGCGAATCGCCGTAGCAGTTCCAGTTCCATTTTGTGCTGTCTCAAGATAAAACCCAGCCGTCGTCGTGGCATAGTCCTGCATAATTGGTTTTACCTTGGCGGTGTCTTCAGCATAGGTGGGAACATAGATCGCGGAGAGCTTAATATTTTTTTCTTTTGCCATTACAGCAAATGAATGAGCACGGACATCATCTATGCCGACAGTATAAATATCATCAAATCCGCCTGGAACCGCATCTGTGATGAGGATAATCATCTTATAGGCTCGCTCGCGGAAGCCGGGCGTAAAATCTCCAACCTGGGCCCGCCCACTAGCAGCTAACATGTTGATGACCGTATTCAAAGCTTCGTCAGATGCCTCAGGTACTTTCTCCCCACCTTCCGCAAAAAGGGCCTGTATTTTTGGTGCAATGGTGGCGCGATTGTTTGTTGCGAAGGCTTCACTGACCGTCACATTATCTTTGAATGTCACTAATGCCAGCCGATAATCATTGCCCGAGGCTTTCTCAATGTCATTCAAAATATTATTCAATTCCGCCTTAATGTTACTAAGCGATCCCCCTAAACTCGCAGTGTCATCAATCACAAAGGCAACATCCAGCGGACCGCATTGTGCCTGCACTGGCCTTTGCGCTAGTACCAATCCACAAGAGATTAATAGGAAAGTGAGAAAGAAGGGAAATAGCCTTTTTGTGTGGTAGTGTGTGGTGTTCATTATTTACTCTCCTGGCTAAGCGAACTGGCCCCCAGGCATCCATTTATTTCAATGGAGTCGGTTATTTTTACTTAGATTTCAACACGCCTGAGCTGTGAGGGAGAAGCCCAGTAGCTGGGGGAATTAAGCGAGTGGAACAGCGCGAGACTGTGAGGCACCCAGACACTTAATGTGTCCCGAATGTTTCTTGGTATTCGATACCTATACTTTACGACTTTCAGTATAGTTGAGACGGTAAATACCAGCAACAAATTTCTCCAGCTACCACTTTCTGTCATGTCCCACTGCCGAGTTCCGTCAAATCAAGGATTGCGAAGAAATTTTCTACTGCCCTACTGCCAAAGCTAACACTAAGCGAAACAAGCTAGTTATCTTTTTCCTCACCAGTTCTACGGCTTTTGGCACGAGACTCGCTCTTTACCATCGCGACAAGAGAGCGTGCAGTTGCTGCCGTCGTAGTGGTTAGCTTGGGTTGTTCAGCGGCGGCAGTCCGGGGCCACTGACCGCTCTTTTGTCAAAACTGTCATCTCCTTCACGCCAAAAAGCCAATCTCTTCTCATCACGGATTATGCAGTTATCGTTGCGATGTCGTATCGAATCCCACTACTAATAAAATGCCAATCACGGTCTGATTCTTTATTTTCCCCCTCTCTTTTTCTCCTAATCCGCATAATTCAAGCAAAAAACAACTTCTCTCGCAAAAGATGGCCGAAGTCGCTTCAGGTAATTAACGATCTTCTCAGACTTTCCTAGAGTAAAACCCTATGGCACAATGGTGATCTACCCCTTGAGTAATTAGGCAGATCACCATGAACATTAGGACTTTCATCAAACTTTTCTCGTTAATTTGCTTTCTCACTTTGATTGGTTGGCGTGCCATAGGGTATCCCAACTTCATGAATTTATATGCGCTGGACCCACGGTCAAAACCGGAATTGCGGACGAGTTGTGCGGTTTGTCACGTAGCAGAAGGGAGACGCTCTGACCCCAATTTTCTGACGGAATTTGGGCGGGAATTCAAAGCCAACGGCAATACAATTACGTCGCAGATGCGCGATAAATACACATCAATTTTTGCCCCTGCTGATAAGGAAGTCTCAACAGTTCCGATGGATATAATTAAGTTTTCCACTCAGCAAGTAATCGTCAATGTGACAGTAACAGATGCCAAGGGAAAATTTGTTCCAGGATTAGATCGTCAAGCATTCACTTTACTGGAGGACAATCGCACGCAACACGTCACGCAATTTCTAGGTGAGGATGCCCCTTTGGCTGTTGCAGTTGTGATTGATACATCTGGCAGTACGCTCGAAAAAGACCTAGACCGGATCAACAAATCAGTTCTTGATCTTGCCAATCGTATGTATCCCGATGATGTCCTTGCGATTTACGCTTTTGGTGATGGTGGTGTGCAACAAATCCGCGACTACGCCTCCAGTATTCGCGATTTAAAACCACTTCTTAAGCAATTAAAAGGAAAGGGGGATACTCCGCTTTACGATGCAGTGCTCAAGGCAACTGCCGACCTGAAACAACGCCCGGAACGTCGCCGCGCGATGATCTTAATTTCTGATGGTGCAGACACAACCAGTCAGATCACATTACACGAGGCTGGGCGTGAGACATTTTTAGCAGGAGTTTCGATCTACTCCATTGATTTGGTAAATACCAAGCGTGAGGCCAAACGTTCGCCTGAACGGCAGGCAGGGGCTACAGCCTTACGACAACTAGCGGAAGAAACAGGCGGGCGCTACATCACGGCCACAGGAGGCTTTTTCATTACCAGTCGAGGAAAGTTGAAGAAAATATTTACCGATCTGATTGATGAATGGCATAAGCAGTATACGATCACCTACGAACCGTCAAATGATCGCCGGGCTGGCCGTTGGCGAACGATTCGAGTAAACCTCGAACAAGCGGATCTCTCCGCACGCACCAGACTGGGATACCGCGAAGGAGTGCAATGACCAGAGTGCAATTCTATCTAAGCTGGCAAGAGTATTATCAAGCCGAACGTGTCCTCCATCAAAAAACGGGAATTGTATCAGTGCCCATTTTTCGACAATGGAGACTGAAAACCCGCTGGGCAAGAAAACCCATTCTGCGTGCTCAACACCAGGTATCGTTTGATTCGGACGGAATTTTTTATCTCCTTGATGGAATCGAATCCAATCTTGATTGGAAGTATTTTCATCGGTGGTCGGAAACCCATGAGGGATTTTTATTAATTCGTGAAGAGGATGTTTTCAATCTAATTCCCAAAAGAGCCTTTGAGAATCCAAATGAAGTAGATAAGTTTCGTCAGTTACTAACCACCAAATTACTGCTTCAATAATTTCGTTTAATCAGAATGACTATCAACGAACAGATCTCATATTTAACCAAAGGTACAGTTGATGTAATCCGCGTGGAGGATTTACGCCACAAACTTGAAGCTGCAGAAAAAGCCGGAAAAAAACTGCGTATCAAAGCGGGGTTTGATCCAACAGCGCCTGATCTGCACGTCGGGCACACCGTGCTGATCCGAAAAATGCGCCATTTTCAGCAACTTGGGCACGATGTCATTTTTTTGATCGGAGATTTTACAGGCTTGATTGGCGATCCGACTGGACGAAACGCAACGCGTCCGCCTTTAACGCCAGAACAAATTGCGGCCAACGCTGAAACTTATAAGACACAGATTTTCAAGTTGCTTGATCCCGAAAAAACGATCATCGAATTCAACGCCAAATGGCTCAATGCTTTTACCCCTATTGATTTCATCAGACTTACGGCGAAGGCTACCGTTGCCCAAATGCTCGAGCGCGACGATTTCACCAAAAGGTATCAGGCTGGAATTCCCATCAGCGTTCACGAATTACTCTATCCACTGGCTCAGGGATATGACTCTGTTGCCCTGCATTCCGATGTAGAACTAGGTGGAACCGATCAAAAGTTCAATTTGCTGATGGCGCGTGAAATTCAACGTGCGTATGGACAAGAACCCCAGGTGATCATGACAACTCCGCTCTTGGAGGGGTTGGATGGCGTCAACAAGATGTCCA
>JAFDVL010000100.1 GCA_018268995.1 Acidobacteriota bacterium | reverse complement strand
GAAGAAAAAAGAGATTAAGAAACTCGACGCTGCGGCGCTGGGATTAGATGCTGCGACACTGGCACCGAAACAACAAATCAAGCGTGTTTACTTCCCGCAAAAATCCAAACAAACGCAGATGATCGAAGGCACTGCCGCCGCCGCCGCCGCGACTTTGGTTGAGAAGCTGAAGAACGAAGCGCGCGTGTTTTAAGCGCGAACCGTTTTAGAAGAAGTATAGTCTTATGGATGAAGCCACACGACCAGAAGAATTGTTGAGGCAGGCAAGGGCAGAAGCGAAGGCTTTTTTTGAGAAGTACGATGCTGAATTACAGGCCATAGAAGCTGCCATTAAGAATGATTCTGTGCTGCAAGACAATTTACTTGGTCGTGACCATTTGAGCCTGTTTTTGCGTTCGCTAAATTCCGAACTGCAAAATGCGCTCACGGAGGTTCGTTCTTCTTCTGAACGGCTTGCGAATCTCGCTGAAACTATCAGAGATCATCAATGAATGAGTTTCGAGTTGTGGGTTGTGAGTTTCGCGTGAAGAGGATGCCCGCGAAACTTGAAACTCGAAACTTGAAACTCGAAACTTACGAGGGATTATGGCAAACGGAATTTTAGTTTTTATCGAACACGTCGAAGGACAAATCAATCGCGCTTCGTATGAAGCCGTTCGCGCTGCGCAGCTGATCGGTGCGCAACTGAATCAAGAAACATCTGCGGTGATTTTGGGACAAGGTGTCGGCAGTCTGGCCGCCGAAGTTGCGGGCAAAAAGCTCAATCGTGTTTACACGGTCGAAAGCGGTAGTTTGAGTTCGTATACTCCTGATGGCTATTCCATTGCCTTCAAACAGGTCATCGAACAGGTACAACCTGCGCTGGTGCTGATGGCGCACACGTACGAAGTCCGTGACTTTGCGCCGAAGCTGGCTGCAAGCCTGCAACGCGCGCTCGTCGGTGATTGCATCGGCTACAAAATCGAAGACGGAGCCGGAGTATTCACGCGGCAAATCTTTCAGGGCAAATTGTCTGCCGATGTTGTGCCGACGGGTGACACGCCGCATTTCGTTAGCTTCCAAATCGGTTCATTTCGCGGTGACGAGTGCGAAGCAGGGCAAGCCGAGGTGCAGGCGTTGACCGTGAACCTGGACGCCGATCAAGTACGGCAGCAACCCGAAGCTCGCTTCAAAGAAGCCAAGGCTGCCGTAGACTTAACGCAAGCGCCGCTGATTGTCGCTGTCGGGCGTGGCATCAAAGAACAAAAGAATCTGGAAATTGTGCAGAAGCTGGCCGCCGCGATGGGCGCAGAGATCGCGGCTTCGCGCCCGATTTGCGATAACGATTGGTTGCCGATGGATCGCCAAATTGGATCGTCCGGTCAAACTGTGGCCCCCAAACTTTATCTGGCTGTCGGCATTTCTGGTGCGATTCAGCATTTAGTAGGAATGAAAGGCTCGCGCACGATTGTGGCAATCAATAAAGATGCGGAAGCGCCGATTTTTGAAATCGCCGATTACGGAATCGTTGGCGATTTGTTTGAAGTCGTTCCGGCGCTGACGGCTGAAATTGAAAAAATGAAGTCATAAGAATGCGGTACAGTACGAGGAGCGGTAGCGACTTGATATTTTTCCAAGTCGCTACCGCTCCTCGTACTGTACCTTCCCAAGCACTATGGAAAACATTGAACGTGAGAGTTTAGAGGTTGATGTTTTGTTTGTCGGCGCAGGCCCAGCATCGCTGGCAGGCGCGTTGAAGCTGCGGCAACTGATCAATGCCCACAATGAACAAGCCGAAAAAACGGGCGGCAAATCTTTGGGCGAAATTTCGATCTGCGTGATCGAAAAAGGCCGCGAAGTCGGCGCGCATATGTGTTCCGGTGCGGTGATGGATATTCGCGTGCTGAAAGAGTTGCTGCCGAATTACGAAGCACTCGGCGCACCACTTGAATCTGAAGTCACGGAAGAAGATGTTTCGTATCTGACAGCGACGGGAAAAATCAAATCGCCGATTATCCCGCCACCGCTCAACAATCACGGCAAATATGTTGTTTCGCTCAACAAGCTGATTCGCTGGCTCGGCCCAATTGTCGAAGCGGCGGGCGTGGACATTTACCCTGAATTTCCAGGTGCGGCGGTACTGTATGACGACAACAACCAGGTCATCGGCGTACAAACGGGCGATAAAGGCATTGGTAAAGATGGCGAGCCACGAGATAACTTTGAGCCGGGCGCGAATCTGCTGGCGAAAGTCACGGTCTTCGGCGAAGGGCCGCGCGGTTCGCTCACGAAAAAGCTCGTCGAAAAGCTCAAACTCGATCAAGGCCGCAATCCGCAGGTGTATTCGACGGGCGTGAAAGAGATTTGGGAAATGCCGAAAGGTCGCGTTAAGCCCGGATTCGTGATGCACTCGCTCGGCTATCCGCTTCCAAACGACACCTACGGCGGAAGCTTTATTTACGGGATGCAAAACGATTTGCTGGATGTTGGATTGGTCGTCGGCTTGGACTATCGCAACCCGCACACTGACCCGCATCGTCTGTTTCAGCAATTCAAAGAACATCCGCATATCGCCAAAATGCTCGAAGGCGGCAAGATGCTGTACTACGGCGCAAAGACGGTGCCGATGGGCGGTTATTTTGCGCAGCCGAAATATTACGGCGACGGCTTTTGCATCATCGGCGATTCGGCAAGCTTTTTGAATTCGCAAAAGCTCAAAGGCCTTCACCTCGCAATGCAATCCGGCGTGTTTGCAGCGCAGGCGATTTTTGAAGCGTTGTTGGCGGACAAATACGACGATGCGCAATTGAAGCGGTATTTCGATTTGGTCGAAGGCAGCTACATTAAGAAAGAGTTGTATGAAGTCCGCAATTTCCATCAGGCGTTTGAAAACGGGCGAGTCTGGGGCTTGATCGAAAGCGGTTTGCAATACATCACGGGCGGCGCGGGGATTCGCGGCGATTTGCGCGACGTCAAAGCCGGACACGAGCACATGCACAAAATCAACGGTGCCTCTGATCCGCCTCCGTTCCTCGGTGATAAAAAACTGACGTTTGATAAGCTCACCGACGTTTATCACGCCAGCGTTGAGCACAGCGAAGATCAGCCCTCGCATTTGAAGATTCTCGATCCAAACATCTGTGTCGAACGCTGCACGAAAGAATACGGCAACCCGTGCCAGCATTTTTGTCCGGCTGCGGTTTACGAAGTTGAAGAGGTCAACGGCGGGCGCAGGCCAAAGGTGAACTTCTCCAACTGCGTCCATTGCAAGACGTGCGACATTATGGACCCGTACCAAATCATTGACTGGGTCACGCCGGAAGGCGGTGGCGGCCCGAATTACATCAACACGTAGAATTAGCCACAGATTACACAGATTGGCACAGATTGAAGAAAAGAATCTGTGTAAATCTGTGTGAATCTGTGGCTAAAAATTTAGGAGACAGCATGGCTACAGTAGATGATGCAAAATTGATTTTACAGCTTTACGAATTGCGTCGCGAAGAAACAATGCGGAAGGCACGGGCGTTTATCTTTAGCCCGGATTTTATGCCTGCGAGCGCGAAAGACCTGATGGATATGGTCATGACCGATCCGCAGAAAAGCGCGTATTTTCGTCAGGCATCGAGCTATTGGGATATGGCGGCGGCACTTGTCAATCACGGCACGATTGATTCGGCCTTGTTTTATGACACGAACGGCGAATATCTGGCAGTGTGGGCGAAGATCGGCGACTTGATCCCGGATTTGCGCGAAATCTTTGGCCCGCAGTACATGAAAAATCTCGAACAATTGATTACGAATCAGCCCAATAGCGCGCTGCGGATTCAGATGTTCAAGGAGCGCTACAAGAAAATCGCCGAGATGCGCGCGGCTCAGTCTTCTCAAGAATAATTCCATACTTTTCTTGTAATTTTATCTCCCTCGCAAACTCGTGCGGGAATATTCACCAACGGCAAAGCAATATAAGAGTGAACGGTCGTGTGAGGCGCTGAAAATGTCTCACACGCAATTAAAAACTCTTTTTGCGATAGGAGATAATTTGTGTTCCTGACGATTCTTTTTTCACTTCTGTTGACCTTCCCGCTGCCTGCCAGCAAGGCGGGCGCACCCCCGAACATCGGCGAAAAAGCCCCTGACTTCACACTCACTACGTTGCAAGGCAAAAAAGTTACGCTGTCCGAACGCACGGCAAAATCGCCCGTCGTGCTGGTGGTGTTGCGTGGCTATCCTGGTTATCAATGCCCGTTGTGCAATGTACAAGTGCGGGATTTCCTTAAAAACTCGGCTGCTTTTGCCAAGGCGGGAGCGCAGGTGATTCTTGTCTATCCCGGCCCCGGCGAGAAGTTGGATGAGCGCGCCAAAGAATTTTTGGTGGATAAACAATTACCAGAGAATTTTGATCTCTTGCTTGATCCCGATTACGAATTTACCAATTTGTACGGACTACGTTGGGATGCGCCGAAAGAAACGGCTTACCCTTCGACGTTCTTGATTGACCAGAAAGGCAAAGTGTTTTTTGCCAAAGTCAGTAAATCGCACGGCGGGCGAACAAATGCCGCTGAACTGTTGGACGCGTTGGCGAAACAGGGAACTGAGAAGAAAATGTAGCGCAAGCAAAATGTTTGCGCCGCTGCTTGGCGAGTGTTTGGCAGCAGGGAATCGTCAATCAGAGCAGCAAACAAGATGTTTGGCTAGGGCTTATTCAAAGTAGGCGGAAGGCAAATTGCAGAAGCCCGCACGCAGTCAGGGCGTCACAAACTGCCTTACTGCTGCCCTGACTGCGTGCGGGCTTCTGCCTTAGTCAAGTAAGGGCGTCACAAACTGCCTTACTGCTGCCCTGACTGCGTGCGGGCTTCTGCCTTAGTCAAACTTGAATATCCTGCCTGTTTGGCTTCTCTGCTGCCAGTCCCACGACTTGACGACAACGGCTGTGCTAAAATCCTGCCGCCATTTCAGTGAAACTGCTGGAAGAAGGAACATTCGTCATGATGGATTGGAAAAAAGCTAGTTTATTCGTTTGCCTCATTGCCTTATTTACGATTGCCGCACTGGCACAAAATCCGGTGAATCTGTCGGCCAAAATGGAACCTGCGCAAGTCAAACCCGGCGACAAGGCGAAATTAATTGTCACCGTTGCGCTTGATCCCGGCTGGCATTTGTATTCGCTGGAGCAAAAGCCCCCGCCGCGTTCGACTCGGATCGTGTTGGATGACTCGCCTGTGTTCGTGCAGGAAGGCAATATTCAAGGCCCCAAAGGAAAAAAGGCTTTTGATGCAAACTTTCAGATAGAGACCGAAACGTATGAAGGCACAGTCAATTTTACGGTTCCGATTCGCGTCAAGCCAGATGCCGCGCCGGGGCCGCAAAAGGCGGTGGTCAAAATCACGCATCAGGTGTGCGACGATCATCAATGTTTGCGTCCCACCACTAAGCCGCTGGAAGTGGATGTGATGATCGCGCAGGCGTCGGCTGCGGCAACGCCCTCGCCCAGCTTGTCGCCGAGTCCAAGCCCTTCCGTTTCGCCTTCGCCATCACCCAGTCCCAGCCCGTCTCCGAGCATTTCGCCGTCTCCCTCGCCCAGCCCAAGCGCTACGCCCTTTGAGGCTCTAGGCACGGAAAACCCGCCTCCGCCGCCAACGGATACTGGCGCAGCCGCAGGCGTGACAGCGGCTGATCTGAAAAGCCGGGGATTATTGGGCTACATTTGGTTTGCCATAATTTCGGGCTTGCTGGCGTTGCTGACGCCGTGCGTGTTTCCGATGATTCCGATTACGGTTTCGTATTTCACGAAGCGCGAACAGGCTTCGCGCGGGCAGGCGATTGGACACGCTTCGATTTATGCGCTTGGCATTATTTTTACGTTCACCGGACTTGGTCTGCTGATGACATTGATCGGCGGTGCAGCGGGCATTAATCGGCTGGCGGCGAATCCGTGGATGAATTTGTTTTTGACGGTGCTGTTCGTGACGCTGGCGCTGAACTTATTCGGCTTGTTTGAGATTCGGATGCCATCGAGTTTGGTCTCGAAACTGGATTCGCAAACGCGCACGGGCGGCATTGGGGCGACGTTGTTGATGGGGTTAGTGTTCACGCTGACTTCGTTTACCTGCACGGTCGCGTTTGTCGGACAGGTGCTGGTGTTTGCGACGCAAGGTGAATGGTTCTGGTCAATCGTTGGGATGCTGGCGTTTTCGTCGGCTTTCGCGTTGCCGTTTTTTCTGCTTTCAATCTTTCCGCACTGGCTGAAATCGCTGCCTTCTTCGGGCGGTTGGCTGAACAGTGTGAAAGTCGTGATGGGATTTGTGGAATTGGCTGCGGCATTCAAATTCCTGAGCAATGTGGATTTGGTTTGGGGCTGGAACACCGTTTCGCGCAATGTGATTTTGTCGGGCTGGATTGCGATTGCGATTGTGACGGCAGTTTATTTGCTCGGCAAATTCCAGTTGCCGTTCGATACGCCCGTCAAAAATCTGGGCGTGATGCGAATGCTGCTCAGCGTGTTTTTCCTGGGACTGGCGTTTTACTTCTTAACCGGATTGTTTGGCGGAAACCTCGGCGGCTTTGAAGGGATGCTGCCAGCGGCCCAAAACAACACCGTAAGTCTGTCAGGCAGTGTGCAAGCTTCCGATCACAAATGGATCATGAGCTACGATCAGGCGCTAGCGCAGGCGAAAGCGACCAATAAACCTGTGTTTCTGAATTTTACAGGCGTGACCTGCACGAATTGCCGCTGGATGGAAAGCAATATGCTGACCGAACCGGACGTGAAAAAAGTGCTGAATAACTTTGTTTTGGCTGAGCTATACACAGATCGTCAAACGCCGGAAGACGAAAAGCATGGACAAATTCAGGAAAAAAACTTTGGCACGGTTGCCCTGCCGTTGTATGTTGTCGTCACGCCGGATGGCAAGGAGCTATCGAAGTTCCCCGGCCTTACGCGCGACAAAAACGAATTCATCCGCTTTTTACAATCGGGCGCTGCACGGCTCAATCAAGTAGCGCAAAATTAGCAATGATTTTTAGCCACAGATTTACACGGATTGACACAGATTGAGTTTGCCTGAAAATAATCTGTGTGAATCTGTGTGAATCCGTAGCTGAAAAATAAGGAATCGCAGTGGACACTATCCTCAACGAATACGAAGTGCGCGTCCTTGGCGTACTGGTTGAAAAGAAAATTACCACCCCGGAATATTACCCGCTAACGCTCAACTCAATCATCAACGCATGCAATCAAAAATCCAGCCGCGATCCGGTCGTTTCCTACGATGAATCCATCGTGCAACGGGCGCTGAGCAGTTTGCGAGACAAAAAGCTGGCGTATGTTTTCAGCGGTGCCGATGCGCGCGTGCCAAAGTACGGTCATTTGTTTCCCGAAGCGATGGATTTGAGCATCGGCGAAACGGCGATTATGTGCGTGATGATGTTGCGCGGGCCGCAAACGCCGGGCGAATTGCGCAGCCGCACCGCATCGCTGCACAACTTTGAATCGTTGGTGGATGTCGAATTAGCGTTGCAATCTCTGGCGGACGAAGAACTCCGCAAATATCCGCTTGTTCTGAAATTGCCGCGCCAGCCGGGCACGAAAGAATCGCGCTATGCTCATTTACTTTCCGGCGAAATCAATATTGAGCAATTGCCCGTAGCCGTGCCGACTCCTCGTGCTTCAAGTTCCGCCGCGCGGGTGGATGAAGAGCGCGTCGTAAAACTGGAAGCCGAAGTCGCCACACTGAAACAGGAATTGGCCGAGTTACAGCAACAGTTCGCCGCCTTCAAGAAACAATTCGAGTAAGTCTTTGCCTCCAGACATTCCAAATTCGTACGATAAAACACCGTATTTACACATGCTCTGGGCATCCGTTGCCTTTACCTTGATGGCAACGTTCAGCCGCTGGGCGGGCGAATATTGCGACTGGCGGTTGATTGCCGTCGCGCGTGCGACGGTCGCCTGTGTCTTTGCCTTTTTGCTGGCTAAAGCGGTCGGGGCAAAACTGGTGTTCTGGCAACCACGGATTTTGTGGGTGCGAAGTCTCGCGGGCAATGTCAGCCTGTTTTGCAATTTCTACGCGCTGGCAAATTTGCCTGTGTCAGACACGCTGACGCTGATGAATACCGCGCCGATTTGGGTAGCGATTTTGCAGTGGCTGGTCTTTCAGCATAAACCTACGCGCGGAATCATCGTCGCCGTGCTGACCAGTGTTTTCGGCATTGCGTTAATTCAGCAGCCGCATTTTCAGGAGGGCAAATTTGCGATCCTGATGGCGCTGATTGGCGCGTTTACGACTTCGATTGCAATGCTTGGCCTGAATCGGTTGCAGAGCGTAAATCCACGCGCTGTTGTCGTTCATTTCTCTGCTGTTGCCAGTGTCTCAACACTTATTTTGCTATTTCTGACAGGCACGCGCGAAACTTACGCTCCTTTGCAAAATACGCACGCTGCTAGTTTGCTCTTGCTTCTCGGCACCTGCGGAGTGTTAGGCCAAATTGGAATGACAATGGCGTTTGCGAAAGGACACGCCACGCGCGTTGCGGTCGTTGCATTGTCTCAAATTCTCTTTGGTGTATTGGCCGATTTGCTGTTGTGGGGGCGATCCTTCAATCTGGTTTCGATTTTCGGCATGATTCTGGTTGCCGCGCCAACTGCGTGGTTGTTGCTGGGCGAGACGCCGAAGGAAAACCACGACGTTTTGGAAGCCGAAATGAGCTGAAAGAGGATTAGTAATGAGGTGCTACGGCGGAAGCCCGACTGTGAAGGAGGGCGTGTCTCGCTCCCGCGCCCTCTTTCACAGTCGGGCTTCCGCCATTAGGGGATTCATGACGAAACATTTAATTGATCTCAGTCACACCGTCGAACACGGCCTCATCACCTACAACGGCTTGCCCGCGCCGATCATTTGCGATTACCTGAGTCGCGAACAATCGCGTCAGCATTATGCCGCAGGCACCGAATTCCAAATTGGCAAAATCGAAATGGTGGCGAACACGGGCACCTATGTTGACAGCCCGTTTCATCGTTATGCCGATGGCAAAGACCTGTCCGAATTGCCGCTGGAATCGGTAGCGGCTTTGGATGGCGTGTTGATTTATGCCGTCGGGATGCATGCGATTGGCATTGACGCTGTGCGCGAAGTCATCGTCAAAAATCACGCCGTCCTCTTTCGTACTGATTGGTGGTTGCACTGGCAAACCGAAGAATATTGGTCGGGCAAGCATTCGTTTTTGACTGCCGAAGCCGCGCAGTATCTGGTAGACGAAGGGGCGGCTTTGGTTGGCATTGATTCCTACAACATTGATGACACGGCAGATTTGGCGCGGCCTGCGCATACGATTTTGCTAGGTGCCGAAATCCCGATTGTCGAGCATATGTGCCATCTGGATCAGTTGCCCGACGCGGGCTTTCAGTTTTCGGCGGTGCCCGTCAAAGTTAAAGGTTTCGGCACCTTTCCCGTACGCGCCTTTGCTGTCGTTGAGCGTCGATAGCTGGCTGTTTCCTGGCGCGAAATCTATCTCTGATTTGGTAGCTGAACATTAAATTGCAGTCGCCAAAATTTTTTTGCAAGAATCTGTCACTTTGTGCGTTCATTCTTCTGACATCCATTACCTCGACTTTTGGGAAAGAAGGAACTATGAACGTAAAAATCAGCAGCCTGCTTGTTACCTCCGTTTTACTTATGGCCTGTGCTTATGCGCAGGAAATACCGACTGATTCCGTCAATGTTATCATTCCGCAATCGCGGGTGATTTGTTATCCCTGCCCACGTCCGATCCCACAGCCCGTACAAATCAGCGGCGTTGCGGTCAACATCAGCATTCAACAGCAAGTGGCGACGACGACGATGGAAATTTCATTGCGCAACAATGCGCCGCGCCCGCAGGAAGCCCAAATGCTTGTGCCAGTGCCGGACGGAGCCGCGATTCGTAGCTTTGGTTTTGATGGCGTCAGCAAAGAGCCGAATGCGAAAATCCTTCCGAAAGCCGAGGCCGAAGCCATTTACCGTTCCATCGTGAACAAGTTGCGCGATCCGGCGTTGCTGGAATTTGCGGGCTACAATTTGGTGCGGTCAAGTGTATTTCCCGTTCCAGCAAACGCGACGCAAAAAGTGACGCTGGTTTACGAAAATCTGCTGCCTGCTGATGGCGAGCGCATTGATTACGTTCTGCCGCGTAGCGAATCGTTTGCTTCACAAAATATCCCCTGGCAAATCACGGTTGATCTCAATGCCAAACAGACTATCGCAACGGTCTATTCGCCCACGCATTTCATCAGTTCCAATCGGATCAGCAAAGAACGTTTTCGCATCAGCCTGGGCGACAACACGAGGCTGGAACCGGGGCCATTTCGATTGTCCTATTTGCTGGAGCAGAACGGCGTGACCGCGTCGTTATTGGCGTATCCTGATCCGAGTGTCGGCGGCGGATATTTTATGTTGCTGGGGGCGGTGCCTGCCGTGCGCCCGGAAAAATCGCCGAGCATCAAACGCGAAGTCATCATTGTGCTGGATCGTTCGGGCAGTATGCAGGGCGAGAAAATCGAGCAGGCGCGGGCGGCGGCTTTGCAGGTAGTCAACGGACTCAACGATGGCGAATCATTCAATATTATTGATTATTCGGATTCCGTCGCTTCGTTTGCCGAGCAGGCTGTAGTGAAAAATGCCAAGAGCATTGAAGAAGCCCGCGCCTACATTCGCCGCATCAATTCAGCCGGAGGCACGAACATCCACGATGCTTTGTTGGAAGCGTTACGCCCTGAACCAACGGCAAAAACTTTGCCGCTTGTTTTGTTTCTGACGGATGGTTTGCCGACGGTGGGAGAACGGCGCGAAGCTGCGATTCGTGAAGCGGTCAAACAGGGCAACAAATACAATCGGCGCATTTTTACGTTTGGCGTGGGCTACGATGTAAACGCGCCGCTGCTGAATGCGATTGCCAGCGAATCACGCGCGGCCAGCACGTTTGTTTTGCCGAAAGAAGATGTCGAAGCCAAGGTCTCGCAACTCTTCCGTCGTTTGTCTGGCCCGGTGTTTGCCGACCCTGAGTTGACGATGCTGGATTCAAGCGGACACGTGACAACTCGCGCGGTGAAAGACCTAATGCCTGCCACGCTCAACGATTTATTTGAAGGCGATCAAATTGTGTTGTTGGGGCAGTATCAGGATGATTTGCCGCTGCGGTTCAAAATCAATGGCAACTACCTCGGCACTGCTCGGAGCTTTGAATTCAAGTTCGACACGAAGGCTGCAACGATGCGCAATTCGTATGTGCCGCGTTTATGGGCCAGCCGCAGGATTGCGTACCTGATTGATCAGATTCGCCAAATGGGTGCGGATCGCAATCAATTTGCCAAAGACGACGCGCGCGTCAAAGAGCTGGTGGATGAAATTGTGCGGCTTTCAACCAAGTTTGGAATCCTGACGGAATACACAGCATTTCTGGCAACGGAAGGCGATCTGGCGATGGGGGGCGCGGGGCGTCGTGAATATTATCTTTCGCAGGCGGAAGCGCAGGTGAAAAGCAAGGCAGCAGGCGTTCGCAGTGGTGTCGGTGGTGTTTCACAGGAAATGAATGTCAACGCGCAGAAGGCACAGGCGACAATGAATCGCTCGAATGTGTTTTACGATCAAAACATGAAGCGCGTCGAAATTCGTAATGTGCAACAGATTGCGGATCGCACCTTCTTCAAGCGTGGCAATCGCTGGGTCGAAGCGCAATTGTTGGAGCGGGAAAAAGACCTGCGCGCCGATCAGGAAATCGAGTTTGGCACCGTGATGTTTGATGAGTTTGTCGCGCGTCTGGTCAAAGAAGGTCGGCAGGGAATGCTGGCGCTCGGCAGCGATTTGTTGCTGACTATTGACGGCAGAACCATTCTGGTCAAAATGCCGAGTGATGCCAAAACGCAATAATCTTCCCACATCACTCGACGAAAAATCGCTTGCCGTCGCGGCCAAAACGCTGGCGGCAAGCGATCCTGATTTAGCTCATCTCTTACAAACTTACGGCACACCGCCGCTGTGGGCGCGGGAGCCGAGTTTTCCCACGTTGATTCACATCATCCTTGAACAACAGGTTTCGCTTGCTTCTGCCAAAGCCGCATTTGATCGCTTGCACGCGCGCATTGCTCCGATAACGCCTGAACGATTCCTGATTCTTAATGATGCCGAACTGAAAGCGATTGGCTTTAGTCGCCAAAAAACGCTGTATGCCCGTTTGCTGGCGCAGGCGATTCTTGAGCGGCAACTTGATCTGGAAGCATTGTCAACATTGCCTGACGATGAGGTTCGCGTAACCCTCAAACAGCTCAAAGGCATTGGCGATTGGACGGCGGATATTTACTTGCTGATGGCGCTCAGGCGGCCTGACATTTGGCCGAAAGGGGATTTGGCTTTGTTTGTAGCAATGCAACGGATGAAGAAGTTCGCCGCGCGACCCACGCAGGAAGAGTTTGATTTGATCGGGGTTGCGTGGAAGCCCTATCGCGCGGTGGCGGCACGCATGCTCTGGCATTTTTATTTGAGTGCGTAATCAGAGCGCTTGTAATGTAGAGTAAACGTCCCGTTTGCTCCTCGGAAGCCCAGTCTCCCAATGGGACGGGCTTAGTGACAACTCACTCAACGACTGCCAAAGCAGCCGGGTGAGCGGTTGAATTGAGTGTGTCGCACACGCCTTTACGCAGTGACGGGCAACCGGTGCAGTTCGACTTGGTAGCCAAACCGTTCCAGTTGTTTGACCAGGCGGCGCGTCGTTTGCGCTTCTGTCCGCTTCTCAAAGTAATCACCGCCTAAGTCTCGATACTCTACTTCCTCCTTCAAAATGTGATAGGCCGCCACCAGAATCGTGTGGCCGACCGCGACGGCAGCCCGTTTCTTGCCCCCGCGTGCCAGCCGCGCGAAGCGCGCGGACAGATAAGTATTCTTGCTGTGCGACGCCGCGTGGGCCGCCGTGACCAACGCGCGCCGCAACCACTTGTTGCCCTTCGCCGTGCGTCCGTGCTTTTGTTTGCCCGCCGACTCGTGATTGCCCGGACACATCCCGGCCCATTTCGCCAGCGCTTCGTCATCCGGGAATTGTTTCATCTCCGGCCCCAACTCCGCCAACAGCACTTCCGCCGTGCGCCGCCCCACGCCATCGATCCCGTCCAACCGCGTTAAGGCCGCCTCAAAAGGGCGCAGCAACTCCCGCAGTCGGTCGTCGTAGAGCGCGATCTCCCGCTCCAAAAACTCCACTTGCTTGAGCAGGCGCTGCAACACCCATTGCTGATGCTCACTCACCTGGCCTTCCAAACTCGCCACTAACTCTTCGTGCGCCACTTGCAAGCGCCCTTGCGCCAACGCCGCCAACCGCTCGGCGTCCTGCTCGCCTGCGCTCAAGGCCGTGAGCATCGCCCGCCCGCTCACCCCGAAGATGTCCGAGGCCACCGTCGCCAGTTTGATGTTGCAGCCTTCCAGCGTCTTGTGGATGCGGTTCACGACACTCGTGCGTTGATCGAGCAACTTCGTCCGTTGCCGCGTCAAGTCGCGCCATTCGCGCACCTGCGTGCTCGGCACGAAGCTCGCACGCAATAAGCCGAATTGCAGGCATTGCGCCAGCCATTCCGCATCCGTCACGTCGGTCTTGCGCCCCGGCACTTTCTTCAAGTGCTGCGCGTTGACCAGCCGTAACGCAAACTGCTCACACAGCACGTTCCACACCGGATGCCACAGCACGCCCGTGGATTCCAGCGCCACTTGCTTGACACTCCACTCAGCCAGCCAGGCCGCGAGCCGCTGCAATTCGCGCGTCGAAGTCCCAAATTTCTCGACTTCGCTTTCGGCTTGATTCGCCCCCAGAAAGCGCCGCCGACACGCGACAATCACTTTCTGATGCACATCCAACCCGGCCACATAGGGGTACAACACTTCCATCACGACACGTCGCATAAGTTTGCCTTTCCGGCTCCGCAACGGGGGCGACACCGAGCAAGGAATTCTCCTCGTCGTGCTGTTGGCCCGTGCCAACGCAACAGTTTCGGGTTCTCGCGCATCGCCCAGGAGCAAACTCCTCTACGAGCTGATTGTCTCACTGAAAGACCGCCCTTCCTCCGTCGGGAACCGGCACACAGCATACTCCAACTCGCTTCATGGTTTCTGGGTGACGCCCAGCGTCATGCAAAACTCCTCTGAAATAGAAACTTCGGAGCACTGCAAACAAGATGTTTGCAGTACATGGAATTATGGCCGGCTTTATGTGGCGTGTTGTTGTGAGCGGATTTCAAGACATTGCTCCGACTCCTGAACTGATGAGGACTGATTTTGCGCTGGTTGTCGCAATCGCTCCTGCAATTGCTCCATCGCTGCTTCTGCGGGTAATGGTTTCGAGAAAAGAAATCCCTGGCCATACTCGCAGCTTAAATTGCGCAGCATTTCCAATTGGTCAACGGTCTCAATTCCTTCTGCCGTCACCTCCATTTTCAGGGTGCGGGCCAAGGTCACAATCGTGCGAACGATTTCTGCGTGATCGTTGCTGTGGGTCATGTTTTGCACAAAGGAACGATCCACTTTTAAGGTTTGCGTGGGCAGGCGATGCAAATAACTCAGCGAAGAATAGCCTGTGCCAAAATCATCAATGCTCATCCTGACTCCAAATTCGCGTAGCTGATTAAGCTTGCGAATCGCTACCTCAATGTTTTCCATGACCACGCTTTCGGTGATTTCCAACTTCAGATGATGCGGTTCAATTTGGTATTGGTTCAGCGTTTGGCAAACTTCTTCTACGATTGCGTCCTGCATCAATTGCTTGCCAGACAGATTGACGCTCATCGTCAGATAGGCTGGCAACTCAATAGAAAGCTGTTCCTGCCAGGCGCGCAATTGCCGACAGGCTTCACTCAGCACCCATTTCCCCAACGGGATAATCAGTCCGGTTTCTTCTGCAACCGGAATAAATTCAGCGGGGCTAATCAGTCCGTGCCCAGGATGCTGCCAGCGCACCAACGCCTCAAACCCAACCAATTTTGAGGTCTCAATGGAAACTATCGGTTGATAGACCAGGAAGAATTCCTGACGATCAAGCGCACGCCGCAAGTCGTTTTCAATCTGTAACTGCCGAATCGCACGCGCATGCATGCCGGGGGCAAATAAGGCGTACCGGGCTTTCCCGCTTGATTTTGCCTGATACATGGCCGTGTCTGCATCGCGCAGCAATTCTTCCGGTTGTTGGTATCCAATTGAGCTGAAGGCAATTCCCATGCTGACGGTAATTGTGACTTCTGTCGCATTCAACTTAATCGGGTTCATAATCGCTTTTTGAATGCGTTCTGCCAGTGGCATGACTTCATCTGGGTGATGTAATTCTTCCAGGAGAATTGTGAATTCATCGCCGCCCAATCGTGCAATCGTATCGCCGGGGCGGATACAACGTTCCAAGCGCTTGGCAATCTCGATCAGCAATTCGTCTCCCGCCAAATGCCCCAGGCTGTCATTGATGATTTTGAACCGATCCACGTCCAGAAACAGCACGGCAAAATGGCGCTCAGAATGTCGTTTGTATCGCGCCATCGCCAGTGACAAGTGATCAAGCAGCAGGGCACGATTGGGCAGTCCGGTCAGGGAATCGTGAAATGCGTCGTGTAAGAGGCGTTCCTCGGCTCGTTTGCGGTCGGTAATATTCTGAATTTGGAAAATCAGTTTTTGCGGCTGCGTTTGCGTTGCGCCGATTAGTGAAGCATGCAGCGAGACCCAGACAATGTCTTCAGATGCATTCAGGAATCGAATTTCAATCTGGACTGCCGGAACCTGACTGGACAGCAATTGCGCCAGTGCTCGCTCAACAACTTCGGCATCATCGGGGTGCAAAAGGCGGGGAAAATCCTTGGCGAGCAATTCGGTTTCCTCATAGCCCAGAATCTGGCAGAGCGAAAGATTTACCTGCAACCAGTTTCCTTGCGTCGAGAGCAAGGCCATCCCGATTGCCGCGTAATCAAAGGCATTGCGAAATCGTTCCTCACTTTCCTGTAAATCCTGTAAATGTTTTTCAGCCAGAGCTGCCTGTTGCTCAACGGCTTCGATATGTTGCAGGTGTCGTTTCTCGCGTTCTTCGGCTTGCTTGAAATACAGATAAAACGTCATGAAAATGACGCTAACAATCGGGCCTGTGGCGAGCAAGGCCACAATGCCATATATCTCCAGACTGAGATATATCAACCCCGCACATGAAGCGCTGGCTAAGTAGGTAACGCCAATCCAGGAGTAATTTGACCACCAGGAATGGAAAAATGGGCGTCCCTGCTTCAGCGCCGAGAAGGCTGCCATGAGGAAAGAGCTAAGCAGAAAGTAGCAAAGCGCGAAGCCCAGCAGCGCAACAAACAAGCGCAACCTGTTATGGTGCAGAGAGGCGGGAAGCACGCGCATTAGCCACTGAAACAGGGTGGCTGATGCGAACATGGTGAACGCGCTGATAGAAGTGCTGGCGATCCGAGTGCTCCACCGTGTGGAGGCGCGATAGGAAGCGACGAAGCTATCTAACACGGCAACTAAAGTTGCTGCCGGAATCCCCAGCCAGAGGCAGGTCAGAAAAATGAAAATATCGCTTGGCGTAATTACGCAGTAGGTGCCGGGGATACGCACTGGGAACAGTCCGGCAATAAAAACTATGGTGGCTAGCCCTGCCAACTGTGCCCATTCTAAAAATCCCAATTGAAGAAGTCCGGGCTGACTCTTGGCCAAAGCAAAAACGCCTAGTAGCACGATAGACCACCAGTAAATATTTGCCTTGGAATTGTTATTCACAGCTTCTGGGCGAAGGTTCATTACACTTCTTTAGAACGCCAAATTGAAGACACGAAAACGCAAGAGGACATAAGTGTCCCCTTGCGTTCGGTTGCTCGAAATCCTGTTGGCGTTTTAGGGCGACTACCCTGGGATTGTCAGGGTAGTTAGTCGTGATGCGCTTCAGCCAGGGCGATTCCATCTGCCAGCGCAATGCCATCGGCCAATGCAATGCCATCCGCCAGGGCAATGCCGTCAGCCAAAGCAATTCCATCTGCAAGCGCTATGCCATCCGCCAACGCGATTCCATCGGCCAATGCAATGCCATTTGCAAGAGAAACTCCCTGTCCGTTTAGCATTTCCTGCGCAATCATTTTTCCGGGCACAAAAACACCACTGGCCGTCAGAATCGAATCCAGATTTTGTACGCCAGGAGCCATCAGCGGTGTGTTTGAGAGTGCCGTGTCAGTGATTCCACTCAGATATTTCTGTGTTCTAAGTAAATTATAGCTGTAAACAAAGGAGTGTTTTTTGGCTCGATCATTGACCCAAAGAGTACTGGAGTCATAAATCGGCTGATATTTTTGGAAGAGGACTTCTCCGCCAAAAAGATGTGAGCCGCCAGCAATAATGTATCTGCCCCAATCAAACGTTTCCCCCTTGATGGTGGAAGTTGGCACAGGCAGCGTTTTCCCTGTCGCAAGCAGTGAATCCCCTACTTTGATAGAGTTAGCCGCAATCGCTTCTTTCAGATCTGTCCGCAAAACGCTGGCCAGTCGTATCGCTCCTTCAATATTTAGCAATCCTGCTCCTTGTTGGGCAAGATTGGCATCAGGCAATTGCTGCGCAGTGTATTGCAACATGGCTTTGATTAAGTTTGGCGTCAGGCCGGGATTTTTTTGCAGCAATAAGGCTACCGCACCAGCGACCACAGGGGCCGACATGGAAGTGCCGCTCAGCGTCATCAGGTCTGAATTCGTTGGAGTTGCACTGGCAGGATTTAATCTTAACTCAGGATAGAGTGTCGCCAGATTACTGAAACTGCCACTGGCAGATGCTTGTGCCGAAACAATGCGATGTCCAGGCGCAACCAGATCTGGTTTGAATAAATTGTCAGCGCGGCGAACGCCATTTTCATCCAGATATTTCCCGCGTGTCGGCCCGCGTGAGCTAAAGTAATTGACCGTATCGTCATTGCGAAGATCGGAATCGTGAACGTTGACAGAACCAACTGTCAGCGCTGAAGGCTCATTACCGGGGGAGGCAATGCTGCCATATAATTCTTTTCCGGCCAGTGACTTGCCAAAGTTTCCAGCGGAAACGACCACGGTAATTCCTGCGGCCACGGCGCTACGGACTGCCTGACAAAGCGGATCGGCCTGATACGATTCAGTGGAATCAGTCGAAAGACTTAGCACGATGACGCGAATGTTATACGTTTTCTGATTGAATAAAACCCAGTCAATCCCCTTGATCACATCCGCTAACGCCCCTTGTCCCTGCCCATTAAGAACCTTGAGGTCAACCAAATTGGCATTGGAGGCAATGCCTGAAAAACGCTGACTGATGGCGTTGGGAATCCTGCGCCCGGCGGCGATTCCCGCAACGTGTGTGCCGTGTCCATAGACATCAGGACTTGGGTCATTCATTGTACTGACAAGATTTTCGCCATATTCCATCAACAGGCTTCCTGGTTTGATCAGGGCTGAATAATCGCGGATGAGCGTGCTGGTGAGGCTGGTATTTGATTTAATAATCTCACTGGCCTTGATCACATCCAGGCCGTATTTGACGCGCGATTTTCCTGCCGCATCAAGGAAGGCTTGATGAGATTTCATGATGCCTGAATCAAGGATTGCGATTCCAATGCCTGAGCCGTCAACGCTATTCGATGTCGTTAATGCGGTGGCTGCGGGCGCGGTGGCCGCTGCTCCTGAGGTCGTAGCCAAATCAAAAGAACTGCTACGCGCAATGCGATTCGGGACGATGCGGGTCACATCACTGCGTTTCGCGACGGTGAGCAATTTGTCAATTGGCAGGATTGCCCAGAGTCCTTTTACTGAAACATAGCGGTAGTAAATGATGCCTCCAGCATTCACGATACTTTCCCGCAATTTCTTCAGCTCAATATCTACGTTATTGCTCACAATCAGAACTTCGACTCGATTGTTTGGTAGCAGCCAGGAGGTATCCAGAAGTGGTTGCCCGTGAACGGCCAGTCGTAATTCAACCGAAAGTTTCTGTTCAGCGTCAAAAACTGTCACATCGGTTGTGACAGTTTGCGGCATAGTTGCTGCTTGCGGGCTGCCAGAAAAAACTGGTCCCAACGCTAAGACCAGTGCGAGTAGAGAAGAGATAACTGCTCGAAAACTTTGCTTTCTCGGTAAATTAATAATCATTCTAAGCTCCAGTTAACTTCATCCGATGGTAGTAGCTTTTACTATCCGTAAATCAACACTGGAAAGGCGAGCAAGCTGAAGACCGTAACTGTTACAGGCAGTGTTTGAATCTGTGATGAAATTGAAACGAAAACTCGTAACGTGGCAATGCGCGAGACATTAGAGAATTGACACAAAAAAACTGTCTTCGGATTTTTTTCTTGATCTTCGACGGTTGTCTCATTATCCTTGGCAACCGCTTTTGCCTTAGCCCCGCAATGGCCTCAAACAGCTTTTCCGTAGGCCAGACGCTGACCCCGCCGTACACGAGATTGAAAAGAATTTCGGTCATTGATTCACCTATGCGTACTACAAATTCACCCTTACTTGTTTTGCCTGCAACCTCCGAAGCAGATTGGCGTTTCAGCTATCAATTCGCACCTCAACGGTCATCCATGATTGCGCGAGTAGTTTTGGGGATAGGAATTTTGGGATTTATGATTGTGGTTGCGAATGCCGCCTGGTAATGCGCTGCCTATGGCTTCTTTGCCGATCTGTGTAGAAGCCCGATAAGGTGGGTAAAGATTTGCCTTGATCTTTATTTAGTGCCTCGTTATTCTTGCGAACAGAGCCTCACTACTTCAACACTACTTCAACGCCGACACCCTGAAATAGCTTAGCGCCCTACCCGTTCAACCCGAAATCGCGCCTCACGTACTGTGTTCCATCAACTCTGATGGGCTTACGGCACAACCAAACTGCTGCCAGACGTTTACCTCCGAACTACAACGGAAGCTAAGAAAATTTATGAGTGTTTGTCCGGTGAAAGTATTATTGGTCGGGAGCGACGAGCAAGTGCCGCTCCTCGCGAAATATCTGCTGTTGGAAAGTCACCGAAACACCTTTGACGTAACACGAATTTCAGATGCAGATGCGGCTTTAGCTGTCTTGTTGCAAAAGACTCATGAAGTTTGTCTGATTGATTCTTCGCTGGGGCGACAAACGGGCTTGGAACTACTCCGCAAGGCACAACAGACTGGGGTCAGTGTGCCAATCATTTTCCTCGACGATCAGGGAGATCGCACTCTGGACGTCGAAGTCATGCAAGGTGGCGCAGCAGATTATCTGGTCAAGGCTGAAACGGTTCCCTCTTTATTGGAACGCTCAATTCGTTATGCCATTAAAGATGCGCAGACGCTGGAAGCTTTGCGGGCCAGTGAAGAGCGGTATGCCCTGGCAGCGCATGGTGCTAACGATGGCCTCTGGGATTGGGATTTGAAAAGATCCGAAGTGTTTTACTCAACGCGTTGGAAGTCTATGATGGGCTACGCGGAGGACGATATAGGCAATAGTCCCGAAGAATGGTTCAGTCGCGTACATCCTGAAGATTATCCGAAATTGGAACGCGAATTGGCGGCACACCTGGAAGGGCAGACACCGCATTTTCAGCACGAACATCGCATGTTGCACTACGACGGCAGCTATAGCTGGATGCTGAGCCGTGGGATTGCCGTGCGTGATGCTTCCAGCAAAGCTTATCGCATGGTCGGATCGCAAACCGATATTACAGGGCGGCGTCAGGCCGAGGAACAATTGCGTTATGGTGCGTTGCACGATGATTTGACGGGCCTGCCAAATCGCACCGCCTTTATGGATCGGTTGCGTCGTTCATTGGAACGAGCGCGGTTGGATGACACGTATGTGTTTGCTGTCCTGTTTCTGGATATGGATCGGTTCAAGATCATCAATGATAGTTTAGGTCATCAGGTCGGGGACAGATTGCTAATCGAAATTGCCCAGCGCCTACAGGCCGCGTTGCGTCCCAGCGATATGGTCGCTCGTTTAGGCGGGGACGAATTTGTAGTGCTGATAGATCACTTGCGCGAAGAACAGGATGTTGCCTTTGTGGCGAATCGCATCCAGAAAATCCTCTCGCAACCATTTGCACTCGACGAACGCGAGGTGTTCACGACTGTCAGTATCGGAATCACACTCAGTTCCACGCTTTGTGAAAGTGCTGAAGATTTGATCCGCGATGCTGACACTGCAATGTATCGCGCGAAGCTCAATGGCAAAGCTCGGTTTGAAATTTTCGATCCCCAAATGCGCGAGCAGGCGTTGAAGATCATGCAGCTGGAAACCGATTTGCGGCTGGCGATTGGGCGCAGTGAGTTTGTTTTGTACTATCAGCCAATCGTTTCTTTTGTGACGGGCCGACTTACAGGATTTGAATCGCTCATTCGCTGGAATCATCCGCAGCGAGGCTTTATCAGCCCGGCTGATTTTATCCCGATTGCTGAAGACAACGGCACGATCAATCCAATTGGACGTTGGGTGTTGCAGGAATCCTGCCGACAATTGCGCGAGTGGCAAAAGAAATATCCGAGCAGTCAGCCGCTGACCATCAACGTCAACCTGTCAGGCAAGCAATTTTCACAGCCGAACCTGATCGAAGTCATTGCCGAAATTTTAGAAAAAACAGGCTTACCTGCGCCATTTCTCAAGCTGGAAATTACAGAAAGCGTGATTATGGAAAATGCTGATTCGGCGGCGGCCATGCTGAATGAACTTAAGGCGCTCGGCAGTCAGTTGGCGATAGATGATTTTGGGACGGGATATTCTTCCTTCAGCCACCTGCACCGCTTTCCCATAGACACTCTAAAAATTGATCGCGCCTTTGTCAGCCGCATGGATGTTTCGCTGGAAAGCTCTGAAATTGTGCGCACGATGCTAACTTTGGCCCACAATCTGAAAATGTCTGTTGTGGCAGAAGGGATTGAAACTGCGGCGCAGATCAAACAATTGCGATCTTTAGGCTGCGAGTACGGGCAAGGCTATTTTATCAATCGTCCGATGTGCGCTGCTGATGCAGAAAAATTAGTAGCGGAAGAATCCTACGGCAAAAGCCAGCAGGCTACGGGAACAACAAGCTGATGGGGAAGGGGATTTACAAATATACGCGGGCTTCGCATACTGTGACGGTTTGTTTTATGAAGAAGGAGTCATTGTATGCACGAAATCTCAAAGGATGACCGCAACTGGGCATTGATTTGTCACCTCTCTGGCCTCGCTGGATTTACCGGAATCCCTTTTGCCAACGTAATTGCTCCCCTAATCATCTGGATGATGAAAAAAGATCAATCCTGGTTTGTGAATGATCAGGGCAAGGAAGCCGTCAATTTTCAGATCAGCCTGACGATTTACGTTATCATTGCCGCAATTCTAATAATTTTGCTGATAGGTATTCCGCTTTTATTTGTGCTGGGGATTGGTGGTCTGATCTTGATGATTGTGGCTGCCATGAAGGCAAATGAAGGCGTGACTTATCGCTATCCGCTGACAATTCGTTTTATCAAATAAAATTTATCCCTGACTGTCCTGGATGATCAGATCAACGATGGCAGGAACCGTGTGTTCTTCTGGCAGCAAATGAACTGTAAGCCCGCATTGTTCTGCCGCTTTGGCTGTGACCGGCCCAATGCAGGCAACGCGTGTCTGTGGCAATTGGGAGGCAAGTTGATCTGAATCCAACAGCACTGCCAGATTATTGACCGTTGAAGGGCTGGTGAAGATTACGTAGTCCGCTTGTGCCTGATGCACGATGGTCAAAACTTCTTCATTGGAAAGATCTGGCAGGACGTTTTGATACGCCTCAACCACATCTACATCAACCCCCAGCTTGGTGAGCGAAGGTCGAATCACGTCGCGCGTCGCTTTGGCCGCAGGCAGCAGCATCCGGGTGCCACGAATTCTTTGGCTGACACCGAATTTTCTGATGAACGCCGACACCAGCGTTTCAGCCGTAAATTTGTCAGGCGTCAGGTCAACTTGCAGCCGTTCTTCCTTGAGCTTATCTGCGGTCTTTTTTCCAACCGCACAAATTTTCAGCGCCGCCAATTCAGCGCGCCCATGTCCTGTTTCGTCAAACCGTCGCAGGAAGAAACTCACGCCATTTGAGCTTGTAAATACTAACCAGTGATACGCCCGCAAATTGTTAATCGCAGCATCCAATGCTTTCCAGCTATCGGGCGGGCGAATCTCAATCGTCGGGCAGGAAATCACTTCTGCACCTTGTGTTTTTAGCGCATTGGCCAGTCCATCTGCCTGATGCCGTGCTCGCGTGACGAGAATGCGCTTACCTGTCAGCGGAAGTGTTTGCGTCTCAGTTTCTTCCTCAATTTCTTCTATGAAAGTTTCTTCCGACAACGGGGAAACCGCAGGAGAAATCATCGGAAGTGGTTCGGGTTCCGATGGGATTTCATTCTTAACGATTGGCTCCGGCAACGCTTCCGTGGGCAACTCAAAACTAGGCTCAGCATAGGCTTGGGGTTCTGGTGTTTCCTCCAGCACCGCGACCGCTGTTGAGCTTTCCGACTCAAACGCCTCGGCATAGGCTACGGAATCGTACGGCGATGAATGCGAAGAGGACAATTTCGTTTCGATTGAGGGCGGCCTTGTCTGGTTCGACATCATCCCGGACATCATCGTCCCGGACGGCGGCTCAAACTCAGGCTCTCCCACAGGTTCAATGTCATCTGATTCGTCCAGCAATTCGCGCGCACCTGCTGCAATTAAATGACGCGCCAACAGGCGGCCCAATTCTTCGCATTTGAACTGCGTTCCGGTGACTGTATGCCGCACTATTTTTGTGCCCGACACATTGCAAACCAGCGCTTCCAACTGAATCGGTGCGTTGTCTGCACTTCCATCAACCTGCGCAAAGGCGGCAATCGGAACTGCACAGCCTCCGCCCAAACCTTTCAGCAGCGCACGTTCGGCTTCGACTGCATTTCGCGTTGGCCAATGATTGAGACCTTCGAGTAAATAATTTGTGCGTTCGTCTTCAATGCAGGTTTCGATGCCGAGCGCGCCTTGCCCAACTGCCGGAAGCAATTGTGTGATCGGAATACATTGGGTAATCCGCGAGCTGAAACCGAGCCGATTGAGCCCTGCTGCTGCCAGAATAATGGCGTCGTAATCGCCTTCGTCCAATTTGTGCAGCCGCGTTTCGACATTGCCGCGCAATTCAAAAATTTGTGCATCAGGACGCAGCAGGCGAATCTGTGCTGCACGGCGCGGGCTACTGGTACCGATGCGTGGCTGTACAGGTAATGTGAGCAGGGAATTGACGCGTGAAGCAAGACGGCGATTTACGATCAGGGCATCACGCGGGTCTTCGCGTCTGGTGATTGCCGCCAGATGCATGCCTTCAGGCAAGGTTGTAGGTAAGTCCTTTAGACTGTGAACCGCTAAATCAATCCGGCGATCCAGCAACGCTTCTTCAATCTCTTTTGTGAAAACACCTTTGCCAGGCATCCGCGCCAGAGACGCTTCGGTTAATTTATCGCCAGTGGTTTTGATGATCTCGATTTCGACGGTGAGGCCGTCATGTAGTCTTTCCAGCTCGGACTTGACCCAGTTCGCCTGCCAGAGCGCGAGCTTACTACCACGAGACCCGATAATCAGGTTCGGCATATTGGGATCGTTTCGGCGGGACACGGCGCACAGAGTACCGTTTTTTGGTACGTGGCGCAATGGGCAACTCCCAATCTTCGCGCTAACTTGTCGCATCCGGTTTCTTTCGCTATAGTGTGCGCGATTTTTCGGTTAACAGTTTTATGCAGGTCTTGGGGCTTGGGACTTTCGTCTCCGGGGTTGTGCCAAGGCCAAAAGCCAAAGCCCGAAGTTCAAACTCCCTATGTCAGAAACCGTCGCCACCATAGCCCAGCAAATACGCCAGGAAATCCACAAAGTAATCGTCGGTCAGGACGATATTATTGACCAGATTTTGATTTGCCTCTTTGCCGAAGGTCACGCGCTTCTGGAAGGCGTACCCGGAACTGCAAAAACGCTACTGATCAAAACATTGGCCAAAGTGATCGGCGCATCGTTCAATCGAATTCAGTTCACTCCTGATCTGATGCCGTCAGACATCACGGGGACGAACGTGTTCAATTTATCTACGTCGCAGTTTACCTTGCGTTATGGCCCGGTCTTCACGGATTTGTTGCTCGCGGACGAAATCAACCGCACGCCGCCCAAGACACAAGCCGCCCTGCTGGAAGCGATGGAAGAGCGACAGGTTTCGATTGATGGCGAAAGTCATCCGCTCTCGCCCTTATTTCTGGTGCTGGCAACGGAAAACCCGATTGAATATGAGGGCACATATCCCCTGCCTGAAGCGCAACTGGATCGCTTTTTGCTGAAGGTCATCATTTCCTATCCGACCGAAGAACAGGAACTCCAAGTCATCGCCAACTGGCAGGCCGGGTTCAATGCTCGCAAGCTGGAGTCCGCCAACCTGCAACCGCTGGAAGACCCCGCCGCAATTGCGGAAACGCGAGCCGCCGTGCGCCGCGTGACAGTTGACGAAAGCATCCAAAAATATCTGGTTGAAATCGTTCGCCGCACACGCGAACACGCCAACATTCATTGGGGAGCCAGCCCCCGCGCTTCGGTTGCCCTGTTGCTGGCCAGCAAAGCCCTTGCCGCCATGCGCAGCCGCGATTTTGCAACGCCCGATGACGTTCGCGATGTCACCCATCCTGTCTTGCGCCATCGCATCGTGATGCGCTCCGATGCTGAAATCGAAGGCATTACGGCGGATCAGGTGATTGATGAAATTCTGGCTTCAGTGGAAGTGCCGAGGTAGTGTGGTCGTGGAGATAGAGTAGGGATGTCTTAATGGCGAGAGAGTTTCTTCTAATATTTGCCCTGATTTTTTGGGGGACATTGCCATCCGAATCACAATGTCGGCGGGTTACAAAGAATGAAGCCCCCCACCAGGGAAATGACTTTAACGAATTGACTCAGAAAATTGCCCCAATCTTACAGGGGAAAGTTATGTTGGCTGGCTAACTGCATGACAGAAGCTTAA